>NZ_DASWTG010000018.1:0-12641 GCF_036402235.1 Sphingomonas sp. | reverse complement strand
GGGGAGGGGGACCGCGACGCGAAGCGGCGTGGTGGAGGGGGCCCAAGGCAAGGGAGTCCGGCGCCGCGGGCCCCCTCCACCATCGCTGCGCGATGGTCCCCCTCCCCGTTCCGGGGAGGATTTGTCGCATGACCGACCCCGCATCCCTCACCATCGACATCGACGGCTGGGAAGGGCCGCTCGACCTGCTGCTCGCGCTCGCGCGCACCCAGAAGGTCGATCTGCGCCAGCTGTCGATCCTCCAGCTGGTGGACCAGTATCTCACCTATGTGAACGAGGCGCGCGAGCTGAAGCTCGAGGTCGCGGCCGACTATCTGGTGATGGCGGCGTGGCTGGCCTATCTCAAATCCGCACTGCTGCTCCCGCGCGATCCCGAGATCGAGCCGAGCCCCGAAGAGCTCGCCCTCCGCCTCCAGCTCCGTCTCGAACGGCTCAATGCGATGCGTGAGGCCGGCGCCCGGCTGGTCGCGCGCGACCGCATGGGCCGCGACGTCTTTCCGCGCGGCGCGCCCGAGGGGCTCAAGGTCGTCCGCAAATCGCGCTGGCAGGCGGAGATCTATGACCTGATCTCTGCCTATGGCCAGATCAGCGCGCGCACCCGGCCGGTGATGCACATCGTCGCGGTGCGGCCGGTGATGACGCTGGAGGACGCGATCGCGCGCGTCTCGTCGCTGGTGGGGGAGCGGATCGACTGGAGCACGATCGAGAGCTTCCTGCCCGACGAGGCCGAGGGGCTTTACCGCAAGTCGGCGCTCGCCTCGTCCTTCGTCGCGGCGCTCGAGCTGGCGAAGCAGGGGCGAGTGGAGCTCAGGCAGAAATCGGCGTTCGCGCCGCTCTATCTCAAGGCAGCGCAGCTATGACCCGCCCCGACGAAACCATGCGCGCCGTGGAAGCCGTGCTGTTCGCGGCCGAGCAGCCGCTGACGATCGCCGATATCCGCGCCTATGTCGGCGAGGAGGTTGATCTGGCGGCGGCGCTCGACGCGCTGGCCGAACATTATGCCGGGCGCGGGATCGAGCTGGTCGAGCGCGGCGGGCGCTGGCATTTCCAGACCGCCGCCGATCTCGCCAACTTCCTGCGCCGCGACCGCGAGGACAGCCGCAAGCTCAGCCGCGCGGGAATCGAGACGCTGGCGATCATCGCCTATCACGAGCCGGTGACGCGCGCGGAGATCGAGGCGATCCGCGGCGTGCAGATTTCCAAGGGCACGCTCGACGTGCTGATGGAGGCGGGGTGGATCCGTCCGGCAGGGCGCCGCGAGGTGCCGGGGCGGCCGCTGATGTTCGCGACGACCGCGGAATTCCTCACGCATTTCGGCCTGGCCAGCCGGCGCGACCTGCCCGGAATCGACGACCTGCGGGCGGCGGGGCTGCTCGATCCCGTCGATCTCGCGTTCGAGGCCGCGCATTCCGGTGCGGAAACCATGGTAACCGCTGACGAAGAAGACTAGATAGCCCGGGAATCAACGGAGAGTTCCGATGGGTGGTATGAGTCTGATGCACTGGCTGATCGTCGGTGTTCTCGTGATCCTTCTGTTCGGGGGCAGCCGCTTCTCGAACATGATGGGTGACGTGGCCAAGGGCATCAAGCAGTTCAAGAAGGGCATGGCGGAAGAGGACGAGACGCCTTCCAAGCCCGCCGAGATCGAGGCGAAGCGCGTCGCCGACCCGCAGCCGCAGACCGAAACGCGCTCGACGACCGAAGAGCGTTGAGCTTCACGCCGCGGCCCCGTGCCGCGGCCTTGCGGACCGGCCGATAGATGCTCGATTTCAACGCGCCCGAATTCCTGGTGGTGGCGATCGTCGCCCTGCTGGTGATCGGGCCCAAGGATCTTCCCAAGGCAATGCGCTTCGTCGGTCACTGGGTCGGCAAGGCGCGCGGCGTCGCGCGCCAGTTCCGCAGCGGCTTCGACAATATGGTCCGCGAGGCCGAGCTGGCCGAGATGGAAAAGAAGTGGGCGGAAGAGAATGCGCGGATCATGCGCGACTATCCCCCCGAAAGGGCGCTGCCCGCGCCGGTCTATGATCCCAATGCCGAGGGCACCGCGCCCGCGGTGATCGAGCCCGAGGACGCGCCGCCCGCGACGGTCGAGCCGCCCGCGCTGAAGCCTGAGGCTGCCGACGCGGCGCTTGGGGAAACGCCGGCGAAACCGGCCCGCAAGCCGCGCGCCCCGCGCAAGAAGGCCGCATCGTGAGCGACAACGAACTCGACGGCACCGAAGCCCCGCTGCTCGATCATCTGATCGAGCTTCGTCGTCGCCTGCTCTATTGCGTCCTCGCGCTGGTGCTGACCTTCATCGTCTGCTTTTATTTCGCCAAGCCTATCTTCGGCATTCTCGTCCGTCCGCTGGCGGAGGCAGGGCAGGACCGGCTGGTGTTCACCCAGATCTTCGAGGCGTTCCTGGTCCAGATCAAGGTGGGGTTCTTCGGTGCGCTGATGCTGTCCTTCCCGGTCATCGCCAACCAGCTGTGGCAGTTCGTCGCGCCGGGGCTTTACCGCAAGGAGAAGAAGGCGCTGCTGCCCTTCCTGCTCGCTACGCCGGTGCTGTTCGTGATGGGGGCGGCGCTGGCCTATTTCTTCGCGATTCCCGTGGCGCTGCACTTCCTGCTCGGGCTCGAGGGCGATCTGGGCGGCGGGGTGAAGCAGGAGGCGCTCCCCTCGGTCGGCAACTATCTCGATTTCGTGATGCAGTTCCTGTTCGCGTTCGGCATCTCGTTCCTGCTGCCGGTGTTGCTGATGCTGCTCGAGCGCGCGGGCATCGTCACCTACGAGCAGCTCAAGGGCGCGTGGCGCTATGCGGTGGTGGCGGCGTTTGCGGTCGCCGCGGTGCTGACCCCGCCCGACATCGGCTCGCAGCTGCTGCTCGCCGGGCCGCTGTGCGGCCTCTATTTCCTGTCGCTGGTGGCGATCTGGTTCACGCGGCGGCGCCGCGAAAAGGAAGCGGCGGCCGAAGCCGCCGCGGGGGAATAGGCCCTTCGCCCTGAATTACTTCGCGTCGTCGGCGGTCTTGGCGACGGTGTCGCCCGCCGATTTGACGTCCTTGCCCACGCCCTCGATCGTGTTGCACGCCGACAGGGCGAGGCCAACCAGCGCCATCGCAAGCAGCTTACGCATCTTCAGTCTCCATCTCGAACTCTCTGGGATCAATGTGCGGCAGGCGCCTTCGTTCCGCAACTGGCATCACGCCGAAAACCGCTGCCCGGAAAACGAATTAGGCCCGGACGCATCACCGGGGGGGGGGAGGGTGGATGCGTCCGGGCCTGTTTCGTGGATAGCGAGAGCGGGGGGGCAAAAGGTCACTATCCGAGGTGCAGAACGCCGCGCGCTCTCCCCGGTTCCGCGTTTCCGAAATTTTTTTCGATTTTTTTAGTGACGGCCCGCAACCGCAATCGGCAGCTCGAACGCGCCCGCCGCGGTATCATGATGAAGCCGTGAGCGGAGCTGTCGCACCAGCCCGGCGATCACCCGGCCGTAGCGATTGTCGTAGAGGCTCGCGAAATCGCGGCCGTCCGCCAGCGCTGCGGAGCTGACCCGCAGCGTCGCCTGGCCCGGATCGTCCGGCTGCGCGTTCATCGCGATATGGATCTGCGCGGCCGGGCTGACGTTCATCGCCAGTTCGACGATCTCGGTGATCAAGAACGCGACCGCGACGGCATTGTCCTGCGACACCAGCCACGGATCGACGTCGAGCACGATGCCGATGCGCGACTCCTCGGATGCGGTCGCGCGCAGGTTGGATGCCAGCTCGCCGATCACCGGCCGGATCTCGATCCCGCGCGTCTCCTCGAACCCGGCATAATGATGCCGGTGGACCACCGCGAGCGCATCGACGCGGCGCTGGATCGAGGCATAGGCGCCGAGCGCCTCACCCGACCTCGCGCCCCGGGCGTGGAAGTTGATCAGGCTGGCGATCACCTGGAGATTGTTCTTGACGCGATGGTGCACCTCGCGGGTCAGCTTGGTCTGCCGCGAAAGCCCCTCCGCCAGATCGTGCTCGTGCGCCTGGACCGTCTGGCTGAGCCCGCGAAAGGTCTCGCCCAGCTCGCGGATTTCCTGTGCGGGAATGTCGCTGCCGGCCTCGGGATCGATGATCTCGCCGGGCTGGTACGCGCTGACCGTGCGGCGCAGCCGGCGCAGCGGGCGGATCAGCAGGCGATCGACCACGAACCACGCGATCCCCGCCGCCGCCAGCCACATCAGGAAGGGCGAGAGCGCTGCGATCACCATCGACGAGGTGATCGGGGCGCTCGCCACGGTCATCTCGAGCGACAGCCCCTGCACGCCGAGATCGACGCGCTGCGCCTCGTGCCGGTCGAGCGCATCGGTGGTAGCGAGCCGGCGCAGCTCGAGCGCCGTACTCCGGTCGACGAGGGCGAGGCCGAAGTCGCGCGTCATGCCGCTCGGCTCGGCTGAGGCGGCGAGGAACCGGGTGGGGAAGAAGGCGCGTGCGATGTAGCCGGTCGGCCCGGTCACCTCGAGCTGAGCGCCCGAGCCGGGGAGCAGGTGCACCGCGGTGCTGCCGCGGGTGAGCGTCTGGTTGCCCGCCGTCGGGATCGGCACCCCGCACAGCAGCCGCTTGTCGGTATCGAGCACCGCGTAGCGGATGCCGTTTGCCGCCTGCGGCTCGAACACGCCGGCAAGGCGGCCGCAATTGGGAGCGGCGCCCTCGATCGCGGGAAGCGCGCCGCGCAGCTCGCGCAGTTCCCAGGCGATTTCGCTGCGAAGCGCGCGCGCGGATTCGGCGCTGGCGAGGCGCAGGCGTCCGCGGACTTCCTGATCGGCGAGCCGCGTGGTCTGGAGCGATGCGAAGAAGGCAATGAGCGCAAGCGGGAGCAGGCCGGCGCTGAGAATCAGGAAAACCTTGGCCCCGGTGGGCATCCGCGCGATCGCGGCGAGGGGCCGGCCGCGGGAGCGGCGCGTCGGATCGTCGCCGTCCATCGTCACATGGCTAATCGAGCTTGCTCAGAAGATCGAGAAGATCGTCAGGAATGCTTTCGTCGGCGGCATCCTGATAGACGCGGCGAAGCGCCTCGCCGATATTGCGGTCCTTGCGTGTAGCCATCCCGCCGCCTGTCCGCCCCAGCGGCTCCTTTTTCTTTTGATCGGCCGAACGCACTTCGTCCCCCTCAAAGCCCTGGGAATGGGCGGATGCACAAAAACTCCGCCGGCCGCAAGCCGCCGGGAACACACAACTACACATGTATCCGACGCGTGAAACCAATTTACTGCTCGTTGGTTCCACAAGGCGATGCGAAATCCGGGGAGGGGCATTCTTCGGACACCGCAGCGTGACTTGCATTGCGAATTCACCGCCAGCACAAGGGCGGCGACCCGAAGGAGAACAACAAGATCATGTCGCTTGGACAGCAGCTCGCTCCCCATCTTCCGTTCCTGCGCCGCTACGGCCGCGCGCTCACCGGGAGCCAGGCGGAAGGTGACCGTTACGTGCGCGCGACGCTCGAGGCGATCGTCGCCGCCCCCGAGGAATTCCCGAGCGAGGTGGATCCGCGGCTGGGCCTGTATCGCACCTTCCAGGCGATCTGGGGCTCGACCCATCTCGACGACCGGATCGAGGAGCCCGACTCGATGAGCGACAATGAGGCGATCGCCCGTGCGCGCCTCGCCCGCCTCGCGCCGCGCTCCCGCCAGGCCCTGCTGCTGACCGCGATGGAAGGCTTCACCAGCGAGGATGCGGCCTATCTGCTCGAGGATTCGCCCGAGGCGGTCGACGGCCTGGTCGCGGAGGCGCTGGCGGAAATCGACAGCCAGACCCGCGCCCGCGTGCTGATCATTGAGGACGAGCCGCTGATCGCGATGGATCTGGAGACGATCGTGCGCGACCAGGGGCATGAGGTGACCGGCGTGGCAGTGACGCGCGACGAGGCGGTGGCGCTGGCAATGGACGACCGGCCGGGACTGGTGCTCGCCGACATCCAGCTCGCCGACGACAGCTCGGGCATCGATGCGGTGAAGGACATCCTCGCCCAGTTCAACGTGCCCGTGATCTTCATCACCGCCTTCCCGGAGCGGCTGCTGACCGGCGAGCGGCCCGAGCCGACCTTCCTGATCACCAAGCCCTTCCAGCGATCGACGGTGAAGGCGGCGATCAGCCAGGCCTTGTTCTTCGATCAGTCGACGGTGCCCGCGCAGTAGGATTTTCGTTCGGGTTCCATTTCTTACGGAGCCAAAACGGTTGTCGCGTGTTGATGCTGCATGGCTGATCCCGATGAACCCATGCACATCGACACAGATCGTGCGCGTGCCGGCGCAACGCCGCATATGACCCGCTATATCCTGACGGTCTCGCTGGTGCTGATCGTCATCATCTATGCCGCCTACCTGCTGCTTCGGACGGGTTGAGGGGCGGATGCGACCTGCGTATCTTATTGAAGCGAAGCCGCATTCCGCTGGCGAACATGAACGGACCCGAATGACCGATACCGACCAGGAAGGCGAAGAAGGGGCGCCGGCCGAGCATGTCTCGCTCTCCGATCCGGAGTTCAAGGAACAGCTTGGCCTGGTGATCCCGCACCTGCGCGCGTTCGGGCGATCGCTTTCGGGCAGCCGCGACGTCGCCGACGATCTGGTGCAGGAAACGCTGCTCAAGGCATGGGCGGCGCGCAAGCGGTTCCAGGCCGGCACCAACATGCGCGCCTGGACCTTCATCATCCTGCGCAACTTGTATCTCAGCCAGATGCGGCGCTCGCGCTTCCGCGGCGAATGGGACGATCTAGTAGCCGACCGGCTGCTCGCCGCGCCCGCGGCGCAGGACCGGCACGTCGATCTGGCGGACATGCAGCGGGCATTGCTGCATCTGCCCCAGCCCCAGCGCGAGGCGCTGATCCTGGTCGGGGCAGGCGGCTTCGCCTATGAGGAGGCCGCGGAAATCTGCGGCGTTGCGGTGGGCACGATCAAGAGCCGCGTCGCGCGCGGCCGGGTCGCGCTCGAAGCGCTGATGACCGATGGCCAGCTTCCGTCGCGCCGGGAGAGCGAGAGCGACGGCCGGACCGCGCTCGATACGATCATGGATGAAGTCGATCAGCTGAGCCGCGAACGCTGAAGCCGCCGGGCAGCCGGCTCCTTCAGCACTTGGCGCCGTTCATCCGGTGCAGCAGCGCCAGCATGTCCTCGGGCAGCTCGACGTCGCGCAGATAGGAATCGCGCAGCACGACGCCGATCGCATCATGCGCGCGCGGCAACTCGACGCGGTAGCCGCCCGGCGGCTGCGTGCTGCGCTGTTGAGATGCGTGACGAACCATGAACACCCAAACGACCGATTCGCGGTTTTGTTGCTTGACATCATATGTTTTCGCCGCCTGACCGGCATGTGATGGATGGGATGAATGGCGAAGCGGGCGCGCTGCGCGTCGCGATCGAGCGGGCACGGCTCTGGTCGCCCTTTCTGGCGCACCTGATCGAGCGCGAGCCGGAGCTTGTGGCGCGATTGCCACAGGTGCTGGAAAATCCGCTTTGCGCCGTGCGGATCGACGATCCGGCGATGCCGTTGGGCAAGCGGCTGCGGATCGAGCGGCGGCGGCTGGCGCTGAGCGTTGCGCTGGGCGATCTGGCCGGGCTGCTCGATTTCCGCACGGCGACGGGGGCGCTGTCCGATTTCGCGGACTATGCGCTCGATGCCGCGATCCGGGGCGCGGTGGCGGAGCGCGTGCCGGGCGCCGCGCCCGACGGCTTCGCGGCGATCGCGCTGGGCAAGCAGGGCAGTCGCGAGCTCAACTATTCGTCGGACATCGATCCGATCCTGATCTTCGATCCCGAAACCTTCCCGCACCGCGAGCGCGAGGCGCCCGAGGAGGCGGCGGTGCGCGTCGGGCGGCGCGTGGTCGAGCTGCTGCAGGCGCGCGATGCCGACGGCTATGTGCTGCGGATCGATCTGCGGCTGCGGCCTTCGCCCGAAGTGACCCCGATCGTGCTGCCGGCCGAAGCCGCGATCAGCTATTACGAATCGCAGGCGCTGCCGTGGGAGCGTGCGGCGTTCATCCGCTCGCGCGCCGCGGCCGGGGACGCAGGCCTGGGGCGCCAGTTCCTCGAGACGATCCGCCCCTTTGTGTGGCGGCGCGCGCTGGATTTCGGGACGATCCGCGAGATACGCGGCATCTCGCGCCGGATCCGCGACCATCATGCGCAGGGCCAGGCGTTCGGGCCGGGCTATGACCTCAAGCGCGGGCGCGGCGGCATCCGTGAGATCGAGTTCTTCGCGCAGATCCACCAGCTCATCCACGGCGGCCGCGATCCGGCTTTGCGTGCGCCGGCGACGCTCGATGCGCTGGCCGCACTGGCGGCGGCGGGGCGGATCGATGCGGGCGACGCGGCGAGGCTTGCCGACGCCTACGTCCTGCTGCGCACGATCGAGCATCGCGTGCAGATGATCGACGATCGCCAGACCCACCAACTGCCCGATGGAGAGGGGCTGGAGCGCGTCGCGCGGCTGCATGGGCTGGCGGACGGCGCGGCGCTGCTCGATCTGCTGCGCCCGCATGTGGAGTTTGTCGGGCGGGTGTATGATTCGCTCGACGATGCGCCCGATGGCGACGCACGCGTGGCGGTGAACGAATCGGGGGTCGAACAGGCATGCTCGGCTGCCGGTTTCACCGATACCGAAGCCGCGGCGCGGCTGGTCGCCGGATGGCGCGACGCACGCTATCCGGCGCTGCGCAGCGCGCCCGCGCGCGCCGCGCTGGAGACGGTGCTGCCGCGGCTGATCGCGGCGATGGGGTCGGCGCCCGATCCCGATCAGGCGCTGGCGCGGCTCGACACGATCCTGTCGCGGCTGCCCAGCGCGCTCAACCTGTTCAACCTGCTCGAAGCCAGCCCGAGGCTGACCGAATTGCTCAGCACCATCCTGAGCCATGCGCCGACGCTGGCGGAGGCGCTGGCGCGGCGGGTGGAGCTGATCGACGGGCTGATCGATGCGACCGCGCTGGCGCCGGTAGGCGATGTCGCGGCGCTCGCCGCCGAGCTGGGCGCGGCGGAGGCCGGGGACGACTATCAGCGGCTGCTCGATCGCGTGCGGCGGCTGGTGGGCGAGAAGCGCTTCGCGCTGGGATCGCAGATCGTGGCCGGGGCGAGCGACCCGCTCGACGTCTCGGCGGGCTATGCGCGCGTTGCCGAAGCCGCGCTTCAGGTGCTGGCGCGTGCGGCGATCGACGAGTTCGCGGTCCGCCACGGACGCGTGCCGGACAGCGAGCTGGTGGTGCTGGCGCTGGGCCGTTTCGGGGGCGGGGCGCTGACCCACGCGTCCGATCTCGACCTCATCTTCCTGTTCACCGGCGATCACCTCGCCGAATCCGATGGCGAGAAGCCCCTGGGAGCGGTGACCTATTATAACCGGCTGGCCCAGCGGGTGATTGCGGCGCTGTCGGTCGCGACCGCGGCGGGCGCGCTCTATGAGGTCGATACACGGCTGCGGCCGTCGGGCGGACAGGGGCCGCTGGTCGTGTCGCTCGACGGGTTCGCGAAATATCAGCACGAGGACGCCTGGACCTGGGAGCATATGGCGCTGACCCGCGCGCGTCCCGTGTTCGGCTCCCCCGAAGCGCGTGTCGCGGTTCAGGCGGTGATCGACGCGGTGCTGCGCGGCGCGCGGCCTCAGCGCGACGTCATCGCGGACGCGCGGAAGATGCGGGGCGACATGGCCGCGCACAAGCCGCCCGCCGGGCCGCTCGATGCCAAGCTGCTGCCGGGCGGGCTGGTCGATCTGGAGTTTGCGGTGCACACGCAGCAGCTGGTGCATCGCACCGGCTTCGATCCCGATCTGGGGCGGGCGATCGGGTTGCTGGCGGGCGCGCAATTGCTGCCGCCCGGGCTGGGCCCTGCGCATGATTTCCTCACGCGGCTGCTGGTGACGCTTCGCCTGGTGGCCCCCGACGCGCAGCCGCCGGCGCCCGCGACGCGACAGGTGGTTGCCCATGCGGTTGGTGTAAGGGATTGGGACGAGGTACTGGCCGCGCTCGACCGGCACCGCCAGGACGTAGCCGCGGCCTGGTCGGCCATATCGGAACAGCAGGAGCAACGCGCATGACGATCGAAATCGGCGACCGGATTCCGGCGGTCGAGCTGCTGGACAGCGACGACAAGCCCTTCACGCTCGATCGCTATGCCGGCGCACCGCTGCTGCTCTATTTCTACCCCAAGGACGATACCGCGGGCTGCACGCGCGAGGCGCAGGAATTCAGCGCGGAGAAGGCCGCGTTCGACGCGCTGGGCGTGCAATTGCTCGGCATTTCCCGCGACACGCCCGCAAAGCACCGCAAGTTCGCGGCCAAGTACGATCTCACCGTCCCGCTGGCGACCGATCCCGACGGCAAGGTGCTGGAGGCGTTCGGCAGCTGGGTCGAAAAGTCGCTCTACGGCCGCAAATATATGGGGATCGACCGCTCGACCTTCCTGTTCGGCGCGAACGGCAAGCTCGTTCAGGCATGGCGCAAGGTGCGCGTGCCCGGCCATGTCGAGGCGGTGCTGGCGGCGGCGAAGGGGCTGGGCGCGCGCTGATGCAGACGGTGGCGCAGGCGGCGCGCGCGGTTCTGCTGGCCGCCGAGCCACGGGCAAAGGTCGCGGCGGCGCGCAAGGCGGCGCGCGACTGGCGGCTGGGGCGGCTGGCGCATGACTTCGCTACCGCGATGCCCGCCCGGCCCGCCTGGCCGCCGCAGCCCGAGCTGCTTCCGCCGGGCCGCATGCCCAAGCGCGGCCGCGGCGGATCGGAGCGCGGGCGGATCGCGCTGATCCATGCGCTCGCGCATATCGAGTTCGTCGCGATCGATCTCGCCTTCGACATGGCCGGCCGGTTCGGCGGGCAGTTTCCGCGCGCGTTCACCGACGACTGGATGCAGGTGGGCGCGGACGAGGCGATGCACTTCGCGCTGCTCGACCGCCGGCTGCGGCAACTGGGCAGCCATTATGGCGCGATGCCCGCGCACGGCGGGCTGTGGGAAGCCGCCGAGGCGACCGCGCACGATGCCGCCGCGCGGCTGGCGGTGGTCCCGATGGTGCTGGAGGCGCGCGGGCTCGACGTGACACCGGTGACCATCGAGCGCTTCGAGGCGGCCGGCGATATGGCTACCGCACGGATTCTGCGGCGGATTCTGAGCGACGAGGTGCGGCATGTCGCCGCCGGCACGCGCTGGTTCGAATCATGCTGCGCCGAACGCCGAATCACGCCGGAAACGGAGTGGCGGGCGCTGCTCGAACGGTATTTCCGGGGCTCCATTAAGCCGCCATTCAACGACTCGGCGCGTGCGACAGCCGGTTTGACGCGCGAATATTACGCAGCGCTTGCCCCCGAGTGAGCGGGCCGTTCTAACAGCCTTCGTCAGGTGCGGAGGGGCTGCTCCCGACAGTTTGATAGGTTTTAACGAAGGCGTGTGCCTCTGTTGGCGCGTGTCTGTGGTTGCCGGGGACTCATGGTCAGCACTCCACTCAACGCGAATTTCGCCACGCGGTTCCGCAAATTCTTCACCACGCGTGATTTCATCTTCCACGACGGCCGCGACCTGAAGCGGTTCAGCATCGCCGGGCGCACCCAGGCGCTGCTGGCGGGCATCGCCGCGATCACCGTGACCTTCTCCGCCTATGGCGTCTCGCAGGCCGCGTTCGGCGCGGTGATGGCGAGCGGCATCGCCGGCGAGGCTTCGACCCCCGAGGCGAAGCTCGCGAAGATGCAGGCCGAGGTCGCGCAGATGGAGGCCGATGTCGCCGCGGTGAAGCAGGCGGCCCAGCTCCACGCCGCCCGCGTCGAGCAGCGCCAGAAGATCATCGCCGGCGTGCTGACCGGCAAGGGCTCGCCCGAGGAGGTCGGCGCGCCGGTCCCCGCCGCGCAGGTTTCCGAGAACAACGCGATGGCCCGCGAGGTGCTGGCGCCGCTCCGCAAGATCGAAGCGCGTCAGGCCCGGCTTGCCGAGCAGGCGCGCAAGACCGCGCAGGTCCGCATCCACCTCACCGCGCGCCATCTGCGCAGCCTGGGCATCAAGCCCGAGCGCTATGTCGCCGGCGGCATGGGCGGCCCGTACGAGCCGGTCTCGTCGGAGGCGGCCGCCGCCGCGGCGACCGCGGCGGAGGGCGGCGCCGATGCGCAGTTCCGCTCGCTGTTCCAGACCTGGCAGAAGCTCGACGTGCTCGAGCAGACGGTGATCGCGATCCCGTCGATGCAGCCGGTGGAGAATGTGCGGCTGACCAGCAGCTTCGGCGTCCGTTCCGATCCCTTCCACGGCAGCGCCGCGATGCACGCCGGCATCGACATCCCCGGCCCGATCGGCACGCCGATCTACGCGACCGCCGATGGCGTGATCGGCCGTGCCGGGCGCTTCGGCGGCTATGGCAATTTGATCACCGTCAACCACGGCAAGGGCATCGAGACGCGCTACGGCCACCTCTCGAAGATCCTCGTCGCGCCCAACACGCGCGTTCGCCGCGGCCAGATGATCGGCCTGATGGGCTCGACCGGCCGCTCGACCGGCAGCCATCTTCATTATGAAGTGCGCATCGACGGCGCGGCGGTGAACCCGATGCCGTTCATGCAGAACGCCAATGTGCTCGACCAGATCCAGCAGCGCGCGACGCGCGTCCAGTTGACCGCCGCGACCGGCAACTGAAGCTCAAGAGATAACAGGAGAGGGGAGAGGGGCCGCCCG
>NZ_DASWTG010000017.1:0-4985 GCF_036402235.1 Sphingomonas sp. | reverse complement strand
GAATCCTCCCCCTCCGTCAGCTGCGCTGACACCTCCCCCTGGCGGGGGAGGATTGAATTCGATCTGTCCTAACGTCCGACCAGCGCCGCATCGCGCATCCCGCGCCACACGCGCAATGCCTGCACCGTTTCCGGCACGTCGTGGACGCGCAGCAGCTGCGCGCCGAGCTCGGCGCCCTTGAGCGCGAGCGCGAGCGAGCCGCCGAGCCGCCGATCGGCGGGCGCCTCGTTCGACAGCGCGCCGACGATGCGCTTGCGGCTCGCCCCCAGCAGCAGCGGCACGCCAAGGCCGTGGAACAGCGCGAGGCCGTTGAGCAGCGCGAGATTGTCGGCGAGCGACTTGCCGAAGCCGATGCCGGGGTCCGCGATGATGCGCGCGCGGTCCACCCCGGCCGCAACGACCGCCTCGATCCGCGCCGCCAGCCAGTCATAGACCTCGATCAGCGGATCGGCATAGCCGCGGCCGCCGTCCGCGCCCTGTTTGGGGTCGCCCGCGTGCATCAGCACCACCGGGCACCCGGCACGCACCACGATATCGAGCGCGCGCTCGTCCCACAGCAGCGCCGAGACATCGTTGACGAGATGCGCGCCCGCCGCGAGCGCCGCCTCCATCACCCCGGCCTTGCGGGTGTCGGCGGAGACGAGCGTGCCGCTGCGCGCGAGCCGCTCGATGACGGGGACGACGCGCTCCATCTCGTCGCCTTCCCACACCTCCTGCGCGCCGGGCCGGGTCGATTCGCCGCCGACGTCGATCAGCGCCGCGCCCGCCGCCGCCATATCGACCCCCGCGGCGGCGGCCGCTTCGGGATCGTCGCTGTGCTTGCCGCCGTCGGAGAAGCTGTCGGGGGTCATGTTGAGGATGCCCATCACCTGGGGCTGGTCGAAGCGCAGCACGCGCTCGCCGAGCTGGAGCGCAGGGCGGGGTGCGGTGATGCGCGCGGCGATCGCCTGCAGCCGCTCGTCATCGGGCAGGCCGGCGACGGGAATGGTGCGCTGGAGCACGCGCTTCCCGTTCTCGACCGCGATCAGCTCCCAGGCGGAGAACCAGACGAGCCCGCCCGCCAGCCGCGCCACCTCGCCATCCCGCTCGATCGGCGAATCGGCGAACTGGACGGGCCGGAGATAGAGACGGGCGTTGGTCGGGATCTGCACCGGAATTTTCTTGCCTTTCTGTATCGCGCTAGCTGCGTCGGTTTCCGTCTTCGCGATCTGGGTACGCTACAGGCATTTATTCTAACCTAATTGGTTCGTGTAGGAAAGCGGGGCGCTATTTCCGGCAGATTTGCGCGGTTTTCGGGCGGCGGGCAATGCGAAACGGCGCGCCGCCGCGGCGTGGCGTGGCGAGCGGATCGGGGAAGCGGTACGGAACAAGGTGCGGCCGATGTTGGCGAATCGCGTTCGGCGCGATTCCATTTGGCCGAGGGGCAGGGGCGAGCATGTCCATACCGCTGTCCATCCGGCGGGCGGGAGACATTCTCTCGCGCTGGCGGGCCGAGGCGGAAGGTTTTTCACACGAAGGCACGAAAAAGAGGTGTTTTCGCGCAAAGCACGCGGAGGGCCGCAGAGGCGCAGAGATCTGGCCGCCTGCCGCGCCTGCGCCCTCCTGTTGACCGGCTCCTCGTGCTTGTGAAAGGCGGCTGGCGCCGCCACACTTCCCGACATCTCTGCGCTCTCTGCGCCTCGGCGCGAAAAACCTTCTTCGCCTTCGCGTGACTTTCATATGCGACGGCAGGGGAGTGGGGATGGAGGGCAGTTTCCACGCGCGGGCGAAGCGCGCGGGGATCCGTGGGCCCCGGAACAAGTCCGGGATGACGGTTGGGGCTCAGGGCTGCGTCGCGAGCAGATAGGTCTGGCGCAGCGCGTCGATCGGCTTGAGGCCGTCCTCCGCCTCATAGTGCCAGAAGGTCCAGCCGTTGCACGAGGGCGCGCCCTGCAAGGTCGCACCGACCTTGTGGATCGAGCCTGCCGTGCCGCAGTCGCTGAGCAGCGAGCCATCCGCCTTCACCACCGCGCGCCAGCGGCGTTTGGTGTCGCTCAGCACCGTGCCCGGGGTGAGGTAGCCGGTCTCGATCAGCGTGCCGAACGCGACGCGCGGCGCCTGGCGCGGGGCCATCATCGTGGTGACGGCCGATTCGTCGAGCGGCAGCGCGGCGTTGATGCGCTCCTGCGCCGCCTCGATATAGGTGCCCTCGCGATCGATGCCGATCCAGTGACGGCGCAGGCGCTTGGCCACCGCGCCGGTGGTGCCGGTGCCGAAGAACGGGTCGAGGATGACGTCGCCCGGCTTGGTGCAGGCGAGCATCACGCGATAGAGCAAAGCCTCGGGCTTCTGGGTCGGGTGGACCTTGACGCCGTTCTTCTTGAGCCGCTCCTGCCCCCCGCAGATCGGGAATTCCCAGTCCGAGCGCATCTGGAGCTCGTCGTTGAGCGTCTTCATGCTGCGGTAGTTGAAGGTGTATTTCGCCTTCTCGCCCATCGACGCCCAGATCAGCGTCTCGTGCGCGTTGGTGAAGCGCGTGCCCTTGAAATTGGGCATCGGGTTGGCCTTGCGCCAGATGATGTCGTTGAGGATCCAGAAGCCCAGGTCCTGGATCGCCGAGCCGACCTTGAAGATATTGTGGTAGCTGCCGATCACCCAGATCGTGCCGTCGGGCTTGAGGATGCGGCGCGCCTCGGTGAGCCAGGCGCGGGTGAAGGCGTCATAGGCCGAGAGCGAATCGAACTTGTCCCATTCGTCGGTGACCGCATCGACGAAGCTGCCGTCGGGGCGATTGAGGTCGCCGCCGAGCTGGAGGTTGTAGGGCGGATCGGCGAAGATCATGTCGACCGACGCGGCGGGAAGCGCGCGCATCGCCTCGATGCAGTCCTGCTGGATGATCGTGTCGAGCGGCAGGACGTCGACCCAGCTGCGGATGCGAACCTCCGGCTTCGCGACCTTCTCGATGACCCCCATTAACTACTCCATGCCCCTGTTGAGGGGGCGAAACGCCATGAAAGGGCGGACTCCGTCAAGCGAACATTAGTTAACGGAAATCCTTGGGATTCCGTTAACTTGGCGGAACATTCCGCGACCGGACCAGATGTTGAGTCCGGAACTTATCCACAGGCCCTAGGGATGGGGTGTGGCGCTGAGGACTCAATTTGCACCGAATTGAGCGAGGAGTTTTGTCAGGAATTTACAGAATCACAAACGAGATGCGATCGGAGCTGACGCCTTCACCTCGTGATGCGGCGGTTTTGCAGGCATCGAATATGTAAAGATGAATAGACGCACCTCAAATCTTACGAGGTGCCCAATGACCTACCAGGACGAAATCGCCCGCGCCACCGCGCCCATCGCCGCGCAGAATGGCCGCTGGAACGGGATCGACGCTGAATCGGTCGCGCGGATGCGGTTGCAGAACCGGTTCAGGACGGGCCTCGACATCGCGAAGTACACCGCCGGCATCATGCGCCGCGACATGGCCGCCTATGACGCCGACCCGGCGGCCTACACCCAGTCGCTCGGCTGCTGGCACGGCTTCATCGCGCAGCAGAAGCTGATCTCGATCAAGAAGCATTTCGGCACCACCAAGGGCAAGTACCTCTACCTTTCGGGCTGGATGGTCGCGGCGCTGCGCAGCGATTTCGGGCCGCTGCCCGACCAGTCGATGCACGAGAAGACCAGCGTCCCGGCGCTGATCGAGGAGCTGTACACCTTCTTGAAGCAGGCCGATGCGCGCGAGTTGGGGCTGCTGTTCCGCGATCTCGACAAGGCGCGGGACGGCGGCAACGAGGTCGAGGCGGCGCGCATCCAGAATGCGATCGACAATTTCGAGACGCATGTCGTGCCGATCATCGCCGATATCGATGCGGGCTTCGGCAATGCCGAGGCGACCTATCTGTTGGCGAAAAAGATGATCGAGGCGGGCGCCTGCGCGCTGCAGATCGAGAATCAGGTCTCGGATGAGAAGCAGTGCGGGCACCAGGACGGCAAGGTCACCGTGCCGCACGAGGACTTCCTGGCGAAGGTCCGCGCGTGCCGCTACGCCTTTCTCGAGCTGGGCATCGATGACGGGATCATCGTCACGCGCACCGACTCGCTTGGCGCGGGGCTGACCAAGCAGATCGCGTTCAGCAAGGAACCGGGCGATCTGGGCGACCAGTATAACGCCTTCCTCGATTGCGAGGAGGTGACCGATCCCGCCACGCTGCGCGGCGACGTGGTGATCGAGCGCGACGGCAGACTGATGCGGCCCAAGCGGCTGCCCAGCAACCTGTTCCAGTTCCGCGAGGGGACCGGGGCGGACCGCTGCGTGCTCGACTGCATCACCAGCCTTCAGCATGGCGCCGACCTGCTGTGGATCGAGACCGAGAAGCCGCATATCGAGCAGATCGCGGCGATGGTCGACCGCATCCGCGAAGTCATTCCGAATGCCAAGCTGGTCTACAACAACTCGCCCAGCTTCAACTGGACGCTCAACTTCCGCCAGCAAGTCTATGACCGGTGGCGCGAGGAAGGGCGCGATGTTTCGGGCTATGACCGGGCGAAGCTGATGAGCGTGGACTATGACGGCACCGCGCTGGCGGCGGAGGCGGACGAGAGGATCCGGACGTTCCAGCGCGATGCGTCGGCGCGGGCGGGCATCTTCCATCACCTGATCACGCTGCCGACCTATCACACCGCGGCGCTCAGCACCGACAATCTCGCCAAGGCCTATTTCGGCGAGGAGGCGATGCTGGGCTACGTCAAGGGCGTGCAGCGCGAGGAGATCCGGCAGGGCATCGCGTGCGTCAGGCACCAGAACATGAGCGGGTCCGACATCGGCGACGATCACAAGGAGTATTTCGCGGGCGAGGCCGCGCTCAAGGCGGGCGGCGTCCACAATACGATGAACCAGTTCGCGGCGTAGGTTGCTGGATCCGGCTATCGCCGGATCGCGGCACCAGCCCGCTCCCCCACCCGGCCACCCATCAAAGATACCCTGAAGTGGGTGGCCGGGTGGG
>NZ_DASWTG010000016.1:0-34689 GCF_036402235.1 Sphingomonas sp. | reverse complement strand
ACTGGCGTTGGGTGGCCGGGTGGGGGAGCGGGCCGGCACCGAAACCTCAAACGTCCAGCCGGAACTTGAGCAGCAGCGATCGCTGAAAGAACAGCTGGTTGTCGTCGGAGGCGATCCACAGGATCGTCGCGCCGCCCTCCTGCGTCGCCGCCAGCGCCTCGAAATTGTCGTGCACCACCGGCGCAGCGAATCGCGCGACTTCGCGCCCCGCCGCCGTCCGCCCCGGCTTTACCGCGCCGCGATCGACGATCGTCAGCACCGCGGTGAATCCTTCGCGCAACGATGCCTTGCGGTTGAGCACCGCCAGCCGCCCGTCGGGCAATTCGGCGATGTCGGTGGGCTTGAACCCGCTCGGCGGCCGGTAGCTGAACGCGAATCCGCGCTGCTGCGGCCGTGTCGGATCGCCCGCGAACCACAGTCCGCGCCGCGTGCCCTTGCCGTCGCCATCCTCGCCCTCGGCAAGCACGATGAAGCTGCCGTCGCGCAGCCGCACCAGCGATTCGGCTCCGCCATTCTCGGGCCATTCGGCCATCGCCCGCGGCGCCGCATGCGCCTCGGCGCGGATGAAATCGGGCGAGAAGCGCCAGATCTCGTTCGCGAACTCGAATCCCACCCACAGCTGCCCGGTTATCGGATCGCGCGACATCGATTCGCTATCGCGGTCGGATTTGCGCCAGCCGGTTCCCGGCCCGTCGGGCAGGTTGGCGAAGCGCGGCTCGCGCACCTGCCAGTCCGCGCCCATGCGAAAGCTGACGATGTTGCCGCCATCGCTCAGCAGCGTGAACCGCTCGCCCTCCACGCTCATCGTGGAAAAGCCGCCGAACGCCGATGCCGGCCCGGTCAGGTGCACCCCGCCCAGGAAGGTCAGCCCGCCAAGCTTCGTCCGCCCGGGATCGCGCCAGTCGAGCAGCACGCGGTGCGCCGTCATCTCCGCCTTGGCGGGCAGCAGCCCCAGCCGCTGGTCCCCCGACCAGCTCGGCACGAACGACAGGATCAGCAGGATCGAAAGCAGGATACGCATCGCGGACCCTAATAGCGGCCCGGTTCGCCCCGCAAAGCTGAACCTCAGATAACAGCCGCGTTCAGCCAGCACTCAATCCCGTTCATCTAGGAGCAATCCCAACGGGACGCGCCGCTTCCGGCGCCTCGCCAAACAGCCGGTGCGCGTCGTTTGCGCCCTGCCCGCGTTTCCCCGCGTAGCGTATCGGGGACGGGCGCTTTCCCTCGGGCCACTCGCCGCACCGGCCATCCCTTCATTCGTCATCATTCGCGCGTGCCGCCGATAGCGCCGGCCCGTTCGCTGAACGGGAGATAACCGGCACATTCAGGCAAGGCTCAATGCGGTTATGCGAATCCCTTGTCCAACGATCGCGGCAAGGGGCCGCATCGCACGAAACGGCAGAACAAGGAGAAGACCATGTTCAAGAAGCTTTCCCTGATCGGCGCCGCGCTGGCGATGACCGGTACCGCGCTGATTCCCGCGACCCCCGCCGCCGCGCAGGGCCGCTATGAATATCGCGACCGCGACTATCGCGGCTACGACCGCGGCTATCGCGATTATCGCCGGTATGATCGCGGCGACCGCCGCTACTACAACAACCGCTATCGGGCGCGCGAGAAGTGCCGTGACGGTGACGGCGGCACCATCGTCGGCGCGATTGCCGGCGGCCTCGCCGGCAACGCCATCGCCGGCCGCGGCGACCGCACGCTCGGCACCATCCTCGGCGGCGCCGTCGGCGCCATCGCCGGCCGCGAGATCGACCGGTCGGACCGCCCGGGCTATTGCCGCCGCTAACCCGTTAGCGATCTGAAACGAGCGAGGCCGGCTTCCGCAAGGAGGCCGGCCTTACTTGCATCGGTTACCAAGTGTATCAGTTGAGCAACACTCTCCGGCCAATCCCTGAATTTGAACGGTTTGGCGCTTGTTTCTGCCACATTCGACACCCAGATGCGCCCTCCCCGAGGCGCGGACGACACGCGCCCAGGGCTGTAAAAAGGAACGTAGAACAACATGAAGAAGATTGCTCTGGCGCTCGTCGCCCTGACCGCCGCCGCCACCCCGGCTTTCGCGCAGGACGAGGCAGCGCCCTTCACCGGCGGCCACATCACCGCGATCGTCGGCTACGACAGTCTCGACCTCAACACCTCGGGCCTCGATAACCCCGACGGCCTCGCTTATGGCGCCGCCCTGGGCTACGATCTCCAGCGCGGCAACGTGCTGTTCGGCATCGAGGGCGAAATCACCGGCTCGACCGCCAAGATCGAATCGGGCAACACCACCGTCGCGCGCGCTGGCCGCGACCTTTATGCCGGCGGCCGTCTCGGCTATGTGTTCGGCCAGACCGCCGTTTACGGCAAGGTCGGCTACACCAACGCCCGCGTCGAGACGAGCGTCGGCGACGAGAATGGCGACGGCATCCGCTTCGGCGGCGGCGTCGAGCACAAGTTCACCGACAAGCTCTTCCTCAAGGGCGAGTATCGCTACTCGAACTATGAGGGCGACGTCGAGCGCCACCAGATCGTCGCCGGCCTCGGCGTGCGTTTCTGATGTGCTGATGCCGCGTTTGGACAGCACCGCGGCATGAGACACGAAAGGCCGGCCTCCGCGAGGAGGCCGGCCTTTTTGTGTGGGCCGCCAGGCGGCAGCCTGATCAGCCAGCCTCGCCTGATGGGCGTCGCTTCCCGTTTATCCTTTGCTCATAGGCTCGCGGCAGTATTGCCGGGAATCCGTTCGGGAGAGAGGCGATGCGGAAGACGGTGTTGGCGACAGCCTTGCTCCTCATTGCTGGCGAAGCGCATGCTGCGGAGAAGCGCAAGCCTGAACCGGGCTGGAAATGCGCGCTGGAGAATCGCGGGCCGTTCGGAGTCATCTCAAGCGCGTTTGAAATCAGCAAACGGCCGCAGGCGCTGCCCGCCCATCTGAGCTGGCGCGATGGCGACGGAACGTTCAGAAATCCGTGGCTCAGCGCTGCATGGTTTCGCAAGCCCGACGGCTCTTACAGCCTGGATCATGGCTATGTGAATATTACGCGGCACATCTGGAAGGGGAGGGTCGGGAAAGGCCCGCGCGCCCAGAAATTGCGGCTCGAGATCCGGACGACGCTTGACCAGCCCAGATTCAGGGCTGCGGCCCTTGCCAGCGCCGTTCAGCGTTCGGGCGGGCCTTTTCACATGCAGCTATATTGGCACGACCTGGCCGCGTTCGCGCGCGGCGCGCCGCGTCTCTATCTCGTCGCACGCAACACCAAATCCGAGATGGTCGATCATGTGGAGATCGATCGGGAGATCTTCGATCGCGCCGCGCCGCATGTCGAAGCGGCGATGCGCAAGATCGAGGAAATCTACGCGGCCCCGGCCAAGCATTGCACGCATTTCGACGATCTTCGCGAAACGGACATCGTCGTCACGTCGTGACCGCACCTCATGCCGAACGGGTTCCGCCAGGCGGACCCGCCGGCCAGGCAATGGCGTAGCCGCAGCCACGCCTGCCCCGTCAGTACATATGCTGCCCGCCATTGATGCTCAGCGTCGATCCGGTGACGAACCCGCCCTCCTCGGAGCACAGGAACGCCACGCCGCGCGCGATCTCGTTGGCCTGGCCCAGGCGCCCGACCGGGATCTTCGCCACGATCTTCTCCAGCACCTCGGCGGGCACCGCGGCGACCATGTCGGTATCGATATAGCCCGGCGCGATCGCGTTCACCGTCACCCCGGCTTTGGCGCCTTCCTGCGCCAGCGCCTTGGTGAAGCCGTGGATGCCGCTCTTCGCCGCAGCATAGTTGACCTGGCCATACTGCCCGGCCTGGCCGTTGATCGATCCGATGTTGACGATCCGGCCCCATTTACGCTCGCGCATGCCGGGAAACACGCCCTTGGCCATGTTGAAGCAACCGCCCAGGTTCGTGTCCATGACCTCCTTCCACATCTGGTAGGTCATCTTGAGGATCGTGCCGTCGCGGGTGATGCCGGCATTGTTGACCAGCACATCGACCGGCCCCAGCGCCGCCTCGACCTCGGCGATTCCGGCCTGACACGCATCATAATCGGCGACGTCCCATTTGAACGCCTTGATGCCGGTCCGCTCGGTGAACTCGGCGGCGCGCTGGTCGTTGCCGGCATAGTTGGCTGCGACCGTCATCCCCATGTCCTTGAGCGCGACGCTGATCGCCTCGCCGATGCCGCGCGTTCCACCGGTTACGATCGCTACCCGTGCCATGAACCTCTCCCATAATTGGTTGATCTCAAGGCTAGGCAAGCGCCGCCCAGCCCGCAAGCTCCCTTGCGAGGATGTTGCGCAACATGAGTAGCCCGGGCGCGCTGTCGTTGAGGCAGTCGAGATAGGCGAAGCGCTCGCCCCCCGCCGCCAGGAACGTCTCGCGCCCGCGGATCGCCAGCTCCTCCAGCGTCTCGAGGCAGTCGGCGGCAAAGCCCGGGGCGACCACCGCCACGCGTTTCATCCCCGTGCGCGGCAGCCCCGCCAGCACCGCATCGGTCGCCGGCTCCAGCCACTTCGCCCGCCCGAAGCGCGACTGGAAGGCGACGATCAGCTCGCGCCCCAGCGCTTCCTCCAGCAGCCGCGCCGTCTTGCGGCAATGGCAATGATAGGGATCGCCCAGCGCCAGCGTCCGCTGCGGCATGCCGTGGAAGCTCGCGACGATCGCCTCCGGCTCGAAATCGAGCGCCGCAAGCTGCGCCTCGACCGACGCCTTCAGCGCAGCAATGTACGCCGGATCGCCATGATAGGGCGGCAGCGTCCGCACTGCCGGCTGCCAGCGCATCCCCGCCAGCGCCGCGAACGCCGCGTCGTTCGCCGTCGCGGTCGTCGCCGCGCAATATTGCGGATAGAGCGGCGCGATCAGGATGCGCTCGCACCCTGCGTCCTTCATCGCCGCCAGCTTCTCGCCGATCGCCGGATTGCCGTAGCGCATCGCCCAGTCGACCCGCAGCTGCGGCCACGCATGCTGCAGCGCCTGCGCCTGCCGCGCGGTGATCGCGGCAAGCGGCGACCCTTCGTCGGTCCACACCAGCGAATAGGCATGCGCCGATTTCCTCGGCCGCGTGCGCAGGATCACCCCGCGCAGGATCGGCTGCCACACGACTGCGGGAATCTCCACCACGCGCCGGTCCGACAGGAACTCGGCCAGATAGCGCCGCACCGCGCCCGGCGTCGGCGCATCCGGCGTGCCGAGATTGACCAATAGCACCCCGACGCGCGGCGCCGGGATCGCGGGATGCGCTTCCGTCATCATTCGCCGCCGGGGATCAGCGGAAGCTGGCGCAGCCGCACGCCGGTCGCGGCATAGAGCGCATTGGCGATCGCGGGCGCGACCGGCGGCACCGCCAGCTCGCTCGCCCCGCCGGGATCGGCGTCGCTCGCGATCAGCTCGACCATGATCTGCGGGCAGTCGGCCAGCCGCGGCAGGTCCAGGTCACGGAAGCTCCGCGCATCGGGCCGGCTGGCGGTGAATCCCGTCGTCGCGCCCAACGCCGCCGCCATGCCGAAGATCAGCCCGCCCTCGATCTGCTGCTCGACCACGCTCGGGTTGGCCACCCGCCCGCAATCGACCGCGGCGATCAGCCGGTCGACCTGCACGCGCTGATCGCCGCCGACCGAGGCTTCTGCCATCACCGCGATATAGCTGCCCGCAAAGGCGTGGCACGCAAGGCCCTGCCCGCTCCCCGGCAGCCCGCCCTGCCATCCGCCGAGCGAGGTGACGGTCGACAGGCACCGCGCCAGCCGCGGCTCGCCGCCCAGCATCGCGATGCGGAACGAGAACGCCTCGACATCCGCGACATGCGCCAGCTCGTCGATGAAGCTCTCGGTGAAGAAGGCGGTGTAGCTGTGTGCGCCCGATCGCCAATAGCCGGTCGGCACGCCGATATCCGCGGGGTGGTGGTCGATCGCCAGCGCCGGGATGCGATAGGGCGGGCGCGCGCCCGCCACCGCCGATGCGTCGCCGATGCCGGCCGTCGCCAGCCCCACGCCGATCGCCCCGCCCCCGCCGGTCAGCCGCCGCGCCAGCTCATGCCCGGTATTGGGCGCCGCGATCTTGGCGAGCCAGCCCGAAACGCTCCCGTTCGTCCCCAGCCGCGCGGTCATCCGCGCCGCCGCGGGCGGGCGGAAACGGTCCTGCACGCAGGTCTCCCCGCGCGACCACATGAGCTGCACCGGCTTCTTCACCTCGCGCGCGATCAATGCCGCCTGCGCGGCCACCTGATGCTCCAGATTCTGCCCGAAGGAGCCGCCCGCCAGCACCGGATGGATCACTACATCGCTTGCGCCGATGCCCAGCACCCGCGCCACCGTGTCGCACGCAAAGCCTGGCGCCTGCGTGGGCAGCCACAGCCGCAGGCGGCCATCCTCCCACACCGCAGTCGCGCACATCGGCTCGATCGCGGCATGCAGCGCGAGCCCGACGCGATATTCGGCGGTCACGACGCGGGCACCCTTGAACGCGGCGGAAAGGTCGCCTGCCGCGGCCATCCGCTCGCCCTCGCCGTCCAGCGCCGCGTCGAGCGCAGCCTGGATCGTCTCGCTCTCGATTTGTCCCGCCACCTCGAAACGCGGGTTGATCGCCTCCAATGCCTGGTTCGCCGCCCACCAGTTGTTGGCGACCGTCGCGACCCACATCTCGTTCTTCACGATGTGCAGCGTGCCGGGCACCTTCTGCGCCGCCGCCTCGTCGATCGCGGCGAGCTTCACCGTGCCGACCGGCCCCTGGCGCAATGCCGCGAAGACCATGCCGGGCAGGCGGATATCGGCTGCAAAATTGGCGCTGCCGTCGACCTTGCCCGGCGCATCGAGCCGCGGCGCTGGCGTCCCCGTCAGCCGCCCGGTATCGCCCTCGCGCAGCGGCAGGTCGCCGGGCACTTCCTCGCCTGCCGCATCCGCCGCCAGCTCACCGAAGCGCAGCCGCTGCTGGCCATGCACGACATGGCCGTTGGCGGTATCGCATTCCTGCCAGTCGACGCCCCAGCGCCGCGCCGCGGCCTTGCACAGCAGCGCGCGTGCCCCGGCGCCTGCCGCGCGCAACGGCGCCTCGAACCCGCGCATCGAGGTCGATCCCCCGGTCAGCATCACCGCATTGCGCTCGGCCCAGCTCCGCTCCAGCCGCTCGGGCAACACGCCGGGGAACAATTCCGCGAACCCCAGCGCGTTGGCGTAGAGCGGGTTGAGCGGCGCCTGCTCCACCCCCACCATCCGCCAGTCGGCACCCAGCTCGTCCGCCACCAGCTGCGGCAATGTGGTGAACACGCCCTGCCCGTACTCGCATTGCGGGATCGCGACGGTGACCTGGCCATTCTCCGCGATCTTGAGCCACGCGCCGAACGCGGTCTCCTTGTCGCGCACCGACAGGTTGGGAAGATAGGCGCGCGGCCACACCGCCCAGGCGAGCACCAGCCCGATCCCCGCTCCGCCGCCGATCAGCAGCGTGCGCCGATCGATGCCCTTGCCCGTTCGCTCCATCGCCGATGGCTCTACCCTCGGTTCGGCTGATGCGCCAGTCACTCCCAATCCTCCCCCGTCAGGGGGAGGTGGCGCCGAAGGCGTCGGAGGGGGAGGAACCGATGCCGCCCGCCGTCCTCCCCCTCCGTCAGGCTACGCCTGCCACCTCTCCCTTGCGGGGGAGGATTGAAGGAGATTGCCCTTCTCCGCACCAAAGCAGAGTCTTGGGTTTGCCGTGATATCCGGATAGGACAGCGCCGAACCCTCCGGGAGCCACGCACTTGATCCTGTCCATCGCCGCCGAGAACTACATCAGCTTCCAGGGCCTCGGCTTGAACCCGGTCCTGCTCAAGATCGGCTTCTTCGAGCTCAAATGGTACTCGATCGCCTATATCGCCGGCATCCTGATCGGCTGGTGGTATCTGCTCAAGCTGATCGCCCAGCCCGGCGCGCCGATGGCCCGCCGCCATGCCGACGACATGGTGTTCTACGCCACGATCGGCATCATCCTTGGCGGCCGGCTCGGCTATGCGATCTTCTATCAGACAGAGCTGCTGCTCGATCCGATCAAGCTGCTCCGGCTGTGGGACGGCGGCATGTCGTTCCATGGCGGCGTGATCGGCGTGACGCTCGCGATCCTGTGGCTGTGCCGCAAGGACAAGCTCAGCTGGCTGCGCGTCCACGACTATGTCGCCTGCTGCGTTCCCTTCGGCCTGTTCTTCGGCCGCCTAGCCAATTTCGTGAATGGCGAGCTGTGGGGCCATCCCACCACCGTGCCCTGGGCGGTCGTGTTCGAGCGGACCGGCGGCCTTGTCCCGCGCCACCCGAGCCAGCTCTACGAAGCAGGCCTCGAAGGGCTGCTGCTCGGCATCGTCCTGTGGTTCCTGTTCTGGAAGACCGACGCACGCTACCAGCCGGGCAAGCTCGTCGGCACCTTCATCCTCGGCTATGGCCTGTCGCGCTTCTTCGTCGAATTCTTCCGCGAGCATGACCGCCAGTTCGACGGCACGATCTTCGCGACGCCCGGCCTGCACATGGGCCAGCTGCTCACGATTCCGATGATCCTCGGCGGCATCTATCTCATCGCCACCGCAAAGAAGCGCCGCGAGCGGGTCGAGCCCTTCGCGGGGCCGCAGACCATCGCCTGAGGCCCCACACCCAACCTCCGTTCACCCTGAGCCTGTCGAAGGGCCGTCTTTCTTCTTCGGCCGCGTGAAAGAAGAACAGGACTTCGACAAGCTCAGTCCGAACGGATAGGGAGACGCGGATGCCCGACGCCAGGAACGAAGAAGGCCCGCTTCCCGAGCGGCTCGCCCGCGCCATCACCATGGCCGGGCCGATCCCGCTCTCGCAGTTCATGGGCGCGGCGAACACGCATTATTACGCGACGCGCGATCCGCTCGGCGCGCGCGGCGACTTCACCACCGCGCCCGAGATCAGCCAGATGTTCGGCGAGCTGATCGGCCTTGCGCTGGCCGACCTGTGGGATCGCGCCGGGCGCCCCGCCGCGCACTATGTCGAGTTCGGCCCTGGCCGCGGCACGCTCGCCGCCGATGCGTTGCGCGCGATGGCCAGCGCGGGCCTAGAGCCACCCGTCCATTTCGTCGAGAACAGCCCGGCATTGCGCGCCGAGCAGGCCAGGGCGGTGCCGCAGGCCGAATGGGCGCTCGACATTGTCGGCCTTCCCGACGACGCGCCGCTGCTGGTCGTCGCCAACGAATTCTTCGACGCGCTGCCCATCCGCCAGCTCATCAAGACGCGGGAAGGATGGCGCGAGCGGCTCGTCGCCTGCCAGGACACTTTGTTCCTCCCCGTGGTCGGCAACACCGTGTTCGATCCGATCATCCCGCCGCAATTCCGCGACGCGCCCGACGGCTCGATCCTCGAAACCTCGCCGCCCAGCGTCGCGATCCTGCGCGCGCTCGCCGCGCGGCTGCTGGCGCAGGGCGGCGCGGCGATCGTGATCGATTATGGCTATGCCGGCCCGGCGCTTGGCGACACGCTCCAGGCGGTGCGCGGCCACGCCTATGCCAACCCGTTCGAGGATCCTGGCGAGGCCGATCTCACCGCCCATGTCGATTTCGGCACGCTGGTCGAGGCCGCACGGGTCGAGGGCCTCGTCGCCCACGGCCCGGTCACGCAGGGCGAATTCCTGAACGCGCTCGGCATCGGCCCCCGCGCCGACGCGCTCGCCAGGGCCGCCCCTGACCGCGTCGCGGAGATCGCCATCGCCCGCGACCGCCTCACCGGCGACGAGGCGATGGGCGAGTTGTTCAAGGTCATCGCCTTCACCGCACCCGGTTGGCCTGCCCCGGCGGGCTTCGCATGACGATCGTCTACGACACGCCGGCGCTCGCCGATGCCGACGCGCTCGACGCGATGGCGCAGGAGACCTGGACCCGCACCTTCGGCCATGGCTACGCCCCGGCCGATCTCGAAGCCTATCTCGCCCAGGCCTATGGCCCCACCGGCCGGCTGCGCGCGCATCTCGCCGATCCTGCCGTGACCTGGCAGGTCGCCCGCGCCGAGGGGCGGATCGTCGGCTATGCCAAGCTCGTCCCGCCCTGGCTCGAAGAGGCCGGGCCGCACGACGCCCAGCTTGGCCAGCTCTACATCGCCTATGACTGGCACGGAAAGGGCGTCGCCCAGGCGTTGATGGACTGGAGCATCGCCGAGGCCCGTCGCCGCAACGCCCCCGCATTGCTGCTCACGGTGTTCGAGGAGAACCACCGGGCCATCGCCTTCTACGCCAAATACGGCTTCGTCCATATCGGCGACTACGCCTTCCGGGTCGGCGAGAAGATCGACCGCGACCTCATCATGAAGCTCGACCTGTGAGCGTCGAGGTCGTCCGCGCCCGCGCGCTGGAGGGCATCGCCCACGGCTTCCTCGGCCGCACCGGCGGCGTCTCGACTGGCGCCACCGCCAGCCTCGACATGGGCCGCCGCGGCCGCCCGCCCACGCCCGAGCTGATCGAGAACCAGCGCCGCGCCCTCGCCGCGGTCGCGCCCGGCACAGAGCTGATCGGCCTCTACCAGGTCCACTCCGCCGACGCCGTTACCGTGCTCGAGCCGTGGGACGACACGCTCCGCCCGCATGCCGACGCGCTCGTCACCAACCGCCCCGGCCTCACCCTCGGCATCCTCACCGCCGACTGCGCGCCCGTCCTCTTCGCCGACCGTCAGGCCGGGGTGATCGGCGCCGCGCATGCCGGGTGGAAGGGCGCGATCGGCGGCGTCACCGATTCGGCCATCGCCGCGATGGAAGCCCTCGGCGCCCGGCGTGAGAACATCGCCGCCGCGGTCGGCCCCTGCATCGCCCGCGCCAGCTACGAAGTCGACGAGGGCTTCCGCACCCGCTTCGCCGAGTTCGATCCGGAAAACGACCGCTTCTTCACCCCCGGCCGCGAGGGCCATCACCAGTTCGACCTCGAAGCCTATGTCGCCCACCGCCTCGCCGCAGCCGGCCTCCGCACCGTCGAGGCATTGGGCGAGGACACCTACTCCCAGCCCGAGCGCTTCTACAGCTTCCGCCGCGCCACCCACCGCAACGAACCCGATTATGGCCGCCAGATTTCTCTGATCTCATTGACGGGTTGAAGCGTTGGTGCGAGTGCAGCTTCAAAGACGTTTCACCTGATACGATCGCGAGAGAGGCACCCGACATGACCGACAAGCCCGGCAAGCCCCCCGAACGGACGGACGAAGCCGCTCTCACCGGCACCACCCCGCGCCGTCGCCCCAAGCCCCCGGTCGATACCGTCGGCGGCCGTCAGCTCAGCCCCGCGACGCTGATGATGGGCCATGGCTATGATCCGATGCTGTCGGAGGGCTCGCTCAAGCCCCCGATCTTCGCCACCTCGACCTTCGTCTTCCCCAACGCCGCCGCGGGCAAGCGCCATTTCGAGGGTGTCACCGGCAAGCGCCCGGGCGGCGCCGAGGGCCTTGTCTACTCCCGCTTCAACGGCCCCAACCAGGAAATCCTCGAGGATCGCCTCGGCATCTGGGAGGAGGCGGAGGACGCGCTCGCCTTCTCCTCCGGCATGTCCGCCATCGCCACCCTGTTCCTCGCGCTGGTCAAGCCCGGCGACACGATCGTCCACTCCGGCCCGCTCTATGCCGCGACCGAGACGCTGATCGCGCGCATCCTCGGCAAGTTCGGCGTCCACTGGCTCGATTTCCCCGCCGGCGCCACGCGCGAGGAGATCGACGCGGTCCTGTCCAAGGCCGCCTCGGGCAACGTCGCCCTGATCTATCTCGAGAGCCCCGCCAACCCGACCAATGCGCTGGTCGATGTCGAGGCCGTCGCCGCCAGCCGCGACGCGATCTTCGCCGGCGCGAACAAGCCGCCGATCGCGATCGACAACACCTTTCTCGGCCCGCTCTGGGCCAAGCCGCTCCAGCAGGGCGCCGACCTCGTCGTCTATTCGCTGACCAAATATGCCGGCGGCCATAGCGACCTCGTCGCGGGCGGCGTGCTGGGTTCCAAGGAGCTGATCAACACCATCCGCCTGATGCGCAACACGATCGGCACGATCTGCGACCCCAACACCGCCTGGATGCTGCTCCGCAGCCTCGAGACGCTCGAGCTGCGCATGTCCCGCGCCGGCGAGAATGCGGTCAAGGTCTGCGAATATCTCCGCACGCACCCCAAGGTCGAGAGCGTCGGCTATCTCGGCTTCCTTCCCGAGGGCAGCCGCCAGAGGGACATTTACGACCGTCACTGCACCGGCGCCGGCTCGACCTTCTCGCTCTACCTCAAGGGCGGCGAGAAGGAGGCGTTCGCCTTCCTCGACGCGCTCAGGATCGCCAAGCTCGCGGTCAGCCTCGGCGGCACCGAGACCCTCGCCTCGGCTCCCGCCGCGATGACTCACCTCTCGGTCCCCGACGCGCGCAAGAAGGCGCTCGGCATCACCGACAACCTCGTGCGCATCTCGATCGGCGTCGAGGACGCCGACGACCTCATCGCCGACTTCGAGGAAGCGCTGAAGTCGGTGTGAGAGCGTCCGGCGGGCGGGTTCCTAGCCCGCCCTGCCCGGTGCGACACGCCGCCGCAGCACCAGCCCCAGCACGACCATCGTCGCCAGCCACAGCCCGACCAGCAACACCAGCATCCGGCCCACCGGTCCGGCAATCTCGCCGGTGTGCACCGGATAGGGCAAGGCCATGAACTTGTAGGCCTCGCTCGCCTGCTGCAGCGGCCACGCGCCGCGCACGCTGGCGTCGTTGCCGTTCACCACCACCAGGCTGCCGCCATAGCCGTCCGGCCGGAAATACTCGCCCGGCTGATTGACCCAGAGGCGGAAGGAAGCGTCGGTCGCGGTCGGCATCGTCCCGCCGACGAAGCGGCTGCCGGGCACCGCCGCTTCCGCCGCCCGCGCCGCCGCGGCGAAACCGGCGCCCTCGCCTTCTGGCGGAATCGCGGGCGTCGTGATCGGCGGAGCGCCGATCGGCCCTTCGATGCTGTGCTCGAAATGGATGATCACGGCAGCCGCCACGACCACGAATGCGGGAACGACGCCGGCCAGCCCGATCCGGCGAAACCATGTTCCCAGCCGCGCGCCGCCACCCGGCTCCAGCGCTGCCTGCCACCGTCCCGAACGCCGCCACAGCCCGATGGCGCCGATCGCCAGGCTGGCCAGCAGCAGGATGCCGCTGATCGTCAGGACCCATTCGCCCGTCTTGCCCGCGGCCAACGACAGATGGACCTCGCGCACCCATTCGAGCGCGGTCCGCTCCCCATCGGGCATGTCGAGCAGCACGGCGCCGTCGCCCGCGATGCGCGCGTTGCGCAGCGTTCCGTCGGCAGCGGCATAATTGAGGAAGAAGCGGTCCTTCAGCCCCGCGGTCGTCCAGATCCAGTTGACCTTCGCCTGGCCGCTTGCCGCTTCGATCGCATCGATCCGCCGCTCGATTCCGGCAAAATCCTTGGGCGGCGCGGCGGGCGAGATGATCCGGTCGTTGATCTCGAAATGATAGGCCAGAATGATTCCGGTGACGGCGATCAGCAGCCAGATCAGCGCCGCCCCCACTCCCAGCGCGTGCAGCACGCGCATCCCAACCGGCCTTGAGCTTCCCCCAGCCTGCATCGTTCACTCCCCCTCAGTTCGTCATTGCCGTTCCGCGTCCCGCCGTGCGCGCTGGCCTTCCAGCTCCGCGACCCATTGCGCCGCCGTGGTCGGCCCGCTGGCCTCGAAATGCACATGGTCCGCCATCTCCTCGCGTACCGACACGAAGTAGAGGGCGCCGGTCGGCAGCTTCAGCTCGGCGATCTTCGCGGCCATCGCCGCTTCCTGGGCCGGCGTAGGCTTGGGGCGGGCGGGCTTGTAGAGCAGGACGTCCCACCCTTCGCCGCCGGCATGCAGGAACAATTGCGTCGGCGGCTGCCCGCCCGCGACATTGACCTTGTCCCATTCGGCCATGCTGCGGATGAACGCCTCGGTCTTGCCCGGCGCCAGCCGGAACATCTCGAACACCGGCTGGGTCAGCTCGGCGGGCGGCGTCGCGCGCGCCGGTGCCAGCATCGCCGCGGCGATGATAGCGATCAGGATCGAAAGCCTTCGGTGCATTGTCGCCCCCGTTTGCTTGTGATCCGATGTTGCAGCCGTCCCGAAGCCGCGGGCAATCGGTGAAAACGGGTCAGACCGTCCGGAACCGGGTAACCGCTCTGCCTCTTGAGAACGGGTCGCGTTGCCGCCACCGGCACAGGCGCCTATCACCCCGCGGATGCCCGACGAGTTCGCCTTTCTCGACGCCCTGCGCGCCATCGCCACGCATCCCGCCGCCGCGGGCCTCGCCGACGATACCGCAGCGCTCGACGTCGCAGCCGGGCGCCTGATCCTCACCAGCGACACGATGGTCGCGGGCGTCCATTACCGCCCCGGCGACCCCGCCGACGCGATCGGCTGGAAGCTCGCCGCGGTGAACCTGTCGGACCTCGCCGCCAAGGGCGCTACACCCATCGGCTGCCTGCTCAACTACGCCCTGTCCGGCGATGCGGCTTGGGACCGCGCTTTCCTCGACGGCCTGAACGACGTCCTCACCCGCTACGCGATGCCCCTGCTCGGCGGCGATACCGTCGCGATGCCGCAGGGTGCGCCGCGCAGCCTCACCCTCACCGCGATCGGCCGCGCCCAGCCCAGCGTGCCGCTGCGCACCGGCGCGCGGCCCGGCGACACCCTCTGGGTCACGGGAAGCATCGGCGGCGCCGGCTTCGGCCCGGACGGCGAGCCGCGCGACCTTGCCCGCTATCTCCGCCCCCGGCCGCGCATCGCCGAGGGTCAGGCGCTCGCCCCCCTCGCCACCGCGATGATGGACATTTCCGATGGCCTGCTGATCGATACCCGCCGCCTCGCCGAAGCAAGCGGCGTCGCCATCGCGATCGATCTCGGCGCCGTCCCGCTCGCCTTGCCCGGCCTCGATCCGCTCGAAGCCGCCACCGCGGGCGACGATTACGAGCTGCTGTTCACCCTGCCCGCCGATGCCATCCCACCGGTGCCCGCGAGCCGCATCGGCGCAGCCAGCGCAGGCACCGGCCTGACGCTCACCTCAGGCGGCAAGCCCCTCCCGCTTCCGGACAAGCTCGGTTACAGCCACGGGGGTTAGAGCGATAATCCTCCCCCGCCAGGGGGAGGTGGCAGCCCCCGCGAAGGCGGGGGATGACGGCGGGGGCGGAAGCGGAGCCCCCGGAGGTTCGAGCAGGTCGCCGCCCTCCCCCTCCGCCGCCTTCGGCGCCACCTCCCCCTGGCGGGGGAGGATTGATTGCATGTCCCGCCCCCACCCCTTCAAATGTTGGATTTCATCTGATCTACCCTGATCGATGGACGCGACTCTCATCCTTTTCGTCCAACACGGGCCACCGGTCCGTCGCGTCACCGGCGCGTGCTCGTCGCGTACCCGCCGCATTGCTGCGCGAACCCGTCGCGTCGCCGTCGCGCAAGCGGAGCGTCGGTGGCGCGTCAATGGCGCGCCCGTGGCGCGTGAGCGTCGCCAAGGTGTCGCGTCACCGCCGCGAACCCGCCGCGTCCCCGGCGCAATCGCCGCAACCCCCGCATCCGAGTCAACTTCGTCAGCCGCCCGGGCCTGCTTGACAGCCCTCCCGCCCGCTCTACGCTCCGCCGCGACCGCCAGCCGCACCGAACACAGAGCCGGGCGACAGGCGGAGTTTCACAGGGGAAGGATACCAGATGACGATTGTCCATATCGCCATCGCGTGCGGCGTGATCGCCGTGCTCTATGGTTTGGTGACTTCGCAGCAGGTGCTGCGCGCGCCCGCGGGCGACCAGAAGATGCAGGATATCGCCGCCGCCATCCAGGAAGGCGCCAAGGCCTATCTCGGCCGCCAATACACCACCATCGCAGTCGTCGGCGTGATCGTCGCCGCGGTGCTGTTCTTCACGCTCGGTGAGCTTTCGACCGTCGCGTTCCTCGTCGGTGCCGTTCTCTCGGGCGTAGCGGGCTATGTCGGCATGCACATCTCGGTGCGCGCCAACGTCCGCACCGCCGAAGCCGCGCGCGGCTCGCTGCAGGGGGGCCTCACCCTCGCCTTTCGCTCGGGCGCGATCACCGGCATGCTCGTCGCGGGCCTCGGCCTGCTCTCGATCTCGGTGCTCTTCTGGTATCTGGTCGGCCCCGCCGGGGAAGCGCCCAATGGCGAGAAGATCATCAAGGCGCTCACCGCGCTCGCCTTCGGCGCCTCGCTGATCTCGATCTTCGCGCGTCTCGGCGGCGGCATCTTCACCAAGGCCGCCGATGTCGGCGCCGACCTGGTCGGCAAGGTCGAGGCCGGCATCCCCGAGGACGATCCCCGCAACCCCGCCGTGATCGCCGACAATGTCGGCGACAATGTCGGCGACTGCGCCGGCATGGCCGCCGACCTGTTCGAGACCTATGTCGTCACGATCGGCCTCACCATGGTGTCGATCGCGCTGCTCGTCGCAGGCACGTCGGAGCAGCTCCTCGCGCTCATGTCGCTGCCGCTGATCGTCGGCGGCGTGTGCATCATCACCTCGATCATCGGCACCTATATGGTGCGCCTGGGCTCGTCGGGCTCGATCATGGGCGCGCTCTACAAGGGCTTCTGGACCACCGCGATCCTCGCCGTCCCGGCGATCTGGTTCGCGACCCAATATACGCTCGGCGACCTCAATGCCGTGATCGGCGGCCCGGCCGACGCCACCAACATCGACGTCGCGGCCTCGGTCGCGGTGCAGGCGGTGGGCGAAGGCTTTACCGGCATGGACCTGTTCTGGTGCATGATGATCGGCCTCGGCGTCACTGGGCTGCTGGTGTGGATCACCGAATATTACACCGGCACCAACTACCGCCCGGTCAAGTCGATCGCCCAGGCCTCGGTCACCGGTCACGGCACCAACGTGATCCAGGGCCTCGCGATCAGCCTCGAATCGACCGCGCTGCCGACGATCGTGATCGTCATCGCGGTGATCGCCTCCTACCAGCTTGCCGGGATCATCGGCGTGGCGTTCGCCGCCACCTCGCTGCTCGCGCTCGCCGGCATGGTCGTCGCGCTCGATGCCTATGGCCCGGTCACCGACAATGCCGGCGGCATCGCCGAGATGGCGGGGCTGCCCGACGACGTGCGCACCCGCACCGACGCGCTCGACGCGGTCGGCAACACCACCAAGGCGGTGACCAAGGGCTATGCCATCGGCTCCGCCGCGCTCGCCGCGCTGGTGCTGTTCGGGGCCTATACGGAGGATCTCAAGCGCTATTTCGCCGACGTCACGGTCGATTTCAGCTTGAGCAATCCCTTCGTCATCGTCGGCCTGCTACTCGGTGCCCTGCTCCCCTACCTCTTCGGTGCCTTCGGCATGACCGCGGTCGGCCGTGCCGCCGGATCGGTGGTGGAGGACGTGCGCAAGCAGTTCCGCGAGAACCCGGGCATCATGGAGGGGACCAGCCGTCCCAATTACGGGCACACTGTCGACATCGTCACCCGCGCCGCGATCAAGGAGATGATCGTCCCGTCGCTGCTGCCGGTGCTCTCGCCGATCCTGCTCTACTTCGTGATCCTCGCCGTCGATAGCCAGGCCAACGCCTTCGCGGCGGTGGGCGCGATGCTGCTCGGCGTGATCGTCTCGGGGCTGTTCGTCGCCATCTCGATGACCTCGGGCGGCGGCGCATGGGACAATGCCAAGAAGTATATCGAGGACGGCAATCACGGCGGCAAGGGCAGCGAGGCCCACAAGGCCGCGGTGACCGGCGACACTGTGGGCGATCCCTACAAGGACACGGCCGGTCCGGCGGTGAACCCGATGATCAAGATCACCAACATCGTCGCGCTGCTGCTGCTCGCGGCGCTGGCGGGCGGCCACTGACCGCCCGGTGAACTGATTCCTTCACGGCCCCGCCCGGCACCCCCCGGGCGGGCCTTTCTCTCTCAGGGCCAGCGATAATCGACCAAGACCGGGAAGTGGTCCGACGGATACCGCCCCTTCGCCCCGAAGGTCACCGTCTCGGCCCTCGTCGCGGTCAGTCCCTTGGCAAACACCCAATCGATCCGCCGGTCGGCCTTGCCGGTGAAGTTGTGGAACGTCTCCGCCGGCCCCGTCCGGACCTTCGCCGCATCCCAGGCATCGACCAGCCCGGCGCTCAGCGCCCGGTGTGCCGCGGAGTCCGGCACGGTGTTGAAGTCACCTGTAACCACCACCGGCAGGTGGCCCGGCAGCTTGGCGATCCGCGCCGCGATCGCCGCTGCACCCTTCTCCCGCGCCGCCTCGTCCTCGGCCCGGTACGGGAAATGGGTGTTGAAGAACCAGAAGCGCTTGCCGCCCTTCACCCTCTCGAACAGTCCCCAGGTCACCATCCGCGGCAGCGGGTGGCCCCAGCTGATGCTGCCCGGCACGTCAGGCGTGTCGGACAGCCAGAAATTGCCCATCTCGACCAGCTTCAGCCGGTCGCGGCGGTAGAACACCCCCATATGCTCGTCGGCGTGCCCGCCGCGCCGGTCGATCCCGAACCAGCTATACCTCGGCAGCTTCGCGATCAGGTAATCGCCCTGGATCTTCCATAGCTCCTGCGTACCGATGATGTCGGGATCGGCGCGCCGGATCGTCTCGACGAACAGGTCCTGGCGGGCCTCCCAACGGTTCGGTCCGTCCGACGCGATCGGCAGGCGGACGTTGAACGCCATCACCCGCAGCCCGTCCCGCGCCGCGGCGGGCAGGGCCGTCGCCGGCGCCGCCGCCGCCGCCGCCGCCAGCAGCATACCGATCACCAGCGCACGCCTTTGTACTATCATATCGCTACATCGCTCTTGCTTGTTGCCAACGCTGTCACCTATGCCTTGAACCGGTCAGGGGAGGCAAATGGCGCGCAGGCCAACGATCAAGGAAGTCTCGAAGCTCGCGGGGGTCTCGTTCAAGACCGTTTCGCGCGTGCTGAACAACGAGAAGAATGTCAGCGACGAGACCCGTCGCCGCGTCGAGCAGGTCGTGGCAGAGCTGAACTTCCGCCCCAGCCTCGCCGCCCGCACGCTCGCCGGGCGCAAGTCGTTCCAGGTCGCGCTGCTCTACGACAACCCCAGCCCCTATTATGTCTATCATCTCCAGGCCGGCGCGCAGGAGCGCTGCCACGAGCTTGGCTATCGCCTGCTGATCCAGCCGGTCGTCGCCGACAGCGCCGATCTCGTGCAGGAAGTCTCTGCGCTGATCGACGAAACGCATCTCGACGGCCTGATCCTCTCGCCGCCGGTCACCGAATCGGCCGCGCTGATCGAGGAGCTCGATCGCCGCAGCCTGCCCTATGTCCGGATCGAACCGGGCTTCCGCCGCGACGAGGGACGCTCAACCACGATCGACGACGTCGCCGCCGCGCGCGACCTCACCGCGCATCTGATCGGCCTCGGCCATCGCGCCATCGCCTTCATCACGGGACCCGAGAACCACATCTCCTCGGTCGAGCGGCTCGAAGGCTATCGCACTGCGCTCGACGCGCATGGCATCGCCTTCGATCCCGCGCTGGTCGTTGCGGGCGACTACAGCTTCCCTTCCGGGCGCGAAGCCGCACGGCGCCTGCTCGGCGCCCCGTCGCGCCCCACCGCGATCTTCGCGGGCAATGACGACATGGCAGCGGGCGCACTCGCCGTCGCGCACGAGCTGGACATCGGCGTGCCCGACGAATTGTCCATCGCCGGCTTCGACGATTCGGACCTGGCCGCCGCGGTCTGGCCGCCGCTCACCACCGTGCGCCAGCCGGTGCGTGAGCTGGCCTGGGCGGCCGCCGATCTGCTGCTGTCGGACAACCGCAAGCGCGACCGGCTGACGCTCGATTATGATCTGGTGATCCGCGCGAGCACGGGCGCCGCGCGCTAGGCGTCTCCGCGGCCCGGGGCCGGACCGCGCCGCGCCCCACCCGTTTGAACGACTGGATATCCGCCGCGCAGCCGGGCCGCACGGCGGATGTTGTAGGACATCTTCTTGACATGCCCCGGGGTTTGTAGGACAACTTTCATGACACCGGTTTCCAAAACCGGGCGAAGGCTAGCCGAATCGCGCCGTGAAGAACGGGTCCCGCGAACCTGGGGAGGAAATGCATGAACACCAACAGCCTGCTGAGGTCGGGCGTCGCCGCCGCGGCGCTCATCGTCTCGATACCGGCCCTGGCGCAGCAGGGCACTACCGCGCCCGCCGAGGCGGAAGAGCAGGAAATCGTCGTCAGCGGCATCCGCAACTCGCTGCAGCAGGCGGCGCAAGTGAAGCGCGACGCGCCGCAGGTGATGGACGTCATCACCGCCGAGGATGTCGGCAAGTTGCCAGATGCCAACGTCGCCGAGGCGCTTCAACGCGTCACCGGCGTCCAGATCACCCGCGTCTTCGGCGAGGGTCAGTCGGTGTCGGTCCGCGGCCTCCAACAGGTCCGCGTCGAGGTCGACGGCCGCACCCTGCTCGGCTGGTCGGCGCGCCTCTCACCGCCCGAGAATGACCAGCTCGGCCGCTCCTCTGGCCTCGACTCGGTTCCCTCCGGCCTGTTCGGCCGACTCGAGGTGCGCAAGTCGCCGCTCGCCAGCCAGCCCGAGGGCGGCCTCGGAGGCACGGTCAATCTCGTCACCCCCAAGCCGCTGTCGTTCAGGGAGACTACGCTGTCGGTGCGCGCGCAGGGAACCTATTCGGAGAACAGCGAGAAGTTCGAGCCCGCCGTCACCGGCTTCTTCACCACCAAATTCGCCGATAACCGCATCGGCATCATGCTGGCGGGCGAGTATCAGAAGCGCACGTCGATGACGCAGACGTTCGAGCGCAACAACTTCCTCAACCGCACCTATACCGGCACCGGTGGGGGCGTGTTCGCGACCCCGGTCCTGCTCCAATATGAGCAGTTCGTGGTCGATCGCTCGCGCCTCGGCCTCAACGGCGCGGTGCAGTTCGAGGTGACGCCGGAGCTCACCATCACCGCCGACGCGCTTTATTCGGAGCTGACTACCGGGCGGCATCAGGACTTCTTCGCCTTCCGCCTGCCCACCGGCACCAATCCGGTCACCAACCGCGTGGTCGAGAATGGCGCGGTGGTCGCGGGCACCGCCAACGGCACCGTCACCACCGCGGGCCAGATCCGCAACGAACCGACCAAGAGCTATCTCTACGGCCTCAACGGCAAATATGAGAAGGACGGGCTCAAGATCGAGGCCGACGGCTATTACAGCAAGGGCACGATCGACCAGACGATCCAGATCATCACGCTCCAGGCGGCCGCGCCCGTCCCCGGCAATTTCGATTTCCGCAACAACACCATCCCTTCGCTGTCGCTCGGCGCCTTCAACCCCGCGGTCTATTCCTCGTACAATCCCGCCACCAACGGCGTGCGCAGCAACCGGCTGATCGGCCTGCTCGAGGAATGGACCGGCAAGCTCGACTTGAGCTACGAATTCGACAGCGGCGTCACGCTGGCGATGGGCGTTCGCTACACCGATCTGCACGCGCGCTCGAACGCCTTCCGCAGCCAGGTCACGCCCACCCGCGCAGAGATCGAGCCCTATCTCAAGCTGATCGACGGAAACTTCATCGGCGACATCCCGGGCAGCTTCCCACGCAGCTTCCTCAGCACGGCGCCGACCTTCGACTATGTCTTCACCCGCGCGCAGGCAGCTGAGCCGAATCCCAATCCCAACGGATTGTCGACGCTGCTGCCCAACCTCCAACGAGACTATGATTTCAGCGAGAAGACTTTCGCCGGCTATCTGATGATCTCGGGCGAGGGCGAGCTGCTCGGCATGCCCTACAAGGCCAATGCCGGCGTCCGCATCGCCAGCACGCGGCTGTCGGTCGACTCCTATGCCAATGTCGGCACGGTCAGCACCCTGGTCAACGACAAGAACCGCTACACCACCGTGCTGCCCAGCGCGAACATCGCGTTCAACGTCACCAACGATTTCCTGATCCGCATCTCGGGGTCGCAGACGATGCAGCGCGCGTCGATCGCCGATCTCGCGCCGTCGACCTTCTTCAATGCCACCAACCTGTCGGTCACCGGCGGCAATTCGGGACTCAAGCCGCCGATCTCGACCCAGGCGGACATCAGCTTCGAATATTACACCGGCAAGAGCTCGCTGATCTCAGGCGCCTTCTTCTACAAGGACGTCCAGGACTTCATCGCCAGCTTCGTCACGTCCGGGGTGGACACCGATCTCGACCCGCAGGGCCGGGTGCTGACCTTCTCGAGGCCCGAGAATCTCGCCAGCGCGAAGATCAAGGGCTTCGAGATCGGCGTGCAGCAGTTCTTCGACTTCCTGCCCGCGCCGTTCGACGGCCTCGGCATCATCGCCAACTACACCTATTCGGACTCGAAGGATAATGCGGGCTTCCCGCTCGTGGCAGTGTCGAAGAACAGCTACAATCTGGTCGGCCTGTTCGAGAAGGGGCCGATTTCGGCGCGCGTCGCGTACAATTACCGCGACGAGGCGGTGTTCGAATTCTCCGAAGGCCGCCCCAGCTTCATCGGCCCGCGCTCGCAGCTCGATGCCCAGATCGGCATCGATCTCACCAAGCGGATCGCCCTCTCCTTTCAGGCGCAGAACCTGATCCCGGACGATTCGGCAACCACCGAGTACAGCGCCGCAGGCCCGGTCGCGCTCAATAGCTATGCGCTATCGGAGCGGCGCTACTCGATCGGTATCCGAGCCAAATTCTGATGCCTGTGGCAGGCCGCCCGGGCTTGGGAACCGGGCGGCCACCCCACCGCTAGGGAACTCTAGACGTCCAGCGCCTTCATCGCCGCATTCCAGCGCATCACATTGGCGCGCGCTTCCTGAACGAAGGCGGAGCGGCGGACGATGCCGAGGAACAGGTCGGCGACCCACTTTCCGGGCTGGCGCAACGGGCGGCGCACCTGGATCAGCAGCACGACGCGAGTCGCATTCGTGTCGTTCCACACCTCATGATCATAGGTGTCGTCGAACATCAGCGTCTCGCCCTCGGCCCAGCGGACGATGCGGTTGCGCACGCGCATCCGCACGTCCCCGTCGCGCGGCACGATCAGGCCGAGATGGCAGGTCAGCAGGCCCTTGGTGACGCCGCGATGCGCCGGGATGTGCGTGCCGGGCGCCAGGATCGAGAAGAATGCGCTGTTGAGCTCCGGGATCTGCGCGACGACGGATCGGGTCACCGGGCAGCGGTCGAGATTCTCCTCGATCCGGTAGCCATAGCCCCACAAGAAGAAGGAGCGCCATTTGTTCACCGGGGCGATCGCGCGGTGATCGGGCGAGATGCTCGCGAGCGAAGGCGCCGCATCCTCGCGCGCCAGCGCCGTGGCCAGCGCCTCGTCGCGGATCGCTTCCCAATTGTCGCGTAGCAACTGCGTCCAGGCGAAATCGCGCACGTTGAGCACCGGCGCGTTCGATACGAGCGAGGAGGCGCCGATGATCCGGTCGAAAAAGCCGCGCATCCGCTTGCCGGCGCGGATCAGCAAGGGGCGCCGGGCGGCGGCCAGGCCGTGATCGGCCAGACGCACCGCGCCCGCGGCCCTGTCTCGCTCGATCGCCACACCCTCGCGCACGCTTCACCTCGTCTCTTCGGCACTGGCCGCGCGGCGTGAGACTCGCCGGGCGGCGCCTGCAGCCGGGCTAGGCGCGATCTGGGTCCAAATCGTGGCGAAACCCGCGCCAAAGGGGCGCGCGGTGTTGCGGATTGCGGCGAAACTGCCCCGTCTGGCGATGAGCCGCGAAGCGCGCTAAACATGCTCGCGATGGCATTGTTTACGCGCGTCAAGCAGCTCGCCCTTCCTCTCCTCGCCGCAGCAGTCGCGCTTCCTGCGATTGCCCAGGTCGCGGCGCCGACACCCGTCGCCACGACGACCGTCGCGGTCGACAAGGCGCCCTGGCTCTACAAGGGCAGCGACGTCCCGCACGACCCCGAGTGGCGCTTCGGCACTCTTCCCAACGGCCTGCGCTATGCAGTGCGCCGGAACGGCGTGCCGCCGGGGCAGGTCGCGATCCGGTTGCGCATGGATGTCGGGTCGCTGATGGAGGGCGAGTCCGAAAAGGGTTTCGCCCATCTGCTCGAGCATCTCTCGTTCCGCGGCTCGGCGAAGGTTCCGGACGGCGAATCGAAGCGGGTATGGCAGCGGCTCGGCGTCACCTTCGGCTCGGACAGCAACGCCGCCACCACGCCGGTATCGACCACCTACAAGCTCGATCTGCCCGACGCGAACGAGACCAGCCTCGACCAGTCGATGATGATCCTCGCCGACATGATGGCGGCGCCCAGCATCACGCCCGAGATGCTCAACCTCGAGCGGCCGGTGGTGCTTGCCGAGCAGCGCGAGTATCTGCGCCCGCAACAGCGGTTCAGCGACGCGCAGCGCGAGCTGTTCTACGCCGGTCAGCGGCTCGCCGAGCGCCCGGTGATCGGCACGGTCGAGACGCTGAAAGGGGCGACCGCGGACAGCGTCCGCGCCTTCCACCAGCGCTGGTATCGGCCCGAGCGCGCAACGCTGGTCGTGGTCGGCGACTTCGATCCGGCGATGTTCGAGCGCCAGATCGCCAAGCATTTCGCGGCGTGGAAGGGAACCGGCCCGAACCCGGCCACGCCCGATTTCGGCAAGCCCGATCCCGCCAAGCCGATCAGCGCCGCGCTGGTCGAGCCGAGCATGCCGCCGCTGGTGACGATGGCGGTGCTGCGCCCCTGGACGGTGTTTCAGGATACGGTGAAGTTCAACCAGGAGCGGATGGTCGATTTCATCGCATTGCGCATCATCAACCGTCGCCTCGAAACGCGCGCGCGCGGCGGCGCAGCGTTCGCCGCGGTGAAAGTCGACCTCTCCGACGATGTCCGAAGCGCGAACGTCACCAGCATCGAAGTGCTGCCCGTCGGCGAGGATTGGGAAAGCGCCGTCAAGGAAGTGCGCGCCGTGATCGCCGATGCGCTCGCCACGCCGCCGACCCAGGCCGAGATCGACCGCGAGGTCGCCGAGATCGACTCGGGCATGCGCAACTCGGTCAGCACCGCCCCGGTGATGGCCGGTTCCCGCCGCGCCGACAATCTGGTCGAAGCGGTCGACATCAACGAAGTGACGACGAGCGAGCAGGAGAGCTACAACATCTTCAAGGGTGCGGTGGACGCCAGGATGTTCACCCCCGATCGCGTGCTCGCATCCACCAAGCGCATCCTTCAGGGCGACGCCACGCGTGCGATCATCAACACGCGCACCCCCGACGCGAATGTCCAGAACAAGCTCGCGGCGGTGCTCAAGGCCGATGTTTCGGGCCTCGCCGGCACGCGCAGCACCGCACGCGACGTCACCTTCGCCTCGCTTCCGCCGCTCGGCGCGCCTGGTCAGGTGGTCGAACGCAGCATCGCGGTGCCCGACCCCAAGATCGAACGGGTGCGCTTCGCCAACGGCGTCAACCTGCTGCTGTTCCAGAACCCGGGCGAGGTCGGCCGGATCTTCGTGAGCGTGCGGTTCGGGCGCGGCATGCAGGCGGTCCGCACCGGCCGGCCCAATCCGGCCTGGGCGGCAGACCTCGCGCTGGTGTCGAGCGGCATCGAGACGCCCGACGGGGTGCTGGGTCAGGAGGAGCTCGACAAGCTGACCGGCGACCGCCAGATCAACCTCGGCTTTGGCATCGGCGACGATGCCTTCGCCTTCACCGGCCAGACCCGCAAGGAGGATCTTGAGGACCAGCTCAAGCTGATCGCGGCCAAGCTTCAGTTCCCCGCCTGGGATCCCAATCCGGTCGCCCGCGCCCGCGCCATCGCCATGTCCGGCTACGCCGCCAGCTCGTCCTCGCCCGATGCGGTGATCGGCCGCGATCTCGAGCGGCTGCTGCACGCGGGGGATCCGCGCTGGGGCATGCCCGGGCTCAAGGGGATCGAGAGCCTCAACGCCAAGGATTTCCGCGCATTCTGGGCGCCCCTGCTCGCCAGCGGCCCGATCGAGGTGCAGGTCTTTGGCGATATCGATGTCGAGAAGACGATCGAGGCGGTCCGCCTTACCTTCGGTGCGATGAAGCCGCGCAAGCCCGCCCCGGTGGTCGCGCCCACGGTCCGCTTCCCGGCGCATGCCACGGCGCCGACGGTGCTACGGCACAGCGGCCAGCCCGATCAGGCCGCGGCGGTGATCGCCTGGCAGGCCGGCGGCGGATCGGACAACATCTCCGAGGGCCGCAAGCTCGAGATCCTCGCCGCGGTGATGCGCGATCGCATCCTCGACCGCATCCGCTCGGCGGAAGGCGCCAGCTATTCGCCCACCGTCATCAGCCAGTCGCCGGTCGGCCAGCCCGGGGGCGGACGCATCATGGCGCTCACGCTGATCCCGCCCGACCGGACCGAGCTGTTCTTCCGCGTCTCGCGCGAGATCGCGGCGGATCTGATCGCCAAGCCGATCGACGTCGACGAATTGCGCCGCGCGCTGGTGCCTACGGCACAGATGGTGATGCGCCGTTCGACCGGTAACCCCTTCTGGATGCAGCAGACCGAGGGCGGCACCGCCGACCCCAAGCGCATCGCCGCGATCGGCTCGATCGCCCGCGACTATGGCGCGACCACGCCGCAGGAGATTCAGGCGCTCGCCGCCAAATATCTCGCTCCGCAGAAGGACTGGTCGCTGGTCGTGCTGCCCGAGACGAAACCGGCCGGCGCTTCCCAGGCAGGGGCGCGCTAGCCGCAATCACCGGCGGCACAGCTGTCTTCTAGTTCCGGTACAGCGCGTCCAGCCGCTCGCCATAGACCCGCTTCAGCACATGGCGCCGGATCTTGAGGCTCGGCGTCAGCTGCTCGTTCTCGATGGTGAACGGCTCGTCGGCCAGGATGAAGCGGCGGATGCGCTCGATCACCGACAGGTCCTTGTTCACCCGCTCGACCGCCGCGCCGACCGCGGTGCGATAGTCATGGTCCTGGAGCAGCGCCTTGAGGTCGCACTTGGCCGCATTCTTGGCGCACCATTCCTGCGTCCATTCGGGATCGGGCACGATCACCGCGGTCATGTATGGCTTGCGGTCGCCCGCGATCATCGCCTGCATGATCTCGGGCTGAAGCGTCAGCATGCCCTCCACCTTCTGCGGCGCGACATTGTCGCCCTTGTCGTTGACGATGATGTCCTTCTTGCGGTCGGTGATCTTGATCCGGCCCTTCTCGTCGATCATCCCGATATCGCCGGTGTGCAGCCATTCGTCTTTCAGGACGCGGTCGGTCTCCTCCTGGTTGCGCCAGTATCCGTGCATCACCAGCTCGCCGCGCACCAGGATCTCGCCATCCTCGGCGATCCTGACCTCGACGCCCTCCAGCGGCGGCCCGACCGTGTCGTGCTTGAGGCCGACCTTGGGCCGGTTGCAGCTGATCACCGGCGCCGCCTCGGTCTGGCCATAGCCCTGCAGGAAGGTGAGCCCCAGGCTCTCGAAGAACACGCCCACTTCGGGGTTGAGCGGCGCACCGCCCGACACCATCGCCTTGATCCGCCCGCCGAAGCGCTTGGCGAGCTTGGGCTTGAGCGTCGCCTTCAGGAACAGGTTCATCGGCTGGTCCCACAGCGGAACCCCTCCCGCCGCCTTCTTGCCGCCGATCGAGACCGCGCGGTCGAGCAGATAGTTGGCGAACTTGCCCTGCTTCTCGACCTGCTTGCTGATCCGCGTGCGCAGCACCTCGAACAGCCGCGGCACCACCACCATGATCGTCGGCCGTACCTCCTCGATGTTCGAGGCGAGCTTGTCGAGGCCCTCGGAGTAATAGATCTGCGCGCCCAGCGCGACGGGGAAGTGCTGGCCGCCGGTATGCTCATAAGCATGGCTGAGCGGCAGGAACGACAGGAACACCTCCTCCTCCCAGCCGAAATCCTCGCTGATCAGGGCGCAGCAACCCTCGCAATTGGCAAGGATCGCGCCGTGATGCTGCATCACGCCGCGAGGGGATCCGCCGGTGCCGCTGGTGTAGATGATGCAGGCGAGGTCGCCGCGCTGCGCCTTGTCGGCCTCGGCTGCCGCGACCGTCACGTCCGCCACATTCCCGGCGATCAGCGTCTTCCAGTCGTGGAACTCGATCGCGCCGGGCTGGCCGATGCGCATCTCCTCGATCCCGATCACGATATGGCTGCGGCTGCCGGTCGCGCGCAGCACCGCGGGCAGCAGCGTCTTCGCCAGCTTGCCGGTCGAGACGATCGTCATCGTCGCGCCCGAATTGTCGAGGATGTGCTGGTGGTCGCGCTCGGTGTTGGTGGTGTAGGTCGGCACGGTCACGCCGCCCGCGGCCATGACTGCCAGATCGCTGATGCACCATTCCGGCCGGTTCTCGCTCACCAGCATCACGCGGTCGCCTGGCTTCAGCCCCAGCTTGCGCAGCGCCGCCGCCAGCCCCGCCACCTGCCGCGCGGCCTCGGCCCAGCTGGTCGCTTCCCACCGGCCGCCCGATTTGGCCCACAGGAACGGCGCATCGCCCTTCTCGCGTGCCCGCGTGAAGAACATCTGCACCAGATTGTCGAACCGTTCGAGCTTGCGCATCCTTGTCCCTGTCTCCTGCGGCGCGGGTTCGTGCCCGGCCATCTGCGCAAGAGCCTAGCGCGCCTGTGGCCAAGCGCAATGCCGGTGGGCTCAGGGATGCTACCTCAGTCCGTTCGGGCTGAGCTCGTCGAAGCCCTGCCTTTTCTTTCGAGCGCCTGAAGAGAAGAGCAACCCTTCGACAAGCTCAGGGCGAACGGGTTTCACAAGTTGCGCAATATCCGCCGCACCAGCCCCGGCCCCTCATACACCAGCGCTGAGTAGAGCTGCACCAGCGCGGCCCCTGCCTCAAGCCGCACCAGCGCCTCCTCGGGCGAGTCGATTCCCCCCGCCGCGATCACGGGCAGCTGCCCGCCGCCCGACGCCAGCGCTTCGGCGAGTTTCGCGCGCGCCAGCGCCTTGAGCGGCGTCCCCGACAAGCCGCCCGTCTCTCCGGCCAGCGGCGATCGCAGGCTTTCGGGCCGCGAGATCGTCGTGTTGCCCACGATCAGCGCGTCGATCCCGTTGTCGATCGCCGCGCGCACCGCGTCATCCAGCCCCTTGGTGTCAAGATCGGGCGCCACCTTGAGAAACAATGGCACCCGCCGCCCCTCCACCGTCCGCGCCTCGCTCGATGCCGCGAGCAGCTCATCGAGCGCCGGCCGCGACTGGAGGTCGCGCAGTCCCGGGGTATTGGGCGAACTGACGTTGATCGTCACATAGTCGCCGACCCGTGCCGCCTTGCCCACGCCCAGCGCATAGTCCGCCACGCGATCGTCGCTGTCCTTGTTCGCGCCGACATTGATGCCCAGCACGCCTGCATGCTTGCGCCCGGCCACACGCGCCAGTGCTGCGTCGATCCCGCCATTGTTGAACCCCATGCGGTTCACCACGCCGCGGTCCTGCGCCAGCCGGAACAGCCGCGGCTTGGGGTTGCCCGGCTGCGGCCGCGGGGTCAGCGATCCGATCTCGACCGCGCCGAAGCCCAGGCCGAACAGCCCGGCCACCGCCTCGCCGTCCTTGTCCATCCCCGCGGCGAGTCCCACCGGGTTGGCGAATTCCAGCCCCGCGATGGTCACCGGCCGCACCCGGGGCACGCCGCCCGTACCGCCGACGATGGACAGCGCGCGGATCGTCAGCCGATGTGCGCGTTCCGCATCCAGCGCGAACAGCGCCGGGCGGATCAGTGAATAGGCGCTCACGATTTCTTACCGCATTGCAATATTTGCATCCTAAAACCTTGTAGCAATGTCGAATTTCTCCAAGACCGAATCGGCCGCCCGAGTCTAAAGGACATGCGCGACCTGAGGAGCTTCAACAGGGGCTTCTTGAACTAAGCTCGGCGGGAGGTCACCTCTCGCCGGGTAATTTTCGTGCTTCTTTAGCTACTTTCGCTTGGAAGGGAACGCGCGTACCCTGCCGCCGCAGTTGGGGACGTTCGATGACGGCGGTGCAACTGGAATATGCGGTGCCGGGCCCAGGCACTGCCGAATGGGTCACGCTGTTCTACCACTTCCGGGCGGATGTCCCTGCGCTGGAGGACACCGAACGCGCCGATCATGCGCAGCTTCGCTTCCGCATGTCCGAAGGCGCCGCGGAGTACCGCATGCCGGATGGCGGCATCCAGCCCGCCCCCCCCGTTCATGTGATCGGGCCGACCAGCGGCGCGATGCAGGTGAAGGTCGCCGGTCCGGTCCATGTCTTCGGCTGCGGGATCACGCCCGCGGGCTGGGCCGCGCTGATCGGCAATGACGCGTCAACCATGCTCAACTGCGTGCTCGACGCGCGCGACCTGTTCGGCCCAGCGATCGACGATGTGCTCGCCCGGCTCGCGCACGCCCCCGATACCAAGGCAATGGTGGCGATCGCCGAAGTGCTGATCGGGAGCCTCGCGCGCGCGGATTCACCTGACGCGGCGTTCGTCCGGCTGGTGGATCAGTGGCTGGCCGGGCACGTTTCACCCGAGATCGACGCCCTGGCCGCCGCCGTCGGCCTCTCGCACCGCCAGCTCGAGCGCAAGTGCAAGGCGCTCTACGGTGCCCCGCCCAAGCTGCTCGCGCGCAAATATCGCGCGCTCAAGGCCGCGGTCGCGTTCGCCGAGCGCAAGGTTACCCTGAACGAGCTGCTCGATCGCGGCTTCTACGACCAGTCGCACCTCATCAACGAGATGAAGCAGTTCACCGGTTGCACCCCGCGCCAGCTTCAGGAGCAGCCCGGCCTGCTTGCCCAGCTCACCATCTCGCAGCGCAGCGCGCTTCAGGGCCAGGTCAATCCGCTGATCAGCGACACCTGAGCTTGGCCGATCCGCAGCAAAGCGCGGGTTGACGCCGGGCATCATCACGCCCATCTGCCCAATCGGAACGAATCATTCCGATTTGAGAACCATTCGCAACTGCGAAGGATTATGCGACTTTCGGCCCAGACAGATTACGCCGTCGTGATGCTCGCCGCTGCCGCGCGCCATTGCGGCGTCAGCGGCCGGCTCAATGCGACGCTGCTCGCCGACGAGACCGGCCTGCCGCTGCCCACGGTGCAGAAGCTGGTCAGCCGTCTCTCCGCCGCCGGTCTCATCGAATCCGCGCGTGGCACCGGCGGCGGCTTCCGCCTCGCGCGGCCGCCCGCCGCGATCAGCCTCGCCGACATCGTCGAGGCGATCGAAGGCCCGATCACCCTCACCGCCTGCGTCGACAATGGCCGCCACGATTGCTGCATCGAGCAGAGCTGCCGCGTGAAGCCGCACTGGAACGGGGTCAACGGCGCGGTCCGCTCGACGCTCGCGAACGTCACCCTCGCTACCCTCTCGACTCACCCGGAACCCGCCTGATGGCCACCAAGAATGCCGAGGCGCTCGCCGCCGCCAACAAGAAGTACGAATGGGGCTTCAGCTCGGACATCGAGCAGGAGTTCGCCCCCAAGGGGCTGTCGGAGGATACCGTCCGCTTCATCTCGGCCAAGAAGGGCGAGCCGGAATGGATGCTTGAGTGGCGGCTCAAGGCCTATCGCCACTGGCTGACCATGACCCCGCCTGACTGGGCCAAGCTCAGCATCCCGCCGATCGACTATCAGGACGCCTATTATTACGCCGAGCCCAAGGCCAAGCCCAAGCTCGGCTCGCTGGACGAGGTCGATCCCGAGATCCTGCGCGTCTATGAGAAGCTCGGCATCCCGATCGAGGAGCAGAAGGTGCTCGCCGGGGTCGAAGGCTCCCGCAAGGTCGCGGTCGACGCGGTGTTCGACAGCGTCAGCGTCGCCACCACCTTCCGCGCCGAATTGGAAGCCGCGGGCGTCATCTTCCGCTCGATCAGCGAGGCGATCCGCGAATATCCGGATCTGGTGAAGAAGTGGCTGGGGAAGGTCGTGCCGATGCACGACAATTACTTCGCGGCTCTGAACTGCGCGGTCTTCAGCGACGGCACCTTCGTCTACATCCCGGAGGGCGTGCGCTGCCCGATGGAGCTCTCGACCTATTTCCGCATCAATGCCGAGAATACCGGCCAGTTCGAGCGCACGCTGATCGTCGCCGACAAGGGCGCCTATGTCTCGTACCTCGAAGGCTGCACCGCCCCGATGCGTGACGAGAACCAGCTCCACGCCGCCGTGGTCGAGCTGGTCGCCCTCGACGACGCCGAGATCAAATATTCGACCGTCCAGAACTGGTATCCGGGCGACGAGGACGGCAAGGGCGGCATCTACAATTTCGTCACCAAGCGCGCGCTCTGCCAGGGGCGGAACAGCAAGGTCAGCTGGACCCAGGTCGAGACCGGCAGCGCGATCACCTGGAAATACCCGTCCTGCGTGCTGAACGGCGAGAACAGCGTAGGAGAATTCTACTCGGTCGCGGTGACCAACAACCGCCAGCAGGCCGATACCGGCACCAAGATGATCCACAACGGCAAGGGATCGCGCTCGACGATCATCTCCAAGGGGATCAGCGCCGGCCGCAGCGACAACACCTATCGCGGCCTCGTCCGCGTCGCGCCGGGGGCGGAGAATGTCCGCAACTTCACCCAGTGCGACAGCCTGCTGCTCGGCGACCAGTGCGGCGCCCACACCGTGCCCTATATCGAGGTGCGCAATCCTTCCGCACAGATCGAGCATGAGGCGACCACCTCCAAAATCAGCGAGGACCAGCTCTTCTACGCGATGCAGCGCGGCCTCGATCAGGAAGCCGCGGTCGCGCTGATCGTCAACGGCTTCGCCAAGGAAGTGCTCCAGCAGCTCCCGATGGAGTTCGCCGTCGAGGCGCAGAAGCTGCTCGGCATCAGCCTCGAGGGGAGCGTGGGGTGATTGCGGCAACCCTCATTCTTGCGTCGCTTCAGGCTACGCCCGTTCAACCGACACAGACCGTGAAGCGCCCGGAGACCCGACGTCTCCAGATTCCGGACGATCTGGTCCCTGCCCTTGTGCCCTATTTGCGCTGCGTCGCCGGTGGGCTTCAGAAGCGGGCGCCCAACGCGCGCATCGCCCCCACATCTGCCACTGAGACGCTCGGCGATCTTCGCGCGCGTTGCACCACGGAGAAGGCGCAGGCATTTGAGATTGGCGATGCGCTGCTGAAAGCAAAAGGTGTCGGTGACGCGACTGTCCGGCGCGAGCGGCTCGATCGCGAAATGCAGCTGCTTGAGGCATTTTTCGGCCCGGATGAAGATTTGCTCGGTATGCCGGACGAGACAATGGTCGAGATCAAAACCCGCGCTCAGCTTTCGGCTGCTCAGGCCCTCGTCGAGTGCCTGACCGCCGAGGGAAAGGACCTTCCCCTCGGAAAGAACGAGCGCTCGGCTCGCATCGCCTCAACCACTAAGGCTTGTCGCGCACGCGCCGAAACCTCGACATGGGAACGCGAGGGTCCCGACGAACTGGCACGGATTGAAGCACAGACCTGGCACGCTATTCAAAGCCTGGAGCTATCCGGCCGTCCCGATCTTCGCGTGCATCTGATGTGGGAAGACGATAAGAGCCTCCACGTCGCTGAGCCGATACCCGCAACCGTCGCGCTGCCGATCTCGATCCGAGTTGGCGCCATACTGCAGGCGGGAAGCACGCCTTGACGACGTTCGCACTTCTCTCCCTTGCATTTCTTGCCGCGCAGCAGGCCCCCGCCACGCCTGAGCCGGAATATGAGGAAGTGGTCGTCACCGCGACCGCGGGCCGCGTCGCGCTCGTCTTCGACAAGGCCGCCGACGGCCGCCTGATCAATTGCCGCGTGTTCAGGTCGAGCGGCGTCGCCACCGTCGATGCGCGCGCCTGCACCTCGCTGCCCGATTGCGTCACCTCGACCAAGGGCCAGCAATTCTGCGGCGGCGAGGGCAACAAGGCGCTGATGGCGGTCGAACCGCCGATCAAGCCCGAGGAACCCAAATTCGGCCTCGGCGTCAAGCTCAAACCCGACCCGCCCAAGACCCCTGCGGTTGGCCCGGCGGTCGCGACCACGACCGAGGACGACCCCAACCGCCTCAACAAGCTCCCGCCCCCGCCCAAGGCCGACAACGGCCCGCCGGTCATAACGTTCGGCGGCCCCAAGGAGGAACCGCGGTGATCGCCCTCCTGCTCGCCGTCGCGCAGGCCGTGTCACCGCCTCCGCCCGAGGAAGAAATCGTCATCCTCGGGCGCAGGCTGCGCCGGGTCGAGGTCGACATCACCCTCACCCGCAAGGGCGAGGTGAAGAAGTGCCGCGTCAAGAAGGGTGTCGGCGACCCCGTCTTCGACCGCTTCTGGTGCGACGCCGCGCATGCGTGTTCGGACAGCGGCCAGACCAGCGCCGAAGCGATGAAGAACTGCCTCAGGACGCGCGAACGGGAATTCCTCGCCGCCCTCAGCACCAGATATCCGGGCAGCGCCACGCCGCCCGCCACCGGAAAGTAGTCATGCTCGTAATCACCAACCTCCACGCCGAAGTCGACGGCAAGCCGATCCTCAAGGGCCTCTCGCTCGCCGTGAATGCGGGCGAGGTCCACGCGATCATGGGTCCCAACGGCGCTGGCAAGTCGACGCTCGGCTACGTCCTCGGCGGCCGCCCCGGCTATGAAGTGACCGAAGGCAGCGTCACCTTCGGCGGCGCCGACCTGCTCGAGCTCGACCCGCACGCACGCGCGGCCGCGGGCCTGTTCCTCGGTTTCCAGTATCCGGTCGAGATCCCCGGCGTCTCCAACGTCCAGTTCCTGCGCGAAAGCCTCAACGCGCAGCGCCGAGGCCGGGGCGAGGCGCCGCTGTCGGGCGGCGAGTTCCTCAAGCTGGCGCGCGAGAAGGCGGCGCTGCTGCGGTTCGACATGGAGATGCTCAAGCGGCCGGTGAACATGGGCTTCTCGGGCGGCGAGAAGAAGCGCGCC
>NZ_DASWTG010000015.1:0-75666 GCF_036402235.1 Sphingomonas sp. | reverse complement strand
CGCCCGCCACGAAGCGCACCGCTTGAGGCAGGCCCCCTCCACCACGCCCTGCGGGCGAGCGGCGGGTCGGCTCGTCCCCCGGGCGATCCTCGAGCGCGCAGGGCGTGTTTGACCCGCTGCTCCCCCTCCCCGTCCCGGGGAGGATTGCCGTGACCATCCCGATTCCCTATCTCCGTCGCATGGTCACTACCCTGTCTCCCGAGATCGGCCTCACCCCGTCCGCGGCCGCGCGCATCGCCGCCATCGCCGCGAAGCAGGGCAGGCCCGCGATCCTGCGCCTGTCGGTCGAAGGCGGGGGCTGCTCGGGCTTCCAGTACAAGTTCGAACTGGCGGGGGCTGCGGAGCCGGACGATGCGGTCGCGCAGACCGATGGCGTACAGCTGCTGGTCGATTCGGTCAGCCTCGATCTGGTGCGCGGCGCCAGCGTCGATTTCGTCGAATCGCTGGGCGGCGCGGCGTTCCGCGTGACCAACCCCAACGCCGCGTCGGGCTGCGGCTGCGGCACCAGCTTCTCGGTCTAACTTGAAGATCGTCACCTACAATGTGAACGGCATCAAGGCGCGCCTCCCGCGCCTGCTGGAGTATCTCGCCGAGCAGAAGCCCGACATCGTCTGCCTCCAGGAGCTGAAGTCCGCCGACGAGGGGTTTCCCGAGAAGGAGATCCGCGACGCGGGCTATGGCGCTGTGTGGCATGGGCAGAAGGGCTTCAACGGCGTCGCGATCCTCGCCAGGGGCAGCGACCCCGTCGAGCGCCGCCGCGGGCTGGAGGGCGAGCCCGAGGACGAGCATAGCCGCTATATCGAGGCCGAGGTGAACGGGCTGGTGGTGGCATCGATCTACCTGCCCAACGGCAACCCGGTGCCCGGGCCCAAATTCGACTACAAGCTGCGCTGGATCGAGCGGCTCTCGGCGCATGCGCGCGGCCTGCTGGCAGAGGAAAGGCCCGTCGTCCTTGCCGGCGACTATAACGTCATCCCCAATGACGATGACGTCTTCTCGGTCCGGGCGATGGCGGACGATGCGCTGATGCAGCCCGAATCGCGCCAGGGCTATCGCGCGCTCGTCGCGCAGGGCTGGACCGACGCACTGCGCACGCGCTTTCCGGCCGGCGGCGTATGGACCTTCTGGGACTATCAGGCCGGCGCATGGCAACGCGACGCGGGCTTCCGCATCGATCACCTGCTGCTCAGCCCGATCGCGGCGGATCGCCTGACCGGCGCCGGCGTGGACAAGGACTATCGCGGGCGCGAGAAGGCCAGCGACCATGCGCCGACTTGGGTCAGCCTGCGCGTCTGATTTCCCGCTGATTGGTGGTTTTCACCAACTATCGGCGAGTAATTTCCATATCGTAACAAAAGCTACGCGCTAACGCATTGATTTTGCTCGTTTCAAGTGTTTGGCACGCATAATGCACTAACACAGGGGCGGGCGGGATGAAGTCACCCTCTGACCCGCACAGGTGCAGAAGAGGAGCTGTATCATGCGTACGATGTTCAAGGGTTTCACCGTCGCCGTCTTCGCCGTCGGCCTCGCCACCGCCGCGCATGCCGAGACCAAGCCCGGCACGCCGGCTCCCGCCGCCCAGGCCAGCCCGGGCGCCAAGCCGGTGAAGGACAAGCGCTATTGCGTGAAGGGCGAGGTCACCGGATCGCGGCTGGTCCGCAAGGACTGCCGCACGCGCGCCGAGTGGCTGAACGAGGGTTTCGATCCCCTCGATCCGAAGTAACGGATCCTGGCAAGAGGGGCGCGGCCCGCGGGACCCCTAACCCGCGGGCCGCAACCCTTCAGATCTGCCTCGCGTAGATCTGATAGACGCGGTTGACCTTGCTCTCGATCGTGTCGGCAATGGCGACCATCCCCTGATTGTCGTCCAGGATCCAGCCGATCTCGCCGCGTACCGCGCCGTAATTGGCAGTCGCCGCGCGGCGGATATATTCGATCATCATGAAGGCCAGCTGGCTCGCCATGCGCGAGCCCTGCAGCCGCTTGAGCACGCCCATCAGCGGCACGCGCATGCCGCGCGCCTTGGGTTTGCGCAGCCACCACAGCAGCTTCGCCCAGCCGAACGGGAGCAGATTGCCGTTGAGCGGGCGGATCGCCTCGTTGAGGTCGGGCAGGGTGATCATGAACGCCACCGGCTCGCCATCGAGCTCGGCGATGCGGATCAGGTCCTCGAACACCAGCGGCTTCAGCTTCTTGCCGACATCGTCGATCTCGGGCCGGGTCAGCGGCACGAATCCCCAATTGTCGGACCATGCGTCGTTGAGGATCGCCAGGATCGTCGCGGCTTCCTCGTCGAAGCGCGATTTGTCGACGGTGCGGATGCGGATGCGGTCGCTCTTCTCCCCCATCGCGACGATGCGCTGGACGAGCGGCGGGAACTCCTTGGTGATGTCGAGCTCATAGGTCAGCAGCTGCTTGACCGGCTGGTAGCCCGCGCCCTCGATCCAGCCCTGATAGGCTGGCCTGTGATGCCCCATCATCACCATCGGCGGGTGATCATGGCCCTGGATCAGCAGCCCCGGCTCTTCCCAGATCGACAGCGAGATCGGGCCGATCGCGCGCGTCATGCCCTTGGCCCGCAGCCAATCCTCCGCGGCCGCGATCAGCGCCTGCGCGGTTGCCGCATCCTCGGCCTCGAACAGCCCCCAGAAGCCCGTGCCCGGCCCGAAGCCCTGCTCGGCCGGCATTTCGAGCGCGAGCTTGTCGATATGCGCGGAGATTCGCCCCACGATACGGCCCTCGCGCTCGGCCAGGAAGAGTTGCGCGACGGCATGGCTGAACCAGCCGTTCTTCTTGGGGTCGATCGTGCCCGCCACTTCGCTGCGCAGCGGCGGCACCCAATTGGGATCGCCGCGGTTGAGGCGATAGGCGAGCTCGATGAAGTCGCGGGTATCCGCCTTGGTCCTGACCGGACGGATGGCGAGGGGGGAGTTGGCCAAGCGCGGACCTTCCTAAGAGATTGCGGCCGATCCAGTCTCCCGTTGCCGCGCCGCTGTCAACTGGAGGCAGGTGCAGGGCGGGCATCGACCGCAAATCCTCCCCCGCCAGGGGGAGGTGGCGCCGGAGGCGACGGAGGGGGAGGATGCGAGCCGCCAATGTTCTGGCATCCGCCCCCTCCGTCACCGCTGCGCGATGCCACCTCCCCCTGGCGGGCGAGGATTGGCTACGCGCAACACCGCCAATCCCGAGCGCCCGTTACCGCCGGTCCCACCCCACCCCGTGAAATGCCACGCAATGGCCACTATCTGATGCCAATGCCCGACCCCATGAATACGCTTACCCTTGATGCATCCGGTGCCGATGCGCCCGTGCAGGGCGCGAAGATCCGCCTGTCGGGCGTCGCCGACGACCGCGCCATGCTGCGCGCGGCCGCGGAGCTGACACGCGACCTGCAGACGCCGAGGCCGTTGATCTACTGGGGCGATTTCCTCGGCTCGGCCGCGCTCGGCTATGCCGCGCTGGCCGGAGCGATCCTGCTGCCCTCGGCCGGCTGGGCGATCGCCAGCGGCGTGCTGGCGGTGCTCGCGCTCTACCGCGCCAGCCTGTTCATCCATGAGATCACCCACCTCAAGCATTCGCTGCTGCCGGGCTTCCGCGTCGGGTGGAACGTGCTGCTCGGCATCCCGATGATGCTGCCCTCGTTCATGTATGAGGGGATCCACACGATCCACCACAGCCGCACCAGATACGGGACGGTCGAGGATCCCGAGTATCTCCCCCTTGCGCTGATGAAGCCGTGGACGCTGCCGGTGTTCCTGCTCGTCTCGGTGCTGATGCCGGTGGGGCTGCTGTTGCGCTTCGGCGTGCTCGGGCCGCTGTCGGTGCTGTCGCCCAGGCTGCGCCGCATCGTCGTCGGCCGCTATTCGGGCCTGCAGATCAACCCGGCCTATGAGCGCCGCGCGCCCGAGGGCGAGTTCGCGCGCCAGTGGCGCTGGCAGGAAATCGGCGCGAGCGCCTGGGCGATCGTCCTCATCGCGCTGGTCGCGACCGGCGTGATCCCGCTCAAGGCGTTCGCGATCTTCCTCGCCGTGATCTCGGGCGTCGCAGTCATCAACCAGGTGCGCACGCTGGTCGCGCATCTGTGGGAGAATGACGGCGAGCCGCTGACCGTGACCGCGCAGTTCCTCGACAGCGTCAACGTGCCTGGCGGCTTCCTGCCCTATCTATGGGCGCCGGTGGGGCTGCGCTTCCACGCGCTGCACCATCTGCTGCCGAGCCTGCCCTATCATGCGCTCGGCGAGGCGCATCGCCGCATCTCGGCCGCGCTGGGGCAGGAATCGACCTATCAAGGCGCCAACTATCCCACGCTGCGCGGGCTGATGGGCCGGCTGGCGGCGAGCACGATGAAGCAGCGCGCGGGCTGACGCCGAACCTTCCGCCATCCCGGCGCAAGCTGGTTGTCCAGTCCCGGAGCGATCCGTGCGCGGCGTTGAAATGCCTCGCCGTTCCGCTCGCGCGGACGGACGCGCGCGATCGCCCGAAAGCAAACATCGTCCACGACTTGTTCCACTTTGACCATTCGGGGCGGTCCGGTTCCACGTGGAACCTATTTGGTTAAATAGCGGATTTTTCGCCGATTATTCCTCGGTCTTGAGCAGCACCGCTTCGCCTATCATCGCGAACAGCAGGAACGGCGCCCAGGCGGCGAGGAAGGGCGGATAGGCGCCAAGATTGCCCATCGCCAGCGCGAAATTGTCGGCAACGAAATAGAGGAAGCCAAGGCCCATTCCCATCACCGCGCGCACGAACAGCTTGCCCGAGCGCGCGATGCCGAACGCCGCGACCGCGCCCAGCAGCGGCATCAGCACCGCGGATAGCGGACCCGACAGCTTGTGCCATAGCGATCCCTCGAGCGCCTTGGTCGGGCGGCCCGCGGCCTTCAGATCCTCGATCGCTTCCTTGAGCGCGCCGAACGACATCGATTCGGCATCGACGTTGGACAGCGTGAACTGGTCGGGCCGGACGCCTTCGCCCACGATCGTGCTGCCCAGCGGCGTAAGCTGGCCGGTGGCGACGTCGAAGCGCTCGGCATCGTCGACGCGCCAGCCTATCCCCTCACGGCGCCCGGTCTTGGCGCGGACCAGCGACTTGAGCACCGCGCCGTCGCGCTCGTAGACGGTGACGTCGGCGAGCTGCGCACTCTCGCCACGGCCCCTGATCTGCTGGGCATGGATCAGGTGGGCGCCGTCGCGCACCCACACATTGCTGCGGTCGCCCCGGTCGATCGGGAGCACGCCGTAATCCACCTTCTTCCACTGCGCGAGCGTGGCGCTGGCGCGCGAGACGACCCGGTCGTTGAAGGTGAAGGAGATCGCCGCCACGCCGAGGCCGGCAAGCATCAGCGGCGCCAGCACCTGGTGCGCGGAGAGGCCCGAGGCCTTCATCGCGATCACTTCGCTGTTCTGGTTGAGCGTGGATAGCGTGATGATCGTGCCCAGCAGCACCGAAAAGGGCAGGAAGGTCGCGATGATCTGGGGGGCGCGCAGGCTGACATAGCGCCAGATCTGCGCGTCGCCATTGCCTTCATGGGCGAGGATGCGGCCGGATTCGCTGAGCAGGTCGAGCGTCTGGAGGATCAGCACCAGCCCGAACAGAAAGGCGAAGGTGCTGATCAGGAACGACCGCGCCATGTAGAGCGAGATCGTCCGCGACGGGAAGAAGCCGGTGATCGGGTTCATGCGCCCGCCGCCTTGCGCCGCCGCCCGGGCAGTCTTTTCGCGATCGCCTTCCATGCCTTGGCGAAGAACTTCTCGAGCGCGCCGATCGGCTGTCCGCCGGGCACATAGGCGATCGTGTAGTACATCCAGAACACCAGTCCCGCGAAGATCAGGAACGGCCCCCACAGGGCGATGATCGGATCGATCCCGCCGCGCGCGCCCACGCCCTGCGCATATTGGTTGATCTTGTGATAGGTGACGATCATCACGATCGACAGGAACACGCCCAGCGCCGAGGTCGATCGCTTGGGTGGGACGCCGAGCGCCAGCGCCAGGAATGGCAACAGCAGCATGGTCGCGACCTCGACCACGCGGAAATGAAATTCGGATCGGGTGACCGCGCGCTGCGCTTCCGGCACGCTGGAATCGCGTCCGAGCGTTGCGAGCTGCGGCAAGGTCAGCTCGAGCCTGTTCTCGCCGCGCTGGCGGAACTGCTCGAATTTCGGAAGATCGATCGGCAGATCGTGCGCATCGAAGGTGAGGACGCGGGGCACCTTGAACTTGGGCGACTGGTGGATCAGCGTGCCCTTGGTCAGGCGGAAGATGATCACGTCGGGATCGTCGGTGCGCAGGAACTGGCCCTTCTCCGCGGTCGCGGAGACGATGTCGCCGTTCGGCGCACGCGCGCTGACGAAGATGCCCGACAGGTCGGTGCCCTCGCTGCGGCTTTCCTCGATCCGCAGCGTCATCCGGTCGCCGAGATTGGTGAACTCACCCACCTTGATCGATGCGCCGAGCGCACCGGTGCGCAACTCGAACCGAAGCCCCTCGTAATTGTAGCGGGCGAGCGGCTGGATGAAGCCGACGATGGCGAGATTGAGCGCGGCGAGCGCGATCGCATACATGAACGGCACGCGCAGCATCCGGCCATAGCTCATCCCCACCGCGCGCAGCACGTCGAGCTCCGAACTGGTGGCGAGGCGGCGGAAGGCGAGCAGGATGCCGAGCATCAGCCCGATCGGGATGCCGAGCCCGAGATATTCGGGCAGCAGGTTGGCGAGCATCCGCCATACGACGCTGACCGGCCCGCCCTCGCTCGCGACGAAATCGAACAGCCGCAGCATGCGGTCGAGCACCAGCAGCATCGCGGAGATCAGCAGCGTCGAGATCAGCGGAACCGCGATCAGGCGCGCCATATACCGGTCGAGTGCGGTCATGCGGGGAGGGTCTGCGGCCTGATCTTCGCGTTGGCGCCGGCGAGCCGGCTGTGATCCAACGCTATATCGTACGGCACGGTTAAATCTACCCCGCCGCGGTCGCGCGTGTGGTCTGGCCCCCGGCGGGAGCGGCGACCGCATCGGCGATGGCGGTCTCCAGCGCGGCGAGGGTGAAGGGCTTGCGCAGCACCGGGCGGCCGCCGAACCGGTCGTGATCCGCAGCATCGCCGGCGTAGCCGGTGACGTAGAGCACGGCGACGCCGTCGAGCTGCGGCTCGAGCGCGGCGATCATCTCCGGCCCGGTCTGGCCGGGCATGATCACGTCGCTGACCACCAGATCGAGCGTGTGGAGGCCCGCCACGATGCGCGGCGCGGCAAGCGGATCGTCGCACGCGACGGGACGATGGCCCAGTTCCTCCAAGGCGGCGAGCGTGGCGGCGAGCACGCGCGGATCGTCCTCGACCAGCAGGATGTCGAGCGCGCGGTGAGGCTCGGCACGCGGCCCGATCCGCCGTGCGGTGTCCGGCGCCGTCGCCTCTATGGCGGTGTGGCAGGGCAGATAGAGCGTGACCGTGGTGCCTTCGCCCGGCGCTGAATCGATGCGGATCTCCCCGCCCGACTGGCGCACGAAGCCGAAGATCTGGCTGAGCCCGAGGCCGGTGCCCTTGCCCACGGGCTTCGTGGTGAAGAAGGGTTCAAACACGCGCTCGACGACTTCGGGCGCCATGCCAGCGCCGGTGTCGGATACGGCGATGGTGACGTAGTTGCCGGGGCTGCACTCCTTCGCGGCTTCACCCTCGAGCGCGGCATGGCCGGTCGCGATCGTCAGCGTCCCCCGTGCATCCATCGCGTCGCGGGCGTTGACCGCGAGGTTGAGCAGCGCGTTCTCGAGCTGATGCCGGTCGGCCCAGACATGCCACCCCGAAGCATCGGTGCGGGTCTGGACGAGCACGCCTTCGCCCAGCGTGCGCTCAAGCAGGTTGCTCATGCCCGCGATCAGCTCCGCGGGGTCGATAGCCTGCGGGGTGAGCGGCTCGGCCCGCGCGAAGGCGAGCAGCCGGCGGGTGAGCGTGGCGGCGCGGCTGGCGCCCTCGGCGGCATTGTCGATGTGCCGGGCAGACTGCTTGGCACCGTCGGGCAAATGGCGCTTGGCGAGCTCGAGGCCACCGAGAACGATCGCGAGCATATTGTTGAAATCATGCGCGATGCCGCCGGTGAGCTGGCCCACTGCTTCCATCTTCTGCGCCTGTCGCAGTTGGGCTTCGGCGGCGGCGCGTTCACGCGCCTCTTCCTGGAGCCCGGCGGTCGCGGCGGCGACCGCGGCCTCCAGCTCGGTGGCGCGCTCGCGCTGCGCCTGCGCCTCGGCCGCGGCGGCGGCGCGCTCGCGGATCGCGCGGATGTTGAGCCAGCCCAGGATCATCGCGCCGATCACGATCAGCATGCCGAACAGGATCAGGTTGCGCGTCTCCGCCTCGGCCTCGGCCGAGGTGAAGCGCGCGCGGCGCGAGCGCTCGTTGAGCAGCTTGCGCTCGGCGACAACAATCTCTTCGAGCAGGTTTCGGATGCGCGGCAGGGTCGGCGATCGGCGTGCCTCGTCGAAATAGGCATAGGCGGCCTGGTTGCGCTTGAAGCGGGTGTTGAGGGCGATCTGCGCCAGTTCCTTGCCGCGCGCGGCGACGGCGGTGCGCAGATCGGTGATCAGCGCTTGCTGAAGGCCATGGTCGCGCGTGCGACGAGCGAGCAGGGTCAGCTGGCCCTCGGCGCGCTGCCATTCAGCGACGTAGTCGCGGCCGACGCTCTCCTCGCCGCTGACCACGTAGCGGGCGAGCGTCGCCTCTGCGCTGGCGATCGTGCCGGAAAGGCTCTGGGCGAGGATCATCACCTCGTAGCTTTGCGACTGGCGGGCCAATGCGGCATCGCGCTCGGCGTCGGCGGAACGCTGATTGGTGATCAGCGCCGCGAGCACCCCGATCCCCAATATGGCGATCAGGATCATCAGCGCGGCGCGCCAGTCGAGCCGCGCGATACGCTGCGCCAGTCCACTACTCTCGCTCATGGCCGCAATTCTAGGCCGGGCCGGAGGCGCTGGCCAGCCCTCAGGCGATGACGCCTACGGCCTGGCCGGCGGCCTTGAACATGGCCAGGATGCGCTGGACCTGCTCGGGCGTATGCTCGGCGCAGAGCGAGCAGCGCAGCAGGAAGGTGCCGGCCGGGGTCGCCGGCGGCCGCGCCATGTTGACGTAGAGGCCGTTGTCGAGCAGCGCCTGCCACATCATCACCGCCTGCTCCTGGTCGTTCAGGATCACGGCGATGATCGCGCTCTCGGCGGTGTCGGTGCCGAGCTTGAAGCCCATTTCCTTTAGGCCGCCATGCACGGCGCGGGCATTCTCCCAGAGGTGCTGGCGCTTGTTGTGGGCGTGCTGGAGCTTGCGGATCGAGGTCGCTGCGGTGGCGACCACGCTCGGCGGCAGGCTCGCGGTGAAGATGTACGGGCGGCAGGCGAGGCGGATCGCCTCGAACTTCGGGTGGTTCGACACGCAGAAGCCGCCGACGGTGCCGACCGACTTGGAGAAGGTGCCGACGATGAAGTCAACATCGCCCTCGCACCCCTGCGCCTCGTACACGCCGCGGCCATTGGGACCGTAGAAACCCATCGAATGCGCCTCGTCCGACAGCACCATCGCGCCGTGCTTCTTGGCGACAGCGACCATTTCCTTGAGCGGGGCGACGTCGCCGAGCATCGAATAGACGCCCTCGAGCACCACCAGCTTGCCGGCCTCGGCGGGCAGGCGGCCGAGGCGCTTGTCGAGATCCTCGATGCTGTTGTGGCGGAAGCGGACGATCTCGGCATAGCCCTGCTTGCAGCCGTCGTAGATGCTGGCGTGGCTGTCGGCATCGAGGATGATGTAGTCGCCCTTGCCGGCAAGGGTCGAGATCATGCCCAGATTGGCCATGTACCCGGTCGAGAACACGATCGCGCCGGTGGTGCCGTAGTATTCACGCAGCGCTTGCTCGACCTCCATATGGTCGCGGAAGGTGCCGTTGAGCATGCGGCTGCCGTTGGTGCCGCTGCCGAACTGGTCGAGCGCGTCCTTGCCCGCCTGGATCACGTCCGGGTCGAAGGTCATGCCCATGTAATTATAGGTGCCGAGCAGGATCGTATCCTTGCCCTTGATCACCGCCTCGGTCGGCGACTTCACCTGCTCCATCACGATCGCGAAGGGATCGGTGACGCCGCTGTCGAGCAGCGCCTGGCGCTCGGCGATCAGGCCGTCGAACTTGCTCATCAGGTCGGGCTTCGCGCCGGCTGGAATGGCCGGCGCGTCGGCGGTCGCGATCGAGTCGGTCATGTCAGGCGGCCTTGAGCTTCTGGACGGCGTCGACGAGCTGGCCGACGGTCTCGATCTCGGCCTGCATGTTCATCGTGATGATGATGTCGAACTCGTCCTCGATCGCGGCGACGAAGTCCATCACGGTGAGGCTGTCCCACTCCAGGTCACCGGCGAAGGTGGTGGAATCGGCAAGGTCGATGCCCTTCTTGTTGAAGGGCTCGATCAGGCCGGAGACGGTTTGGAAAATCTGGGTGCGGTCGCTCATGCGCGGTCCTTAATTGGCTTGCCGCCAAGTGCCAAGCGATTGCGGCGGAAACGGGGTGAGGATGGGGCGGATCACAGCAGCCCTTCGGCCTGGTACCAGGCCGCGGTCTGCGCAAGGCCCTTAGGGGTCGAGATCTGCGGGGCCCACAGCTCGACCGGCGGGCGAAGGCTGGGATCGGCGGTCCAGTCGGGATGGCTGAGATAGGCGGCGCGGTCGGGGGTGAGCTTGGCGTTGGCCTCCCGGAAGAAGCGGTCGGCCTGACCCGCGAGGTGAAGCAGCGCGCGCGGGACGGAGAGGGGAAGGGGGCGCTTGCCTACCGCCTGACCCACCATGCGCGCGAATTCGTGGTGCGTGTAGCCGCCGTCGATGCCGTCATCGCATTCGTAGATGTGACGGCCGGGGTCGGTGAGGGCGAGGGTCACCAACAGCCGCGCCAGATCCGCGACATGGATGAGCGAGATGCGGCCGTTGGGCGGGAGCAGCACCAAGCCACGCTTCGCCATGCGGAAAATGTCGCGCATCTCGAGATCGCCAGGGCCATAGACGCCGGGCGGGCGGATCATCGTCCAGTCGAGGCCGGAATCCCGCACCGCCTGCTCGGCGCGTTCCTTGGACCGGCCATATTGCGAGAGCTGCGGCTCGCGCGCGGCCATCGACGAGACATGGACGAAGCGCCTGACGCCCATCGATGCGGCGGCGGCCGCCATATGGCGGGTGCCGTCGACATTGCCGCGGATGAAGCCTTCGGGCGTGGGCGCGTTGACCACCCCCGCGATGTGGATCACCGCATCGGCGCCGCTGGAGAGCCGGGCGAGTGCTTCCTCATGCTCAAGATCGCCCGCGATCCAGCTGACGCCTTCGCGCGGCGGTTGGTCGCGGCGGGTGAGCGCGCGGACATGCATCCCGCGGGCGAGCGCGTGATCGATCGTTGCCTTGCCGACGAAGCCGGTGGCGCCGGTGAGGGCGAGCGTGGTCACAGCAGCGCCATATGGTTGCGGTGGACCAGTGCGGATCGCGGCGCATATCCCAGAATCTCGCCCTGATCCTCGCTGCGGGTGCCGAGGATCGACCGCGCGTCGGGCGCGTCATATTCGGAGAGGCCGCGGGCGATCGGGCCGTTGGGGCCTTCGATCGTCACCAGATCGCCGCGGAAGAACATGCCGCGGATCGCCGTGGCGCCGATCGCGAGCAGGCTGCGGCCCTCGGTCAGCGCCTTCGCCGCGCCTGCATCGACGAGGATGCTGCCCTTGGCGGTGAGGCGCCCGGCGAGCCACGCTTTCCGCGCGCGCGTCCGCTTTTCGGGCATGAAGATGGTGTGGCGCGCATCGGCGGAGAGCGGGCGATCGATCCGGCCGCTGGCGATGGCGAGCGACACGCCCGCCGACGCGGCGATCCGCGCCGCTTCGATCTTCGAGACCATCCCGCCCGAGCCCATGCCGGAGGCGGAACCGCGATCAGCCATCCCCTCGACCCGTCCGTCGATTCGGTCGACCAGCGGGATATGGACCGCGCCGGGTAGCGCGGGGTTGCGATCGTAGAGACCGTCAATGTCGCTGAGCAGCACTACGCCGTGCGCATCCGCTGCCTGCGCGACGCGTGCGGCGAGCCTATCATTGTCGCCGAAGCGGATCTCGGCGGTCGCGACGCTGTCATTCTCGTTGATCACGGGCACGACACCGAGCGACAGCAGCCGGCCGAGCGTGGCGGCGGCGTTGAGATAGCGGCGGCGATCCTCGAGATCGTCGAGCGTCACCAGCATCTGCGCGGCGGTAAGGCCGTTGGCAGCGAGCACTTCGGCCCAGACCTGCGATAGAGCGATCTGGCCGGTCGCAGCGGCGGCTTGCGCGTCTTCGAGCGAGGCGCGGCCGCCCTTGGCGAGCTTCAGCCGCCGCGCGCCGAGCGCGATCGCGCCCGAGGAGACGACGGCGACCTGCTGCCCCGCCTGCACGCGCGCGGCGATGTCGGCAACGATGCCGTCCAGCCAGCCGCGGCGGATCGCGCCCTCCGGATCGACGAGCAGCGCCGAGCCGATCTTGACGACGAGACGCGGGCAGGAGGCAGGCGGGAAGAGGTGCATCACCCCGCGCTTAGCGCGCGGCGGCGGGCGCGCCAACGATGTTATCTGCGCGGTCCGAAAGTGTAGCTGAGCGCGATGCCGCCCGCGAACTGGTCGCGCGAGCCGAGCGTGCGCGCCACCGGCGACTCCGCGGCGTCGCCGGTGAGCCGGTCGTAGCGGGCATAGGTGGCGATGCCCCAGCGCGGCGAGAGCTGATGCAGATAGCCCGCGGTGATGCCGACCGCCTGCACGCCGCCCTTGGGATCATGGGCCAGGAGGCCCGACGCGGCGGAGTCGCCGGAGGTGATGCCGAAATAGGCGCGGTGATATTTGGTGTCGGAGAGAGTCACGCGCGGGCCGATCGAGAACAGCCAGTCGTCGCCCTTGCGCGCGACATAATCGGCGCTGACGCTGCCGGTCCAGGCGCGATGGCCGGTGACGCCCTTGCGCCCTTCCGCGCGGACACGCAGCGAGTCGGCGATCCAGGTCTGAACGAAGGCGCCGGCCTCGACCGAGAAGCCGACCTTGTGGATCGGAGCGCCGAGGGCATCCGCGTCGCGCTTCCCTTCAAACCCCAGCGCCGGGCCGATCGAGAAGCCCGAGGTGCGCAGGACCGGGAAGCCGACGCTTTCGTCGGGCGCCTCGAACTCGAACTCGTTCTTTCCGCGTGCGCGCGTGACATCGACGAACGGGCGCAGCGACACCTTGTCCGAACCGGGATGGCTGGGGATGAGTTGCGGACCGAGCGTGACGCGCGTGCGGAAAGGTTCGCGAGCGACTTCCTCCTGCGCATGGGCGGGAAAAGCGAAGGCGATTGCGGGAAGAAGGGCAGGGACGGCGTGTCGGAGGAACATCGGGCAAACCCCTGAGTTTTCGTGGTAAACCCCGAGGTGGCTATAGGTTCCCTAAATCGGTGACCACTCCACCGGCACTTCGCCTTCGTCGTCGTCAGCGACCTGACCGCGTTCGGGGCCGATCGCTTCGAGGAGCTTGTCGAGCGCCCAGTCGACCCCGACACCGCTGGCGCCGCTGATCGGGATGACCGGGGCGCCGCTGGCATCCTCCAGTTCGGCGGAGAGCGTTGCGATCAGCTCGTCGTCGAGCGTGTCGATCTTGTTGAGCGCGATGACGACCTGCTTGTCGGTGAGGCCCGCGCCGTACGCTTCCAGCTCGTCGCGGACGATCCGGTAGCTGGTGGCGACGTCTTCGTCATTCGCATCGACGAGGTGGAGCAGCACCTTGCACCGCTCGATATGGCCGAGGAAGCGGTCGCCGATCCCGGCGCCTTCGGCCGCACCCTCGATCAGGCCGGGGATGTCGGCGATCACGAACTCGCGGTTCTTGTGGCGCACCACGCCGAGCTGCGGCCGGGTGGTGGTGAAGGCATAGGCGCCGACCTTGGCCTGCGCATTGGTGACGGCGTTGATGAAGGTCGACTTGCCGGCATTGGGCAGGCCGACCAGACCGGCGTCCGCCAGCAGCTTGAGCCGCAGCCACACCCAGGCCTCCTCGCCCGGCCAGCCGGTGCCGTGCTGGCGCGGGGCGCGGTTGGTGCTGGTCTTGTAGCTGGCGTTGCCGCGCCCGCCGTCGCCGCCTTTCAGGAACACGATGCGCTGGCCGACCTCGGTCAGGTCGGCGAGCAGCGTGCGTTCGTCGTCATCGGCCAGGATCTGGGTGCCGACGGGCAGCTTGATGATGAGATCCTCGCCGCCCGCGCCGGTCTTGTTGGTGCCCATGCCGCCCATGCCGCGCTGGGCGCGGAAATGCTGGGTGTAGCGGAAGTCGATCAGGGTGTTGAGGCCGGCCACCGCCTCGAAGATGATGTCGCCGCCCTTGCCGCCATTGCCGCCGTCGGGGCCGCCATATTCGACGAACTTCTCGCGTCGGAAGGACACGGCGCCGCCGCCGCCCCAGCCGGAGCGGACATAGATCTTGGCCTGGTCGAGAAAGTGCATGTGACTCTACTTAGTGAGGAACTCGCCGCGGCCATAGGGCGGCCTGGTGCTGCCCTTGATCCAATCGCCGAGTAGCCGGAAATAGCCGTCGGTGACGCGGGTGGTGGTGCGCGTGCCGTCTGCAGCCTGCGTGAACTCGACCATGCCGTGGTCGGTGGCGGGGAAGCGGACGATGGCGATCTGATGGCCTTCGCGGCGCAGCGTTTGCAGCCGGTCGACCGTGGTCTGGGGCGGGGCCTCGCGGTCTTCGGCTGCGATCACCCAGAGCTGGGGGGCCTTGACCTTGCGCATCCAGCCCATCGCATCATAGCGCCAGTCGAGGTCGAGATTGTCGAACTTGGCGGCGCCCTCGCGGCGCAGCGTGGCCTCGTCGAGCGCGAGCAGGCCGCCGGTGAACTCGCCCTTGATCTTCGCGAACCACGGCGCCTTGCCGTAACGCGCCTTGACCGCGGCGAGCTGTTCGTAGCCCTTGAGAAAATGCTCGGCCATCAGGTCGCCGGTGGCGTCGGTGATCTCGCGCGCCTGCTTGAGCACGTCCGCGCCGTACCCAGCCTCAGTGAGTTCGGCAGCGACCTGCGAGGCGTCCTCTTCGAGCGGATCGATCAGCAGGCCGAAGCCGACCGCGACGAACTGCGCCCCGGCATCGTTCGCGGCGCGCGGGGCGACCCAGCCGCCCTGGCTGCCGCCGAGCAGGCCGAAGCGCGAATAGCGGCCGGCGGCAAGGCGCTTGGCCTCTTTCGAAGCGGCGGCGGCATCGGCGGCGAGGGCGTGGAAATTCTGGTTGTACGTGCCCTGCGATTCACCCGTGCCGCGCTTGTCGTAGACGAAGGCGGAAATGCCCTGCGCGGCGAGGATCCAGGGGTATTGCGCGTATTTAACCGCGGCGTTGCGCTCCGAGCCGTGAACGGTGACAACGAGCGGGGGCTTGGCACCGGGCGCAGCGGGCGGCTCGATCAGCAGACCGTTGAGAGTAAGATCGCCGCTCTTGAACTTCGTCGGCGTGAGGCGGACCGCGATCTTTCTGTAAGCGACCTGCTTCACATCGAGCGAGTCGCCGCGGCAGGTGACAGTCCCGTCGTTGGTCAGACCAAAGCGGCCGTCGTCTGCCCACCAGCGCCACGCACCGGTCTGCGCGGTGTCGGAGCGCTCCATGATGACCATGAAGCGGCCGTCCGGGCCGGCATAGGCACCGGGCTGGCAGGGAAGGGTGGCCGCCTGGGCGGCGATCGCAAGCGCAGTAAGCAACATGAGATCAGCCCCAAATCTTCTGGAAGCGCGGCGAGGCGGTGAGCTGTCGCAGCGCGATCTCGCGCGCCGCGCCCCGGGGTAGGTCGAGCGACTTCGCGAGGTTCTCGCCGAGCAGCGCGTCGCCCATCGCCATGAGGACGAGGCTGAGCGTGTCCTCTCGCAGCGCGACGCTGCTTTCCTCCCCCTCCACCGCGGCGATCTGATCGACCAGCTGGTGAATCACGTCGAGGATCGGGTCGAGCGCATCCTCGTTGCCCGAGAGGATCATCCAGCTGGCGAGCGCGCCGGCACCACTCTTGTCGAACGCGTCGAAGGCGAGATCGACCACTTCGCGCGGCTTTGCCTCGGTCCGCGCCTCGTCGCTGGCATGCGCTTCCTGGATCAGGCCGACAATCTTTGCGCAGACATTCTCGGCCAGGCTGCGAGCGAGCGCGCGCTGGAGTCCCGCGGCCGAGCCGAAATGGTGAAGCAGGTTGGCATGCGTGCGCCCGATGCGCGCGGCGACGGCCTTGAGCGTCACCGCCTGCGGCCCGGCCTCGATCAGGATCGCCCGCGCGGCCTCGAGCGCGGCATCGCGTGACTCCTCGGGGGTGAGCCGTTTGCGTTCGGGAAGAGGGATTATTGACATAGATGTAAGTAAGAAATAGTTTCCTTCGCAATTGCCTTGGAGGAAAATGGTGGCGAACGCAAAGACTCCCGCCGATCTGACGATCAATCCGCGCGACCGGCGCTTCGGGCGCGGGCAGGTGCAGGACCGGCTGTGGCTGGGCGGCGATCCGGTCGGGACGGCCTTCTATAATGCACTGTCGGTGACCTTCCCGAAGGGCGAGGCGTTCTTCATCGAGAGCGTGAAGGCATTCCGCGCGGGCGTGGACGACAAGCTCGCGCGCGAGATCAAGGCGTTCACCATTCAGGAAGTGGTGCACAGCCGCGAGCATGTCGCGTTCAACAAGCGGGTGCTTGATCACGGCTACGATATCACCCGGCTGGAGGCGCGGGTGGATCAGGTGCTGGAGATCGCCCGCGCGCGGCCGGCGATCGTCCAGCTCGCCGCGACGATGGCGCTGGAGCATTACACCGCGATCCTTGCCGCCGAGCTGATCCGCAATTCCCGACATCTCGAGGGCGCCGATGCCGAGAACCGCGAGCTGTGGCGCTGGCATGCGCTGGAGGAGATCGAGCACAAGGGCGTCGCCTACGACACTTTCCTGCATGCGACTCGTGACATGAGCCGGTGGCGGCGCTGGAAGATCAAGGCGCTGACGATGCTGCTGATCAGCGGCACCTTCTGGGCGCACCGGATCGAGGGAACGTTGGACCTGATGGCGCAGGACGGCGTCACCGGCTGGCGCGCCAAGGCGCGACTCGCAAGGTATCTTCTCGTCTCGCCGGGCATCGTCCGCCGCATGATTCCGGCTTGGCTGAGCTATTTCCTGCCCGGCTTCCATCCGTGGAACCATGACGATCGCAACCTGATCCAGCTGGCGGAAAGCGAGTATTCAGCGGCACTTATGCCCAGCGTTGTGGCAGCAGCCTGACACCATACCCGAATTACTGAACGGAAAATTTCAGAAATTATCCGTTGCGGGGTTGAAACCTCCGCTTCGTCCCCCCAATTGCCGCGACGCAGCAAAGGGGATTACGAATAATGCGGTCTGCAATTGCCATTCTGGCGCTGGCTCTTCTTTCGGCTTGCGGAGGCGGCGAAGCGCCGCCGGCACCGCCTCCGGCAGAGGTTACCGTCGCAACCCCCTTGCAGCGCGAGGTCGTGGACTGGGACGATTATACAGGCCGCTTTGTCGCCCCGCAGGACGTCGAGATCCGCGCGCGCGTCAACGGTGTCATCACCGCGATCCATTTCCGCGACGGGCAGGACGTGCGCCAGGGCCAGCCGCTCTTCACGATCGATCCGCGCCCCTATCAGGCGCAGCTCGCCCAGGCGCAGGCGCAGATCGCCCGTGCCCAGGCCGCGCTGACCAACGCCCGCCAGGTGACCGCGCGCAGCCGCGCGCTGGCGAGCGCGCAGGCGGTGAGCAAGGAAGAGCTCGAGACCAATATCGCATCCGAACGTGCCGCCGCCGCCGATCTGGCGGCCGGCCGTGCGGCGGCGAACGCGGCGCAGCTCAACCTCGGCTTCACCACCGTGCGTGCGCCGTTCAGCGGCCGCATGTCGGATCGCAAGGTTAGCATCGGCGATTCGGTGGCCGACGGGCAGACGGTGCTGACCCGCATCGTCTCGATCGACCCGATCCGCTTCGAGTTCGAGGGCGCGGAGAGCTTCTACCTCAAGAACCTGCGCCAGGATCAGCGTGGCGAGCGCGGTTCTTCGCGCAACACCGCCAACCCGGTGCAGATCCAGCTCGCCGACGAGAGCGAGTATCGCTGGAACGGCCGGATGCGCTTCCTCGACAGTGCGGTCGATCCCAATTCGGGCACGATCCGCGCCTATGCCGAGGTGCCCAATCCGACGCGCTTCCTGACTCCGGGCATGTTCGGCCGCGCGCGCCTGCTGGGTTCGGGCACCTACAAGGCGATGCTGATCCCCGATGAGGCGATCGTCACCGACCAGACCCGCCGCCTCGTCTATGTCGTCAGCAAGGACAACAAGGCCACCCCGCGCCCGGTTGAGATCGGCGCGAAGGTGGAAGGGCTGCGCATCGTACGTGACGGGCTTGCGCCGACCGATCAGGTGATCATCACCGGTCTCGGCCGCCTGCATCCGGGCGCGCCGGTCAAGCCGACCAAGGGCGCGATCAAGGCCGATCCGACCAAGCAGGCCGCGCCGACCGCGCCGACCGCCGAGCCGGCGTCGGGCCAAGCCACCGTCCGCTAAAGGACCGCAGCGATGAAATTTCCTCATTTCTTCATCGAGCGGCCCATCTTTGCGGCGGTGCTCTCGATCCTGATCGTGATCATCGGTGCGATCGCCTATCCCTCGCTCCCGGTCGCGCAATATCCGAGCATCGCCCCGCCGACGGTGGTGGTGACCGCCACCTATCCGGGCGCGAGCGCGGAGACGCTGGCCGAAACCGTTGCCGCGCCGATCGAGCAGACGATCAACGGCGTCGAGAACATGATTTACATGACCTCGTCGTCGACCGGTAACGGCCAGACGCAGATCACGGTCGCGTTCAAGCAGGGCACCGATGTCGATCAGGCACAGGTCCTGGTGCAGAACCGCGTCCAGCAGGCCGAGCCGCGCCTGCCCGAGGACGTGCGCCGCATGGGCATCACGGTGAACAAGAACTCGCCCGACTTCCTGATGGTCGTGTTCTTCACCTCGCCCGACAACAGCCTCGATATCCAGTATATCTCGAACTACGTCACGCTGCAGGTGCAGGACCGCATCGCGCGCGTGCCCGGCGTCGGCCAGGCGCTCGCGTTCGGCGGCCGCGACTATAATATGCGCGTATGGATCGACCCCGGGCTTGCCGCCGCGCGCGATATGACCGTGGACGAGGTGGTCAACGCGATCCGCGCGCAGAACCTGCAGGTCGCCGCCGGTTCGGTCGGCCAGCCGCCCTATGGCAATGCCAGCCCTGCCTTCGAGCTGGGCGTGCAGGCCAAGGGCCGCCTGACCACGCCCGAGGAGTTCGGGGCGATCGTGGTCAAGCGCGATACCGAGGGCAAGCTCACGCACCTGCGCGATGTGGCCCGGGTCGAGCTCGGTGCGCAGGACTACAGCTTCAACGGCTATCTTGGCGAGAAGCGCGCGGTGGGCATGGGCGTGTTCCAGATGCCCGGCTCGAACGCGCTGGCGACCGCCGAGGCGGTGAAGGCCGAGCTCGACACGCTTGCCAAGAGCTTCCCGCAGGGCATGAAATATTCGATCGACTACAACCCGACCGAATATATCCAGGAGTCGGTCACCGCGGTTCAGCACACGCTAATCGAGGCGCTGGTGCTGGTGGTGCTGGTGGTGCTCGTGTTCCTGCAGAGCTGGCGCACTGCGATCATCCCGATCATCGCCATCCCTGTGTCGCTGGTCGGTGCCTTTGCGGTGCTGCTTGCCTTCGGCTACTCGCTCAACACCTTGTCGCTGTTCGGCCTGGTTCTCGCCATCGGCATCGTCGTCGACGACGCGATCGTTGTGGTCGAGAATGTCGAGCGATTGATGGAGGAGAAGGGGATATCCCCGCGCGAGGCCGCGCATGAGACGATGGACGAGGTGTCCGGCGCGATCGTCGCGATCAGCCTGGTGCTGGTCGGCGTGTTCATCCCGACCATGTTCATCCCCGGCATCTCGGGTGCATTCTACCAGCAGTTCGCGATCACCATCGCGTCGGCGACGATCATCTCGGCCTTCGTGTCGCTGACGCTCTCGCCCGCTCTGTGCGCGATCGTTCTGAAGAAGCCCGAGCACGACAAGGACGCCGCGCCCGGCTGGCGCGGGCTACCGACGCGGCTGGGTCGCAGCTTCAACAACGGCTTCAGCTGGCTGTCGCACAAGTACAGCCGCCTCACCGCGCGGCTGGTGCGCGTGCTGCTGGTGGTCGGCGTGGTCTATGTCGCGCTGATCCTGGTCGCCGGCTGGCGCTTCACCGCCACGCCAAGCGGGTTCATCCCGCCGCAGGACCAGGGCTATCTGATCGGCGTGGTCTCGCTGCCGCCGGGCTCGTCGCTCCAGCGCACGGACGCAGTGGTGCGCGAGGCAATCGAGAAGTCGCGCAAGCTGCCGGGGGTCCAGAACTCGATCGGGTTCGCCGGCCTCGATGGCGCGAGCTTCTCGACAGCGCCGAATGCGGGCGTGATCTTCTTCGCGCTCAAGCCGCATGCCGATCGCGATCAGCACGCCGACGAGATTCAGCAGGCGCTCTATCCGGCGTTCGCGGGGATCAAGGGCGGCGACATCATGGTCATCGCACCGCCGCCCGTTCCGGGCATCGGCACCGGCGGCGGCTTCAAGATGATGGTGCAGGACCGCAGCGGGCAGGGCTATAATGCGCTCGCCCAAGCGGCGATGGGCATGATGATGGGCGCTGGCCAGAAGGAGGCCGTTGCCGGCGCCTTCACGCTGTTCAACACCGGCACGCCGCGCCTGTCCGCGGATGTCGACCGCGAACGCGCCGAGCGGATGGGCGTGCCCGTCGCGAACATCTTCTCGACGCTGGGCTCGTACCTCGGCTCGGCCTATGTCAACGACTTCAACTATCTGGGCCGCACCTATCGCGTGACGGCGCAGGCGGACGCGCCCTATCGCGACGACGCCTCCGACATCCAGATGCTGAAGACGCGTTCGGCTTCGGGCGAGATGGTGCCGATGAGCTCGGTGATGGAGCTCAAGAACGACAGCGGTCCGTATCGCGTGGTGCGCTACAACCTCTATCCGGCGGCTGAGCTGATGGGCGACACCAAGCCGGGCTACTCGACCGGCCAGTCGCTCGACCAGATGGAGGAGCTTGCCGCGCAGACCCTGCCGCAGGGCATGGGCTTCGAATGGACCGAGCTGGCGTTCGAGCAGCGCCAGGCGGGCAACACCGGCGTGATCGCCTTCGGCCTTGCGGTGGTGTTCGTCTTCCTGCTGCTCGCCGCGCTCTATGAGAGCCTGGTGTTGCCGCTGGCGGTGATCCTGATCGTGCCGATGTGTCTGCTCGCGGCGATCCTGGGCGTGAACCTGATGGGGATGGACAACAACATCCTCACCCAGATCGGCCTGGTCGTGCTGATCGGCCTGGCAGCGAAGAACGCGATCCTGATCGTCGAGTTCGCACGGCAGGGCGAGGAGGAAGGGCTCGATCCGCGTGCCGCGGCCGAGCAGGCAGCGCACCAGCGCATGCGTCCGATCATCATGACGTCGATCGCGTTCATCCTGGGCGTGCTGCCGCTGGTGATCGCGAGCGGCGCGGCGGCCGAGCTTCGCCAGGCGCTGGGCGTCGCGGTGTTCTTCGGCATGATCGGCGTGACGATCTTCGGCCTGATCTTCACCCCGGCCTTCTACGTGATCAGCCGCCAGTTCGGCGACTGGACCAAGGCTCAGGTCGCGAAGCTGCGCCACAAACCCCAAGACCCTGTTGCGGAGCCCGCAGAATGAAGCGCCTCAATCTGATTGCTCCGTTGCTTGCGGGTTCGTTGCTCGCGGGCTGCGCGGTGGGGCCGAACTATGAACGGCCCGAGACGCCGCCCACCGCAGCTGCGGCCTTTGTCGACCCCGGCATGACCAAGGTGTCGCCGGGGGCCGTCGAGGGCGAATGGTGGCGCCTGTTCAAGGACCCGGTGCTCGACCGGCTGGTGGTGGAAGCGCTGAGCCACAACACCGACATCCGCCAAGCATCGGCGAACCTGAAGCGCGCGCGTGCGATCCTCTCCGAGGCACGCGGCCAGCGGTTGCCGGGAACGACGGTGCAGGGCCAGTATAGCCGCCAGCGGATCGGCGCGGCCGGACAGGCCGGCGTCCAGCTTCCCCCGGGCGTGGACGGGTTCGAGTTCGACTCGTTCCAGGTCGGGTTCGACGCATCCTATGAAGTCGACCTGTTCGGCCGGGTGAGCCGCTCGATCGAGGCGTCGCGCGGCGACACCGAAGCGGCGCAGGCCGCGCTCGACGGCGCGCGCGTGGCGGTCGCAGCGGAGACGGCGCGGACTTATGCCTCGGCGTGCGGTTTTGCGGCGCAGGCCGAAGTGGCGCGCGAAACGGTGCGGCTCCAGACGCGCACCTTCGAGCTGACCCAGCGGTTGGTCGAGGCCGGGCGCGGCACCGCGCGCGACATCGATCAGGCGCGGGTGCTGACCGAGAACGCCCGCGCGCAGGTTCCGGCGTTCGAGGCCGAGCGGCGAGCGGCGCTCTATGCGCTGGCGACGCTGACCGGCAAGCCGCCGGCCGAGCTGGATACGCAGGCGAGCGCGTGCGCGACCCCGCCAGGCGTCTCGGAGCTGATCCCGGTCGGCGACGGGCAGGCGCTGCTCGCGCGGCGCCCCGATGTGCGTCAGGCCGAACGCCAGCTTGCGGCGGATACCGCGCGGGTCGGCGTGGCGACGGCGGCGCTCTATCCGTCGATCCGTCTGCTGGGGTCGGTGTCGCTGGGCGCGCAGAGCCTTGATGATCTCGGCAAGAGCTCGTCGTTCAACTTCTCGCTCGGGCCCCTGCTCAGCTGGAGCTTCCCCAACATCACCGCGGCGCGCTCGCAGATCCGCCAGGCCGAGGCCGGCGCCGAAGGCTCGCTCGCGGCCTTCGACGGCACGGTGCTGACCGCGCTGCGCGAGGTCGAGCAGGCGCTGGCGCGCTATTCGGGCGAGATCGAGCGCAACGTGGCGCTGCGCCGCGCGGATACGGCGGCGACCAATGCCGCGCGGATTGCGATCCTGCGCTTCGAGGCGGGCCGCGACAGCCTGCTCCAGCGGATCGACGCCGAGCGCGATCGCGCCAGCGCGCGCGCCGCGCTCGCCGCTAGCAACGCAGCACTGGCCGAGGCCCAGGTCGCTCTGTTCAAGGCGCTGGGCGGCGGCTGGGAAGATGCTCCGGTTCCCGTGCGGCGCGAGGCCGCGGCGGTTACCCCTTAGGGCGAAGGCCCTGAACCCCAGGAGCCGGATGCCCGCCGTGTAGCGTGACGGTGGCGGGCGTCCGGCTCCGTCCTTTGGGGGTAGCGCTGGCGCGTGCGAACAGCCATCGTGCCACCCCGAGGACCGCATGACCCCGTTTCATCATCTGCTGATCAACAATCTGGTCGCGAGCATCACCAACTTGACCGTGTGGTTCGCGGTGACCTTCTGGGTGTTCCTCGAGACCAAGTCGGTGTTCGCGACGGGGATGATCGCGGGCATGTACCTCGTGCTCACCGCCGCGCTGGCGATCTGGTTCGGCAGCCTCGTCGATCATCACCGCAAGACGCGCGTGATGATGGCGTCCAGTGCCGCCTCGCTGCTGCTCTATGCGCTGTCGCTCGCGGGCTATTTCCTTGCGGCCGAGGGCAGCATGGGGCGGATCGCCGCCGCGCCGCTGTGGCTGTTCCTGTTCGCGGTGATGCTCGGCGTGATCGCGGGCAATCTGCGCAACATCGCGTTGCCGACCCTGGTGACGCTGCTGGTGCCCGAGGACCGGCGCGACAAGGCCAATGGGCTGGTCGGCATGGTGACCGGGATCGGTTTCCTGACCACGTCGGCGATCAGCGGCTTCCTCGTCGCTTGGGGCGGGATGGCTGCGACGCTGGGCTTCGCGATCGCATTGTCGGCGCTGGCGATGCTCCATCTCGCCTTCGTGCGCGTCGAGGAGCAGGTTCCCGCCGATACGCATGGCCGGCCCAAGCGCATCGATCTGGCGGGCACGATCCGGGTGGTCGGCGCGGTGCCGGGGCTGTTCGCGCTGATCTTTTTCGCCGCCTTCAACAACCTGCTCGGCGGCGTGTTCATGGCGCTGATGGATGCCTATGGCCTGTCGCTGATGAAGGTCGAGCATTGGGGGCTGCTCTGGGCGTTCGTTTCCTGCGCCTTCATCCTTTCCGGGCTGCTGATCTCGCGCACGGGGCTGGGGCGTAATCCGCTCAGAACGCTGCTTCTGGTCAACGTCATCGTCTGGTCGGTGGCGGCGGTATTCACCATCCAGTCGTCGATCGCGCTGCTGGCTGCGGGCTGTTTCATCTGGCTGTTCCTCGGCCCCTATGCCGAAGCGGCGGAGCAGACCACCCTGCAGAAGGTAGTGCCGTTCGAGCGGCAGGGCAGGGTATTCGGCTTTGCCCAGTCGATCGAACAGGCTGCGTCGCCGCTCACTGCCTTCCTGATTGCGCCGCTCACACAGTTCGTGTTCATTCCCTTTATGACGACCGGGGCAGGGGCCGACGCGATCGGCGACTGGTATGGCCGCGGGCCGGAGAGAGGGATGGCGCTGGTATTCACGATCGCCGGGCTGATCGGGGTGCTGGTCGCAATCGCGGCGTTCAACTCGCGGGCCTATCGCCAGCTTTCGGCCGCCTATGCGCGCGAGGTGCCGGCGGCATGAGACCCGGGCGATGGCTGCGGCAACTGGCCGTGCTGGCGCTGCTGTTCCTGATCATGCTGGTGATCGCCGAACTGCGCGCGCCGCCCGAACAGCTCACCGCTGACGGCAAGCAGGTCCATGTGGTGGATGGCGACAGCCTTCAGATCGGGGAGCGGACGGTGAGGCTCCAGGGTATCGATGCGGTGGAGTTCCATCAGCCGTGCCGCACGCCCGAAGGCAGCGAATGGCATTGCGGCGTCGAGGCGCGCAAGGCGCTGGCGGCGCTGACGGGCAGGGGTGAACTGGTGTGCGAGCCGCACGCGACCGACAATTTCGGCCGGGCGATATCGACCTGCTCGGTCGAGGGGATCGCGGACATCGGCGCGGCACTGGTGGCACAGGGCTGGGCGGTCAGCGGGGACGGCGAGCGCGAAGGCCTTCATGCCGTTGAGGAGGCCGCTGCGCGTGCCGCCAAGCGCGGCATCTGGCGCGGCACCTTCCAGCGGCCGGCCGAATGGCGCGCCGCGCATCCGCGCAGCACGCCACCGGTTCCGGCCAGCTAGTCAGGCCGCCATTCGATCGCACGGATCGTCGCTGCGCCCCTCGCCCGACAGGCGCTGCTCATATTCGACGCACTGCACCTCGCCCCCGCGGCCGCGCGAATAGCGGGGGACGACGCGGCCCGTGGGCCGGAAGCCGAGCTTGCGCAGCACGCGGCCGGATGCGGGGTTGTCGACATAATGGCCCGCGGCGAGCCGTGGCACGCGCAACGTCCTGGCAAGCGCGATCACCGCCCGGCCCGCCTCGGTCGCATAGCCGCGGCCCCAGGCGTCGGGCGTGATCCAATAGCCCATCTCATGGGGCTCGTTGTCGTAGGGGCCGAAACCGACCCCGCCGACGATCCGGCTGTTCCCGTCCTCCAGCGCGCAGATCAGGAAGCTGGTCTTGCGCATGCGCTCGGGTCCGGACAAGAACGCCTGCGCGTCGCCGAGCGTGTAGGGCCAGGGGGCGCGGCCGAGATTGCGGACGACCTCGTGATGGCCGATCGCGCGCGCCAGCTCGGGCGCATCCTCGATCCAGCCGGGCCGCAGCATCAGTCTTTGCGTTCTCGCGAACATCTGCACTCTCCTCGCGTGTCGCCACTGGCCCGGTTTGATGACGGAACAGCGACGATCAGGATGGGAGGGAGCAAAGAAAAAGGGAGACCGGGGCGACCCGTCTCCCTTTTGCGGTCCCCTGAAGCGGGGACCCGGATCGCCCTGGCGGGCAACCCGGCTGGTTACCCTATGTTACTCGGCTGCTTCCGCAATCATCTCGATCGAGCAGAATTTGCGGCCGAGCTTGCCGTCGTGGAATCGTACGCGGCCGTCGGTAAGCGCGAACAGCGTGTGATCCTTGCCGATGCCGACATTGACGCCCGGATAGAATTTCGTACCGCGCTGACGGACGAGGATGTTGCCGGCAATGGCCAGCTGGCCGCCGAACTTCTTCACGCCAAGGCGCTTCGATTCCGAATCGCGGCCGTTACGCGAAGAGCCGCCTGCCTTCTTATGTGCCATTTCGCGTTACTCCTTACGCTTCCGCAGCCGGGGCAGCGGCTTCCGCCGGCGCCGCATCGGCCTTCTTCGCCTTCGCCTTCTTCTCCTGCGCGCCGATCGCGGTGATCTTCAGGATCGTGTGCTGCTGGCGGTGGCCGTTCTTGCGACGGTAGTTGTGCCGGCGGCGCTTCTTGAAGACGATAACCTTCTCGCCCTTCGCCTGCGCAATGATCTCGGCGGAAACGGTCAGGCCGTCGGTGGGCTTGAGCTCCGAACCTTCGCCGGCGAGCAGAACGTCGCCCAGCGTGATCGACGAACCTGCTTCACCGTCGAGCTTCTCGACGACGATCTTGTCTCCAGCGGCAACGCGATATTGCTTGCCGCCCGTGCGCACGATTGCGAACATGGGCCTCTTCTCAATTCAAAAGCATGTGTCCGCGCAGGCCTGGCCCGGCGGGAGGAAGGGCGCGACTATGCGAATCACGGCCTGAAGTCAACCTCTATGCCGGGCTTTCACCCGGATTGTCGACGCCGCAGAACGCGCAACGCGCGTTACCAAAGCCTCAATGCCGGTGTTCGCGCTTCAGCTGGTAGCGGCCGTCACTGTAGTGATCGAACAACCCGCCGATCGCGGGGTGGTTGATGGGCTCGTCGCTGTCGTCGGTGACCAGATTTTGCTGGCTGACATAGGCGACATAGCTCGATTCGGCGTTCTCGGCGAGCAGGTGGTAGAAGGGCTGGTCCTTGCGCGGGCGCACGTCCTCCGGGATCGCCTCATACCATTCCTCGCTGTTGGCGAAGACCGGATCGATATCGAAGATCACGCCGCGGAAATCGAACAGTCGGTGCTTCACCACGTCGCCCACATTGAAGCGCGCATGCGCGACCGGCGGCACGGGTACGCCGGCGGTGGACAGATCGAGAAAGTCGTGGGCGCGAGTCATGCCTTCAATCTAGTGCGGATTGCGCGCCGCACAAGAAGTGCGGGAGGGTGCTTGTGCGGGTGGAATCTTTGGTCTAGAGGCCCGCGCTCGACTGACCGGACCGGCTGTTGCCGCGTCCGGATCCCCTCGCGGAGAGGTGGCAGAGTGGTCGATCGCGCCGCACTCGAAATGCGGTTTACGGGGAACCGTAACGTGGGTTCGAATCCCACCCTCTCCGCCACTTACGCCTCATCGGTGCGGCCCACCCGGCCTGTACGGCGCAAACCCCCGGATTCCGCAGCGTCAAATCGATATCACGGGTTTGAAGATTCCTGGGCGCGAACCGGCTATATGTGCGTCATAAGTGCAGGAGCGGCGGGATAGGGCAGCAGGTGGCAGCCGAGGCGGTGTCAGATCTGGAACGACTTGTGCGGCAATTCCGGCCGGCGCTGGTGGCGTTCTTCTCGCGGCGGGTGGCCAGCCCGGCCGAGGCCGAGGATCTGACCCAGGAGGTGTTCGTGCGGCTGGCGCAATCGAACATCGATGCGGTTGAATCGACCGAGGCCTTCATCTTCCGCGTGGCAACCAACCTCCTCCGCGACGGATCGCGCCGGGATCGCGTGCGCGCGGCCTATCGCGCCTCGTTCGAGCAGGAGGACGGGATCGGGGTCGATATCCTCGATCCGCATCGCATCGCCGCGTCGCGCGAGACGATCGGAATCCTGTGGGCGGCGATCCAGGCGCTGCCCGAGCCGACCCAGCAGATCTTCATCCTGTACCGCGTCGAGAACATCCAGAAGCAGACGATCGCGGACAATTTCGGATATAATGTGCGAACCGTCGAGAAGCATATTTCCCGCGCGCTGGTGTTCCTTGCGCGCCGTATGGGAGGCCGGGCATGATCCCGCTGACCGATGACGGCGCGCCGATGGGCTATGAGGAGCAGGCCGCCGAATGGTGCTGGCGCATCGCCGATCGCGCGCTCACCGATCCGGAGCAGGCGCAGTTCGACGCCTGGATCCGCGCCGATCCCCGTCACCAGCAGGTGTTCGACGAGATGGTGGCGGTGTGGAAGGGGACCGACACGATCGCCGAGATGCCAGGCTTCCTGTCGCTTCGCGCGAAGGCGCTGACGACGATGGAGAGCGCGCGGGATCGCGACGAGGTGTCGTCCTACGGCCGCTCAGGCTGGTTCCGCGCCTTTGCCGCTGTTGCCGCGATCCTCCTCATGGCGCTCGGCGGCTTGTGGTTCTTCGCCGATGGGGCTGACGTCTACGGCACTGGCATCGGCGAGCGGCGGATCGTGCGGCTGGAGGACGGCTCGCGCATCTCGCTCGACGCATCGAGCCGGGTAGTGGTCGCCTATTCGGACGATCGGCGCGCGCTGCGGCTCGAGCGCGGCCGCGCGAAGTTCGACGTGGCGAAGGATCCGCTGCGGCCGTTCACCGTGGCCGCGGGCAATCAGGCCGTGGTGGCAACCGGCACCGCCTTCAGCGTCGAGCTGCTGCGCGACCAGATGCGCGTGCTGCTCTACGAGGGTGAGGTCGAGGTGGTTGCCCAGCCGGTCGCCGGCCGGGTGGCCGCCGCCGCCAAGACGCCCAAGCCGGCCGGGGCGGCGCGGGCGACTGAGCAGCTGCTGCCAGGTCAGGAACTGGTCTCGAATCTGTCGTCGGGGGCCGTCAAGGTCGCGCCTGCAAAGATGGACCGTTCGCTGTCATGGGAAGACGGACGGCTCGACTTCGTCGATGAGCCGCTGGCGCGGGCGGTCGAGCGCATCAACCGCTATACCGACACGCCGATCGTCGTGGGCGACGTCGCGGCGGGCCGCCTGCTGGTGAACGGCGTGTTCGACGCGGGCGACACGCAAAGCTTCGTCCGGGGAATGACCACGCTGTTTCCGCTCTCGGCGAAGTATGAGAACAGCAAGGTCACGCTCGTCAGCGGCAGGGAACCGCTCGCTTCAAAATAGATGGGCGCGAATCCGGCATACCCGCGTCTCTAGAAACAGAGGGGCATATCAATCGACCCCCTTGAACATTGGGGGAGATGATGATGTCGCATAGGCCGTATTTGCTTTCCGGACTGGCGAGTGTTGCGTTGATTGCCAGTGCGACAGCGTCGCCGGCTTATGCGCAACAGGTCTATGATTTCGATATCCCGGCGCAGGACCTCGGCAGTGCCCTGCGCGCTTTTGCCCGGACTTCGGGCGTCCAGGTCATCTTCGACGGCAGCGCGCTACGCGGCAAGCGCAGCGCGCGCTATCGCCAGCGCGCCGCCCCCGAAGCTGCGCTGCAGACGCTGCTGCGCGGAACCGGCATGCGCTTTCGCCGCGACGGCGGCATCTATGTGATCGTTCCGGCCACCAATGCGGCGCAGCCGGCGGCCAGCGTGCCGGTGCCCACGCCGGCTCCTGCGCCGGCGCCGGTAGTGCCGCAGGATGCCGTGGCCGAGGATGACGATGAGATCATCGTGACCGCGCAGAAGCGCGAGGAGCGGATCACCGACGTTCCGATTGCGATCACCGCCCTGTCGGCAAGCGCGCTGAACGACCGCAAGATTGAGGGCGGTTCGGAGTTGTTGCGCGCGATCCCGAACGTGAATTTCTCGAAGAGCAACTTCAGCATGTACAATTTCTCGATCCGCGGGGTCGGGACCAAGGCGATCTCGGCGTCGAGCGACCCGGCGGTGGCGGTGAGCTTCAACAACACGCCGCTGGTCAGGAACCGGCTGTTCGAGTCCGAATTCTTCGACATGCAGCGGGTCGAGGTGCTGCGCGGGCCGCAGGGCACGCTCTATGGCCGCAACGCCACGGCCGGCGTGGTCAACATGATCCCGGCGCTTCCGGGTCGCGATCTGGCTGGGGAGGTGCGGCTGGAGGTCGGAAATTTCGATACGATGCGCGCGAACGCGATGCTCAACGTACCGCTCAGCGACACGCTGGGCGTGCGTCTTGCAGGCGCCTTCACCAGCCGTGAGGGGTTTGACTACAACACCTTTACCCAGCGGCGCGTCAACGGGCGTGAGTTGTGGTCGACCCGCGTGTCGGTGCAATGGGAGCCCAGCGACCGGTTTCGCGTGAACGCGATCTGGCAGCATTTCGAGGAAGACGACGACCGTTCCCGCACCGGCAAGCAACTGTGCACCAACGATCCGGGACCCGAGCGGGTCGGCAATGTCCTGGTCCCGACGCCCGGGATGCGCGGCAAGCTGAGCCAGGGCTGTCTGCCCGGGTCTCTCTATGACGATGCCGCCTATGGCGTGCCCAACGGCCGCAGCCTCGTCTATCTTCAGATTCCGGCCGGCATCGTTCTGGGCTATCAGCCGAACTACAGCCATCCCCAGTTGCGCGGCGGCCCCCTTGTCGGTGCGCTCAAGAGCGGCGATCCCTTTGCCGGTGTGACGCAATCGCGCAACCTGCGCGAAGTTTCGACGAGCTACGATCCCAAGTTCCGGGCCAAGAACGACGTGGTTCAGCTGAACCTCGAGTTCGAGCCGATGGATGGGCTGCAGATCGTGTCGCAGACCGCTTATTCGAAGGACTTTTTCTACTCGACCCAGGACTATAACCGGTTCGTCACCAACCCGATCTTCAATGATTCGTCGCAGCCGATGGTTGATTCGCTCGGGCGCTGGGTGAATACGGCTCTGCTGCCCACGCCGGGTGGCATCTATTGTGATCCCCAGCTGGGCTGTTCGGACCGTATGATGTCGGCGGACCTCAGCCGCTCGAACAACCGGCAATGGTCGCAGGAGCTGCGCGTCCAGTCCAGCTTCGACGGTCCGGTCAACTTCAACGTCGGCGTCAACTATCTCGATTTCAAATCGCAGGACGATTACTACGTCTTCAACAACATGTTCACGCTTATTGCTGACTGGTACTACAGCAAGGGCGGAACGGTGCAGAACCCATCGCTTCGGCCCTGCGATCTCGGTTTCGAAGGGCGCGAGTGTCCCTATGTCGATCGCAACCCGATCGACCGGCTCGACAACCAGGGACACAATTACTTCCTCAGCCAGAACGGCATCCGGATCAAGAGCCTGGGCCTGTTCGGCGAGCTGTACTGGAAGATCAGCAGCGATGTGAAGCTGACCCTAGGCGCGCGCTACACGCGCGACCGCAAGAGGTCCGATCAGGTGCCGAGCCAGTTGCTGCTGGGCGGTGGCACGCAGACGAGCTTTCCGGGTGATACGACCGGCGGACGCGTGAACAGCGGCTATCCCGCGCTGCCCGATATCGAGCAGGAATGGGGCGAGTTCACCGGACGCGCGGTACTCGACTGGAAGCCGAACCTGAACTTCACGGACGAGACGCTGGTCTATCTTTCCGCCGCCCGCGGGTACAAGGGCGGCGGCACCAACCCGCCGCGCGTCGACTTCAATCCGCAGGTCGTGCAGTATCAGTTCCTGCCGCAGACCTTCCGGCCCGAATTTCTCAACGCCTTCGAGATCGGCGTGAAGAACAGCTTCGACGGCGGGCGCTTCACCTTGAACGCCACCGGGTTCTTCTATGATTACAAGGATTACCAGATCTCGCAGATCGTCGATCGCATTGCGTACAACGAGAATTTCGACGCGACGACCTGGGGCCTCGAGCTTGAAACCGCCTGGCGCCCCTCCCGGGCGTTCCGCGTCGACGCCAATTTCGGCTATCTCCGGACGCGGCTTGGTAAAGGGTCGCAATCGATCGATGTGATGGACCGGACGCAGGGCAATCCGGATTGGGTGGTGCTGCGTCCCTGGGTTCAGGTTCCGTCGAACTGCATCGCGCCGCGCGTGCTGGTCGAGCGCCTGCTGCCCACTCAGAATGAGGTGGCGCTCGCGGCGCTTTGTCCGGGCGCGAACCGGATCGGAAGCTTCAACCCGGCGGTCAGCACCAAGTTCCCGCTCTACGCACTCTACGGCTTCACTTACGATCCGTTCGCGCCCTACAATCCCGCCACGGTGGGCCTGAACATCAACCAGGGCGGCAGCGGCGCGCCCAATGGCGGACGCGGCTTCTTTGCCGATGTAAGTGGCAACGAGCTGCCTAACGCGCCGCGCTGGACCGGAAATATCGGTGCCCAATACACCTTCTTCATCGATGGTGGTGATTGGGAGCTGACGTTTCGCGGTGACTATTATCGCCAGTCGAGCAGCTTTGCGCGCATCTACAACACCGAAATCGACCGGTTGAAATCTTGGGGTAACCTCAACGCGGCCGTCACGCTCGCACGTCCCGCGTCCGACCTGGTGTTCCAGTTCTACGTCAAGAACGTGCTCAACGATGCGCCGATCACGGACTTCTTCATCAACTCCGACGACACCGGGCTGACCTCGAACGTGTTCACGCTGGATCCCAGAATCTTCGGGTTCAACATCACGAAGCGCTTCTGACGTCGGATTAAGATCAATTTAAGTAAATATAAGAAGGAGTCTGGATATTTGACGAAAAATTCAAAGTTACATAAAATGTAGTTGCTAGGCGATTCGCGCTGAGCAAGAATGATATAAATAAACGCTAGGAGATGATCATGAATAAGTTGGCTAAACTCGTCATGTTCTCGTCGGCCCTTGTTGGTGCGCAGTTTGCGAGCACCGCGGCGATGGCGCAGACCGCGCCGACTGGTGTCTATTCCGGCAATGCTACTGTGGAAAAGGGCATTCAGCTGAACTGCGTCGTCGGGCTTGACGTGAATTCGACTACCCCGGGCAAGGTGCATGTCTCGCTGACTGCCGGGAATCCGTTCTGTGCCGCGCTGAGCTTCACCGGCAATCCCTACAACTACACCTATACCCCGGGCACCGGCCCCGGCACCGGGACGTTCACCGTGCATGGCGTGTACGTCAACACGATCACTGCCGGCGATTGCTCGGGCGATATCTCCGCGACCTGGGACGGGACGGAGTTCTTGATCGACACCTTCCTGCCGACCGCGACGCCGGGCACCCCGGATTGCACGATCGTGGGGTCGGCCTCGTAAGGCGAGGGTATCAATCGTCATGCCTGAGGCTATGACGTTGGAATAGGAGTGTTGGCGGGCGCACGGTTTCGTGCGCCCGCTTCGCCGCGGCCCGACGAAGGGGCGTGGCAGCTGGGCGTGGGGTGACATTGCGTGCGTATTGCGATGAGCTCGACTCGCCTCGTTTCGCTGTTCTCCATCGCCTTGCCGCTGACGTTTTGCCCCGAAGCCGGGGCACAGAATGATAAAGGGGGCGTCCGTGCGGTGGCAGACTCGAAAGAGCCTGCCCCGCCGGGCGATCTTTCGGGTCCGGACGAAATCCTCGTCGTCGGCCGGCGCTACGGCGAAGCCAAGGTGGCCGCGGAATCCGAATTCAGTGAGGAAGAGATCGCCAGCCATGGTGCCGACAGCATCCAGGATTTGCTGAGGCGTCTTCAGCCGATCATCGGCGATGGCGAAGAAGAGCCGGTCCTTCTCATCAACGGTCAACCCGCAGGTTTCGACCGTTCGATCTTGGCCTTTCCCGCCGAGGCGCTGGACCGCCTTGCCGTGCTCAAGCCAGAGGCAGCTGCGCGCTATGGTCACCCTTCCGGTCAGCGGGTCGTCAACCTGGTTCTCAAGAAACATTTTTCGAGCCTAAATGCCGATGCCGGCGCCAGCTTGGCGACGGGGGGCGGGCAATATGGTGGGAGCCTGTCTGTCGGCCGGGCGGCGATTGACGGACCGGCGCGCTGGAATGTGCAGGCGCGCGCCAGCTACGACAGCGCCCTGCGCAAGAGTGCTAGAAATATTCCCCCGCGCCCCGGCACATTTGACGGCACCGGCTATGTTTCCGCGCCTGAAGGTGGTGAGGTCGATCCGGCGCTCAGCCACCTTGCCGGAAGACCGGTCGCGACTGCCGCCATCCCGCCCGGCGCCATGTCGAAGGCGCCTCTGCTCGCCGATTTCATCGCCACTGTTGGCGACAGCCATGCGCTCGATCCGAATGAATTCGAAACACTGCTGCCATCGCGGCGCAGCATGGCGCTCGGCATCGGTTTGACCCGCCCTCTCGGATCCTTCTCGGTCTCCCTGAGCGCCGACGCCAGCCGCAGCTCAAGCCGCGCGATGCGCGGCCTACCGATGACATCGATCATCGTCCCCGCCGACAGCCCCTGGTCCCCCTTTGCCGGCGATGTGCTCTTGACGCGGCCCTTTGCGGGGGCGCGCGCGCTGCGCAGCAATACTGATTCCGAATCGATCGGCACGTCGCTGTCGTTGACGGGCATGATCGGCGATTGGCAGGCCAGCTTCTCCGCCAGCTATTCTCGAAGCTGGACGCGCAGCCTGCTCGAAAGCGGGATCGATGCCACACGCGCCCAGCAACTGCTCGATAGCGCTGATCCGGCCTTCAACCCTTATAGGCCGTGGGACGAGCGGTTACTGCTCGCGCGCCGCAATCGTTCGCGAGGCGAGAGCATCACCTCCCGACTCAACGTCAAAAGGAATGTCCTTAACCTGCCCGCCGGGCCTGTGACCGCCAACCTCTCGGTGAATGCGGGGCGTAGCCGGTCCGAGAGCCGGCAAGGGGACAATCTCGGTGGCTCCGCTGTGCGCAGCGGGTCGGCGCTCGAGCGGCTGGACGGGGCGTTCGGCCTGAGTCTGCCGCTTTCCCGTCCAGGCGAAGGGGAGATAATGTCCCTCGGAAGCCTGGACCTTGATCTGACCGCGAGCGCGCAGACGATGACGCGTAGCCGGTTGCAAAAGCGCTATGGCGGCGACCTCAACTGGTCCCCCACCCGGAACCTCCGGTTTCGGGGGTCGATCGGCCATGCCGAGACCGCGCCGTCGTTCGGGCAGCTTGACGATCCGATCGTCACGACGATCAACCGGATATTCGATTATTCGCGCGGCGAGGTCGCTGAACCGGTCTGGATAACCGGCGGAAATCCAGCGCTAGGGCGCGGCAGCCAGCAAAGCCTGGCGCTGGAGGCGATGGTGCGCCCGCTGGGCAACCAAACCGTGACACTGAACGCAGCCTACCGGCAGGACACGGCCAAAGGCGGTGTCGCTGGATTCCCCGAACTGACACCCGTCATCGAAGCGGCCTTTCCCGAACGCGTCACTCGCGATGCCGATGGGCGGCTGATCGCGGTCGATGCGCGCCCGATCAACATCGCCCGCGCGACCGATTCCGAGCTGTCCTCGAGCGTTGCATTGCGCTTTCCGGGCAAACCGGTTGCGAATGCCACGCAGCTCAGCTTTTCGCTCAGGCACCGTTGGCGGCTGAAGAGCGAATTGCTGACCCATCCGGGCGTTCCCGTGATCGATCAACTCACCCAGAGCGGCCAATCCCGTCACTCCCTGTCGTTTCAGACGACAGCCGGCCAGCGAGGTTGGGGCGCGACGTTTGGAGGGAACTGGAGCGGCGCCTCTCGTGTCGAGAATGGCGACCGGACCCTCAACACCAAGCCGCCCGTGATCTTCAACCTGACTTTGTTCGTCGAGCCCGAGCACTTGGCCGGCCAGACCCGCAAGAGTGGGTTGCTGGACAACCTGAAAATCACGCTCGCCATTCAGAACGTCTTCAACGGCTATCGCCGCGTGACGTTACAGGATGGGACCATACCCGCCGGCTTCAGCCGCGACGAGATCGATCCGCTCGGCCGGATCATCCGGCTGACGTTGCGCAAGCGGCTATAGGATTCCGCCGCGACGGATCAGCGCACCCGGGTCCACACCTTGGTCCGGCAGAAGAAGGCGACGCAGCCCTTTAGCTCGAGCCTGCCGTCGGGCAGCAGCTTGAGATAGCCCTTGCGCGCGCCGCTGCCGGTTTCCGGATCATAGACCGGCCCGCCCTGCCATTCGGCCGGGCCGCCGGTGAAGCCCTGAAGCACGACCAGACCCTTGAGCGGGCGCGTCCGCAATTTGGGGTCTGAATTGCGCTCGTCGGTCAGGCCGGGATTGGTGCGCAGCCGGGCGGCATCGATGATCCTGCCGCACAGCGCATCGCCGCAGCGATAGATCTGGACCCGCCCGCCCGCGCTGCCCGTCGCCCAGGTCCCGGTCAGATCGCGCGCAGCCGCAGGCAATGCCAGTGCGGCTAGGCCGGTGACGATCGACAGCGTGCGGATCATGCCGCAGGTTCCGGACAAGGCGGCGTGCGCGTGGACATCGGATCCCCCCAACGACAAAGGCGATGAACTTACATCAATGTAAGTAACCGGCGCCGGGCGTGCGCGCAACAGATGATTGCGCCACTGGCGGGTCGCGGGTCGCCGCTCCGCGTCTGCGAATCGGCTCGCTCTAGCTGTCAGGAAAGGACAAGGCGGCAGGTCCGCCTCGAAGCTTGTTGGTCGGGGCGACAGGATTCGAACCTGCGACCCCCACACCCCCAGTGTGATGCGCTACCAGGCTGCGCTACGCCCCGACCGAGGCACGGCCCTCTAGGCGCACAGGACAGGCGATGCAAGGGGGTAGAGATGGCCCGTTGCAGCCGGGCCACAGTCCCGGCAATGGTTGCACCTGCGCAACGCGCATGGTAGCGCGCGCCGCTTGAACGCGGGGCCTCCAGCCCCCACCATTCTGGCCAGCAGACAGGCCCGGGGAACCATGATCATCTCACCAGCATATGCACAGGCCGCGGGAAGCGCGGCGGGACAGGGCAGCGCCGCCGGATCGTTTCTGTCGATCGCGCCGCTGATCCTGATCTTCATCGCCTTCTACTTCCTGATGATTCGCCCGCAGCAGAAGCGGATGAAGACGCTTCAGGCTTCGATTGGCGGGATGAAGAAGGGTGACACGGTCGTCACCGCGGGCGGTCTGGTGGGCAAGGTGGTGTCGGTCGACGACGTCTATGCCAATGTCGAGATCGCGACCGGCGTGAAGGTCAAGGTGGTCAAGGCGACCATCGTCGAGGTCCAGCCGCTGGGCAGCGGCAAGCCGGCGAACGACTGAACATGCTCGATTTCCCGAAGTGGAAGGTCTGGGCGGTCTGGCTTTCGATCGCCGCCTGCTTCCTGCTCACGATTCCGAGCTTCGTGCCCGAGAATATGCGTGAACGCTGGCCGGGCTGGATCCCGCAGCCGTCGATCAACCTCGGCCTCGACCTTGCCGGCGGCAGCTCGATCCTGCTCGAGGCGGACACCGCCGATCTCGCGCGCACGCGGCTCGCCGCCAAGCGCGACGAGATCGAGACCGAGTTCCGCCGCCAGGATCCCCGCATCGATATCGGCGACATCTCGATGCGGGACGGCACGATCAGCTTCATGGTGCGCGATGTGGCAAAGGTGGATGCGGCGCGTGAGCGTCTGCTCCAGCTGACCGGCAGCGGCGCCGGCATGACCGGCCAGCGCGAATGGACGATCGAGGTGCGCGACGGAACGCGCTTCATCGTGACGCAGACCAACGCGGGCCTCGACCAGGCGGTCAAGCAGGCAATGGCGGACGCGCGCGAGGTGGTCGATCGCCGCATCAACGCGCTGGGCACGCTCGAGCCGACGATCGTGCTCGAAGGCCGCAACCGAATCCTCGTCGAAGTGCCGGGGCTCAAGGATCCCGAGGCGCTCAAGCAGCTGCTCGGCAAGACAGCGCGGCTCGAGTTCAAGCTGGTGGACATCACCGCCAATCCCGCCGAGATCGCCGCCGGCCGCGCGCCGATCGGCAGCGAGATCATGCCCTATCCGTCTGCGCCCACCGGACAATTTGCTCTGCCCTACGTCGCCTATCCGCAGCGCGAGGGGCAGCAGCCGATGATCGCGCTCAAGCGGCAGACGATCGTCAGCGGCGACCAGCTGATCGACGCCAAGCAGGAGTTCGACCAGAACCAGCAGGTCGTGGTCGGCTTCACCTTCAACAGCCAGGGCGGGTTCCGCTTCGGCCAGACAACGCGCGAGAACACCGGCAAGCCGTTCGCGATCATCGTCGACGGCTCGGTCATCTCTGCGCCCAACATCAACGAGCCGATCCTCGGCGGCCGCGGCCAGATCTCCGGCGGCTTCACCGTCCAGAGCGCCAATGAGCTCGCCATCGCGTTGCGCTCGGGCAAGCTGCCCGTGGCATTGAAGGTGGTCGAGGAGCGTACGGTCTCGGCCGAGCTCGGTCAGGAATCGATCGAGAAGGGCATTCTCGCCGGCGTGATCGGCACGGTGGCGCTGATCCTGTTCATGCTGTTCACCTATCTGCGCTTCGGGGTCTACACCTCGCTCGCGCTACTGGTTAACGCGGTGATGGTGTTCGGCATCATGGCGTTCTTCGGCGCGACGCTGACCTTGCCCGGCATCGCCGGCTTCGTGCTGACGATCGGCGCGGCGGTCGACGCCAACGTGCTGATCAACGAGCGCATCCGCGAGGAGCAGCGGATCCGCAACCGCGCCGCGGTCTCCGCGGTCGAGTTCGGGTACAAGGAAGCCAGCCGCGCCATCTTTGACGCGAACATCACCAACGTCATCTCCGCGGCGATCATGTTCATGTTCGGCTCCGGCCCGATCCGCGGCTTCGCGGTCGTGCTCGCCATCGGCATCGTCACTTCGGTCTTCACCGGCGTTACCTTCACCCGTCTGCTCGTCGCGGACTGGCTGAAGCGCAACCGCCCGAAGACGATCAACATTTAAGGACGGTAGGATGAACCTCCTTTCTCCGTTCGCCCTGAGCTTGTCGAAGGGCTGTTCTTCTCCCGACCCGATCGCACAAGAAAGGCAGGGCTTCGACAAGCTCAGCCCGAACGGGGTAAGGTAAGGCCATATGCGTCCCCTCAAGCTCGTACCCGACAACACCAACATCGCGTTCCTCAAATACCGGAACGTGGCGATGGCGCTGTCGCTGCTCCTGATCGCCGGTTCGATCGCGCTCTGCTTCATCAAGGGGTTCAACCTCGGCATCGACTTTGTCGGCGGCCAGCAGACGCGCGTCACCTTCACCCAGCATGTAGACATTCCAACGCTGGGCGAGCGCATCCAGGCGCTCGGCGTAGGCGAGGCGACGGTACAGCAGGTGGCGGACACCACCGAATATTCGATCCGCACCCCGCTGCCCGAGGGCGGCGAGGAAGCCGCGAACAAGGCGGCGAGCGTGATCCGCGCAGCGCTGATCAAGAATTATCCCGGCGCGCAGGTCGCTGGCGCTCAGAGCGTGTCGGGCAAGGTGTCGGAAGAGCTGTTCCGCAACGGCGCGATCAGCCTCAGCCTCGCGATGCTGGCGATCGCTCTGTACATCTGGGTCCGGTTCGAGTGGCAGTTCGGTATCGGCGCGCTGTTCGCGCTGTTCCACGACGTCGCGCTGACGCTCGGCTTCTTCGCGCTGACCCAGCTCGAATTCGACCTCAACATCGTCGCTGCGGTGCTGACGATCATCGGCTATTCGCTCAACGACACGATCGTCGTCTACGACCGGATCCGCGAGAATATGCGCAAATACCGCAAGATGGAGATGGAGGAGCTGCTCAACCTCTCTATCAACGAGACGCTGTCGCGCACCGTGGTCACCTCGCTGTCGATCGGCATCGTGCTGACCGTCCTGCTGGTGCTGGGCCCGGACGTGATCTTCGGCTTCACCGCCGCGATGCTGCTCGGCATCGTCATCGGCACCTTCTCGTCGGTCTATGTCTCGGCGGCGATCCTGCTGTGGCTCAAGCTGCGGCCCGACAGCTTTCTGCCCAAGGAAGCCGCGGGACCGAAGGGCGTGGAGGGCGCCGAGCGCGTCAGCTTCAAGGACATGCCCTGATGAAGATCGACCGGACCCGGATCGAGGGTCCGGTGGTGTCGGGCTTCTCGGGCGGCGGCTTCCGAGTCGACGACAATGTCTATCTCGGCCTGCTGCTCACGCCGAGCCGGGCCGAGGGCTGGACGCCGCCGCCGCTGGAGGATCTGACCGCGGACGCCTTTGCGCCGCTGCTGGCGATGGACCCGCAGCCCGAATTCCTGCTGCTCGGCACTGGAAGCCGGCTGCGCCGCCCGTGGCTCGCGCTCGAGGCGGCACTGCCGTTCGGGATCGAGGTGATGGACAGCCGGGCCGCGGCGCGCGCCTGGGGCGTGCTGCGCGCCGAGCTGCGCTGGATCGCGGCCGCGCTTTACCCGCTGGACTGAGCGCGCGAGGCTACTAGCCCCGATAAGTGATCGTACAGCGCGGCGGTGTTCGCTTCCCAGGTGAACCCGGCGGCAGCTGCACGCACAGCGTCGCGCGCGGGCGGAGCGGCGAGGAGTTCCCCGATCGCCGCGGCAAAAGCTGGAGCGGTGCGCCCGGCGATACGGCCCGCGGCGGGGGAGGTGACGACCTCGGCCGCGCCGCCGGCAGCGGGAATGACGATCGGCGTCCCGCTGGCCACCGCCTCGATCCAGGCATTGGCGAGCCCCTCCGAGGAGGAGGCGAGCGCCATCACATCGGCGGCAGCGAGCAGCGGCGGGAGATCGCCATGCGCGACGCTGCCGAGGAGCCTGACGCGATCCTCCAGTCCCAGCCGGGCGATCTGCGCGGCGAGGCGCGGCCGTTCGGGTCCTTCGCCCGCGATGCGCAGCTGAACGCCGGGAAGGGCGCTCACCGCGTCGATCACCATGTCGTGTCCCTTGCGCGGGATCAGCGCGCCTATCGAGACGATCAGCGGGCCGTCGATGCCGAGTGCGGCCTTTGCCGTACCCTGGTCGCGCGGCGCGAAGCGGGTGAGGTCGACCCCTGTGTGGTGTACGCGAATCCGGTCCGGCGCGATGCCGAGCGCGGCGATATCGGCCTTCATAGCCTGCGAGACGGCGAGGAGGCCGTCCGCGGCTTGTGCCGCGGCGATTACCTGCGCCGCGGTCGCCGGGGCACGTCCCCAATGGTGGATATCGGCGCCGCGTGCCTTGATCGAGACGGGAACGCCGAAGCGCCGTCCCAGCGCCACCGCGGCGGGGCCGTCGGGGAAGAAGAAGCTCGCGTCGATCACGTCGAACGGGAAGTCCCTGCGGATTCGCGACAACAGCGGCACCAGCGCGCGTGTCAGCATCGCGGCGTGGAAACGCCCGCCCGTGCCGGGCAGGTTGAGGAAGCGCGGGCGCCATGTCTCGACCCCCTTCCAGTCCTCATGCTGCGGCAGGGCGGAAAGCTGGGCGTAGCGGCCGCGATGGCCGAGCGGCCAAGGCGGCAGTCCGAGCGGCGCGACCAGCTTGAGCGCGACGTCGGGATGCGCGGCGAGGCCGAGCATCTGCCCCTCCACGAACACCCCGAAATTGGGGCGGGAAGCATCAGGGAAGAGCGAGGAGAGGGTGAGTACGCGGAGCATTGCCCGCATGCTACACCCGCCCGGGTTAAAAGCGCATTAGGTCATCGGCAGCGCACCTCGCCGGCACGGTCCGCGGTGCTGCCGATCGCCGCGCCGCCCGCGGCACCCAGAATCGTGCCCAGCGTCTTCGATCCGCCGGGCGCAAGGATGTTGCCGAGCACACCGCCGGCCAGCCCGCCGACGATCAGCCCCGCCGATCCGTCGCTGCGGCGGCAATAATAGCGCCCGTCGCGGCCGCGATAGACGCGCTCGTCACGGCCGAGGCGGCGTTCCTCGTAGCTGCCGTCGCGATAATAGCGCGGCGCATCCCAATAGTCGTCGCCGGCATAGCCGGGACGGTCATAGCCATAGTCGGTGCAAGCGCCGGTCGCGGCCATTGCCGCGGTGCTCGCTGCGATCATCCATTTCTTCATCGGGCATCTCCCCTGCCGGGATGCCCCCCAACTCGTTCCTCAAACGAAACGGGGCGCCGAAGTTTCCCTCGGCCCCCCGTCGATCCGTATTTGCGGTCTTAGCGGCAGCGGCGCTTGCTGCCGCTGCGCTCGATCTCGCGGCCCGCCACGGCACCTGCGGCGGCGCCTAGCACGGTGCCGAGCGTACGGTCACCGCGGGAATCGATCGTACGGCCAACCAGCGCGCCGGCCACACCGCCGACTACCAGGCCGGTGGTGCCGTCCGACTTGCGGCAATAGCGGCGGCCGTCGCGGCCGCGCCATTCGCGGTACGAATAGCGCTTCTTCTGCACCCCGGCCTCGGCCTGCGAGGCGGGAAGGACGACAGCGGCGGGAACCGCCAGCGAGGCGGCGCCAAGCGCCATGAGCAGGTTACGCATTGTGAAACTCCATCTCTACCTGAAACCCTGTTCCCCCAACGCCCTGTCTATCGGGCCGGTTTCATGAACGTAACATTTCATGCCATTCACACGCGATGCAGAAAGCAGAATCGATCGTCGAGGCCCTTGGGCTGGCCCCGCACCCGGAGGGCGGCTGGTATCGCGAGACGTGGCGCGCAGCGGAGCAGGGCGGGGCGCGCTCGCCCGGCACCGCGATCCTCTATCTGCTCGAGCAGGGGTGCCGCTCGCACTGGCACCGGGTGGACGCGGACGAATTGTGGCTATGGCATGCGGGCGCGTCGCTCGATCTGCTGATCGCCGACGCAAATGACGCGAATCCGGCCAGAATCATGCTTGGCGGCGACGTGGCCCGCGGCTACACGCCCCAGGCACTGGTCCCCGCGACTCGCTGGCAAGCGGCCGAAGCGGAGGACGGTTGGGCGCTGGTCAGCTGCGTCGTCGTCCCCGGCTTCGACTTTGCCGGGTTCGAGATGGCCCCGCCAGGATGGGCACCGCCCCCGCTCAGAAGCGCCTGATCCCTCCCCGTTATCCACGTTATCAACAGGCCGTATCGCGTCGATTGCGGGTTTGCGCGACTCGGAAACGATGACAGCATCATCCTTGTAAGCGGACGATGACGCGGCGAGAAATCAAAGCGAAATCAGAAGTTTACAACGGATCGAGCTGCGCAGGGTGCCTTCGGGAAACCGCATGGATCGATACGGGGACACCACCCCGGGAAACGGCCTGTCCCGCTCGCGAGAGCGGGTGGGATGGAAACGAAACGGATCGAGTGTCCAAAACGTCTCTCGCATGCTTCGGCATGGGAAGGGCGGGCCGCCAGGGCGGAAAATGCTCCCCCGGAGCATGGACAAGCCAGGCGACCGAACGCGAAGCCGACGCCTTCGGGCGGAAGTGGAGCGGGTTGTCAGGGCAGGCAGGCGCTTCGGCGCAGGTCAGGCCGGACAGCCAGACGTTCGGAACGCGAGGCCTTCGGGCTGAACCACCCGGGCGAGGCCATCGAGACACGGCGATCTTTCGGGATCGGCAACTCTGGATGACCGAAACCTCGAGGCCGGAGCCTTCGGGCAAAGGCCGAGCAAAGGACATCGAGGTGGGAAGCTGATCCTTCGGGATCACACCCGCCCCGGTGACCGGCCCCAGGGCGGTTCGCCGCCGGACGGGCAGCCCACCCGCGGCTTGCCGCTGGCGGGTCCTCCGGGCGGCTTGCCGGTCGGAGATGGCCAACGGGAGGCGTCCGCCGAGCGTTGACCAGGACGCGAGGCCCGCTTCCCTTGCCGGCGCGGGCTGAGCATGCCGCCGACATGAAGGCGCGCGCAGCCCCCTGTGGCGGGCGCGAGGCCGAAAGTCCGGCGACACGGGGGGCTGGCGGAAACGTCGGCCCCCTTTTCCGTTTGGGCGTGTCGCTGCCGCACAAGCCCCGCCGCGACCCATCTCGGCACCGCGCGCTTGGCATCGGCGGACGCAGACCTATCTTCAGCTCCATGACGATGTTCGCGCGCAACATTCAGGGTTTCCCGCTCCTGGGCTGAGCGGACCGGCTTATCGGTCCTTCGCCTGCACGTCATCGCCGGACGACAGGTCCGGCGTGCCCGTCAGCTTGAGGAACTTTCGTCATGACGTCCGAACCCAATGCGCCGGGACTGTCTCCGGCGCAAATCAACGCCTTCATCACCGACGGCTTCGTCCGCATCGACAATGCCTTTCCGCGCGACCTTGCCGAACAGGCTGCCGCCCTCCTGTGGCGCGACGCCGGGTGCGACCCCGCCGATCCGGCCAGCTGGCACGCGCCGGTGATCCGGCTCGGCCATTATGCCCAGCCGGTGTTCCGTGGGACCGCCAACACCCAGCTGCTGCATGCGGCCTTCGATCAGCTTGTCGGTCCTGGTCGCTGGCTGCCGCCGGGAGCGCTCGGAACTTTCGTCCTGCGCTTCCCTACACCCGAAGCGCCGAATGACGATGGCTGGCACATCGATGTGAGCTTCGGCACGGAAACGCCCGACTTTCTCGACTGGCGCGCCAATGTCGTCAGTCGGGGCCGGGCACTGCTGATGCTGTTCCTGTTCACCGATGTCGGGGAGGAGGACGCGCCGACCCGCATCCGCGCGGGATCGCACCGCGACATCGCGCAACGGCTGGCCCCCGCCGACGAAGTGGGGCTCACCCTGCGCGAGCTCGCCGCGGACGGCTTTGCGGCGTCGGCGCACCGGCGCGAAGTGCTGGCGACCGGGGCGGCGGGCACGGTCTATCTGTGCCACCCGTTCCTCGTCCACGCCGCGCAGCCGCATCGCGGCACGCGTCCGCGCATCCTTGCCCAGCCGCCGTTGCTCCCGGCGGTGCCGCTCGATCCGTGGCGGGCGGATGCGGCGCCCGTCGAGACGGCGATCCGCGACGCGCTAGGTTAGATGGTTTTCGGCAAGGTTGGTGGGCGGCCCTAGCAGCCGCCCACCGCCTTTTTGAGCTTGTCGAAGAAACCGGTCGATGCCGGGCATTCCTCGCCGGTCTCCAGCGTACGGAACTGCTCGAGCAGTTCGCGCTGCTCGGCGGACAGCTTGGTCGGGATCTCGACCTCGAGCTTGACGACCAGGTCGCCGCGCCCGCGGCCCTGCAGCACCGGCATGCCCGCGCCGCGCTGCCGTACCTCGCGGCCCGACTGGGTGCCGGGATTGATGCGGATATTGTGCAGCTCGCCGTCCGGCCCCGGGATCTCGATCTCGCCGCCCAACGCCGCCGTGGTGAAGCTGATCGGCGCGCGCGCGTAGAGCGTGGTGCCCTCGCGCTCGAAGATCGCGTGCCGCTTGATGTGGAGGAAGATGTAGAGGTCGCCCGGCGGCGCGCCGCGCGCGCCCGCCTCGCCCTGGCCGGACAGGCGGATGCGCGTCCCTTCGTCCACGCCAGGCGGCACGTTGACGGCGAGCGTCACGGTGCGGTCGACCCGGCCCTCGCCGCGGCAGTTGCGGCACGGATCGGTGATCGTCTTGCCCGCGCCGTGGCACGAGGGGCAGGTCCGCTCGACCATGAAGAAGCCCTGCTGCGCCCGCACCTTGCCATGGCCGCGGCAGGTGCCGCAGGTCTTGGCCATGGTGCCGGGCGAAGCGCCGGTGCCGCCGCACGGATCGCAGATACCGGATACATCGACAGTGATGTCGGTCTGCTTGCCGTGGAAGGCGTCTTCCAGGCTGATCTCCATGTCGTAGCGCAGGTCGGCGCCGCGCCGCTGGGCCTGCTGGCCGCCACGGCCGCCCATGAACTCGCCGAACACGCTTTCGAAGATGTCGGAAAAGGCGTCGAAGCCGGGACCTTGGCCGCCGCCGGGATAGCCGGTGTGGCCGAAGCGGTCGTACGCCGCGCGCTTCTGCGGGTCCTTCAGGCAGTCATAGGCCTCGTTGATCGCCTTGAACTTCGCCTCATGATCCTTGCACCCGCCATTCTTGTCGGGATGGAATTTGATTGCGAGCTTGCGGAAAGCGGCCTTGATCGTGGCGTCGTCCGCGTCGCGGGAGCAGCCTAGCAGCTCGTAATAGTCAGTCTGGGTGGTCATTCACTCGGCCCCCGCCTTTCACCCGTCATGCCAGCTGAAGCTGGCATCTCGTGCCGCAAGCGGTGCGCCTGGGGCCGGAGACCCCAGCTTTCGCTGGGGTGACGGTTAAAGGTCATAGCTTACGCCTTGTTGTCGTCCACCTCGGAGAATTCGGCATCGACGACATCGTCGCCATCCGCCTTCTCCGCAGTCCCCGCATCGGCCGAAGGTGAAGCCTCCGACTGCTGCTGCTTCTCGTAGATCGCCTGACCCAGCTTCATCGCGACCTGCGCGAGCGCCTGGCTCTTATCGTTCATGGCGTCAGCGTCACCGCCCTCGATCGCGGCCTTGGCCTCATCGATCGCGGTCTGGATCTCGCCCTTCAGTGCGTCGTCCACCTTGTCGCCATTCTCGGCGAGCTGGCGCTCGGTGGTGTGGACCAGGCTCTCGGCGTTGTTCTTCGCCTCGGCCGCGGCGCGGCGCTTCTTGTCCTCTTCGGCGAACTGCTCAGCGTCGCGGACCATCTGGTCGATGTCGGCGTCGGAAAGACCGCCCGAAGCCTGGATGCGGATCTGCTGCTCCTTGCCGGTGCCCTTGTCCTTGGCGCTAACGTTGACGATGCCGTTGGCATCGATGTCGAACGTCACCTCGATCTGCGGCACGCCGCGCGGCGCTGGCGGGATGCCGACCAGGTCGAACTGGCCCAGCATCTTGTTGTCCGCGGCCATCTCGCGCTCGCCCTGGAAGACACGGATCGTCACCGCCTGCTGATTGTCGTCAGCGGTGGAGTAGGTCTGCGACTTCTTGGTCGGGATCGTCGTGTTGCGATCGATCATGCGCGTGAACACGCCGCCCAGCGTCTCGATGCCGAGGCTCAGCGGGGTCACGTCGAGCAGCAGCACGTCCTTGACGTCGCCCTGCAGCACGCCGGCCTGGATGGCGGCGCCGATCGCGACGACCTCGTCCGGATTGACGCCGGTGTGCGGCTCCTTGCCAAAGAACGACTTCACGACGTCACGCACCTTGGGCATGCGCGTCATGCCGCCGACAAGCACGACCTCGTCGATCGCGTTCGCCTTGACGCCGGCATCTGCCATCGCCTTGCGGCACGGCTCCAGCGTGCGCTGGATCAGGTCGTCGACAAGCTTCTCCAGGTCGGCACGGCTGATCGTCTTGACCAGGTGCTTCGGCCCGTTGGCGTCGGCGGTGATGAAGGGCAGGTTGACCTCGGTCGTCGCGGCCGACGACAGTTCGATCTTCGCCTTCTCGGCGGCTTCCTTCAGGCGCTGCAGCGCGAGCTTGTCCTTGGTGAGGTCGATGCCCTCATCCTTCTTGAAGCCGTCGGCCAGGAACTGGACGACCTTCGAATCGAAATCCTCGCCGCCCAGGAAGGTGTCGCCGTTGGTGGCCTTCACCTCAAACACGCCGTCGCCGATCTCGAGGATCGAGATATCGAAGGTGCCGCCGCCAAGGTCATAGACCGCGATCGTCTTGCCGTCGGTCTTCTCGAGCCCATAGGCCAGCGCCGCGGCAGTCGGCTCGTTGATGATGCGCAGCACTTCAAGGCCCGCGATCTTGCCGGCGTCCTTGGTTGCTTGGCGCTGCGCGTCGTTGAAGTATGCCGGAACGGTGATGACCGCTTGGGTCACGGTCTCGCCGAGATACGATTCGGCGGTTTCCTTCATCTTCTGAAGGATGAAGGCGCTGATCTGGCTGGGCGAATAGTCTTCGCCGCCTGCCTTGACCCATGCGTCGCCGTTCGGACCCTTGGTGATGGTGTAGGGCACCAGCTCGGTGTCCTTCTTGGTGATCGGATCGTCGAAGCGGCGGCCGATCAGGCGCTTCACCGCAAAGATCGTGTTGTCGCCGTTGGTCACCGCCTGGCGCTTCGCCGGCTGGCCGACCAGGCGCTCGCCGTCCTTGGCGAACGCGACGATCGAAGGCGTGGTACGTGCGCCTTCGGCATTCTCGATCACCTTGGGCTTGCCCGCTTCCATCACCGCGACGCAGCTGTTGGTGGTGCCGAGATCGATTCCGATTACCTTTGCCATGAGTCCTCTATTGGCCCCCGTGTCCTAATCTAAAAGTTTCAACCATTTACCGGACCCCTGAGACGGCAATCCGGTTGTTACAAGCCGCGATATAGGTGAGCCGCGCCTTGCCGCAAGACAGGGCGGGCCATAGGAACGCCTCCAGGGTTCCCGAATCGGGAGGAGAAGGCGTGATGCGGGCGATTTTCGCGATGGGTTTGGCGGGTGTGGTACTGGCTGGCTGCCAGCAGGCCGACCTCGCTGTCGATGACGCCTGGGTGCGCCTTCCCGCAGTCGCCGGACGCCCCGGCGCGGCCTATTTCAACGTGAAGGGCGGAGCGCAGGCGGCCAGTCTGGTCGCGGTCTCAAGTCCCGCGGCGATCCGCACCGAAATTCACGAAATGAAGCACGAAGGCGGCATGATGACGATGGCGCCGATCAAGGACGTCGCGATTCCCGCGCGCGAACGGGTCGAATTCAAGCCCGGCGGCAAGCATGTCATGCTCTACGATCTTTCGCCTTCGGTCCGCGCGGGTGGCACATTCCCACTGCGCCTGTCCTTCGCCGACGGCAAGACGATCGAGGTCAACGCCGCTGTGCGCGCCGCAGGCAACGCCGCGCTCTAGCGGATTTAGGGCTTGGCCGCAGTCGCTGCGCCAGCGCCCACGAAGCGCGGTGCGTAGACGCGCACCTCGCCGATGAAGATGCCGGTCTTCACCGCAGGGTCATTCGCGGCGATCGCGTCGGCTGCCGCCTGATCGGCGGCGTGGATCAGCATGAGTCCGCCGTCCGGCCCCATCGCCCCGGCATAGACGATATCGCCGCGCTCGTGCAGCGCCTTCACATAGTAGAAATGGTCGCGCAGCCCCTGGCCCTTCATCGGCACGCCGGGCTTCCATGCCGGGCCGGCACGATAGACGATCGCGAACAGCGGGCGCGTGGTGGTCGCTGCCGCTGCCGGCGGTTGCTGCGGCGTGAAGAGCGCTGCCGTCGCGCCGGTCGCGCCGGTCAGCAGGGTTGCAGCCAGCATGGCCCGTATCACGATCCGCATGGGCATCCCTCCATCGTTCGTTTCGCTGACGGTAGCACGCGGACGAACCCGTAGCGACCGACGTTCCGGCGCGGGCTTTCCGCCGCCTTTCTTTGCGTTATGTTCGCCGAACAGAGCCGGTAAAGGAACCCGCATGACGATCGACCGCTTTCGCTCTTCGACCTGGGGCTGGCTGCGCGGGACCCTGGCAGGGTGGGGAACGCTGCTGCTCTGCCTTGTCGGCGTCGGGCTGATCATCGTCCTCATCAAATGGATCGCGAACCTCGCCGTCACCTATGAAGTGACCGGGGACCGGCTGATCCTGCACAAGGGCATTTTCGTGAAGTCGATCGACGAGATCGAACTGTATCGCGTCAAGGACGTGCGGATCGACTTCAGCCTGATCAACCAATGGGCGGACATCGGCACGATCACCATCGCCTCGTCCGACGAGACCACCAGGGCCGCGCCGCTGGTGATCCGCGACGTCGATTCCGCCCGCGCCCGGCGCGAGAAGCTGCGCGAGCTGGTCAACGCCGCCCGGCGCGAGCGCGGCGTGCGCGAGATCGACATGGTGCACGAAGATATCTGAGGTGCCGCAGCTGCAAGGCGGAGAACGCCGCCCGCTCACCATCGGCGAGGTGAGTCTCGCCCGCAGCATCTTCGGCGACGCGATCGATTATGATCGCGCGCGGGTCGCCAACCGCAAATGGGCCTTCTTCCAGCCGCGCGGGGTGACGATGGCGCCGATGGGCTGCATCCATTTCCACCCCAAGGGCTGCAACTATCGCGACGATTTCGCCAATGCACCGCTCGACCTGCAGGGGCTGTTCATCCATGAGATGACGCATATCTGGCAGCATCAGAAGGGCATCTTCCTGCCGCTGCGCCGCCATCCCTTCTGCCGCTATGGTTACAGCCTGAAGCCCGGCTGGCGGCTCGAGCGCTACGGCCTCGAGCAGCAGGCGGAGATCGTCCGCCACATCTTCCTGCTCCGCCGCGGCGCGCTGATCCCCGGCGCGCCGCCGCTGGAGCAATATCGCGGCATCCTGCCCTTCGTTTCCAACCCGGGCCGCATCGCCTGAGCTATTGCGGGTGCTCGATCATCCGCTCCTGTATCCGGGGCGGCGGTGGTGGTGGCGGAGGCGGTGGTGCGACACGGGCCGGCGGCGCCGGCCGTGGCGCGAATTGCGGGCGTTCCACGGGCTGCGGGCGCGGAGCCGAATGCGGCCGTTCGGCCGGTGCAAAGCCGGGCGGGCGGGTGAAGCTGGGCCGGTCGGGCCGGGGGCTTCCGTCCCGGCGCCAGTGCGGGCGTTGGGGCCGGCCGGATGCGGCCGGGGGCGGCGCTGCGCCCGGTTGTTGAGCTGTCCGCCGCGGCATCACGGGCGGGGCCTCGAAGCGCGGCGGCCGGGTTCTCTCGCCGCCTGCCGGCGGCCGCTGCCGGCCCCAGCCCGGGCCACTGGGGCGCTGCGGCTGCTCGGTGCCCGGCACGGGATTGGTCATGGGCGGCGTGCCGGTCGCGGATGGCCTCGGTTGGCTCCAGCCTGGACGATCGGGGCGTTGCGGACGCGCCGTTTCGTGCGTGCCGCCCTCACCCCAGCGCGGCGGCGGTCCGCGGAACCCTTCGCGCTGCCAGCGGCGAAAGCGGTCGCCCGCGGACCAGCGGCGCTGACGCTCGGCGGCGAGCGGCCTGCGCCACTTCCCTGCACCGCTGCGGCCATGCCAGCGCTTCCAGCCTTGATGCCGCTCGCGCCCTTCGGACCAGCGCAGGCGCAGGTCGACGATGACCGGGATCTGCTGCGCCCAATAACCGGCATCGACCGGCTCCCAGCCGCGGTCGTTCTGCGCCGAGGCGTGGATCGCGCGCCCGCGGCGGTAGAGCTGGTCGGCAAGCGCTGCCTCGCGGTCGCCCTCGCTGCGCGACAACAGCCTGCCGTCGGCGTCATAGACGACGATCAGCTGCCCGCCGGGGCCATAGCCGAAGGCGAAGTCCGCATCCTGCACCAGGAACGGCTCGCGGCTGCCTGGCTCGAAATAATAGTAGCGGATCGCGCCGCCGCTCGGCTCGCCATAGATTTCGTGACCGGTGCCGGTGCGCCAGCCCCAGATGTCGGCGCCGTCATAGGCGAAGGTGAAATCGGGCGGCGAGTCGCCGATCGCGTCGAGCAGCGCATCGGCGTCGTCGATCCACTGATAGTCGGCATCATCCACCGCGGGCAGGCTCTCGGGCGGTTGCGCGTCGACCTGGAGCGTGGCCGGTTGCGCGGCGGCCGGCGCGAAGCCTGCGAGCACGCAGGCCAGCGCCAGCGCGCTGCACATTCCCAATCCCGTTCGTCCCGTGCCGCGCATCGAGTCTCTCCGTGCTGATGCGGCGAGATGTGCGCCCGTATCGATGAACGGTGGCTGCATGATTTTCAGTGGATAATGGCGTTGCTCCGATTGCGGGACGGGTGCCGCAAACCTAGCGTGCGCGGCATCAAAAGGAGTTCCGAATGCGCTGGATCGCCGCCCCGATCATGTCGTTGCTCGTCGCTTTGCCGGCCGCTGCTCAGGCCGACGCCTATGCGCCCGGGAAGGAGATCATCGCGGATATCAATCGCATCGTGACACCAGATGGCGTGCAGGAGACGTTTGAGCTGACGCTCGGCGGCGCACGCCAGGTGGTGAATGTGCGCGGCGCGGACCGCGACAACCCGATCCTGCTGTTCATCCATGGCGGGCCCGGCGCGGTCGAGATGCCGATCGCCTGGACGTTCCAGCGGCCATGGGAGGACTATTTCACGGTCGTGCAATGGGATCAGCGCGGGGCCGGGCGCTCCTATCCGCTCAACGATCCCGTGGCGCTCGCCCCGACAATGACGTTCGACCGCTATCGCGACGATGCGATCGAGCTGATCGACGCGCTGCGCAAACGCTACGGCAAACGCAAGGTGGTGGTGCTCGGGCACAGCTGGGGCACCGCCGTGGGGCTCGCCGTGGCGGCGAAGCGGCCCGACCTGCTCCACGCCTATATCGGCATGGGCCAGATCATCGACTGGCGCGAGAATGAGCGTGCCGGCATGGCGTGGACGCTGGCGCAGGCACAGGCGCGCGGCGATCAGGAGGCAGTGAAGGGGTTGGCGGCGCTGGCGCCCTATCCCGACGGCGATCGCTTCACGATCCAGCAGGCCGACGAGTGGCGCAAATATGCGATCCGCTACGGCTCGCTCGCGGCCTATCGCAAGGATGCCAATTTCTACGTGCGCGCGCCGCGTCTCTCGCCCGAGTACAGTGCCGCCGACCGCAAGGCATGGATCGACGGCAGCCTGTTCACCGTCACCACGCTGTGGCCGCGGCTCGCCGATGTCAGCTTCACCACGCTGCGCCGGGTCGAGACGCCGGTGATCCTGTTCCTCGGCAGCCACGACACGACCACCGACTCGAAGCTCGCTGCCGACTGGGCTGGCCGTCTCTCGGCGCCGCGCAAGCAGGTCGTGTGGTTCGAGCATTCAGCGCATCTGCCGATGATCGAGGAGCCGGGACGCACCTTCGCCGCATTGCTCACCCACGTGCTGCCGCTAACCGGCTCAGACTCGAAAAAGTGATGGCGGCAGACCGGGTTGCCGCTAGTTTCCCGCGCAACAAAGGGGAGTTCTGAAATGCGCCGTATCGCCGCCGTCACCGCCGCTCTGCTTGCCACCACCCCGCTGGCCGCGCAGACCGCGGCGCCCGCGCCAAAGGTCGCGTTCATCCATGCCGGCGCACTGCTCGCCAGGCCGGGTGAGGCGCCGCGCGGGCCGAGCACGATCGTCGTGCGCGACGGCAAGGTGACCGAAGTGCACGACGGCCATGCGGCGCCCGAGGCCGGCGCCGAGCTGATCGACCTCAAGGACCGGTTCGTTCTGCCGGGACTGGTCGACATGCACGTCCATCTGTGGGGCATCGGCGGCGATCCGCTGCGCGAGCGGCTCACCGCGGTCAATCGCGACGATGCCGACGAAATGATGTACGCGATTGCCAACGCGCGGGTGACGCTGGAGGCGGGCTTCACGACGGTGCGGGATCTGGGCGGCAATTCCCGTGGGATGCGGGCGATGCGCGAGGGCGTGGAGCGCGGCGTGATCGCCGGGCCCACCATCGTCAATGCCGGCACTGCGGTCTCGGTTTCGGGCGGCCATGCGGACCCGACCAACGGCCTGGGCGCGGAATTCGCCGACGCCGTCCACCAGCACAAGATCAATACCTGCGACGGCCCCGACGATTGCCGTCGCGCAGTGCGTCAGCAGGTCGCGCTGGGAGCCCAGGTGATCAAGTACATGTCCACCGGCGGCGTGCTCTCCAACGTCTCGGGCGGTCTGGGCCGCGCGATGACCGACGAGGAGATGAAGGCGATCGTCGATACCGCGCACGGCCTTGGTCGTAAGGTCGCGACCCACAGCCACGGCGTCGCGGGAACCAAGGCTGCGATCGCGGCGGGTGTGGACACGATCGATCATGGCTCGTTTCTCGACGATGAAGCGATCCGCGCGATGAAGGCCAAGGGCACCTGGCTCGTACCGACCATGATGGCGCCCGCCGCCGCACTGGAATTCGCGCGTGCCGGCGTGCTGCCGCCTGCCACGATCCCCAAGGCCGAGGAGGCTGCCGCCGCGGCCTTTGCGAGCCATTCCAAAGCCTATGCCGCGGGGGTCAAGGTCGCCTTCGGCACCGATAGCGGGGTCTCGAAGCACGGCGACAACGCCCGGGAGTTCGCGCTGATGGTGAAGGCAGGGATGACCCCCGCGCAGGCGCTCAGGGCCGCGACGGTCAATGCGGCGGAGGCGCTGGGCCGATCCGCGTCGATCGGCACGATCGAGCCGGGCAAGGACGCCGATATCATCGCGGTCGCGGGCAGCCCGCTCGAGGATGTGACGCGGATGGAGAAGGTCGATTTCGTGATGCGCCATGGCGTGGTTCACAAGTCGGCCGGCAAGCGGCAAGGCTTCCCGGCGGACTGATGCGCACGCGCGCGGAACTGGCCGCCGATCTGCGCACGCTGGGCCTTGGGCCGGGCGATCTGGTGATGGTGCATGCGGCGCTGCGCCGGATCGGCCCCGTGCTGGGCAGCGGCGATGCAGTGATCGGTGCGCTGCGCGACGCGGTCGGGCCGGACGGCACGGTCGCGGCCTATGCCGATTGGGAAGCGAATTACGAGGATCTGCTCGACGAGCATGGCCGGGTGCCGATGTGGTGGCGCGCGCACGTGCCGCCATTCGATCCGGCGGAATCGCGCGCGATCCGCGACAACGGCATCTTCCCCGAGCTGTTGCGCACGACGCGCGGCGCGGCGGCCAGCGGCAATCCCGGCGCGCGGATGGTGGCCGTGGGCGCGGGCGCCGCGTGGCTCACCGCGGATCATCCAGTCGATTATGGCTATGGGCCGGGCTCGCCCCTCGCGAAGCTGGCGCATGCGGGCGGCAAGGTGCTGATGCTCGGCGCCCCGCTCGATACGATGACGCTGATCCATCACGCCGAGCATCTGGCGGACATCCCCAAGCGCGTGCTGCGCAAGGAGGTGCCGTTCGCCGCCGGCGGCGGCACTGACTGGCGGACGGTCGAGGAATTCGACACCGCCGATCCGCGCGAAGGGTTCGCCGACGACTATTTCGGCATGATCGTCGAGGCGTTCCTGGCGAGCGGGCAGGGTGTGCGCGGCAAGGTCGGCGACGCTGACAGCGTGCTCGTGAATGCCGCGCCGATGCTGGCCTTCGCGGTCGAATGGATCGAGGCGAACGCGCCTGAGCTGTCTTGACTCCAGCCCTCCCCCCCCCGGGGGGAGGAGGCAGCTATAGGCTGACGGAGGGGGCGGACGCCATACGCTAGCGGCTCGTTTCCTCCCCCTCCGTCGCGCGGCGCGCCACCTCCCCTGGCGCGGGAGGGGTGTTGGCGCATCGATCTAGAGCGTGACCAGCCGGTCCTCGCCCAGCGCGGCGAGCAGCGAGACGAGCCCGCCCGGCTCGATACCCGGCGCGAGCGCGTCGAAGGCGATGCCCGCGGCGGCGAGGCCGGTCTGGCAGGCGATCAGCGCCACCCCGCTCTCGAGCGCCTCGGCAAGGAGCTGCTCGCGTGTCGCCAGCCCCTTGCCGGCCAGTCCGGCATCGCCCGGATCGGTGCCGGGCACCAGCAGCGTCACCGCCGCCTCGTGGCAATAGAGCCGGGCGCGGCCGCCCAGCGCGGCATGCGCGCAGGCCAGCGATAACGCGGCGCGGAATCGTTCCGCATCGGCGGCCGCGGCGATGATCGTCAGGCCGCGCATGCCGGGCATCCGGGGTCCTTGGGCAGGCTTAGCGTGCGGAAGCGCAGCGCCAGCGTGTCGGCGATCAGCAGCTTGCCCGCGCTGTCCTCGCCGAACGGCACGATCGCGCGGATCGTCTCGAGCGCGGCGAGGCTGCCCATCAATCCGGTCAGCGCGCCGATCACGCCCTGCTCGGCGCAGTTGATGCCAGGCGTCTCGGGGCTCGCACCTACGAAGCAGCGATAGCAGGGCTTGTCTGCCTCCCAGCCGCGGAACACGCCGATCTGGCCCTCGAACTCGCCCACGGCGGCGGCGATCAGCGGGATCCGCAACGCCAGCGCGGCGTCGGCCACTGCCAGCCGGGTATCGAAATTGTCGGTGCCGTCGAGGATCGCATCATGCCCCGCGAGCAGGCCGGCGGCGTTGCCGGCGTCGATGCGAAGCGGCTGCGCCGTCACCGCGACATGCGGGTTGAGGCGGCGCAGTGCCGTCGCGGCGGCATTCCCCTTGCGCGCGCCCGCATCGCCCGTGCCGAACAGCGTCTGGCGCTGGAGGTTGGAGAGATCGACGCGGTCGTCGTCGATCACGGTCAGCCGCCCCACGCCCGCCGCGGCGAGATACTGGAGCGCCGGCGACCCGATCCCGCCCGCCCCGATCACCGCGACCCGCGCGGCCTTGATCCGGATCTGCCCGGTGCCGCCGATCTCCTTGAGCACGATATGGCGGGCGTAGCGCTCCAGCTCCTCGTCGGTCAGGCCCGTATCGGGGAGGGTCATTGCTTCCAGACGAAGGTGACGGTGGCGCGATACCATTGCTCGGCGGCAGCGGCGCGCGGGGCCAGGTTGTTGCGCGCGAAGCCGGAGACGAGGCCCGCGGCATATTGCTCGACCGCGGTGCAGCCGATCGCGCGGGGGATCGATGCGCGCACGCCATCCTCGGGATGCACCAGCACCGCGACCTCGACGCGCATCGCGGGGCGGCCGTCGGTGGTGCGCCGCTGGCGGCATTTGTGCGCGCGCACCTGCCCCTGGACATAGGCGTTCATCGGCGCCGTCATTTGCGGCGGCTGGCGATAGGGCAGGTCGGGAAGCTTGGTCCAGTCGATCCCGGCGCTCTGCTCAGGCGGTGCCGCAGGCGCAGGCGCGGGCGGCGGCGCGGGGGTTTCCTGCACCCCGGCGGCAAGCAGCAGGAGAGGGATCAGGCCTCCCGCCATCAGCGCCCCGTCGATCCGAAGCCGCCGGCGCCGCGCACGGTCTCGTCGAGCGTTGCGACCTCCGCGAACACCGCGCGCTGCACCGGCGCGGCGACCAGCTGGGCGATGCGCTCGCCCCGCGCGATCGGGAAGGGATAGCCGCCGAGATTGGCCAGGATCACCTTGACCTCGCCGCGATAGTCGCTGTCGATCGTGCCCGGCGTGTTGAGGCAGGTGATACCATGCTTGAGCGCCAGGCCCGAGCGCGGCCGCACCTGCACCTCAAACCCTTCCGGGATCGCGATGGCGAAGCCGGTGGCGACGGCGTGACGCGCGCCGGGGGCGAGGATCAGGTCCTCCGCCGCGACCACGTCCATGCCGGCGGCGCCCGCGGTGGCATAGGCGGGCAGGGGCAGGCCCTCGCCATGCGGCAGGCGGGTCAGTTCGATCGTGATCGGCGCGGCGGTCATGCGGGTTTCCGGGGCAAGGCGGCGGCGAGGCGGCGGGCCGCCTCGATCACCTGGGGATCGTCGAGGATGTTGCTGCCGCGCGCGGGCAGGATGCGGAAATCGGTGGCGATGCCGCGCAGCGTCAGCGCCTCGGCATAGGATCGTGCGAACCGCGCCGGCACCTTCTGGTCGTCGCCGCCGCTGAGCAGCGCCGCGCGCAGGTCCGGCGCGATGCCGCCCGCGGTCTGCAACGGATCGAGGCTCTCGACCTTGCCGCGCCACGGGTCGGCGGGCTTCTCGCGCCCGGCCATGTAGCGGCGCCATTCGGGCAGCGCGCAGGGGCAGGAGACGAGCACCATGCCGTCGAGCAGATCCGGCTTGAGGCCGGCGATGTTGGCGACGATCGCCGCGCCGCCGCCTTCGCCGATCGCGACCACGCGCGCGCGGCGATAGCGGGTCCGCAGCGCGGCGATGGTGTCGGCGACCGTCGCGATGCGATCGGCGGTATAGTTGTCGCCGATGCCCTCGCCCTGCACGCCCGGCGACTGGTTGCCGGCGCCGTCGTCGAAGCCCGGCCGCAGCAGCCGAACGACCGCACTGGTAGGGGTGGCGGCGGCGAGCGACTGGGCGAAGGGCCTGAGGTCGACCGCGGTGCCGCCCTTGCCGTCGCCATGGACGAGGATGAACAGCGTCTCGGCGTCGCGCTTGGCGTCGCCCAGCGTCTCGGTGAACAGGGGCGGTTCGGGCAGCGGTGCGTCCGCGCCGCCGCGCGGCATGCCCGCGCAGCCCGCGAGCAGCAGCAGGGCGATCAGGCTAGAGCGCATCGGCGATCCTCTGCGCCAGGCGGCGCGCGACATCCTGCTTCGACAGCCGTTCCCAGCTTTCGGTGCGGCCGCCCGTGACGAGGTGGATCGTGTTCGCATCTCCGCCCATCACATCGCCGGAAACGTCGTTGGCGACAATCCAGTCTGCGCCCTTGCGAGTCCGTTTCACGGTGGCGTGCTCGATCACCCGTTCAGTTTCAGCGGCAAACCCGACTACCAGCTTGGGGCGGCGAGGGCCATGGCCCAGGGTGGCGAGAATGTCGGGGTTCTCCGTGAGGTTCAGCGAAGAGGCGGCATCGCCCTTCTTGATCTTATGCTCCGCCGCGTCCGCGGTGCGCCAGTCGGCAACCGCGGCGACCATCACGGCGGCGTCGGCCGGGAGCGCCGCATCGACCGCCTGCGCCATCTCGCGCGCCGTCTCGACGTCGACCCGGTCGACCCCCCGCGGGGTCGGCAGCGTCACCGGCCCGGCGACAAGCGTGACGCGCGCGCCCAGCTCGGCGAGCGCGCCGGCGATCTCGAACCCCTGCTTCCCCGATGATCGGTTGGCGATGTAGCGCACCGGGTCGATCGGCTCGTGGGTCGGCCCGGCGGTGACGAGGACGTGCTTGCCCGCGAGCGGCCCCGAGGCGGGCGCCAGCGCGGCCTCGATCGCGGCGAGGATCGCGGCGGGCTCGGGCAGGCGGCCGGGGCCGTATTCGCCGCACGCCATCGGCCCTTCGTCGGGTTCCATCACGGTGACGCCATCGGTGCGGAGCTGCGCGACGTTGCGAACCGTCGCGGCGTGCTGCCACATCCGCACGTTCATCGCCGGCGCGGCGAGCACCGGCTTGTCGGTGGCGAGGAGCAGCGTGGTGGCGAGATCGTCGGCATGGCCTGACGCCATCTTCGCCAGCAGATCGGCGGTGGCGGGCGCGACGACGACCAGATCGGCGTTCCGGCTGAGCTGGATATGCCCCATCTCGGCCTCGTCCTTGAGGTCCCACAGCGTCGTGAACACCTGGTTCTCGGACAGGGCGGCGAGGGTCATCGGCGTCACGAAATGCTGCCCGCCCGCGGTGAGCACGCAGGTGACGCCGATCCCGGCCTTGCGCGCGAGGCGGACCAGCTCGCAGGCCTTGTAGGCCGCGATCCCGCCGCCGACGATCAGAAGGATGCGCTTCATCGTTCGATCCTCTGCACCTGCACGCGCCGCCTGTCGAGCGCGCGTGCCAGTAGATCACGCACGCCATCTGGCACGAAGGCGAGGCCGACCAGGAAGGTCGGTGCGACCATCAGCCCCCAATAGAAAGTGTCGAGCCGCGCGAAGAGGCTGATCACCAGCGCATAGCCGCAGAAGGTCGCCGCCGCGCGCAGCGCCAGCGGATCGCGCCAGCTCGCCCAGCCGAACAGCGCCAGCGCGACCAAAGGCGCAGCGGCGAGTGCCGGGAGCAGCGTCAGTCCGGTCGCCAGCGTCATCGCGCGCACGAACAGCCCGAAGCCGTGCATCCCTGCCCATCCGGGCGACGCGGCATCGAGCGGTCCGGTGACCCCGTGTACCGCGACCGCGTGCGCGGCGAGCACCAGCGCGAAGGTGCCAAGCGTCGCCGCCCAGCCGATTGCCTCGCGCCGGAATCCCTCGGCAAAGGCGAGGGCGGCCATGACCATGACGTAAAGCGCCGCGGTCTCGCGGATCAGCATCGCGATCAGCGCGACCGCCGCGGCCTCGACCCAGCGGCCGGGGCGGCGCAGCGCCAGGCTGAGCGCGATCAGCAGCCCGCCCCAGATTTCGTGGAACACGGCCAGCTCCGGCTGCACGAAGGCGAGCATCCCCGCCGCGAGCAGGAACAGGGCGGCGAGCAGGGCGGGCACGCGCGCCACGGCGGTGCGCAGGCGGCGATACCAAGCATAGGCGGTGGCGAAGGCGAGCAGGCAGAGCAGCGCGAGCGTCGCGGCGAGCGGCAGCATGCCCTGCAACACCGCGAGGCCGGGCAGGCGGAAGGTCAGGAAGGGGCGCAGCGGATAGCTCCCGGCGCGCAGCGCGTCGGCGGCGGCGCGGTAGTAATCCTCCCCGTGCGCGACCGCGGAGACGATCCCCTCGTACAGCACCACATCGGTCTGGGCGCTTGCCGTATCGGGCGCGGGCGCAGGGACGCCCAGCACGGTGAGCGACGCGAGCAACAGCGCGGCCAGCGCGCCCAGCACAATCCGCGCCTGCGCCGCGGGGAGTGCGGCGAAGCGGCTGGGGTGCGCGAGCCAGAGGGGAGGATGGGTCATTCGGGCGGGGTTGTACCGCGACGAACCGGCGCTGTCAGGTGATCAGCAGCGTTGCGGCGACGCCCGCACCTGCGGCGAGCAGCGCGACCGCCGCATAGCGCCATCCGCCGCCGACGCGCACCACCTCGATCTCCTTGAGCGGCGGCGCAGGCGGCGCGCCGCCGGGATCGGGAAAATGGCGCTCGATGTTACGGATCAGCTTGGGCAGGCGCGCGAGGGTCTTGAGATCCTCGGCCAGCCGGTCCGCGATGAACGCCTCGGGGCCCAGCTCGGTGCGGATCCATTCGCGCACGAATGGCGCGGCCGAATCCCACAGGTTGATGTCCGGATGCAGCCGCGTCGCGACGCCCTCGACCATCACCATCGTCTTCTGGAGCAGCAGCAGATGCGGCTGAGTCTGCATGTCGAAGTCGCGCGTGATGTTGAACAGGCTGTCGAGCATCATGCCGACCGACATGTCCTTGACCGGCAGCCCGCGCATCGGCTCGCCCACCGCGCGCAGCGCGGTCGCGAACTCCTCGACATTATGGTGCGGGGGCACATAGCCCGCCTCGAAATGGATCTCGGCCACGCGGCGGTAATTGCCGGTGATCAGGCCGTAGAGAATCTCCGCCAGCCAGACGCGCGCGCGCCGGTCGATCCGACCCATGATCCCGAAATCGATTGCCGCGATGCGGTCGCCCGGCAGCGCGAACAGATTCCCCTGATGCATGTCGGCATGGAAGAATCCCTCGGAGATCGCCTGGCGCAGAAAGGCGCGGACCAGCGTGTTGGCGAGCTTCTCGGTATCGTGGCCGGCGGCGCGCAGCGCGTCGCGGTTCGACAGCTTGATGCCGTCGATCCATTCGAGCGTCATCACCTTGCCGGTGGTGCGTTGCCAGTCGATCGCGGGAACGGTGAAGTCGGGCTCGGCCTCCATCGATTCGGAAAGCTCGGATGCGGAGGCGGCCTCGCGCCGCAGATCGAGCTCGCGTGCGGTCCAGCGCTTGAAGGTCTCGATCACCAGCCGCGGCCGCAGCCGCGCAATCTCGCCGCCTTGCGCCTCGAGCTGTGCCGCCGCCCATTCATAGGTGTCGATCGCCTTGGCGAACTCCGCCTCGATCCCCGGGCGCAGCACCTTGACCGCAACCTGGCGGCCGTCGGTGGTGGTCGCACGATGGACCTGTGCGATCGAGGCGGCGCCGATCGGCACTTCCTCGATTTCCGCGAACAGGTCCGCGATCGGCCGTTCGAAGCTGCGCTCGATCGCGGCGCGGATCACCGGGAAGGGGACGGGCGGCAACGCGTCTTGCAGCCGCATCAGATCGTGCGCTGCGGCCTCGCCGATCAGGTCAGCACGTGTCGCCAGCGTCTGGCCGAGCTTGATCGCGGCTGGGCCGATCGCCTGGAATGCGTCGGCATAGCGCGGCGTCTCGGGCATGCGCGCGCCGAAGCGAAGAACACGCGCGGCGCGGCGTACCAGCGGCGGCGTGTTGCGGTCGTGCTCGATCCCCCGCAGCGCGCCGTGGCGCGCCAGCGTGCGGCCCCATTTCAGGAGGCGCCACAGATGAATGGCGGGGGCGGTCAAATCTTCCAGCCGCTATGGATCGCCACCAAGCCGCCCAGCATCGGCTCGACGCGCGTCTGCACGAAGCCGGCCTCTTTGATCATCCGCTCGAACGTCGGCATGTCGGGGAAGCGGCGGATCGATTCGATGAGGTAGCGATAGCTGTCCTCGTCATTCGCCAGCAGCTTGCCGAGCTTGGGAACGATGTGGTGCGAATAGGCGTCGTACACGTCCGAGAAGCCAGGCCAGACCGTAGTCGAGAATTCGAGCACGTAGAAGCGCCCGCCGCGCTTGAGCACGCGATGCGCCTCGCGCAGCGCCTTGGGGATGTCGGTCACGTTCCGGATGCCGAAGGCGATGGTGTAGGCGTCGAAGAAGCGGTCGGGCCATTGCAGCGTCTCGGCATTGGCCTCGCTCCAGACGAGTCCATCGATGCCGCGCTTGGCGGCGCGCTCGATGCCGACGGCGAGCATGTCGGGGTTGATGTCGGCGACGGTCACCGCCGCGCCCGATTCGGTCATGCGGAAGGCGATGTCGCCGGTGCCCCCGGCCATGTCGAGGATCGCCTCGCCCGCGCGCGGCTTCACCCGGCGGACGAATACGTCCTTCCAGATGCGGTGCAGCCCGCCCGACATCGCGTCGTTCATCAGGTCGTAGCTGGAGGCGACGCTGGAGAAGACCCCGCCGACGCGGCGGGTCTTGTCCTCGGGGGTGACATCTTCGTAGCCGAAGGAGACGGTGTCGGTCATGCGCTGCGCTCTAGCCAAGGCTTGTGGGCGGAGCAAACGCAACATAGCTCAATCCAATGCCCGAGCTTCCCGAAGTCGAGACGACCGTGCGCGGTCTTGCCCCAGCGCTGGAGGGGCGCCGCATCCGCCGTGTGCTCATGCGACGGCCGGACCTCAGGCGTCCGATGCCGGAGGACCTAGGCCAGCGACTCACCGGCGCGACCGTCACGTCGCTCGGCCGCCGCGCCAAATATGGGCTGATCGACACCGATCGCGGCGACACGATGATCTTCCATCTCGGCATGTCGGGCCGCTGGCGGATCGACCCGGCCGAGCTGCTGGCGCACGATCACCTGATCCTCGAGACCGAGGAAGGGCGCACGCTCGCGCTCAACGATCCGCGGCGCTTCGGGTCGATCGATCTGGTGCCGACGGCGCAAGTCGCGGACTGGCCGGCATTCAAGGCGCTGGGCCCCGAGCCGCTGGGGCCGGGTTTCACCGCCGCGCATCTGTGCCGGGCGCTCGAAGGGCGCAACGCCTCGATCAAGCTGCTGCTGCTCGATCAGCGAATCGTCGCGGGGCTGGGCAACATCTATGTGTGCGAGGCGCTATACGAATCGCGCATCTCGCCCCAACGCGCTGGCGGATCGCTGACGAGGCCGCGGCTCGAACGGCTCGTGGCCGCGGTCCATGATGTGCTCGAATCGGCGATCAAGGCGGGCGGATCGAGCCTGCGCGACTATGCCCGGCCCGATGGCGAGCTCGGTTATTTCTCGAAGCAGTTCAAGGTCTATGGGCGCGAGGGTGAGCCGTGTGAGTGCGGCGGCACGGTGGCGCGCTATGCGGAGGGCGGACGCTCGACCTTCTGGTGCCCGAAATGCCAGCGCTGATTTGCGTTCCGTCTTCGCTGAAGCGGCACCGGCCCGCTCCCCACCCGGCCGCCCAGCGCCAGCATCCGGTGGGTGGCCGGGTGGGGGGCGGGCCGGTGCGGAACTCGACCAGCAAGGTTGACCGAATCGCCCGCCCTCGCTAAGGGGCGCGCTTTCCCGGCGTGGGGATGTGATTTCCGCGCCTCTTTTCGCATCGAAAATAGGAACGAGATCTACATGGCGAACACGCCGCAAGCCAAGAAGCGCATCCGCCGCAACGCTGCCCGCGCCGAAGTCAACGGCGCGCGGGTCAGCCGCATCCGCACCTTTGTCAAGAAGGCTGAGAGCGCGCTCGAGTCGGGCGATAAGGCGGCGGCCGAGACGGCGCTGAAGGCGATGCAGCCGGAACTGGCGCGCGGCGTGGCCAAGGGCGTTCTGCACAAAAACACCGCCGCGCGGAAGTTTTCGCGTCTGACGAAGCGCCTCGCCGCGCTCGCCTGAGCCACGCGATTTCAGCGATTTAGAAACCCCGCTGGGACGACCCCGGCGGGGTTTTTCATGCGTGTTCAAATGCTTGATATGCTTCGGGTCCGCGAACCCGCAGATTCGCGCGAGTCGCGTCGTCACGCCATTGTAACGTTGCGAATTCCAGGCGCGATTCCAGCGGCTTGAGGCTTGAATCGCGGAAATCCGGGGCTGGAACGAGTCAAGCCTACTTATTTCAGATTCTTTACATGCCGCCCTCTTGATCGACTCGAAAAATGCCCCCTAAAACGACCTTCCGCCGCGGCGTTTCTCGCAGGCGGAATCAGCGAAGGGCGCCAAATCAGTGCGGATGCGATTCCGGCTGGGGGTAGCTTTTGCCTGAGTGAAATCGACGTGCGGAGAGGGGGCTTTCCGCGTTGGGAAAGCTGTGCCCGCGCGCGGGCCATGACGAAGAGGGGTGTCTAAGGGATGGATCAAGCCAAGGCCTGGACACGCGTGCGCGGCAATCTGCGACTCTCTGCAGGCCAGCGGCTGTTCGACCAGTGGCTGAAGCCGATCGTCCTGATCGAGAGCGGCGATCCCGAGACCGTGCGTCTCGGCCTGCCCTCGCCCTTCATGACCAACTGGGTGAAGAGCCATTACGCTGAGCGGCTGCTGATGGAGTTCCGCTCGCAGCTGTCCGATGTGCGCACGGTCTCGATCGAAACGCTCGCGCGCGAATCGCGCGAGCTGGCCCCGGAGGCCGAATCGCCGGCGGCGGCCATGGCGCCTGCCACGGCGGCGTCGCCCGCCGCGCTCCGGCCTGCCGTATCGGCCGAGCGACCGCGATTCGATTCGCGTTTCACCTTCGACCGGTTCGTGGTCGACACGTCGAATCGAGTGGCGTTCAACGCCGCCAAGGCGCTGGCGGAGCCGGGCAAGCCGCGCTTCAGCCCGCTCTACCTTCACAGCTCGACCGGACAGGGCAAGACTCACCTGATGCACGCCATCGGCCACGCCTTTCTCGAGGCGTGGCCGGAGGCGAGCGCGATCTACATGCCCGCCGAGCGCTTCATGTTCGAGTTCGTCCGCGCGGTGCGCGAGAAGGACACGTTCGCGTTCAAGGCGCGGCTGCGCGGCGTCGACCTGCTGATGATCGACGATCTCCAGTTCATCGCTGGCAAGGAATCGACGCAGGAGGAATTCTTCCACACGGTCGACGAGTTCATGCGCGAGGGCAAAAGGCTGGTCATCGCCGCCGACCGCAGCCCGCTGGCGCTTGAGGGGATCGAGGCGCGGCTGGCGTCGCGGCTCGGCGCGGGCCTTGCCGCCGACATCAAGCCGGCGGAGCTCGGCTTGCGGCGCGCGATCCTCGATCGCAAGCTTGAGGACATGCCCGGTGCCGCGGTTCCGGGCGAGGTGCTCGACCTGCTCGCCGCGCGGATCAGCAGCAGCGTGCGCGAGCTCGAGGGCGCGCTCAACCGGCTCGTCGCCTATGCGCAGCTCAATGACGAGGCGGTGACGATCGCCTTTGCCGAATCGGTTTTGGGCGAGGCGCTGCGCGGCAGCCAGCGCCGCATCACGATCGACGAGATCCAGAAGGCGGTGTCGTCGCATTTCGACGTCAAGCAGCTCGATCTGGTGTCGCAGCGCCGTGCGGTGGCGATCGCGCGCCCGCGCCAGATCGCGATGTACCTCGCCAAGCGCCTGACCACGCGCTCGCTGCCCGAGATCGGCCGCAAGTTTGGCAACCGCGATCACTCCACCGTGATCCACGCCGTCCGCCGCATCGAGGAGCTGCGCGGCACCGACAGCGAGATTGACGGCGCGGTGCGGAGCCTGATGCGGCAGCTCGAAGCCTGAATTTCTCCCGAGCGGAGGGAACCGGGGCGGGAGGCTTGTGCCTTCCGTCTCAAGCCACTTCCTCTGCCGTCATCCCAGCGAAAGCTGGGATCTCGTGATGCGGGCGACTGGAGGCCCCAGCTTCCGCTGGGGTGACGGTCAAGGGCGCGGCTGCTCGTCGAGGAACGCCGCGACCTCCGCCAGATCGACGTGCTTGTCGAGATAGGTCGCACCGATCCCCTGCGCGAGCAGGAAGGGGAGGGTGCCGGCGTCCATTTTCTTGTCGTGGAGCATATGCTCGACCAGCTGTGCGCCGCTGGCGGTGATGCCCGCGCTGGCGAGATCGTGCGGTAAGCCGCTTGCCTTGAGATGCGCCGCGACGCGATCGGCATCGGCCGGCGGGCACAGCCTCTGCCGCGCGGAGAAGGCAAAGGCGAGCGCCATGCCCGCCGCTACGCCCTCGCCATGCAACAGCCTGTCGGAGAAGCCGGTCTCTGCCTCGAGCGCATGGCCGAAGGTGTGGCCGAGATTGAGCAGTGCGCGACGCCCCGTCGTCTCACGCTCGTCATCGGCGACGATGCGCGCCTTGGCGCCGACCGAATGGGCGATAGCGTAGGCGCGCGCGTCGGGATCGCCCGCGAGCAGCGCTTCGCCATTGCCCTCGCACCAGGCAAAGAAATCTGCATCGTCGATCAGGCCGTATTTCACCACCTCGGCATAGCCAGCACGCTGCTCGCGCAGCGGCAGCGTGTCGAGCAGGTCGGGGTCGATCAGCACGACCGATGGCTGGTGGAACGCACCGACGAGATTCTTGCCCGCACGGCTGTTGATCGCGGTCTTGCCTCCGACTGAGCTGTCGACCTGCGCCAGCAGCGTCGTCGGGATCTGCACGAAATTGCAGCCGCGCTTGAGGATGGCGGAGGCAAATCCGACCAGATCGCCGATCACCCCGCCGCCCAGCGCGATGACATGGTCGCCCCGCTCGATGCCGAGATCGAGCAGCCGGTCGAGCAGCGATTCGAGCTGGCCCCAGCTCTTGGTGCCTTCGCCCGGCGGCAGGATGATCGTCTCGCTCGCGAGGTTCGCGGCCGCGAGATTGGCCGCGAGCCGCTGCGCATGTGGCGCGACATTCGCGTCGGTGACGATCACGAAGGGTCGCTTGCGCGCGAAGGGCATGAGCTGCTCGGCCGCGCGGTCCAGCAGCCCGCTCTCGATCCGCACCTCATAGCTGCGCGCGCCCAGCGCGACCGGCACCGTCCTCATGCGCTCAACGCCTCAAGGATCGCGTTCACCGTCGCATCGTGCGGCGCGACCTTGCTCACCACATGGATCGGCGCGAGCGCATAGACCGGGTTGCGGACGGCGGCGAGTTCGGTGAGCACCTTCAACGGATCCTTTCCACGGAGCAGCGGGCGGTGGTCGCGCTTGGTGACGCGCTCCGCCAGGATATGCGGCGCCGCGTCCAGCCAGATCGTTGTCGCCTGGTCAAGGATCAGCGCGCGGGTTTCGTCATTGAGGAAGGCGCCGCCGCCGGTCGCGATCACCTTGGGGCTGCCGTCCACCAGCCGCGCGATCACGCGCCGCTCGCCATCGCGGAAATGCGCCTCGCCGAACCGCTCGAAGATCTCGGCGATGGTCATCCCAGCGGCCGATTCGATCTCCGCATCGGCATCGACGAACGGAAGATGCAGCCGCTGGGCGAGGCGGCGCCCGATCGTGGTCTTGCCCACGCCCATCAGCCCGATCAGCACGATCGGCCGCGATGGAACGAAGGGATGGGCAGCGTGGGTTTGCAGCATGGTCGCGGGGGCTATACAGCGAGGGCCGCGCTCGGGCAAAAGGCCTGAACGCCTGTACCGAATTCCGTTCCTTGAGGGGGTCGATGTCCCGTTCGCTCGTCATCATCATCGTGGTCGCCGTGCTCTTGATCGGCGGCCTGTTCTTCCTGTCGGGACGCAACACCGAGAAGCAGCCGGTGACCGTCGAGAAGGTCGTGCCGCTTGAAAATCTCGCCAACTAGTATCGGGCTGACCGCGCTCGGCGTGGTGCTGGCGGCCGGCGTGGGAATCCCCGCGCTGGGCCAGGACCGCCCCGAATCGCTGCTGCCGCCCGGGTTCGACGATCCGGTCCCTGCGCCCGCTCCGGCGCCGGTTCCTGCGCCCGCGCCTGCGCAACCGGGCGCGCCGCGCCCCGCGCCCGCGCCGGGCGGCACCACGGCCACGGCGCCGGGTGTGCCGCTGCCATTGCCGCTCCCGACGCCTGGTGCGACCCCGACCGGGGTGCCGGGCGAGATCGATTACGCGGTGATCCAGCGCTACGAGCTGCCCGACTTTGCCAAGCGCTCGCTGGCGCAGGTGGGGCCGTCCTCAACCGCGAGCGACGGGTTGCCGGCGAACGCGTTCGGCCGTGCCGATGGCGGCTTCCTGCAGGCATTGATGCGGCGGATCGATGTGCCGATCGCGTCACGCTGGCTGTCGATCGCGCTGCGCCGCGCGCTGCTGTCGCGTGTCGACACGCCCGCCGGCCTCAACGGCGCGGACTTCGCCGCCGAGCGTGCCTGGCTGCTGGTCCGCATGGGCGAGGCCGAGGCCGCGCGCGCGATGGTACAGTCGGTCGATATCGCCAACTATACCCCCAAGCTGTTCCAGGTGGGGATGCAGGCGATGCTCGCCACCGCCGATCCGGGCGGGATGTGCCCGATGGTAACGCCCGCCCTGCGCGCCGCGCCGGACCGCAATTGGCGCTTTGCCGAGGCGATGTGCGCGGGATTGGAAGGCAATCCCAGCAAGGCCGGGCCGCTGATCGATGCCGCTCGCCGCCGCATGAACAATTCGATCGATCTGCTGCTCGCCGAAAAGGTCGTCGGCATGGGCGTGTCTGGCCGCCGCGCGGTGACGATTGAATGGGATGCCGTCGATCAGCTGAGCGCGTGGCGCTGGGGCCTCGCGGTCGCTTCGGCGACGGATGTTCCCGCGGAACTCTATGGCACCGCCGGTCCGCAGGTGAATTATTGGCGCGCGACCGCGCCGATGCTCGGCTGGCGCGACCGGATCGCGGCGGCGGAGGCCGCGGCGGGCCAGGGCGTCTTCTCGAGCCAGGCGCTGACCGACCTTTATGGCGAGATCGAGGAACAGGAAGACGCGACCACCACCGAGGTGGCGGTCGCCCGCGACCTGCGGGCCGCCTTCACGGCGGCGACTCCGGCCGAGCGCGTCGAGCGGATGCGCGCGCTGTGGGACGAGCCGCAGAGCGCAGGTGGAAGGTACAGCCGGCTGATCCTGACGGCGCGGGCCGCGGCGCGGCTCAATCCCGACGCGGCCCTGCGCGAGGATGCCGACCGGCTGATCGCGTCGATGCTGAGCGCGGGGCTCGATCGCGCGGCGATGCGCTGGCGTGACATCGCCTCGCGCGGGAGCAAGGGCTGGGCGATGCTGCTGCTCGCCGATCCGTCGGGCCGCCCGGTCTCGGCGGGGGACGCCGGGGCCTATCGCGGCGAGGGCAGCGCGCTGATGGCCGCAGCGATGGCGGGAGCGGGCCGCGTCTCCGAAAGCGACGGCGCGCAGCTGATGCGCAGCGCGGGCGTCAATGTCGAAGCCGCCAACGCCTGGACCCGTGCGATCGACGAGGCGGCGCAGCGGGGCGAGCCGGGCACCGTGGTGTTGCTCGCCGCAACGGGGATGCAGACGCGGGTCTGGGCCGGCGTGTCGCCCGAGGCGCTCTACCACATCACTCGCGCGCTCACCCGCGTCGGGCTGGGCGGCTATGCGCGGATGATCGCCGTCGAGGCGATCACGCGGACTTGAGCGCGCCCGCGACCGGCGACGACCGCGCGCTGATCGAGCGCTTTCTCGAGATGATGGCGGCGGAGGCGGGGGCTTCGGCCAACACGCTCGCCGCCTATGGCACCGATCTGCGCCTCGCCTCGACCGCGCTGGCGGGCAGGCTGGCGGACGCCGATCGCGGGCGAATCGAGGAGCTCGCGCACGAATGGCGCGATCTCTCCCGTGCCACCGTCGCGCGCAAGTCGGCGGCGCTGCGGCGCTTCTTCGCGTTTCTGGCGGACGAGGGCCTGCGCGCCGATGATCCCGGCGCCGCGTTGCCCCGGCCGGGGAGCGGGCGCGGGCTGCCCAAGACGCTGTCCGCGGCCGATGTCGACCGGCTGTTCGCGGCGATCCAGGCGCGGATCGAGCGCGAGCCGAAGGACCCGCGCGACCTGCGGCTGCTGGCGCTGGTCGAGCTGCTCTACGGCTCCGGCCTGCGCGCGACCGAACTGGTGTCGCTGCCACGCAATGCGGTGCAGCCCGACAAGCCCTATCTGATCCTGAAGGGCAAGGGCGGGCGCGAGCGGCTGGTGCCGCTGTCCGACCGGGCACGGGCGGCAGTCGCGGTGTGGCGCGAGCAGGTCGACGCGACGCGGCCCTGGCTGTTCCCGTCGGGGAAGGCGCATCTCAGCCGGGTTCGGCTCTATCAGATGATTCGCACGCTTGCGGCCGAAGCCGGAATCCCGGCCGAGCGGATCAGCCCGCACGTGCTGCGCCATGCCTTCGCCACGCATCTGCTGGAGGGCGGCGCCGATCTGCGCGCTCTGCAGGCGATGCTCGGCCATGCCGATATCGCGACGACCGAGATCTACACCCATGTCGACAGCAGCCGGCTGGTCCAACTGGTCAACCAGCGGCATCCGCTGGCGGACAAACCACGCGTTGACGCGAAGGACCGGGGGGCATAGGGCGCCGCGATGGCTACTTTCCTCGAATTCGAGAAGCCGATTGCCGAGCTTCAGGCCCGCATCGACGAGCTGCGCGACGCAGCGGCCGGCGGCGAGGTCGACATCGACAGCGAAGTCGCGAAGTTGCAGGCGAAATCGGACAAGTTCCTGCGCGATGCCTATGCGCGCCTTACGCCGTGGCAGAAAACACTGGTGGCGCGCCATCCGGAGCGGCCGCACTTCAAGCATTATGTCGCGCGGCTGATCACCGATTTCATGCCGCTGGGCGGCGACCGCGCCTTTGCCGACGATGCGGCGATCCAGGGCGGCCTCGGCCGCTTCCGTGGACAGCGCGTGATGGTGATCGGGCACGAAAAGGGCGACGATACCGCCAGCCGCCTCAAGCATAATTTCGGCATGGGCAAGCCCGAAGGCTATCGCAAGGCGATCCGCCTGGTCGAGCTCGCCGACAAGTTCGGCATTCCCGTGATCACGCTGGTCGATACCTCCGGCGCCTTTCCCGGCATGGAGGCCGAGGAGCGCGGGCAGGCCGAGGCGATCGCCCGCTCGACCGAGGCATGCCTCAACGCCGGCGTGCCGCTGGTGGCGTCGATCCTGGGCGAGGGCGGGTCGGGCGGCGCGGTGGCGCTCGCCGCGGGCAACCGCGTGCTGATGATGGAGCATGCGGTCTATTCGGTGATCTCGCCCGAAGGTTGCGCCTCGATCCTGTGGCGCACCGCGGACAAGGCGGCGGACGCGGCCGAGGCGATGAAGATCACCGCGCAGCACCTCAAGGAGCTGGGCGTGATCGATACGATCGTGCCGGAGCCGCTGGGCGGCGCGCACCGCGACCGCGATGCGGCGATCGATGCGCTGGGCGACGCGATCGAGCGGGCGCTGGCCGAGCTGGCAGGACAGGATGCCCAGACGCTGCGTCAGGGCCGGCGCGCCAAGTTCTTGGCGATGGGCCGCGCCTAGGGTCGAAACTCGATTAGAACGAGGTCGAGACGGAGCCGAATTTGTCGGCAGGCGAGAAGCAAGAAGGAAGCGATGCGGCGCATCGTGACCGACGCGCGACGACGTCCTGTCGGCAAATTCGGCCCGCCGCTGCGCGGTTGCCCGTGGAAGGCCGCCGAGCTGCGTCGCTTGCTTGCGCGTAGCGCCGCTACGCGTCTGCGCTGCACTCCTTGTCGGCGGCCTTCCACGGGCAATCTCGATCCTCGTTCTAATCGAGTTTCGACCCTGAACCCGCGGACCGGTTTGCCCCGGCAAATAAAAAAGGGCGGCGAACCCATGGTCCGCCGCCCCGTCTTCCGTCTTTGAAGCGAAAGGGCTCAGCCCTTCGCCATGTGCGACGAAACGTTGGTGAAGGTCTTGGTGAGCTGGTTGCCCAGGCCCTGCATCGCGGCAATCGCGGCGACGGCGATCAGAGCGGCGATCAGGCCGTACTCGATGGCGGTGGCGCCCTTCTTGTTGCCAAAAATCTTGCGGATCGTCTTCATACCGGTCTCCATCCTGTTCACTTGGCTTCAGTTACCCGGCTGTCCGCGGGTAAAGCCCGAGTCCAGCAAGGACGGAAATTACGGGGGGGAAGTTAACAAAGGACTTAGAGGCGCGGAGTCGCGCGCGGCGTCAGTGGGCGCCCTGAACCGTTTCGCTGATATTGTTCCACATGCCTGTGGTGGTGCGCGCGAATTCAGTGAGCGCCGCGACCATCGCAAGGACGATGAGGGCGATGATCAAACCATATTCGACTGCCGTCGCGGCGCGACGGCAATTCAGGAGGCGGGCCAGCAATGGCTTCATCGGTCGCATCATGCGGCCTTCTCCGATTAGGGCTATCGGAACCTAGAGAAGCAAGATTAACGAACTGTCGATGCAGAGAATGGGAAACTCCGATCTGGAGATGTCGAAGCGTGGACTGCTGATGGTGGTCGCCGCGGCGCTGGTGGATGGCGATGGCCGCGTGCTGGTGCAGCAGCGCCCGCCGGGCAAGCCGATGGCCGGCCTTTGGGAGTTTCCCGGCGGCAAGGTCGACCCGGGCGAACTGCCTGAGGCGGCGCTGTGCCGCGAGCTTGAGGAGGAGCTGGGCATCGGCGTCGAGCGCGCCTGCCTCGCCCCTGCGACCTTCGCGAGCGAATCGCTGGGCGACCGGCACCTGCTGCTGCTCCTCTACGCGCTGCGCAAATGGAGTGGCGTGCCGCAAGCGCACCATGCGACCGCGCTCAAATGGGTGCGGCCGCTCGAGCTGCACCGGCTCGAAATGCCGCCGGCGGACAAGCCGCTGATCGGACTGCTCGAGGCCTTGATCTAGCGCTTCGGCTTGAGCGCGGCGGCGAGCGATGCCGTCGCCGAACCCCGCCGGGCAGGCTTGGGCTGTGAGGGATCAGGCGCCCAGCCGGTGAGGAAGATCGCATCGAATCGCTCGGTGGTGCGCCCTTCGGCGTCGGCGCGGGTCGCAAAGCCCGCGGCAGCGCGGGCGACCGTGGCGCGGCTCAGCGGCGGTGACGACGGCAACAGGCTGGCGCCCGCCATGCCGCGCAGGTCGCGTACCAGATCGAACAGGCTGGCGTAGCGCACGCTGAGCGTCTCGACATCGGCGACGGGCAAGGCAAAGCCGGCGCGCATCAGCAGGTCGCCGGCGGCACGCACATCGATCTGTGGATGGACGCGTGCTGCCGGACGATCGGCCTCGGCTTCGAGCAGCACCGCGCGCAGCGTCGACAGCGTGCCGCCGCCGAGGAACGCGCCGAGGAACAGCCCGTCGGGGCGCAGCGCGCGGCGGATCAGGCTGAGCGCGCCGGGAAGGTCGTTGACCGTATCGAGGCTGCCCGCAGCGATCACGAGGTCGAAGCTGGCCTCGGGGAAGTGCGGCTGGTCCTCCTCGCCCTGCATCCCGCCCGCCATTTCAGCGAAGCGTGCACCGGCGTCGATCCGCGTCACGCGCGCGCCCGGCGGCGGCATGAAACCGCCGTCGAAACAGCCCAGGTCAAGCACATCGGTGAAGTCGCGGCGCACCGCGCCGAGCCGTTCGCCGATCCCTTCGAGCATCCAGTCCCGGATGAAGGATGCCTCGGAGAAACGGGGCGCGGCGCGGTCGCGGCGGGCGCGGCGGCGGGCGCGGTCGAAGATTTCGGGGGGAGTCGCGGCGGTCACGCGGCGGCTTGTGCCGCGTTCGCACCCGCGCGACAAGCAGGCTGTGAGGGGCGCGCGATGGGGGTAGCCGAACCGGTTCTGAAGCTCGTCGCGCTGGCGCTCCCGCCACGCTGCCCGGGCTGCGGCGAGGTGGTGGAGGCGGACCATCGCTTCTGCGCGGCGTGCTGGAGCCAGTTGACGCTGATCGCGCCGCCTTGGTGCGCGAGCTGCAACTTGCCGTTCGACTATGACCGCGGCCCCGTGGCGCAATGCGGCCAGTGCCTCGCGACGCCGCCCGTGCATGACGGAGTGCGCGCGGCGGTCGCCTATGGCCCGGCGGCGCGCACGCTCGCGCTCAAGCTCAAATATGGCGGGCGCACCGCCTACGCCGCCACCGCCGCACGGCTCATGCTGCGGCTGATGCCCGAAGACGCCGACCTGCTCGTCCCGGTGCCGCTGCATCGCTGGCGGATCTGGGGGCGGGGCTTCAATCAGGCAGCGTTGATCGCGCGGGAGCTGTCGCGGCGCTCCGGCATTGCAGCCGAGATCGATCTGCTTCGCCGGGTGAAGGCGACGCCCGTGCTGCGCGGGCTTGGCGCCCGGGGGCGGACGAAGGCGGTGGCGGGGGCATTCGGCACGGCACCCGGCGCATGGGAAAGGCTCAAGGGCCGGGCGGTGGTGCTGGTCGACGACATCCATACCAGCGGCGCGACCACCGATGCCTGCGCTCGCGTGCTCAAGCGCGCGGGCGCCGCGCGGGTGACGGTGTTGTGCTGGGCGCGCGTGCTCGACCCCGACGATCCCGGAGATTGACAAGGGCGGCCAGCGCTCTCACCTCAGAAGGCGATGGCAAAGATCGAAATCTACACCAAGGCATTCTGCGGCTTCTGCGCGCGGGCCAAGGCGCTGCTCGACAGCAAGGGCGCCGATTACGAGGAATTCGACCTCACGATGGGCGGACCCAAGCGGCAGGAGATGATCCAGCGCGCCAACGGCCGGACCACGGTGCCGCAGATCTTCATCGACGGCGACCATATCGGCGGATCGGACGATCTGGCGGCGCTTGAGCGCGAGGGCAGGCTGGACGCGCTGCTGGGCCGATGAAGGCTGCGATCCTCCAGATGACGAGCGGGATCGACCCGCTCGCCAATGCGCGCGCGCTGGCTGACGGCATCGCGCAGGCAGCGGCGCGCGGTGCGGCGATGCTGTTCACGCCGGAGATGTCGGGCCTGCTCGACCGCAAGCGCGAGCGGGCCGCGGCGAACATCGCCGCCGAGGGTGACGATCGCGTTCTGGCCGCAGTGCGCGAGGCGGCGGCGAAGCACGGCCTGTGGGTGCATCTGGGATCGCTGGCGCTGAAGGGCGAGGCGGACGGGCGCTTCGTCAATCGCGGTTTCGTGATCGACGGCGCTGGTGAGGTCCGCGCGCGCTACGACAAGCTGCACCTGTTCGACGTCGACCTGCCCACGGGCGAGCGCTGGCGCGAATCCGATGCCTATGCGCCTGGCGCGGGCGCCGCGGTGGTCGCAACCCCGCTCGGCAAGCTCGGCCTCGCCATCTGCTATGACCTGCGCTTCCCCGACTTGTTCCGTGCGCTGACCGATGCGGGCGCGACCCTGTTGTCGGTGCCTGCGGCCTTCACGCGCCCGACGGGTGCGGCGCACTGGCATGTGCTGCTGCGCGCACGGGCTATCGAGGCGGGCGTGCACGTCATCGCCGCCGCGCAGACCGGCGAGCATGAAGACGGTCGTGCGACCTATGGCCATAGCCTGGCGATCGATCCGTGGGGCGAGGTGCTGCTCGACATGGGCGAGGGCGCGGGCCTCGGCTTTGCCGAGATCGATCCGTCGCGCGTCACCGACGTGCGCTCGCGCGTCCCCGCGCTCGCGCATCGCCGCGCGATCCCTCCGGTGGAGATCGTGACGTGATCGTCTTCGATCTCAAATGCGGCGGGGGCCATGTGTTCGAGGCCTGGTTCGGATCGAGCGCCGATTATGAAACCCAGCGTGAGCGCACGCTGATCGTCTGCCCGCTGTGCGGCGACAGCGTGATCGACAAGGCGGTGATGGCCCCGAATGTCGCGGCCAAAGGCAATCGCCGCGGCGATGCTCCGGCAACCGGAAGACCGGACCCCAAGCAGCTCATCGCCGCATTGGCCGAGGCGCAGGCGAAGATGCTCGAGGGCTCGCAATGGGTCGGCATGGCCTTTGCGGACAAGGCGCGGGCGATGCACCTGGGCGAGGAGACGCATGCTCCGATCCACGGCCAGACGAGCGCCGAGGAGGCGAAGGCGCTGATCGAGGAAGGCGTGCCCGTCGCGCCGCTTCCGCTGCCCGTGGTGCCGCCCGAACAGCGCAACTGATGCCGATTGCCCTTGTAAAACGGGGTTGGCGGCGCCTTTCAAAGCTGGCTATTGAGGCGTCGAGTGACTCCGTAGCTCAGCAGGATAGAGCATCAGATTCCTAATCTGAGGGCCGCGCGTTCGAATCGCGCCGGGGTCACCATTTTCCCGTTTCGCAACTCCAGCGGTTTGACTTCGCAGGCGCGGACGCACATCTTCGCGGCATGTCTTGTTCCGAACATCGGCGGCGATACCGCACCCATGCGGGACAACTCCTGGCGGGCGTCTAGCCCCGGGCTCTCCACCGGCATGTCCCGAGGAGCTCGGGGCAAGGATCGGCGATCCGAAGCGCGCTTC
>NZ_DASWTG010000014.1:0-4844 GCF_036402235.1 Sphingomonas sp. | reverse complement strand
GCCACCGCCGCTGCCGCCCGAGCCGACTCCGATCAATCCCGATCCGGTCGATCCCGCGCCACCGGTGACGGTGACCGACCCGGCGCCTCCGCCGACGCCTGTGCCGCCACCGGCACCCCCACCCGCGCCGCCGCCTGCACCGCCCGAGCCTCCGGCCGACCCCGCACCGGTGCCCTCGCCCGACCCGGCGGTCGTGGTTGAGCCACCGACGCCGGGCGCGACGCCGGTGGTGGCGGAGGTCGTGCCGCTCTACCGTCCCGAGGTGCCGCTCTATGTCGCTGCGGTGCCGATCGCGCATCACCTCGCCGCCGCGACGCTCGGCACCTTCCATGAGCGTCGGGGCGAGCAGGGCCTGCTCCGCGGCGGCGGCGTGCTTCCCGCGAGCTGGGGGCGCGTGTTCGCCGAGGGCACCGAGATCGGCTGGAAGGGCGATGTCGCTCCCTCGTTCGACGGCGATCTCACCGGCTTCCAGATCGGGCAGGACCTGATCGGATGGGGTGGGGAAGGGGGCGTCAATGCCCGACTCGGCGCCTTTGTCGGGCGATCGGGCACTGACGGCATCGTTCGCGGCCGCGCGCTCGGCTGGAACGACCTCACCGTCGGCCATGCCGATCTCAAGAGCACGAGCGTCGGCGGCTATCTCACGCTGGTGGGCGCTAGTGGCTGGTATGTCGATGCCGTGGGGATGCACAGCTGGTTCGACGGCGAGACCGTCGCCAGCACCGGGCTCGGCGTCGATGTCGATGGCCGCGGCTGGGCCGCCTCGCTCGAGGCAGGCTATCCGATCGCATTGTCAGGCCGCTGGACGCTGGAGCCGCAGGCGCAGATCGTCTGGCAGCGGATCACGCTCGACGACCAGGCGGACATGTTCTCGCCGATCGATTTCGTCGCGGGCACGACATGGACCGGTCGTCTCGGCCTGCGCCTGCAGGGCGATTACGGGAGCGAGCAGGCACGCCTGCATCCCTATCTTCATGCGAGCCTGTGGAAGGGACTGTCGGGGAAGCAGGACACCCGCTTCGGCGCCGACCCGATCCGGACCGAGCTCGACCGCAACGAGGCAGAGGTCGGCCTGGGCTTCATCGCGCGCTTCGGCAGGAGCGTCGCCCTGCATGCCAAGGGCGACTATGGCTTCGAGGTCGACGGGCCGCGAACCCGCCGTTGGAGCGGAACGGCCGGCCTGACGATTAGCTGGTAGTTGCCGGGGTGAGGTGTGGATCGCGATGGGGAGCTACTCCTGTCCACGGCCACCCTCACCCTTGCGGCGCGCTATACGGCACGGCGGTTGCGCCTTGCGCATTCGTCATTTATATACCGTCCGATATGGAAAGCGTTCTGACTCTCCCCGCCAAGGGGCGCCCGCGTGAATTCTGCGTCGATGCGGCGCTCGCCGCGGCGCTGCGCGTGTTCTGGAGCAAGGGCTATGAAGGCGCCTCGCTCAACGACCTGACCGAGGCGATGGGCATCACTAGGCCCAGCCTCTACGCCGCTTTTGGCAACAAGGAAGCGCTGTTCCGCAAGACGCTTGACCTCTACGAGCAGGAGAAGCTCTGCTATATCGGCGCCTCGCTCGAGCAGCCGACCGCGCGTGAGGTCGCGCGCCATCTGCTCAATGGCAGCATGGAGAACCAGACCAGCAAGAGCGAGCCGCATGGGTGCCTTGGCGTGATCAGCTCGGTCGCGTGCGGGGAAGAGGCGGAATGCATCCGCCAGGAGGTGCTCGAGCGCGGCAAGGTCGCGCGGCGCGCGCTGGTCGAGCGGCTCGAGCGCGCCAAGGATGAGGGCGACCTGCCTGCCACGGCGGATGTCGAGGGGCTGACCAGCTTCCTCTATGCGATCATGCAGGGAATGGCGGTCCAGGCCGGCGCTGGCGCGACCCGCGCGGACCTCGAGCGGCTGATCGACACCAGCATGGCGATGTGGCCGTCCAAATAAGGGCTTTCACCCGCCTTCGATAAAAATATATCGAGCGGTACGAAAAGCCATTGACGCAACGCAGCACGATTTCTATACCGGGTGGTATAGAAGATGGGCGACCCTCCCCGGAGCGTCCCAGGCATCGAAAGGGAAACGATGCGGCGATGTACTTTTTTCTAGAGGCTGACGCCGGGCGCTGACGCCCGGTCCATCCGTCAATCCAGATCCGGCAGTGGCCCGGCGAGCATGTTCTTCGCCGCGTGAGGGCGCGCGTTCCGCCGGACAGCAAATCCGAAAACACCGCGTGCCGGTGAGCAATGACGCTCGCCCGGCGCGCAGAGAGGAGACACGACTATGGCCTATCTCGCCTTTGCCGAAGCCGGTGCCGGCCTTCCCGCTGCCATCGCCCCTGCCGCCCCGTCCCCCAAGACCGCCAACCTCGCTGCACGGGCGCAGTTCTCTGCGCTCGAATGGTCGGTGGTCGCCCTCGCCGAGCGCGATACGCTCTCCACCTTGCGGAACCCCAGCCGCATGGCGGTCGCGCTCGGCAACCTTTTCGGGGACACCCGTAACCCCAAGCTTGCCGATCCGAAGCTGGAGGCGCTGCGCCGCCTCGCGGTGCTGACCTGGCACCATGGCTATCGCGTCGCCGAATCGGCCGTGCGCGCCTTCGTCGCCGCCGGCTTCACCCTGCAACATTACGAGCTGCTCGCGGGCAGCATCGTCAGCGCGCGCGTCAAGCGCCGGAGCAATTCGCGATGAACATGATCACCCGTATCGAACCCGTCGAAGATCTTCCCAAGCGCCGTTTCCGCGACCTGCCGCTGTGGCAGCGTGCGTCGGCGATCGTGCTGCCGCTTGCCGCTATCGGCGTGGGCGTCGGCGTCTTCAACCGCGAAAGCCCGGCGATCGCCGCGCCGCCCCCGCCCACCGTCACCGTCGCCACGCCGCTTGCACGCGACCTCACGCAGTGGGACGACCATGTCGGCCGCTTCGAAGCGTCGAAGAGCGTCGAGGTGCGTCCGCGCGTCTCGGGCGCGGTGACCGCAGTGCACTTCACCGACGGCGCGATCGTGCAGAAGGGGCAATTGCTCTTCACCATCGATCCGCGTCCCTTCGCCGCCGCCCTCAACGAGGCGCGGGCAGGCGTCGCGCAATCGCAGAGCGATCTCGCGCTCGCCGAGGCAGATCTGGCGCGCGCCAGCCGCCTGCTTGCCGAGGATGCGGTGTCGAAGAGCGACTATGACCGGCTCGCCGCCCGCGTCCGTGCCGCCCGCGCGTCGCTGGCCGCGGCGCAGGCGCGCGTCGCCTCGCGCGCGCTCGACGTGCAGTTCGCGCAAGTTCGCGCGCCGATCACCGGCCGCATCTCCGACCGCCGTGTCGATGCCGGCAACCTCGTCTCGACTGCGGATGCTGGTGGCGGGACGTTGCTGACCACGATCAACGCGCTCGATCCGATTTACTTCACCTTCGACAGCTCGGAGGCGCTCTACCTCAAGGCGCAGCGCGAGCGGTCGAAGTCCGGCGCCGCGCCGCAGCAGGTCGAGATCCGGCTGCAGGACGAGAGCGGCTACAACTGGAAGGGCAGGGTGGACTTCACCGACAACGGGATCAGCGCCCAGTCGGGCACGATCCGCGCGCGCGCGGTGATCGACAACCCGGACTATTTCCTCGCCCCCGGCATGTTCGGCAACATGCGCCTCACCGGCGGCTCGCCCGAGCGCGCGCTGCTTGTTCCGGACGCTGCGGTCCGCACCGATCAGGCGCGCAAGGTTGTCTTCGTCGTCGGAAAGGACGGCACCGTCGCGGCCCGCCAGGTGACGCCGGGCCCGCGCATCGGCAACCTGCGCACCATCCGTGCCGGCCTCGCGCCGACCGACAAGGTGGTGATCCAGGGGCTGCAGATGATCGCGCCGGGCGCCAAGGTGACCGAGCGTCTCGGCAAGATCGAGCTGCCACGCACCCCGGCCGCCCAGCCGGCTGCGGCGATCAACGAACCCGCGGCCTCGCAGGCGACCATCGCGCGGTAACGTCGCCGCACACTGACGACGAAACAACCTCCGCCCGCGCAATCGCGGGCGGAGCCAGCCAAGGCTTTGCCCGATGCGCTTCAGTCATTTCTTCATCCGCCGCCCGATCTTCGCGGGCGTGATCGCGATCCTCATCACGATCATCGGCGCCTTCGCCTATTTCGGGCTGCCGGTATCGCAATTCCCTGCCGTCGTGCCCCCGACGGTCACGGTCGCCGCCAACTATCCCGGCGCCTCGGCCGAGACCGTCGCGGACACCGTGGCTGCGCCGATCGAGCAGCAGATCAACGGCGTCGACAACATGCTTTACCAGTCGTCGCAGTCGACCGGCGACGGGCGCGTGACGATCACCGTCACCTTCAAGCTCGGCACCGACCTCGATACCGCGCAGGTGCTGGTGCAGAACCGCGTCGCGCTCGCCGAGCCGAGCCTGCCCGAAGAGGTGCGCCGCCAGGGCGTGGTGGTGCGCAAGACCTCGCCCTCGTGGCTGATGGCGGTCAACGTGCTGTCGCCCGACGGGTCGCTCGATCGCGGTTACGTCTCCAACTATGCGCTGACCCAGATCAAGGACCGGCTGACCCGCATCGACGGCATCGGCGACGTCCAGGTGTTCGGCGCGCGCGACTATGCGATGCGCGTGTGGATCGATCCGGGCCGCACCTCCGCGCTCGGCCTCACCGCGGGTGAGGTGGTCGCCGCGCTGCGGGCGCAGAACATCCAGGTCGCCGCCGGCACCGTCGGCCAGCCGCCGTTCGATACCGGCGCCGCGCAGCAGCTCAACGTCGAGACCCAGGGCCGCTTCAAGACCGCCGAGGAATTCGCCAACATCGTCATTCGCACCGACCCGGTGTCCGGGGCGATCACCCGCCTGCGTGACGTCGCCCGGGTCGAGCTGGG
>NZ_DASWTG010000013.1:0-19962 GCF_036402235.1 Sphingomonas sp. | reverse complement strand
GACCGAGTCCTCGTCCGCCGCGTCGAGGCCGAGGAGAAGACCGCCGGCGGGATCATCATTCCCGACACCGCCAAGGAAAAGCCGCAGGAGGGCGAAGTCGTCGCCGTCGGTTCGGGCGCCCGCTCGGACGAGGGCAAGGTGACTCCGCTGGACGTCAAGGCCGGCGACCGCATCCTGTTCGGCAAATGGTCGGGCACCGAAGTGAAGATCGGTGGCGAAGACCTCATCATCATGAAGGAAAGCGACATCTTGGGCATCGTTGGCTGAGCCAATGATGACCAACCCCGGCGCAGGCCGGGGCCCAGTCAAACATCAATCTGGGTTCCCGCTTTCGCGGGAATGACAAGAAAGAGGGATTGCTAACATGGCAGCCAAGGACGTGAAATTCTCGCGCGACGCGCGCGAGCGGATTCTGAAGGGCGTCGACCTCCTCGCCGACGCCGGCAAGGTAACCTGGGGCCCCAAGGGCCGCAACGTCGTCATCGACAAGAGCTTCGGCGCGCCGCGCATCACCAAGGACGGCGTCACCGTCGCCAAGGAGATCGAGCTCAAGGACAAGTTCGAGAACATGGGCGCGCAGATGCTGCGCGAGGTGGCCTCGAAGACCAACGACATCGCCGGTGACGGCACCACCACCGCGACCGTGCTCGCCCAGGCGATCGTGCGCGAGGGCATGAAGTCGGTCGCGGCCGGCATGAACCCGATGGACCTCAAGCGCGGCATCGACCTCGCGGTGACCAAGGTGGTCGCGGACCTGCAGTCGCGCTCGAAGCCGGTCGCCGGTTCGAGCGAGATCGCCCAGGTCGGCATCATCTCGGCCAATGGCGATCGTGAAGTCGGCGAGAAGATCGCCGAGGCGATGGAGAAGGTCGGCAAGGAAGGCGTGATCACCGTCGAAGAGGCGAAGGGTCTCGAATTCGAGCTCGACGTCGTCGAGGGCATGCAGTTCGACCGCGGCTATCTGTCGCCCTACTTCATCACCAACCCCGAGAAGATGGCGGTCGAGCTCACCGATCCGTACATCCTGATCCACGAGAAGAAGCTGTCGTCGCTCCAGGCGATGCTGCCGATCCTCGAGGCGGTCGTGCAGTCGGGCCGTCCGCTGCTGATCATCGCCGAGGACATCGAGGGTGAGGCGCTGGCCACGCTCGTCGTCAACAAGCTGCGCGGCGGCCTCAAGGTCGCAGCGGTCAAGGCGCCGGGCTTCGGCGATCGCCGCAAGGCGATGCTCGAGGACATCGCGATCCTCACCAAGGGCGAAGTCATCTCGGAAGACCTCGGCATCAAGCTCGAGTCGGTTACCCTCGGCATGCTCGGCACCGCCAAGCGCGTCTCGATCGACAAGGACAACACCACCATCGTCGATGGTGCGGGTGAAGCCGATGCGATCAAGGGCCGCACCGACGCGATCCGCCAGCAGATCGAAGTCACCACAAGCGATTACGACCGTGAGAAGCTCCAGGAGCGTCTCGCCAAGCTCGCCGGCGGCGTGGCCGTGATCAAGGTCGGCGGCGCTTCGGAAGTCGAGGTGAAGGAGCGCAAGGACCGCGTCGACGACGCGCTGCACGCGACCCGCGCGGCTGTCGAAGAGGGCATCGTCCCCGGCGGCGGCACGGCGCTGCTCTACGCGACCAAGGCGCTCGACGGTGTCGACGGCGCGAACGAGGACCAGACCCGCGGCGTCGACATCGTCCGCCGCGCGCTGACCTCGCTCGTCCGCCAGATCGCCGCGAATGCCGGCCATGACGGCGCGGTCGTCTCGGGCAAGCTGCTCGACCAGACCGACACGTCGTTCGGCTTCAACGCTGCGACCGACACGTACGAGAACCTGGTCACCGCCGGCGTGATCGACCCGACCAAGGTCGTCCGCACCGCGCTGCAGAACGCGGCCTCGGTCGCCGGCCTGCTCATCACCACCGAAGCGGCGGTGAGCGAGCTGCCGGAAGACAAGCCCGCAATGCCCGCCATGGGCGGCGGCATGGGCGGCATGGGCGGCATGGATTTCTGAGCCAGGGCGGCCTGAGCTAACCCCGGTTAGCTCAGGACTCGCCGAAGGCTCGGACGGCGGGCGGCAGGGACTCCGGCCGATCCGACCGACGCCGCGGCTTTGCCGCGGCTGTCCACCGAACCGCAAAGCAAGGGGCCGGCGGAGCGATCCGCCGGCCCTTTCCTCGTCTCCAGCCTAGCGCAGCCATCCCTTGCGCTTGATATACCAGAGCGGCAGCAGCGCCGCGAGCAGGGTCAGCAGGATCGTGGCGGTGAACCCCCATTCCCACGACAGCTCGGGCATCACCGAAAAGTTCATGCCATAGAAGGTCGCGATCAGCGTCGGCGGCAGGAACACCGCGGTGATGATCGTGAACACCTTCACCACCTGATTCTGCTTCACGTTCAGGCTCGTCATCACCGATTGCTGGAGATAGCGGACCTTGTCGTGCTCGAACCCGGCATGCTCCTTGATGCTCTGGATGTCGGAGATCAGCGTCTCGATCTGCCCGCGCAGCTCGGCATCCTCGACTTCCGCCCGCAGATAGCGCGCCGCCCGCGCCAGCAGCAGCTGGCTTTCCAGGATGCGCGAGACCAGCTCCTCGCGATCGTTGAGCTCGGCCATCGTCTCGCCGATGTCATCCGTCGTCAGCTCGCGGCCGGCTTCGTCATAGCCTTCGGCGATCAGGCGGATCTTGCGGTTCATCCCCTCCAGCGCCGCGCTGGCAAGCTCGAGGATCTGGTTCGACGCCGAGTTCACCGCCTGAAGCAGCGCGTACATCACGCCATGCGCGGTGCGCGGGATGCCCGGCCGCCGCCGCAGGATCGTCAGCGCCCGGTCGAACGGCGCGAAGCCGCCTTCCGGCTCGAGCGTCACCAGCACCTCCTCGCCCAGCGCGAAGGCGATATGGTCCTGCCGCACGTCATGGCCCTCCCGCGCCAGCACGCTGACGGGCAGGTAGATGAACGCCTCATCCTCCTCATAGCCCTCTTCGGGCGGCGGGAAGCGCGCGCCGAGCTCGTTCGCGGCGCGGGCCATGCCCTGCGCGTCGTCGCTGCGCAGCCGCCGCCACACCGGGGCAAGGCTCGCCTGATCGGGGGCCAGCCCCGCATGATTGATCTGTGTCATTGCCTATTCCTTCCCGACCCCTCGGCGTGCGAGGGCGAGGACGACGAGGTGACCGTCGCCGTCCCGCCCGGCTGGGCATAGTGGATTCCGATCATCGCGGCGCAGATCAGGACGTAGAGGATGATCACCGAAAGGATCACCTCGCGCTCCAGGTCCGCGGACGAGTTCCTGCGCTTGCGCATGGGTCAGCCCTCCCGCGTCAGGCAGCGAGACGGAAAATGCGGCGCGGTGCGGCGCATCGCGGCGCCGCCTCCCCCTCGTCGCGCACCCAGCATGCCTCGGGTACGCCGGTCGCCGGGTTGCGCGACCAGTCGAGCCGCAGCGGCGCGGGCCGAGCGGCGAGGCCCTCCACCCGCACGGGCAGACGATAGACGCACGCGGCCCGACGGCCCGGCGCCAGCGTGAAGCGGCGATTGTTCAGATTGGTGTTGGTCATGCTCACCTCCATCGGCCCGTCATGGGCCTCCGGGGCGAGCGGGGACGCGACTAGCGGCCGGCGCTCGCCCGGCGATCCGTGCCGGGCGCGTTCCTCGGTTCCGATGCGGCGGCGGTCATGCCCGTCGCCGCGTTGCTACTAGAGTCGCTGTCCATGGTTCCTCTGGTTGCGATTCCCGCGCCCCGGATTGGGCGCGGCCGGGCGTGTGCGCCTCTCCGGCAAAAGCGTCAACCCCGGACGGTTCGAGCCGCGCTACCCGAAATTTAACGCTTCGCCGCTACCACAGGCGCAGGGGTGCAGGAGCGGCAGGTGAACGCGGCAAGAGCCATCGACAGATCGAACAACCGTGAGACGCCGCAGCTGCGCCTCGCGCCCGTCGCCGCGTCATCCGATATTTCCGCCGATTTCCTCCCCCTCGGCCTGCTCGACCCGGCCTTCGCCGCCGAATGGGACGATCTCGCCTCCGATGCGTCCGAGCCCAACGCTTTCATGGAGCGCTGGTTCGTCTCCGCGGGCGCGGCGCACCTTGCTCCCCGCCGCGACGGACGCCTCCTCGCCATCCGCGAAGCCGGCACGCTCATCGCCCTGCTGCCGCTCGCCATCGAGCCGCGCTACGGCCGCCTGCCGGTCGCGCATGTCGAGAATTGGCTGCATTATCACTGCTTCCTCGGCGGTCCCCTGCTCCGCCGCGGCCATGAGGTGACCGCCTGGGCCGCGATCCTCGAAGCGCTCGACACCGATCCGCGCGCGACCGGTCTGCTCCACCTCACCGGCCTCGTCGAAAACGGCCCCGTCCACCGCGCGCTCCTCGCCGCGGCGAACCGCCCCTGCGACACCGTCCACCGGATCGAGCGCGCTTTGCTCGAGAGCGACCTTGCGCCCGCCGCCTATTACGAGGCGACGGTGCGCAAGAAGAAGCGCAAGGAGATCAAGCGCCTTCAGTCGCGCCTCGCCGAGCTGGGCGTCGTCACCACCACGCGCCTCGCCAATCGCGACGGCCTCCCCGCTTGGATCGACACCTATCTCGCGCTGGAGAAATCGGGCTGGAAGGGCCGGGCGGGTTCGGCACTCGCCTGCGAGCCGCACACCGCCGCCTTCTTCCGCGACGCACTCGCCGCCGCGTTCGACGCGGGCAAGCTCGAGCTGCTCCGCCTCGATCTCGACGGCAAGCCGCTCGCGATGCTGGTCAACTTCCTCACCGCCCCCGGCGCCTTCTCGTTCAAGACCGCGTTCGACGAGGCGTTCGCCCGCTACTCCCCCGGCGTGCTCATCCAGCTCGAGAATCTGGCGATCCTCGACAATCCGGACATCGCCTGGATGGACAGCTGCGCCGCCGCCGACCATCCGATGATCGACAGCCTGTGGGGCGAGCGCCGCGCGATCGTCCGCGTCACCCTGCCGCTCGCCGGCTGGCGCAGCCGCGCCCTGTTCCACGCCGCCCGCGCCGTCGAGCGCGCTGCTTCCGCCATCCGCGCCCGCCGCGCGCGTCCCGCTCTCCCGGAGACCGAAGAATGAACGCCCCCGCCTCCCGCCTCGTGCCAGGAACCGTGTTCGACGCCGACGCCCGCGCCCGCTTCGCCGACCTCTATCCCGAGCAGCCGGGCAAGATCGCCCACGGCCTGACCGGCCATCCGCTGTTCGAGCTGGAGGCGCTGGTCGAACTGTCGCAGCGCATCCGCCCTGTCGATGTCGAGCAGAACCTCGCCGATCTGCCGATCGAGGTCGATCCATCGACCGTCCGGCACAACGGCCTGTCGGTCGCGGACTCGATCCGCTCGATCGAGGCGAACGGCTCGTGGATGGTGCTCAAGTTCGTCGAGCAGGACACAGTCTATCGCCAGCTGCTAGACGAGATCCTCGATGAGCTGGAGCCGGTGGTCTCCGCCCGCACCGGTGCGATGATCAAGCGGGAGGCGTTCATCTTCGTCTCCTCGCCCAACGCCGTCACGCCGTTCCACATGGACCCGGAGCACAACATCCTGCTCCAGCTGCGCGGCACCAAGACGATGACCTTGTTTCCCGCCGCCGATCCCGAACTGACCCCGGGCGCATTGCAGGAGGAGTTCCATCGCGGCGCCCACCGCAACCTGCCCTTCCGCGACGGATTCGCCACGAAAGGCCAGCCGATCGAGCTCACGCCAGGCGAGGGCCTGTACGTACCGGTCAAGGCCCCGCACTGGGTGCAGAACGGCCCGGCTACCTCGGTCTCGCTGTCGGTCACCTGGCGCTCCGAATGGAGCTATCGCGAGGCCGACGCCCACGCCTTCAACCGGCTGCTGCGCCGCGCGGGCCTCATCCCCGCGATGCCCGCCCGCTATCCGCGCCAGAACATGCTCAAGGCCTATGCCTGGCGCGCGCTCGCCAAGGCGAAGCGGCTGGCGGGGAACCCCGACCCGCAATGAGCGCGCCGCTGCCCCTCACCGCCCCCCGCGACGCCGTGCGAGTCCTCGATTCGCTCGACGCCCTCGCACGCGATGCGGCCAAGGGCTTCGATCGCGCGACGCAGCCGGGCTTCTACGACCGCCACGACTGGCTCGCGCTGACCCGCGACCACATCTACCCCGGCGATCCGCTCGCCATCGCCACCGCGCGCGAAGCGGATGCCGCCGCATGGCTTCCCCTGCGCGATTGCGGCGGAGGGCACGGCCGCGGCCTCGCCAGCTGGTACACGCTCGCCTTCGCCCCGCTCTTCACGCCCGGCGTCGCTCCGGACACCCGTGCCCGCCTGCTCGCCGAACTCGCGCGCGTCCTGCGCTCCCGCTTCGACACGCTCAGCCTGTGGCCGCTCGAGGCCGATGTCGCCGAGGAGCTTCAGACCGCCTTCCGCGCGCAAGGCTGGCTGCCGCGCCTGCAGGTCGAGGCCGCCAACTGGGTCGCCGACACCGCCGGCCTCGATTTCGACGGCTATTGGGCCAATCGCCCGTCCAGGCTGCGCAACACCGTCCGCCGCCGCACCAGGAACTCGCCCTTCACGACCGAGGTGCTCGACCGGTTCAGCGATGCCGCATGGGACGCGTATGAAGCCGTCTATACGCAAAGCTGGAAGCCCGAGGAAGGCGCCCCCGCCTTTCTCCGCGCCGCCGCCGCGCGGGAAGGGGCTGCCGGCACGCTCCGCCTCGGCATCGCCCGGCGCGACGGCGCGCCCGTCGCCGCGCAATTCTGGACGGTGGAGAACGGCCACGCGACGATCCACAAGCTCGCCTATCTCGAAAGCGAGCGCGAGCATTCGCCCGGCACGCTGCTGTCGGTGGCGATGTTCCGCCACGTCCTCGACCGGGATCGCCCTGCAGTGATCGATTACGGCAATGGCGACGAGCCTTATAAGGCCGAGTGGATGGACCGGCGCCGCGAGCGCTTCCGCCTGCGCCTGTTCAACCTGCGCAGCGTCGGCGGGCTCTCTCAGGGCGCGGCACGTGCCGCCCGCGCCGCGCTTCGCCGCATCACCGGCTGAGCGGCTCCGCGGCAATTGTATAGTCAAATCCGTGGCGCAGTCCGTCGAGACGCGCCACGGCGGTCAGCGCACGGTCGCGAATCCCCTCGCCCTGCGTCCGCAGTGCCGCCGCCAGCACCCGGTCGGGCATCGCCTCCAGCCGGCGCAGGCTCATGTCGATCTGGCTGTTCACGAAGCGCGCGCCGTAGCGGATCGGAAAGCGCTTCGCGTCGATCACCCGCCAGCCGCTCGCCTCCAGCCGTTCCAGCACCCATTCCATCGGGAATTCGCGATAGGGCCGCTCGCCCGACAGCAGCAGGCAGGCGTCGCGATACCGCCCGATCTCCCACACGATCCGGCCTGGCTCGGTCCCGGGATCGCCGGCCACATAGGGTTCCAGCCCGACCAGATAGAGCCGCCCGGCCGTCATGCCGTGCAGCCGCGCGAACATCCGCTCCTGGAAATAGGGCGCGAACCCCTCGACCGCACCGATCAGATAGTCGGCCAGCACGGTGTCGAACCGCTCGCCTGCCAGCAGTTGCGGATCGGCCCAGTTGCCGACGATGATCCGGTCCTGCGCCCGCCGCACCGGCTCGGCCACGTCGCGCACCTGTGCCGCATGCGCCACCGCCCCGCTCACCGCGACCCAGCGCCCGGTCTCGATCGATGTCACCCAGCGGATCGAGTTGGTGCCCGTCCCGGCGTCGAGCACCGCGCCCCAGGGCTGCCCGCCTTGAAGCGCTTCGATATGCCGGAACAGTGCGGACGGCTGCCACGCCCGCACTGCCCCCGCTTGAGCGGAGAGGACCCCGCTCAGAACGCCGCCCGCAGGCCGAACACCACGTTGCGCCCGCGCAACGGCGCTGCGTTCTTGATGAACGACGCGTGGTTGAACGCCAGCTCGTTGGTCAGGTTGGTGCCGCGCACGAACAGCTCGGCGCTGCGGTTGGCGCCCAGCTCCAGTCTGTAGGCGACCGTCGCGTTGACCATGTCGTAGCCCGGCGTCGTGGTCTCGTAGGACGCGACCTTGCCCTGCTCGAACACGTGATAATATTCGGCGTCCGCCGTGAACGGCCCGACATGCGCGTCGGCGCGTGCCCCCAGCCGCCCGCCGGGGATGCGCGGAAGATTGCCCTGCCCGTCCTTGAACTTGGCGCGGACATAGTCGCCGAACACCGATGCCGCGAACTGCGGGGTGAATTCGTAGCGCACCTCGCCGTCGATCCCGGTGAAGGTCGCGCCGCGCCCGACATAGCGGATCAGCCGGAAATCCTCGAACTGGTCGATCGTCTCGCCATAGATGTAGTTCGAGAAATCCTGATGGTACGCGCCGATCGTGAAGGTCGCCGCCCCCTGCGTCTTGCGCAGCGTCAGGTTGACCGAGTTCGACTTCTCCTCGTCGAGCGAGACATCCACCGGCAGCCGCGTGTTGCCCGTGACCATGCCGATCTCGAACGTGTTGGTCGCAAGATGGACGCCATAGGCATAGAGCTCCTGCACCGAAGGCGCGCGCTCGGCATGCGCAAAGGACAGGGCGACCGAATAGCTGTCATTGAGGTTCCACACCGCCGCAGCCGAGGCAGAGAAGGGGCTGTGGCTGATCGAGGGATAGCGCACCGCCCCCGACTTCACCTCCTGCCATTCCTGCCGCACCGCGCCCTCGAGCCGCACCGGGCCGAGCTGCAGCGTCTCCATCAGGAACAGCGCGGTGTTCTTGGTCGTGGTGTCGATCAGGAACGCTTCGGCGCCATCGGCGGAGAAGTCGCTCTCCCAATGCTGCACCCCGAACACGCCGCGCAGCCCGCCGATCGGCTTGTGCGCCAGCTCCAGCCGGATGTCGGTCGCCTTGTTGCGGAAAGTCGTGGCGACTTCGCCCTCGTCCAGCTCGTCATGCTCGTAATCGGTGAACGACACGCGGAAGCGCACGCGCTCGAAGCCCGGCAGCGGGTCACGCCAGTCGCTGCGGATGTCGAAGCGGTCGCTGCGCATGTTCACATAGGGCGGATCCTCATGCTCGCCATGCCCGTGGTCATGGTCGTGGTCGCCGTCGTCATGGCCGTGCCCGCCGCAATGCAGGCTGGTGCCGTGCGGATGGCAGTCCTCATATTCGTGGCTGTGGCCGGGCAGGCCATAGGTGCTGCGCTGGCGGGTATAGGCGACGCCCAGATAACCCCTGTCGCCGATCCAAGAGGCGCCTGCGCTGATGGTATCGGTGTCGTTGTACGATCCGGCGACGCGATCCTCGCCGAAGCTGCCGGGCACGCGATAGTCGTCGGACTCGCGCTTCACCCCTTCGACGCGGAAGGCGAACGGGCCGAGGCCGACCGTCGCGCCGCCGACGATCGCACGCTCGTCGTCGCCCGTGCCCAGCCGGCCCTCGATCGCACCGGTGATGCCGCCCTCGGGGATCGATGTCGGCACCTTCTCGTCCAGCAGGTTGATCGCACCGCCGCTCGCGCCGCTGCCGTAAAGCAGCGTCGCCGGGCCGCGCAGCACCTCGATCCCGCGCAGCAGCAGCGGCTCGGCGGCGATATTGTGGTCGGGCGAGATCGTCGACGCGTCCTGGATGCCGACGCCGTCGGTCAGCGCCTGGACGCGCGGCGCGGTCTGGCCGCGGATCACCGGGCGGCTCGCCCCCCCGCCGAAGCTCTCGAAGTTGATCCCCGGCTGGCCCGCCAGCGTCTCGCCGATCGTCGCCGCGCGGCGATGGACCAGCTCGTCGCCGCTCAGCGTGATCACCGGGGTCGCGGTCTCGTCGGCGGTCTGTTGCAGCGGAGTCGCGGTGATCACCACCTCGCCTTCGGCATGGCTGCCGGCCTGCCCTGCACCGCTCGCGCTGCTCGCAAAGGCCGCAGCTGGCATGATGGCGGCCGCCGAAGCGGCACAGAAAAGATGCTGACGGATTTTCACGCTGAACCCCTTTCACTACGGAACGTGCGTCCGGTAGGATATGATGTAACATCACGCAATAGGCTATTTGATGTTTTGCGGGGTATTGGCTCAGGGCGCGCGCCGCGGCTAACAACAAGCGATGCGCGAAGGGGCGCGCTTCGAGGGAGCGATGAGGGGGATTCTTGCCATCAAGCGCGATCAGGTCGCGCCGTTCGCGATGCTCGCCGCGCTCGCCATCGCGCTGTTCTCCGCCTTCTTCCACTGGCAGGTTCTCGACATCTCCAACGTCGCCTGGCTGCTGCGCGGCACCGACAATGGCGAGAATGCGCTGGGCCTCCATGCCTGGCTGCACGATCCCGCGCCCGGCTTCCTGCGTACCACCCTGCTCAATGCGCCCGAGGGGACCGGCCTGCTGTTCACCGACAGCAACCCGCTGCTCTCGGCGCTGGCCTTCCCCTTGCGCGGTCTGCTTCCCGCCGACGCGCAGCTGATCGGCTGGTGGCTGCTCGTCTGCCTGTTCCTGCAGCTCTTCTTCGCCTGGAAGCTGCTCGATCGCCACGCGCCCAATCCCGTCGCGTTGTGGTGCGGCGTGCTGCTGCTCGCGGCGCTGCCGACGCTGTTCAACCGCATCGTCCATGTGAACCTGATGGCGCACTGGCTGATCCTGTGGTCGCTCTGGCGTTTCACCGATCCGCAGCGGGCGGCGTCGAACCGGGGCTGGGCGGTGCTGATCGCGATCACCGCCTTCATCCACTCCTACCTGCTGGTGATGGTCGGCGCGATCTGGGCGAGCGCGATGCTCGAGCGGCTCTGGCACGACCGCAAGGCGGCACCGCGCATCCTGGCGGAGTGCGCCGCGATCCTCGCGCTGGTGGGCGCGATCGCCTGGAGCCTCGGCGTGTTCGAGCCGCATTGGCCGTCGGGCAATTACGGCGCCTTCGCGATGCCGGTGGATGCGCTGTGGAACCCCGGCATCGCGATCTCGACCTTTCTCCCGGCGGTCGAGCAGCGGCCCGGCCGCGGGTTCGAGGGGTTCCAGTATCTCGGCCTGGGCCTGCTGATCCTGCTTCCGCTCGCCGCGGTCCTCGCCCGCCGCCTGCCGCGCCCGGCCGCCGGTTCGCCTGACAGCCTGGCGCGGCTCAAATGGCTGGTGCCCGCGCTGGTCACGCTCACCTGCCTCGCGATCAGCACCTATCCCGACTTCGCCGGCCAGCGCCTGCCGCGCTACCATCTGCCCGACAACGTCTCGGTCGCGCTCGACGCGGTGCGCGCATCGGGGCGGCTGTTCTGGCCGGTCGCCTATGTGCTGGTCTTTGCCGGCATCCGCATCCTCTACCGGCTCGAGCCACGGCGGGCGGGCCTCTTCCTCGCCGCGCTCGCAGCGGTCCAGGCCGCCGATCTGCTGCCCATGGCCCGCTTCATCCGCGCGCAGAGCGCCGAGGCACGCGGCGCGCCGCTCTATGTCCGCACCGCCTCTCCCGAATGGGACCGGCTGGTCGCGCAGGCAAAGGACATCGCCTTCATCCCCGGCGACGTGACCAAGGGCCTCGGGGTCTTCCAGGAAGTCACCTGGCGCGCGGCCAAGCAAAAGGTCCCGGTACGCGCGGTCTATGCCGCCCGCCCCTCGCTCGCCAGCAACGATCGCCAGAATGCGGAGACCGATGCGTTTCGCCGCGGCGAGGTGGTGCCCGGCCGGCTCTACATCCTGATCGACGGCGAGCCGATCCCGCCGCCGCTGATGACGCGAGTGCGCCTGCTCGACGGCGTCACCATCCTGTTCGAGCCGTGAAGAAGGCTATTTCCTCATCGCCTCGATGATGCGCTTCACATCCTGGCTGCGCCCGCGCGGCAGGATCAGCACATCGTCGCCATCCGCCACCACGATCAGGTCGGACACGCCGACCAGCGCGACGCGCTTGCCGGGTCCGGCGCGCACCAGGCAATCGGCGGTGTCGATCGCCACGACGTCCCCGCCACAGGCGTTGCCCGCCGCATCCCGGCCGCTGATCGCGTGCAGCGCGTCCCAGCTGCCGACGTCCGACCAGCCCATGCTCACCGGCACCACCGCGACCCGGGGCGATTTCTCCATCACGGCATAGTCGATCGAATCGGACGGCGACGCCGCGAACGCGGCCTCATCGGGCAGGATCCGCGTGCCCTGGCGCACCGCGCGCGCCATCGATGCCTGCACCGCGGCCAGCATCTCGGGCGCGAAGCTTGCCAGCGCTTCCAGGAAGGCGTCCGCCCTGAACAGGAAGATGCCGCCATTCCAGGCGTGGTCGCCCGCCGCGATCATCGCCTCGGCCAGCGCGCGCTTCGGTTTCTCGACGAAGCGCTGCACCTTATGGACGCCGGTGCCGATCGCTTCGCCTACCTGGATATAGCCATAGCCGGTCTCCGGCGCGTCTGGCGCAATGCCGAACGTCACCAGCCACCCCTCTTCGACCAGCGGCATCGCGGCATGGATCGCCGCGTGGAACGCCGCCACGTCGCCGATCACATGATCGGACGGCATCACCAGCAGCGGGTCGCTTCCACCGCCCGTCGCCAGCGCCGCCAGCGCGATCGCCGGCGCAGTGTTGCGGCCCATCGGCTCGAGGATCAGCGCCTGCGCGCGCGCTTCGATCGCGCCCAGCTGCTCCTCGACCATGTCGGCATGCAGGGCGTTGGCGACGATCACCGGCGCCGCGAAGCGCTCGCCCTCGGGGGTGCGCCGCGCGGTGAGCTGCAGCATCGTCTCTTCCGCGGTCAGCGCCAGCATCTGCTTGGGCATCTCGGGCCGCGACATCGGCCACAGCCGCGTCCCCGATCCGCCGGAGAGGATCACGGGAATGATCGGCTTGTGGTCGGTCATGCTTGTCCTCCTGCTGGGGCGCTCTAGCTGCCCATGTTGTCCCCGCCAAACACTTATCGCGACACGGATTTCCCGGCGTTCAGCATTTCTTCGTCAATTTCGCCGACACGAGCGGTCCGGTGTCGGATTTGTTTACAGTTTCCGATGTAGGGGTAGGGCCGTCATGATCCGCCTGTTCAAACACTATATCCCGAACGCGGTGCTTCTGCTCGCATTGTTCGACGTCATGCTGCTGTTCGCAGCGGCGGAGTTCGGCTGGATCTATCGCGCCTGGCAGATCGGCATGAAGGTGGAGCCGATCCATACCCGCCTTCTCCAGATGAGCAGCTTCGCCGCCTGCCTCGAGCTCGCGATGATCGCGGTCGGTGTCTATGGCGCCGATTCGCTCCAGTCGATCCGCGTCGCGAGCGCACGGCTGCTCGTCGCGGTGTCGCTCGGCACCATCTTCCTGTCGGTGGTGTTCTTCATCGTCCCGGCGCTCACCTTCTGGCGCTCGAATCTGCTCTACGCGATGCTCGCCGCCGTGGTGATGCTGTTCGTGCTGCGCCTGCTGCTCGGCAAGACCTTGGGCAGCCAGGTGTTCAAGCGCCGCGTCGTCGTGCTCGGCGCAGGCGCCCGCGCCGAGCGGCTCAAGGCGCTGTCCAAGAAGCCCGGCGCCGGCTTCGTCGTGGTCGGCTATGTCGCCATGAGCGAGGCGAACCGGGTGATCCCCGAGGCGATCGCGCGCGACGCCATCTACAACCTCGCCGATCATGTCGTGCTGCTCAACGCGAGCGAGGTCGTGCTCGCGCTCGAGGAGCGCCGCAACGCGCTCCCGCTCAAGGATCTGCTGCGCATCAAGACCACCGGCGTCCATGTCAACGACACCTCGACCTTCCTCGAGCGCGAAACCGGCCGCGTCGATCTCCAGTCGGTCAATCCGAGCTGGCTGATCTTCTCCGACGGCTTCTCCTCGGGCCGGATGCTGTCGAGCATGTTCAAGCGCTTCTTCGACATTGTCGCCAGCTTGATCCTGCTCGTGCTCACCCTGCCGCTGATCCTGCTCGGCGCGCTCGCAGTGAAGCTCGAGAGCCGCGGCCCGGCCTTCTACCGCCAGCGCCGCGTCGGCCTGTATGGTCAGGGCTTCGACATCATCAAGCTGCGCTCGATGCGCGTCGATGCGGAGGTATCGGGCAAGGCGGTGTGGGCCGAGAAGGACGATCCGCGCATCACCCGCGTCGGCCGCTTCATCCGCAAGGTGCGGATCGACGAGCTGCCGCAATGCTGGTCGGTGCTGAAGGGTGAGATGAGCTTCGTGGGCCCGCGCCCCGAACGCCCGCAGTTCGTCGAGGATCTCGAGGCGCAGCTCCCCTATTATGCCGAACGCCATATGGTGAAGCCCGGCATCACCGGCTGGGCACAGATCAACTATCCTTATGGCGCGTCGATCGAGGACAGCCGCCAGAAGCTCGAATATGATCTCTATTACGCGAAGAACTATTCGCCCTTCCTCGACGTGCTGATCCTGCTCCAGACGATCCGGGTGGTGCTCTTCCCGGACGGCGCGCGCTGATCCGATGGTCCCGGCGCTGATCCTCTGGAGCCACGCCCTCGCGGCGCTGCTGTTCGGCGCGCTCGGCTTGTGGACGTTGCGTGGGGCCGAAGCGGGCGTCCCGCGCAAGCCGCTCGCCGCCGCTTTGGTGATGACCGCGCTCTGGGCGCTGGCAGTGGCCGGGATCGGCGAGGCCGAGCTCCCCACCCGCGTTGCCGAGGCTGTACGCAACCTCGCCTGGCTGGGGTTCATGATCGCGCTCCACCGCCGCAACGGCTCTGAGCGCCCGCCCGCGGCGATCGGGACCGTCTATGGCGTGGTCGCCGTGGTCATCCTGATCGCGCTCGCGCTCCACATCATCACCGTCACCGCTCCGCAGGTCGCGCCCGAAGTGATCCAGGCCGCGCTGCTGCTGCGTATGATGGCCGCGATTGCCGCGCTGGTGCTGATCCAGAGCCTGCACAGCGCGATCACGGCGCCCGGCACCGCCGGCATGCGCCCTGTCGTGCTCGCGATCGGCGCGATGTGGCTGGTCGACATCAATGTGCTCAGCGTCGCCTGGCTCACTACGGACTGGCCGTATCAGCTGGTCGCGGTGCGGGGCGGGGCGATGGCGCTGATCGCGGCGGGAATCGCGATGGGGCTTCAGCGTCGCGGCGAATGGCCGATGCAGCTGTCGCGCACGGTCGCCTATCAGTCGCTCTCGCTGGTCGCGATCGGACTCTATTTCGCGCTGCTCGCGCTCGCCACCTCGGCGCTCGCGGCGATCGGCGGCGACAATGCCCGGCTGCTTCAGACCGCCTTCGTGTTCGGCTCCACCGCCGCGATCCTCACCCTCGTCTCCAGCCCGTGGCTGCGCGCCTGGATCAAGGTGAAGCTCGCCAAGCATTTCTTCCGCCATCGCTACGACTATCGCGCCGAATGGCTGCGCTTCACCGAGACGCTGGGCGAGCCCGAGGGCAGCGCCCCGCTCGACGAGCGCATCGTCAAGGCGCTGGCCGATCTCACCGATTCCCCCGCCGGCGTGCTGCTCGTGCCGCAGGGCGATACGCTCGGCGTCAGCGCGGCATGGAATGTCGCGCGCAGCGGCCCGCTCGCCGGCTATGGCGAAGACTGGCAGCACGCCACGCTCGATCCCGCGCTGATCCTTGAGCTCGACGCCGCCGATCCCGCCGCCGCCATTCCCGCATCGGTCCGCGGCTGGGATCAGGCCTGGGTCGTGGTTCCCCTTCCGCATCACAACCGTCTCGCCGGTGCCATCGTCCTCGCGCGGCCGCCGGTGCCGCGCGCGCTCGACTGGGAGGATTTCGACCTGCTCAAGGCCGCCGGTCGTCAGCTCGCCAGCTACCTCGCCGAGGAACGCGCGCTCGAAGCGTTGGCCGAGGCCGAGCGGTTCGACGAGTTCAACCGCCGCTTCGCCTTCATCATGCACGACATCAAGAATCTGGTCAGCCAGCTCACCTTGGTCGCGCGCAATGCCGAGCGCCACGCCGACAACCCTGCCTTCCGCGCCGACATGGTCGCGACGCTGCAGGATTCGGCCGGGCGGATGAACGACATGCTCGCCCGCCTCTCGCAGCATCACCGCGCGCGGACCGAGGCGCCGGTCGCGGTCCCGCTGGCCCCGCTCGCCCGCCGCGTGGCGAAGGCGCGCCGGGCGCAGCATCCCGTGGAGGTCTCCACCGCCGGCGACCCGCTCGCCATCGCCGACCCGGCTATGCTCGAAACGCTGCTCGGCCATCTCATCCAGAATGCGATCGAGGCGAGCGCGCCCGGCGCGCCCGTCGCGATCGAGGTCCGCACCGAACAGGGCGAAGCGCGGATCGACGTGATCGACCGCGGCGCCGGCATGTCCCCCGCCTTCATCCGCGACAAGCTCTTCAAGCCTTTCGTCTCGTCCAAGCCCGGCGGCTTCGGGATCGGCGCGTTCGAGGCGCAGAAGCTCGCCGCCGAGATGGGCGGCCGGATCGAGGTCGAGAGCAGCGAAGGCAAGGGATCGCGCTTCCGCGTGGTGCTGCGTGCGGCAGGCGCGGCGAATGGTGAAGTCGGACGGGCGGCATGAGCGACGCAAAACCAAAATTGTTGATCGTCGAGGACGATGCGGGTCTCCAGCGTCAGCTGCGCTGGGCCTATGAAGGCTATGAGATCCTGACGGCGGGCGACCGCGAGGGTGCGATCGCGATGCTTCGCGCCGAGGAACCAGCGGTGGTCACGCTCGACCTCGGCCTCCCGCCCGATCCCGACGGCACGAGCGAGGGCTTCGCCGTTCTCGAGACCATCCTCGCGCTCAAGCCCGACACCCGCGTCATCGTCGCCTCGGGCCATGGCGAGCGCGAATCGATGCTGCGCGCGATCTCGATGGGCGCGTGGGACTTCTACCAGAAGCCGATCGACATCGATGCGCTCGGCCTGATCGTCGCGCGCGCCTTCCATGTCCATGCGCTGGAGACGGAGAACCGCCGCCTCGCCGCGCGCGCTGACAGCGGCACCGCGCTCGGCGGCATCGTCACCGGCTCGCCCGAGATGCTCAAGGTCACGCGCACGATCGAGCGCGTCGCTCCGGCCGACGTCTCGGTTATGCTGCTCGGCGCCAGCGGCACCGGCAAGGAGCTGCTCGCCCGCGGCCTGCACGACGCCAGCCGGCGCAAGGGCGAATTCGTCGCGATCAACTGCGCCGCGATCCCCGAAACCCTGCTCGAATCCGAGCTGTTCGGCCACGAGAAGGGCGCCTTCACCGGCGCGGTCAAGACCACCGAAGGCAAGATCGAGCAGGCGCAGGGGGGCACGCTGTTCCTCGACGAGATCGGTGACGTCCCGCTCCCGCTCCAGGTCAAGCTGCTGCGCTTCCTGCAGGAGCGCGTGGTCGAGCGCATCGGCGGCCGCAAGCCGATCGCGGTCGACACGCGCGTGGTCTGCGCGACGCATCAGGATATCGACGCGATGGTCGCGGCCGGCACCTTCCGCGAGGACCTTTATTATCGTCTGGCCGAGATCGTCGTGCGCATCCCCTCGCTCGCCGAGCGCCCCGGTGACGCCGGCCTGCTCGCGCGCCACCTGCTCCACAAGCACGCCACCGCGATGAAGCTCGGCAACAAGAGCTTCGCGCCCGACGCGCTCGAGGCGATCGACGCGTGGCACTGGCCCGGCAACGTCCGCGAGCTCGAGAACCGCGTGAAGCGCGCCGCGATCATGGCCGATGGCAAGATGGTCACCGCCGCCGATCTCGACCTCGCGCTCGCCGAGGGTGCGGGTCCGATCAACCTCAAGGCCGTGCGCGAGGCGGCCGACCGCCGGGCCATCGTGCAGGCGCTGTCGCGCACCGACGGCAACATCTCCGGCACCGCGCGCCTGCTCGGGATCAGCCGCCCCACCCTCTACGATCTGATGAAGGCTTATGACCTCCAGCCCTGAAACCACCCGCCCCAGTGGTGCGCGCCGCAGCTGGCGCAGCGGTAACAGCCGCGCCACCGGCAAGCGCCGCGTCAACCTGCGCCGCATCGTCGTGTTCGCGCTGTGCCTCGGCGCCTTCGGCGTCGCGCTGCTCGCCTTCCGCTCCGTCGTCGCCAACCGGGTCGATCCGGAGGCCGCGCGCACAGCGGTCGCGCGCAGCCAGGCATATCTCAAGGCGAGCAACGCCTCCGCCGCGCGCAGCCAAGCGTTCACCGCCGTCCGCGCCGATCCGCAATGGGGCGAAGCGCATCTCGCGCTCGCCCGCGCCAATCTCGCGCTCGACGAGGGCATTGCCGCCGAAGCGTCGCTGCGCCGCGCCGTCGACAACGGCGTCGACCCCAAGCGCACCCACGCGCTGATGGCGCATGCGATCCTGCTGCAGGGCGACCCGCGCCGCGCGCTGGTCGAGGCGGGCAAGGCGCCCGAGGCCGATCGGCTCTACGCGCTGCGCGTCCGCACCCGCGCCTATGCCGCGGGCGGCAACCTCGCCGCCGCGCAACAGGCCGCGCTCGCCGCGATCCGCCTCGCGCCGAACGATGCCGACGCCTGGACCGATCTCGGCCGCTTCCGCCTCAATGCCGGCGACGTGGTCGGCGCGATCGAGGCCGCGGGCAAGGCGACCGCGCTCGACATGGGCAATACCGATGCGCTGATTCTGCGCGGCGAGCTGGTGCGCACCCAGTACGGGCTGGTCGCGTCGCTCCCCTGGTTCGAGGCGGCGCTGAAGCGCGATCCTTATCGCCATGCCGCGCTGATCCAATATGCCTCCACGCTGGGCGACGCCGGCCGCACGCGGGAGATGCTCGCGGTCACGCGGCGCGCGATGGAGGTCCGCCCGCGCAGCCCGCAGGCGCTCTACCTTCAGGCCGTGCTCGCCGCCCGCGCCGAGCAGTTCGGCCTCGCCCGCGACCTGCTCCAGCGCGCCGGCAGTGGCATCGCGTCGCTCCCCGGCGGCCTGCTGCTCGGCGGCACGCTCGATCTCGAGGAGGGCAGCTACGAGCGCGCGGTCGAGAAGCTACGCAACCTCGTCAATGCCCAGCCGATGAACCTCACCGCGCGCAAGCTGCTCGCCACTGCGCTGCTGCGGTCGGACGCGTCGAAGAACGGCATCGAGCTGCTGCTCCCGGTCGTCGCGCGCGGCGACGCCGATGCCTATGCGCTCACCCTCGCCGCGCGCGGCTATGAGCGCATCGGCCAGCGGGACGTTGCGGCGCGCTATTTCGATCGTGCGGCATCTCCGGCGCGCGACGGTTCTGCATGGTTCAGCGCCGACGATGCGCTCCCGATGCTCACCGCGGCCGCGCAAAAGGCACCCGCCGACGATCCGCGCGCGGCGATCCCGCTGATCCGCGGCCTGATCGACGGCGGCGACAAGGCCGGCGCGCTGGTCCGGGCGCAGGATATCGCCAGCCGCAATCCCGGTGCGCCCGCCGCGCACACGCTGGTCGGCGACACGCTGATGCTGCTCAAGCGCCCCGGCGACGCCGTGCGCGCCTACAAGGACGCCGCCAGCATCCGCTTCGACGAAGCGGCGATGCTCCGCCTCGTCGAAGCACTCGACCGTTCGGGCCAGCGGCAGGAAGCGTCGACCACGCTCGCGCTATTCCTGTCGCAGAACCCGCTCAATCTCGCCGCGCTGCGCCTGTCGGCCAGCTGGCAAGCCGCCGCGGGCGACTATGACGCGGCGATCGATTCGCTCGAGGCGGTGCGCCTGCGCGTGGGCAACCGCGACGCCGCCCTGCTGGCCGAGCTCGCCCTGGCCTATGCCGGCGCCGGCGAGCCCGAGCGCGCCGCGCGCTATGCCGAAGCCGCCTATCATCTCGCCCCGTCCAATCCGGCGGTCGCCGGTGCGATGGGCTGGACGCTTGCGGAGAGCGGCGACACCGAAGGCGGGATCGAGCTGCTGCAAAAGGCCGTCGCGCTCGCCCCCCGCCACCCGATGCTGCGCTGGCAGCTGGCGCAGGCCTATGCCGAGGCCGGCCGCGGCGCCGACGCCAAGGCACAGGCGCAGGCCGCGATCGCCATCCCCGGCTTCGCCGACCGCCGCGCCGCCGAAGCGCTGATCGCGAAGCTGGCCTAACATCCCGACGTCAACGGCAGGCATTTAGATAATCCCCTCCGCCAGGGGGACGTAGCAGTCCCGGACTTGTTCCGGGGCTGACGGAGGGGGCGGATGCCGGAACGTGCGTTGGAGAGTCCTCCCCCTCCGTCGCGCTACGCGCGCCACCTCCCCCTGGCGGGGGAGGATTGCACT
>NZ_DASWTG010000012.1:0-5672 GCF_036402235.1 Sphingomonas sp. | reverse complement strand
CGACGAGCTGGAGGCAAACGTCCCTGGCGGATAATCCTCCCCCGCCAGGGGGAGGTGGCACGCGCAGCGTGACGGAGGGGGAGGACGCGAGCCGCCAGCGTTCTGGAATCCGCCCCCTCCGTCAGCCCGCGGCTGACACCTCCCCCTGGCGGGGGAGGATAAGGATGTGTCCCTAAGTAACGAGGCGCTCCAACCCGGCGATCGTCTCGGCTTCGTTCGCCGGCTTATCGATGCGGATGCGGCTGATCCGCGGAAAGCGCATCGCGAGTCCCGACTTATGGCGCTTGGAGGCGTGGATCGAGTCGAACGCCACCTCAAGCACCAACGTCTTCTCGACCTCGCGCACCGGCCCGAACCGCGCCACCGTGTGGTTGCGCACGAAGCGGTCGAGCCATTTCAGCTCCTCGTCGGTGAAGCCGAAATAGGCCTTGCCCACCGGCAGCAGCTCGCCCGCTTCGGTCCACGCGCCGAACGTATAGTCGGAGTAGAAGGACGATCGCTTCCCCGACCCGCGCTGGGCATACATCAGCACGCAATCGGCAATGAGCGGATCGCGCTTCCACTTGTACCACAGCCCGACGCGCCGCCCCGTGACATAGGGCGAATCGCGCCGCTTGAGCATCACCCCCTCGATCGCCGCATCCCGAGCCCCGGCGCGCAGCTCCTCCAGCGCGGCGAAATCCGCCGCCTCGATCAGCGCCGAAACGTCGAACCGCTCGGGATCGAGCCGCGCCGCGAACGTCTCGAGCCGCGCCCGCCGCTCGCTCCAGCCGAGTCCGCGCAGATCCTCCGCCCCGTCGAACAATATGTCGTAGAGCCGCACGAACGCCGGATAGTCCGCCAGCATCTTCGCCGGCACCTGCTTGCGCCCGAGCCGCTGCTGCAGTGCGTTGAAGCTCGCCGCGCCGCCGGCCCCGCCCTGCGCCTCGCCCTTCACCAGCAATTCGCCGTCGAGCACGCCGTGCGTCGCGAACGCCGCCGCGACTTCCGGAAAGCTCCCGGTGATGTCGTCGCCGGCGCGGCTGTAGAGCCGTGTCTCGCCCGCGACATGGACCAGTTGCACGCGGATCCCGTCCCATTTCCACTCGGCCGCATAGTCGGCGAGATCGACCTGGGTCTCCTCCAGCGGGTGCGCGAGCATGAACGAGCGGAACACCGGCACGCCCGCCGCGGTCGGCTGCGCGCCGCGCCCCTCCGCCCAGTCGAACAGCGGCGCATAGGGCGGCTGCAGCCCGTGCCACACCTCCTCCACCGCATCGACGTCGAGCCCGAACGCCTCGGCCAGCGCGGTCTTGGCGAGCCGCGCCGACACGCCCACGCGCAACGCCCCGGTGGCGAGCTTGAGCAGGGCATAGCGCTCGTCTGCGTCCAGCCGGTCGAGCATCGCGCCGAGCGCCGCGGGCGCATCCGAGCGCGACAGGCTGCCGAGCCGGTCGACCACCGCGCTCACCGTCAGCGGCTCGTCGGCAGGCGGCGGCACCGCCGGCTCGGGCCAGATCAGCGCGACCGTCTCTGCCGTGTCGCCCACGAAATCGCGGCTGAGGCCGAACAGCACCGGATCGACCCGCTCGCTCACCAATGCGCGGATGATCGCGGGCTTGACCGCGGGCAGGTCGAGATCGCCGGTCAGCGCAGCCATCGCCCAACCGCGATCGGGATCGGGCGTCGCCTTGAGATACGCGCCGATCAGCCGCAGCTTGGCGTTGCGCGATCGCGTGTAGATCAGCCGGTTGAGCAGGTCGGCAAAGGCGCGCATGACGGCTGAACATGGCGCAGCCGCAACGGTTCCGCTAGGCTCCGCCCGCCCCATGGGCCGGCCGCGATTCGCGCGTGCCGTTGGGAGGGATGTTCCGCATGAAGACTGCCCTGTTCGCCGCGCTCGCGGCCGTTACGCTCGCGCCCGCCGCGCTCGCCCAGACTGCTCCGGCGCCCGCGCCCGCCGCACCGGCTGCTGCCGCAGCAACCGCCAAGTTCAACCTCGACACGCCGATCCAGGACATCGTCGCCGATGCCAAGGCGAAGGCGGCGCTCGACGCCAACCTGCCCGGGCTCACCACCCATGAATCCTACGAGATGTTCAAGGGCATGAGCCTCACCCAGCTGTCGGGCTATGCCGCCGACAAGCTGACCCCCGAGGTCCTCGCCAAGACCGCGAAGGCGCTCGCCGAGGTCAAGTGAGCCGATCGGCCCCGGACCGCCGCGTCCGGGGTCAGTCGCGCGGCCCGAAGTTGAGGAAGCGCGTGACGCGATAGTCGAGCACGCCGACCACCAGATAGACCGCTCCTTGCATGATCCGCGTCCACAGCCCCGTGCGCGCGCGATGCAATTCGCGCGTCACCTCGAGCGAGCGCCCCACCTCGGCATCGACATAGGCGCGGACATGCGCGGCGAAGGCGGCGTCCTCGATCCGCAGCATCACCTCCAGGTTGAGGAACAGGCTGCGCGTGTCGAAATTGGCCGAGCCGATCTGCACCGCATCGTCGATCACGAACAGCTTGGTGTGCAGCTTGGTCGGCAGATACTCGAAGATCCGCACGCCGCGCCGCAGCAGCCCGCGATAGGTGAAGCGCGCCGCGTGGAGCGTCAGGTGATTGTCGGTGATCGACGGCACCACCACGCGCACCTGTCCCCCGCGCCGCGCCGCGCGGCCGAGCCGCAGCAGCATGGCCGGGCTTGGAAAGAAATAGGCGGCGAGGATGTCGATCCGCCGCGCATGCTTGAGGTCGCGGCGCACCGCGCGCGCCCAGGGGGAAAGCTTGCGCGTCGGCCCGCCGAGCAGCCAGCGCAGCCTGCCCTCCGGCTCGCTCCATTCGGAAAGCGCCTTGCGCAGGACGCGCAGCGGCGCGCGCGGCCGCTTCGCCCAGCGCCACAGCGCATCGAAATAGCCGCGCAGCCGGGCCGCGGCCGGCCCCTCCACCAGCAATCCCAGATCGCGCCAGCCATGGCTCCCCGGCCCGTCGAAATAATCGTCCTGGATGTTGAACCCGCCGATCACGATCCGCGCATCCGCCGTCTCGGCATCGGCGAGCGCGATCTTCTGGTGGTTGCGCAGCAGATAGCGGCGCCCCAGCCGCGGGACGAAGAAGCAGATATTCCCGCCGGCCGCGCGCAGCGGCGCGAAGAAATCATTGTCATAGGCGGGGTCGCTGCCCAGCCCGTCGACGATCAGCGTCACCTCCACGCCGCGCGCGACCGCCGCGACCAGCGCCGCGCGCACCCGCTCGCCGACGCCGTCATCGGTATAGATGTAGTAGAGCAGCCGCAGCGACTTTCGCGCGCCTTCGATCAGGCCGAGCAGCGCGTCCAGTCGCCGCGGCCCCGTGTCGAGCAGGGTCAGCCGGTTGCCCTCGATCGCGAACACCGGCTGCGGCGGCGGTTCGGCAGGCAGGCCGGGGGCGATTGCGGGTCGGATCGGGTCGGCCTGCTCCATCGCGCTCCCGATTGCACCAAGCGGCCACGCATCGCCAGCCCCGGCATCGCCCCCGCTCCCGATTTCCTTGACTCTTGGAGGGGCCGTCCCTAATTGGCCCCCTTTCCTGTATCTCTGCCCGAAGGAAGCGTTTCATGGCGCGCGTCACAGTCGAGGATTGCGTCGACAAGGTCTCCAACCGGTTCGATCTGGTGTTGCTCGCCGCGCAGCGCGCGCGGCAGATCTCCGGCGGCGCCGAGCTGACGCTCGAGCGCGATCGCGACAAGAACCCGGTGGTCGCGCTGCGCGAGATCGCCGAGGAAACGGTGCGCCCCGACACGCTCGAGGAATCGCTGGTCGGCAGCCTGCAGCGCGTGCAGATCGACGACGAGGAAGCGCCCGACGAGGTCGGCTCGCTCGCTGCTTCGGCCGAGGCGCTGCGCCTCACCGCCGCCGCGCCCCCGCGCAACCAGAATCTCGGTGCCGATTACGACGGTTGATCCGTTTCGGACCGAGTTGAGTTACCGGCGCCGGTATCCCTCGGGATGCCGGCGTTTTTCATGGTTTCGCGAATCGAAACAGATGCTTGATCCCTTCCCATCCGAATCGGACAATCGCTGATCCGAATCGGGGGGAATGCCATTGCCGGGCATCGACGCGGTTATCTTGGGCGTAGACGCCGTCACGCGCGAGGCGATATTGTTCGCCGCGATCGGGTTCCTGATCGGCGGCATCGACGATCTGGCGGTCGATCTCGTCTTCATGTGGACGCGCCTGCGGGGATGGTGGCAGCCGGTGCGCCAGCGTGCGCCGATCCGCAGCGGCGGGCGCATGGCCGTGCTCGTTCCGGCCTGGGACGAAGCCGCGGTGATCGGGCCGATGCTGAGCACCGCGCTCGCACGCTACGATTATGCCGACTACCGCATCTATGTCGGCGTCTACCCCAACGATCCGGCGACCATTGCCGCGGCGAGCGCGGTCGCCGCGGGTGACGATCGCGTGCGGCTGGTTGTCAATCCGCGACCGGGCGGCACCACCAAGGCCGATTGCCTCAACGCCATCTGGCGCGCGCTGCTGCGCGACGAGGCGGACGAAGGCATGGTGCGGGCGATCGTGCTGCACGATGCCGAGGATGTGGTGCATCCCGACGAGCTCGGCGTGATTGCGGCATGGCTAGCCGATCATCAGGCGGTGCAGCTCCCCGTGCTCCCCCTCCCCGACGCCCGCTCGCCGCTGGTCGCGGGCCATTACAATGACGAATTCTCGGAAGCCCATGCCAAGACGCTCGCGGTGCGCGAAGCGCTGGGCGCGGCGCTGCCCTTTGCCGGGGTCGGGTGCGCGATCGACCGGGCGCTCCTCGGGCAGATCGCCGAAGCGCGCGGCGGCCTGCCCTTCGACGAGCTGAGCCTGACCGAGGATTATGAGCTCGGCCTCACCGTCGCGGCGATGGGCGGGCGGGCCAAGCTCGTGCGCAGCCGCGATCCCGGGGGCGGGCTGGTCGCGGTTCGCGCCTATTTCCCGCGTTCGCTGCATGCGGCGGTGCGCCAGAAGGCGCGCTGGATGACCGGCATCGCGCTTGCGGGCTGGGACCGCACCGGCTGGGCGCGCGGCGGCGCGATCGGCGAGCATTGGATGCGCATGCGCGACCGGCGCGCGACGCTGGCGATCCCGGTGCTCGCCATCGCCTATCTCGCGCTGGTGATGTGGGGCCTGTCGCTTGGCGCGCATCTTCTGGCCGGAACGCCCGTGCCTGCCCCCGGAGGCGCGCTGCAAGCCCTGCTCGCCGCCAACCTTGCGCTGCTCGGCTGGCGGATCGCGATGCGGATGCTGTTCACCGCCCGCGCGTTCGGCGCGATCGAGGCGCTGCTGTCCGTCCCGCGGCTGTTCGTCGCGAACCTCGTGGCGCTGCTCGCCGCGCGTCGGGCGATCGCGATCTATCTCCCCACGCTGCGCGGCAAGCGCCCGGTATGGGACAAGACCGTGCATCACTTTCCGGACGCCGGCGAGAGCGGCGCCGCGTGAACGGGCGCGGCCGGCCACTCCGCTTCGTCGCGCTCGTCGCCTGCGGCTGGGCCAGCGCCCGCACGATCATGCTGTGGCCCGACGGCGCGACCTTGCCGCAGGCGATCGAAGCGGCGTTCCCGCTGCGCGCAGCGCAAGCGGCCACGACGCCGGTCCCGCAACCCGGCCTGCCGCCGCCAGCGCGCCGCGGGCACTCCGCCGCGGCAATCGCGCCGCAGCCGCTCGCCGCTGCCGCCTCCCC
>NZ_DASWTG010000011.1:0-49347 GCF_036402235.1 Sphingomonas sp. | reverse complement strand
GGAAGCGGACGCCAAGGTCGGGCGGATCAGCTACCATTCGCCGCTCGGTCGCGCCCTGATCGGCAAGGACGTCGGCGAGGAGGTCGAAGTGACCACGCCGGCCGGCGACCGCTACTACGAAATCGCCAAGATCGAATTCATCTAAGCCGGTGTTCCAGCTTCGGAGCGCGACCGGGATCATCGCCATCGTGACGGTGGCGGTGTCGGCGATCGCGATCCTGGCGGGGCTCGACTATTCGACGCTGTTTGCCGGATTCATCCCGGCGCGCCTGTCGGGGATAGCCGATCTGCCGGGCGCGCTTCCGGCCTGGATCACGCCGCTCAGCAGCGCGCTGGTGCATGGCGGCTGGCTTCATCTGGCCATCAACATGGTGATGCTGGTTTTTGCCGGCACGATGGTCGAGCGGATCGTCGGCGGGGCGGGCCTCGCCTTTGCCTATATCATCGGCGCGATCGTCGCGGCGCTGGCCCAGTTCCTGGTCGATCCCGCCAGCCCGGTGCCGATGGTCGGCGCCAGCGGCGCGATCAGCGCGCTGTTCGGACTTTACGCCGTCTATTTCGGCCGGCCCAAGCAGGTGACGCGGAACATGCGGCTCAACCGCTGGATTCACGTCGCCTGGCTGCTTGCCACCTGGGTCGTGCTGCAGTGGATGACCGGGCTGCTGGCCGGCGGACAGGGCGTGATGCTGGCGACGCCGGCCCATATCGGCGGCTTTATCGCCGGATTGCTGCTCCAGCGGCCGTTGCTGCTGTGGAAGTATCGGAAGGCCTAAGCCTAATTCAAAATTTCGCCGTCGAGCTTGGCGATACGGTCGCGCCACTCCTGAATTTCCTCGGGCGTAAGCCGTTTCCACTCTTTCACCTCGCCCACGACCCTCAGCGGCTCCATGCTTCGGTATGAGCGGGTCGGGTTGCCGGGGAATTTCTTGTCGGTGACGTTCGGATCATCCTCGAAGCTGCCCGTCGGCTCGACGATATAGACGCGCGGCTCGCCGTCGCCGCGCGCCAGCGCCGCGGCCAGCCCGGCACCGTCCGGTCCCGACGCCGTGAAGTAGATGTGGTTCATCCTGATCTCGGGCCGGTAGTTCGATTGATAGCCGGCTGTCAGCAGGTCGCCGACCTGCAGATCCGCCCTCGTCCCATGATAGAAGGGGCCGTCGTCGAGGGGCTTCGTCACTGGCTTATTGCTGGCTGCCAGGTTCCAGCAGCCGGTGGAGGTGGACGACGACATATTTCATCTCGGCATCGTCGACGGTGCGCTGCGCGGCGCCGCGCCACGCCTTTTCGGCGCTGGCATAGTCGGGAAAGATGCCGACCACATCGAGCTTGGTCGGATCCTGGAAATCGAGCGTCATCGGGTCCTTCACGCGGCCGCCGAAGACGAGGTGCAGCTTGCTCATGGAAACTCCTGGGGATTGGTATCCCGGTCGCCTTAGCGCGCACGCTGCACCACGCTCAAGGGCCTCATCCGTCGCCCCAGCGCAAGCTGGGGCCTCGTGCGGCAAGCAATTCCCTTGCGGAAGGAGACCCCAGCCTGCGCTGGGGTGACGATAGACTCAGGCGTCGGTCTTGCTCCGCGCCGCATCCTTCGCCGCGGTGAAGGCAGTGCCGATGATCTTGCCCAGCTGATCCTTGGCCGCGTCACGCTGGGGCAGCAGGGCGTCGATCTCGGCCTTGCCCGCATCGCGTGCAGCCGCCGCGGCGGCGCTGGCGCCCTCCGCGATGCGCTTGCCGACCGGGGCGAGCAGCTCCTTTTCCCTGGCGGGGCGCGGCAGCAGCGCGCCGATGACGACGCCCAGCGCGACGCCGCCCGCGACCAGCGCCAGCGGGTTCTTCTCGATTCCGTCGCTGGCGCGCTGACGGCGGCTGGAAACTCCGTTCGTCTCGGTCATTTGCTGGATCCTTTCTTCGAACGTTTCAAACTCTTCGCGCCCGCTGCGGTTGCACGCTTGGTTCCGGTCCACAGCAAGCGTGCCAGCGGCTTGCGCGCCATGAACAGCACCGCAAGGCCGGCCGCAGCGGCGATGGCCTTGGGGCGGGCGCGGACTGCCTGCACCCCGTCGCGCACCAGCCTGCCCGCGACATTCTCGACCGCGTCCTGCGCCAGCGTCACCGGGTTGAGCCGGCCCTGCATCTCGTCGAGCGTGCCGAACAGGCGCTGTCGTGCGCTCTGCGACCGCGCGCGGGCTTCGAGCAGCGAGACGGGAAGCTGGCCGTCGCTCATGGCATGTCCTTGGGGCGAGTGGCGCGGCGGAAGCGGCGGAGCGCGGCGTGGGCGAACAGCGCCGCGGCGCCCGCCGCGACCAGCACCACGATCAGCGTGGCGAAGCCCGGCCCGACATAGGGGGCAAGGATCATCACCAGCCCGACGATCAGCGCGATCGCCGCGGCCTGCGCGAGGAGGAGCACGACGATCCCCAGCGCCGCGGCCGCCCGTGCGTCGGCGATCCGGTCGAGCGCCAGCGCGCGCCAATAGGCGATCTCGGCTTCGGCATAGGCGCGGCCGTCGCCGACCGCGCGCGCGATCAGCGTGCCGATGCCTTCCTCGTCATCCGGCTCGTGACGTTCGTCCACCTGACCCCCCGAGCCAGCGCTTATGCCTTGGGCTTGCCGCTGTCGGCACCCTTGTCGGCGAGGTCGCCCGCGGCGTCGAGGCCCGATTTGAGCAGGCGCGCGAGCACGAAGCCGACGCCCGCGGCGATGCCGACCGCGACGGCGGGGCTCTTCTTCACGAATTCGCGCGCGTCATCGATCAGGTCGTCGACCTGCTTGCCACGGAGCGATTCGGCGAAGCCCGAGATCTGGTCGGCCGCGGAGCGGGCATATTGGCCATATTGCTCGCCGAGCTTCTCATCCACCGATCCGGCGGCGTCGCGCATCAGATCCGAAAAGCCGTCGAGCGCGCCGGTCGCCTTTTCCTTGCCGGTATCGGCAAAGGCGCGTGCCTTGTCGCCCGCCTGGCCTGCGAGCTTGCCGGCTTCCTCACGCACCTTCTCGGCCGCGCCGCGCCTGGATCCGGTGGACTCGGCCGTGACTAGCGTGCCGCCTTCGTCGATCGAATTCGTCTCGTCCGCCATCGCTCAAAATCCCTTCTGCTGCGTTCCCGGATCAACCACGGCACGGACGGACGGTTCCATCTGCAACATGATTTGCCCGGCGGCACCGAACGGGATAGAGGCCCGCGCGACACCGACGCCGTTCGTATCGGCCCCAAGGTAGGGAGACCATTTCGTGACCGCAATCATCGACATCCACGCCCGTCAGATTCTCGACAGCCGCGGCAACCCGACGGTGGAGGTCGATGTGCTGCTGGAGGATGGCAGCTTCGGCCGTGCGGCGGTTCCCTCGGGCGCATCGACCGGCGCGCACGAGGCGGTCGAGAAGCGCGACGGCGACAAGAGCGTTTACCTCGGCAAGGGTGTGCTCGAGGCGATCGAGGGCGTGAACGGCGCGATCGCCGAGGAGATCGTCGGCCTCGACGCCGAGGATCAGGCGGATATCGACCGCGCGATGATCGAGCTCGACGGCACCGAGAACAAGGGGCGGCTGGGCGCCAATGCGATCCTGGGCGTCAGCCTTGCCACCGCCAAGGCGGCGGCGGATGCGCGCGGGCTTCCGCTCTATCGCTATGTCGGCGGCGTCTCGGCGCATGTGCTGCCGGTGCCGATGATGAACATCATCAATGGCGGCGAGCATGCCGACAACCCGATCGACTTCCAGGAATTCATGATCGTGCCCGTGGGCGCGGAGAGCATCGCCGAAGCGGTGCGCTGCGGCTCGGAGATCTTCCACACGCTCAAGAAGAAGCTGCATGACAAGGGTCTGGCGACCGGCGTGGGCGACGAGGGCGGCTTCGCGCCGAACATCGCGTCGACCACCGATGCGCTCGACTTCATCATGTCGAGCATCGAGACGGCGGGCTACAAGCCCGGCGACAATGTGATGCTGGCGCTCGATTGCGCCGCGACCGAATATTATCGCGACGGCGCGTACAAGATGGTGGGCGAGGGCAAGACCTTCTCCGCGGCCGAGAATGCCGATTTCCTCGCGGGCCTGTGCGCGAAATACCCGATCTTCTCGATCGAGGACGGCATGGCCGAGGACGACTGGGACGGCTGGAAGCTGCTGACGGAGAAGCTGGGCGGCAAGGTCCAGCTGGTCGGCGACGACTTGTTCGTGACCAACCCCAAGCGCCTGAAGCGGGGCATCGACGGCGGCTACGCTAATTCGCTGCTGGTCAAGGTCAACCAGATCGGCACGCTGACCGAGACGCTCGAGGCGGTGAGCCTGGCGCAGCGCTCGTCCTACACCGCGGTGATGTCGCACCGTTCGGGCGAGACCGAGGACGCGACCATCGCCGACCTCGCGGTCGCCACCAACTGCGGCCAGATCAAGACCGGCAGCCTCGCGCGCTCGGACCGGCTCGCCAAGTACAACCAGCTCATTCGCATCGAGGAGGAGCTGGGCGACGCGGCGGTGTATGCGGGCCGGTCGATCCTGGGGTAATTAGCCACATGCCGGGGCGTAAGTTCCGGTATCGAAACAACAATCTTTCCTCGTCCAGCGGAACGCCGCCGCCGTCCCTTTGTTCTGACAGAGCAAATGGAGGGTCCAATGAGCGAGACGCTGGACGAGCCGCGTCAGGACGACGCGCCCCTTTCGACCTCAAAGAATCGATCAAGCGCGGTCGATGCCGCTACCACAACCCTGATCGACAAGCCCGGCCAGGGCGATGCCGACACGCTGGTCGGCCGGACCGTGACGATCAACCGGCCCCGCGCCGAACTGTTCGCCTATTGGCGCGACTTCGCCAATCTCCCGACCTTCATGGACAATGTCGAACGGGTCGAGGTGCTCGACAAGACGCGATCGCGTTGGGTGGTGAAGGCGCCGGGCGAGGCCTCGGTCGAATGGATCTCCGCCATCACCGAGGAAAAGGAAGGCGAGTTCATCGCCTGGGCCTCGGTCGAAGGCGCTGACGTCCCCAACAGCGGTCGCATCGATTTCCGCGACGCACCGGGCGGGCGCGGGACGGTGGTCACCGCGACGATCCTCTATGATCCGCCGGCGGGCATCATCGGGCGGGTGATCGCCAAGATGTTCCAGCGCGAGCCGGCGATCCAGGCGCGGCGCGACCTGCGGCGTTTCAAGCAACTGATGGAAACCGGCGAGATCGCCACGGGTGCGCGCAACCGTCGCCTTGTCGAGGAAGGGAAGAACTGATGCGCGCGCTGGCCTGGCACGGAAAGCACGACGTGCGCGTCGACACGGTCGACGACCACGAGATCCTCAATCCGCGCGATGCGATCATCAAGGTGACCTCGACTGCGATCTGCGGCTCCGATCTGCATCTTTATGATGGCTATATTCCCACGATGATGGCCGGCGACATCCTCGGCCATGAGTTCATGGGTGAGGTGATCGAGGTCGGCCCCAAATCGACCCTGAAGAAGGGGCAGCGCGTGGTGGTGCCGTTCACGATATCGTGCGGCAGCTGCTTCCATTGCGGCAAGCATCAATATTCCGCCTGCGAGAACGGCTTGCCCGCGGACAACCAGGATATCGCCCAGACCGCCTATGGCCACCCCATGGCCGGCCTGTTCGGCTACAGCCACATGACCGGCGGCTATTCCGGCGGGCAGGCCGAATATGTCCGCGTGCCGTTCAGCGACGTCGGACCGATCGTCGTTCCCGACGGAGTCGAGGACGAGAAGGTGTTGTTCCTCTCCGACATCCTGCCCACGGGCTGGATGGCCGCGGAGAATGCCGACATCGAGCCCGGCGACACCGTGGCGGTCTGGGGGTGTGGCCCGGTCGGGCTGTTCGCGGTGCAGTCGGCGTTTCTGATGGGGGCCGAGCGCGTGATCGCGATCGATCATTTCCCGCGCCGGCTGCATCTGGCGAAGCGGTTCGGCGCCGAGACGATCAACTTCGAGGAGAGCGCCACCTATGAAGCGCTGATGGAGATGACCGGCGGGATCGGCCCGGATGCGGTCATCGATTCCGTCGGCCTCGAAGCCCACGGCTTTTTCGCCGACAATGTGATCGACCAGATCAAGGCCTCCACCTTCCTCGGCACCGACCGCATCCACGCCATCCGCCAGGCGATCCTCGCCTGCCGCAAGGGCGGGCGGGTGTCGATGCCCGCGGTCTATGGCGGGTTCGTGGACAAGTTCCCCCTCGGCGCCTTCATGCAGAAGGGGCTGACGCTCAAGACCGGGCAGACGCACGTCCAGCACTATATGCCGGGCCTGCTCAACGCGATCATGGAGGGCAAGATCGATGCCACCTTCCTGATCAGCCACACGCTGCCGCTCGAGGCGGCGCCGGAGGGCTACAAGATGTTTCATGACGATCAGAATGAAGTGACCAAAGTGGTGCTCAAGCCCGGCCTCGCGCTGGCTGCGGAGTAGCGGGCATGGCGAACGGACTGGCGATGGTCACCGGCGCCTCGACCGGGATCGGGTTCGAGCTGGCGACGCTGGCGGCCAAGGATGGATACGACCTGATCGTCGTCGCCGATGAGCCGCTGATCAACGCGGCGGCAGATGATTTCCGCCAGTTCGGCGGGGAGGTCGAAGCGGTCGAAGCCGATCTGTCGGCGATCGATGGCGTCGACCGGCTGCTGGCGGCGGCGAGCGGCCGGCAGATCGACATCCTCGTCGCCAATGCTGGAATCGGGACCGGCGGGCCGTTCCTCGATCAGGAAGTTGCGTCCTGGCGGCATACGATCGACACCAACATCACCGGCACCGTCTATCTGATCCAGAAGGTGCTGGGGGACATGGTCAGGCGAGGGCAGGGCAGGCTACTCGTGACCGGATCGATCGCGGGCTACATTCCGGGCAGCTTCAATGCCGTCTACAATGCATCCAAGGCATTCATGGACAATTTCGCCGAGGCGTTGCGCAACGAAATCAAGGAAACAAAGGGGGTCACGCTCACCACCCTGATGCCCGGTGCGACCGATACCGAGTTCTTCGCGCGCGCGGACATGCTCGATACCCAGCTTGGGCAGGACAAGAACAAGGCGGATCCCGCGAAGGTTGCGGCAGATGGCTGGGAAGCGATGAAGGCGGGCAAGGGCCACATCGTCTCTGGCCTGGCCAACAAGGCTCAGGTTGCGGCGGCGGGCGTAGTGCCGCAATCGGTCCTCGCAGAAATGCATCGCAAACAGGCCGAGCCGGGAAGCGGCGACGCATGACTTCATGGTTGATCGGCGATTCGCTTTGCGCGAAAAGGCGGAAATGGCACGTTCGACCCCGTTCAAGGCGATCCTGACGCGAGCCGGCCTTCCGGCCGTCGCAATCATCTTCATGGGCTTCTTCGCCTATTCGGCGGTGCTGGGGCCGAACGGGGTGCTCACCTATGGCGATTACAAGCGCCAGCTTGCAGTCAAGCAGGGCGAGCTCGCCAAGCTCGAGAAGGAGCGGGCGGAATTGCGCAACCGCGTCGCGCTGCTCAACCAGAAGGGCGCCGACCCCGACATGGTGGACGAGCTGACGCGCAAGAAGCTCAACGTCGTCCATCCCGACGAAGTGATCGTTCCGCTCAATTGAACGCCGGTTTGTGTAAGGTTGCGTTTCCATCGCAGCCTTACGCGCGCGTCATCATTGCGCACCGGCCGATAACCGGCCTATAGGGCCGCTTCCATCTCTCCCCAGGATGAGGGTCATCGTGGCAAAAGCGCCGGCCAAGAGCCGTAAAGTAGAACCAGTTGTAACTAACCGCGAACGTCCAAACGAACCGGATCGGTACAAGGCCTCGAAAGAGGAGCTGCTGGAATTCTATCGCCAGATGCTGCTCATCCGCCGTTTCGAGGAGAAGGCGGGCCAGCTCTACGGCCTCGGCTTCATCGGCGGCTTCTGCCACCTCTATATCGGCCAGGAAGCGGTCGCGGTCGGCCTGCAGTCGGCGCTCGACGGCGACAAGGACTCGGTGATCACCGGCTATCGCGACCATGGCCACATGCTCGCCTATGGCATCGATCCCAAGGAGATCATGGCCGAGCTGACCGGCCGCGCGGCGGGCATCAGCCGCGGCAAGGGCGGGTCGATGCACATGTTCTCGACCGAGAAGAAGTTCTACGGCGGCCACGGCATCGTCGGCGCGCAGGTCTCGCTCGGCACCGGCCTCGCCTTCGCGCACAAGTACAATGAGGATGGCGGCGTCGCGATGGCCTATTTCGGCGACGGCGCGGCCAACCAGGGCCAGGTCTACGAATCGTTCAACATGGCCGAGCTGTGGAAGCTTCCGATCATCTATGTGATCGAGAACAACCAGTACGCCATGGGCACCAGCGTCAACCGCTCCTCGGCCGAGGACCAGCTCTACAAGCGCGGCGAGAGCTTCCGCATCCCCGGCATCCAGGTCGACGGCATGGACGTGCTGGCGTGCCGCGGTGCTGCCGAGGAGGCGCTGGCCTGGGTGCGCGCGGGCAAGGGGCCGATCATCCTGGAGATGAAGACCTATCGCTATCGCGGCCACTCGATGTCGGACCCGGCGAAGTACCGCTCGCGCGACGAGGTGCAGTCGGTGCGCGACAACAGCGACCCGATCGAGGGCGTGAAGCGGGAGCTCGAAGCCGCGGGCGTCAAGGAAGACGAGCTCAAGGCGATCGAAGCCGAGATCCGCAAGGCGGTGAACGAATCCGCCGACTTTGCCGAGCAGACGCCGGAGCCCGATCCGGCCGAACTTTATACCGATGTTCTGGTGGGGACTTACTGAGATGGCGATTGAGCTCAAGATGCCGGCGCTCTCGCCCACGATGGAAGAGGGCACCCTCGCCAAGTGGCTGGTGAAGGAAGGCGATACCGTGAAGTCCGGCGACATCCTCGCCGAGATCGAGACCGATAAGGCGACGATGGAATTTGAAGCCGTCGATGAGGGCACGATCGCGTCGATCCTGGTCGCCGAGGGCACGGACGGGGTGAAGGTCGGCACGGTGATCGCGACGATCGCGGGTGAGGGCGAGGACGCCTCGACCCCGGCGCCGGCTCCCGCAACTGCTGCGAAGGCTGAGGCGCCTGCGCAGGAACAGAAGGCAGCGGAGTCAGAAGCCGGCGAGGATGGCGGCCCCAAAAAGGCCGATAGCGGCACCAAGCAGCTGGCCAGCGACAAGGCGGCGAGCGTGGCCGATCCGGAAGTGCCCGCGGGGACCGAGATGGTGAAGACCACCGTCCGCGAAGCGCTGCGCGACGCGATGGCGGAGGAAATGCGCGCCGACGCCCGCGTGTTCGTGATGGGCGAGGAAGTCGCCGAGTATCAGGGCGCCTACAAGGTGACCCAGGGCCTGCTCGACGAGTTCGGCGCCAAGCGCGTGATCGATACGCCGATCACCGAATATGGCTTTGCCGGCGTCGGCACCGGCGCCGCGATGGGCGGCCTGCGGCCCGTCATCGAGTTCATGACGTTCAATTTCGCCATGCAGGCGATCGATCACATCATCAACTCGGCGGCGAAGACCAACTATATGTCCGGCGGCCAGATGCGCTGCCCGATCGTGTTCCGCGGCCCGAACGGCGCGGCGAGCCGCGTCGGCGCGCAGCACAGCCAGAACTATGGCCCGTGGTACGCCAGCGTGCCGGGCCTGATCGTAATCGCGCCCTATGACGCGGCCGACGCCAAGGGCCTGCTCAAGGCGGCGATCCGCAGCGAGGATCCGGTCGTGTTCCTCGAGAACGAGCTGATGTACGGCCGCAGCTTCGACGTGCCCAAGCTCGACGACTGGGTGCTGCCGATCGGCAAGGCGCGCATCGTCCGCGAGGGCAAGGACGTGACGATCGTCTCCTACTCGATCGGCGTCGGCGTCGCGCTTGAGGCTGCCGAGACGCTGGCGGGCGAGGGGATCGATGCCGAGGTGATCGACCTGCGCACGCTGCGCCCGCTCGACAAGGCGACGGTGCTGGCGAGCCTCAAGAAGACCAACCGCATGGTCGTGGTCGAGGAAGGCTGGCCGGTCTGCTCGATCGCGTCGGAAATCGTGACGATCGCGATGGAAGAGGGCTTCGACGATCTCGACGCGCCGGTCGTGCGCGTCGCGAACGAGGACGTGCCGCTGCCCTATGCGGCGAATCTCGAGAAGCTGGCGCTGATCACTGCGGACAAGGTCGTCGCGGCGGTGAAGAAGGTGACGTACCGCTAAATCCGGTTCCCGGCCCCTCTCCCCCAGGGGAGGGGCCTTAGGGGGCCGGGCAGCTCGAGACGGGAACCCCCGCCTCCTGAAAGACGCCGTCGGTGCCGCCGGTAGTGTTGCGGGCGTCGCGCACCATCATCGATGCGACTTCGTTGATCTCGCTCGTCGGCGACAGCGCAGTCCGGATCAGCGGCTGATAGGCGTAGCGAACCTCCACGAACATCGCGACGCCGTTGGGCGGCGCGATCACCTGGCGGCCCGGTGGGCCGACGCCCTCGACGCTGGTCGTGTCCCGGGGGTTGCCATAGCTTGAGCCCCAGGCCGTCTTGTTGCCCTTGCAGCGCTGCCAACGGATCCGGTAGCGGTTGGCCGTTGTCGCATGCGGCTCGACGCTCGAAATGATCACATGCCCGTTCCTGAACAGATCGAGCTCGCCCGCCTGAAAATTCGCGCCGGTGAGCAGGTCGTTGATGTCACTTTCGTAGATCTTCTTGGATTCGAGCTGGCTGCCCGATCCGATCCGCGCCGAGTTGTCGGCCAGCTGAAGCGCGATTTGGCTGATGCGCATCTTGGTGATGATGTAGTTGGTCAGCTCGGCGCCCGTCAGGCTCATCGTCAGCAGAATCGGCAGCCCGAAGGCGAATTCAAGCATCGCCACCCCGCCGATATCGCGACCGAGCCCGCGCCCGGTGGCGCTGATCAGAGAGAGAGGCTTCACGGGCAATTCCTGACCGTGGGCACGCCCTGGTCGCCATAGGGCTGGTTGCGCAGGACAGTGGATGCCTTCACCGTGGTGGTGCGCGATCCGCCGATCATGTTGTAGATGGGGAAGAAGCGGGGATAGCTGACCGATGCCGTATAGAGCACCGCATCCTTCGCGCCGCCCTGGCTGAGATTGCCTCCCGTCGCGTCCCAACGGCCGTTGCCGTTCGTGTCCTCATAGGGCTCGCCGGGCGTGGCGCCCTGCGGGCCGTCGCAGGTGCCGTTGTTGTTGGTGTCGGTCCACGGCTCGAACTTGGACGCCGCGGCATGCTCGTACGAGCGATACCATTGCCGCGTGAACGTCACCGTGGCGTTGTTGGCGAGGGTGCGCACCTGGTCCCTGACCTTGTCGTCGAGCTCGTTCTGCTTGGTGGCGTTCAAGCCCGATTCGAGCGTGAGGTCGCGCGCGGCCTTCTGGACGACGCCCTGCAATGCCGCGCGCATATAGAGGGTATGCGCCACGTCGAAGGCGCCGAGCAGCAGCAACCCCAGCACCGGCGCCACGATCGCGAATTCGACGATCGTGGTGCCTCGCTCGTCGCGGGGAAGGCGAAGCTGCCGGCTCATTTGGTGAGCCTCAGCTGCGAGATCTGGTCGGCGATCGACTTGAAAGTGGCCTGAAGGGCCGCGGAGTCCGCCGCCGAGAAGTAGCGGCCGTCCGAGGCGCATTGCTCGAGCCGGTCCTGCGTCTCCTCGCTCTGCCCTTCGCCGAAGTTGATCACCCACAGCGTGATGTTCCTGTTCCGCACCCATTGGCAGATCGCGAGGAAGCGCAGGTTCACCTGCTCCTGGAGTTGGGCCTTGCTGGGGTTCTCCGGCGTCTGGCGGTAATCGAAGAAGGGCACGCCATAGGCGGAATAGTCGTAGTTGTTCGCATTGGTGTCGCCGTCGGTCATGAAGATCATGTGCCGCTCAATCTCGCCGCCGTTCGGCGTCGCCTGATTCTCGCTGCGGAAGATCCCGGTCGGCGACATCAGGCGCGCGCCCCAGATCAGGCCGATATCGTGATAGGTGTTGCCATCGGGGTTGAGCGAGTTGACGTAGCTTTGGAACGTCGCCGGATCGGACCAGGCCTGGAGCTTGCGCGCCTCGGTGGGGCAGAAGAAGGTCGAACGGTTGCCATAGTCGTCGGTCGTGGTGATCGCCGCGGTGTTCCAGTTGCTGCTGCTCCCGCTGCCCCAGCTGGTGCTATCCCAGTTGGCGCCGCTGGTAGTCCGGCGCGTGAAGATGAGCTGGGGCAACGCCGGCTTCCAGCGCGAGTCGTCGCTATTGGGCACCATGTCGATGTCGAGATCGAGCGCATCCGACGGGATCGGATCGTAATCGGTGGTCGCCGCCGTCTGGCGCTCCTCGATGCATCCCGACCAGCGGATCGTCGCCTGCGGGATATCCTTTCCGTTGGAGCCGGTCACCGGATCCGCCACGGAAGTCGTGTTGAGATCGGTCGTCGAGCTCGGCATGGTGAAGCTGGCGTTCCAGCTGCTCCCGCCGGCCTTGAGGCCGCTGACGTCGATCTCGAGCTGGCCATAATCCCAGTTCGCAAACTTCTCCTCATAATAGGTCGTGGTGGTCGTCTTCCTGCGGCGGCAGCTCTTCTTGTTGTCGGTCCAGCTGGTCGATCGGTCGGGGGCGTCGCCCCATCTCTCCTCCGAGTTCGATCCCCGCGACCAGCCCCATTCGGCGTGCTCGCCGCCATTGGTCGCGCTGCCGTCGTTGGGAAAGCTCGTCTCGATCGTCGGCGCGGGGGCAGGGCCGCCCGAACTGGCCGGAGTCGGCGTAAAGCTGCCAAAGGCCTGGTTGTTCATGAAGCTGAGGCATTCGCTTTGGGTAAGCGAGCCGCCGCCATAATTTTCCCAGCGCACCTCGGTCTTCTGGGGCGGAACGGCGAAGTTGGGCTTGCGTGACTGATACCACCAGCTGTCGACCAGATAGTCGTTGGGCAGCAACCGGCCGACGTTCACATTGGTCGAATAGGGCACGAAGCCGAAGCGGATTTGCACCTGGCTGCCGGTGCCGCCGCTCGGCTCGTCACCATCGCAATCGGTATCGGCCACATCGAGCCGGGCGACGATCTGATAGAAGCATTTGACCGCGATGCGCAGTGCAGCGATGCGCGAGTTCGCGTTGCCGTTGCAGCTCGGGTCGCCATTCGGGCAATAGTCCATCGACCCGGTCGTATCGAGCACGAACATCACGTCCGTGTTGGGCAGCCGCATCTCAGCATCGCAGGTCACGGTGAGCGTTTCGGTGGGCTTGCCGAAGACGCGCATCAGCGTCATCGGGACCACCGCGCGCGCATTGCCGGTCACCTTGCCGGCGCTTTCGGTGAAGCTGCGGCGGGTGGCAGCCGCCTCGCGCGTCGTACCGTACGCATCCGGGTTGAAGTTCGCGTCGAAGAAGCGCTCGGCCTCTGTCCGCGCGGCATAGCTGTTCGCCGACCAGCCGCCGCCGCCCATCATCTTGCGCCCGGCGAGCGCGCCCGCGTCACAGGCATGTTGCAGGCGCGTCTTGACGATGTACATGCGGCTGATGTCCACGCCGCCGCCCACCATGCCCGCCAGCGGGATGATCGACGCCGCGATGATCGCGATCGTGTTGCCGCGCGTGTCCCGGGCGAGCGATGCCAGCCATGTGCGTGCGCTCTTTGCGGCTCCAGCCTGCATGCTCATCGGTCCACCGTCCCCCGTTCGATCGCGCGCTATGGAGCAGGCGCGGCTAACGGCGGCTGAAAACGGATGGTTAACGGAACGTCTACGCTCGCTCCGGAATGGAGCGGGCCGGTGATTACGGAACCGGAACGGCGGATGATCCTGTCCTATGCCCCGACGGCGGCGGCCGGCCGCGGGCTGGCGGCGCTGCTGGTGCTCGACGACAAGCTGGCGGAGACGGTGCGCACCACGACCGAGCCGATGCTGGGCCAGATCCGCCTGCAATGGTGGCACGACGCACTGGCGAAGCTCGACAGCGCGCCGCCGCCGGCCGAGCCGGTGCTGGAAGCGGTGGCGCGCGACGTGCTGCGGGATGGGGTGGCCGGGGAACGCGTCGCGGAGATCGCGCAGGCCTGGCAGGCGGTGTTGCAGCCCGAGCTGGATGCGGATGGGATGAAGGGATTTGCGTTGCGCGGCGCGTGCCTGTTCGAGCTGGCGGGCGCGCTGGCGGGCGCATCGCCCGGCGATCCGCTGGCACTGGCCGGAGAGGGGTGGGCGCTGGCCGACCTTGCCGCGGGTCTCACCGATCCGGGCGAAGCGGCGGCGGCGCGGATGAACGCCGGGCAGGCACTGGCGAGCGCCACCGCGGCGCGGTGGAGCCGCAACGCGCGGGCGCTTGGCGCGATGGCGCATCTCGCCCAGCTCGACCTTGCCGGGGTGCCGCTCGGGTCGCCGCGGCGGACGCTGCGGGCCCTATGGCATCGGCTGACGGGAAAGTGACGTCTTGCTGCCGCGTGTGGAGGCGGTAGGCTGACCCCCTGACTGGGGGGAGAGTCGGCATGTGGCGCTATTTCGTGGGTGGCATCGCGGCGTTGCTGATGGCGGGGGCGGGGGTCTTCCTGTTCCAGAGCAGCGCGACGCCCGAGCCGGTGCCGCCGGTGCCGAAGCCGGTGCAGAGCGAGGCGACCGGGCAGAGCGACGCAGAGGCTGTGGCGGCAGTGCCGCGCGCGGACCGCAGCCGCGAGGAGAAGCGCTTCGACCGCAGCGACAAGGACAGGAACGGCGTCGTCACGCTCGCCGAGCTTCAGCAGCCGCGGCGCAAGGCGTTCGTCAAGCTCGACACGAACGGCGACGGCAAGCTCTCGTTCGAGGAATGGACGGTGCGGACCTCGACCAAGTTCGCCGAGGCGGACAAGGACAAGTCGGGCGGGCTGAGCCGCGCCGAATTCGCCACCACTGCTCCCAAGCGCCGCAGTCCGGCGCGGCCGCAATGCGATTGCCGCGCCGAGGTGGCAAAGGCGCTGGCCGAGGCTGCCGAGGAGTAGTCAGGCCGCCTTGAGCCACGCCGCAAACGCTTCGCGGGCGCGGGCGGTGTACATGAGCTTGCGGTCGGCCTTCTTCGTCCGCCCCTCGATCGGCGGCATCAGGCCGAAATTGACGTTCATCGGCTGATAGGTCTCGATCTCCGCGCCGCCGGTGATGTGGCCGAGCAGTGCGCCGAGCGCGGTCTCGACCGGCGGCGGCGCGAGCGGGCGCCCGAGGATCTCGGCGGCGGCGAAGCGGCCGGCGAGCAGGCCGATGGCCGAGCTTTCGACATAGCCCTCGCAGCCCGTAACCTGCCCGGCGAAGCGGATGTGCGGGCGGGACTTGAGGCGCAGCGTCGGATCGAGCAGCTCGGGGGAGCGAATGAAGGTGTTGCGGTGGAGACCGCCAAGCCGCGCGAATTCGGCGTTCTCAAGCCCCGGGATCGTCCGGAACAGCTCGACCTGAGCGCCATGCTTCAGCTTGGTCTGGAAGCCGACCATGTTCCACAGCGTGCCGGTGGCGTTGTCCTGGCGCAGCTGGACGCAGGCATAGGGCCAGCGCCCGGTGCTGGGCTGATCGAGCCCCACGCCCTTCATCGGGCCGTAGCGCAACGTGTCGACGCCGCGCTCGGCCATCACCTCGATCGGCATGCAGCCCTCGAAATAGGGCACGTTCTCCCAATCCTTGAACTCGGCCTTCTCGCCGTCGAGCAGTCCCTGATGGAAGGCGAGATACTGGTCCTTGGTCATCGGGCAGTTGATGTAATCCTTGCCCGTGCCGCCGGGGCCGACCTTGTTCCAGCGCGACTGCATCCACGCCACGTCCATGTCGATGCTGTCGCGGTGCACGATCGGAGCGATCGCATCGAAGAAGGCGAGGCTGTCCTTGCCCGTCGCGCGGCCGATGCTGTCGGCCAGGCCGGGCGCGGTGAGCGGGCCGGTGGCGACGATCGTCAGACCCTCGGCCGGGAGTTGATCGACGCGCTCGCGCACGATGCTGATGTTGGGGTGCGCTTCGAGCGCCGCGGTGACACCGTTCGAGAAATGGTCGCGATCGACCGCGAGTGCCGAGCCCGCCGGTACCTTGTGCGCGTCGCCCTGCGCCATGATGATCGAGCCGAGATCGCGCATCTCCTGGTGCAGCAAGCCCACGGCGTTGCGCTCGGCATCGTCGGAGCGGAAGCTGTTCGAGCAGACCAGCTCGGCAAGCCCGTCGGTCTGATGCGCGGGCGTCATGTCGCCGCCCCCGCGCATCTCGGAAAGCTTCACGCGAACGCCGGCATTGGCGAGCTGCCAGGCGGCTTCAGAGCCGGCGAGGCCGCCGCCGATGATATGGACTTGATGGGGGAGCGAAGTTGACACGTCTCTCTCGAAAAGTTGACACATATGCAGGGATTTTTCGCGCCTGCTTGACACGCGACCGGCGGTGCCGGACGCCGCTGTCAAAGCCCTTACGCCAAGGGTGGGGCTGTAGGAAAAGGGAAAGTGATGCGGGGGGTGTTCTGGATCGCGGTGCTGGCGGGGGCGAGCTATTCGCTGACCGCGTGGGGGCTGATCGATGGCGGTGTATGGCAGGCGGCGTGGAAGACCAGCGGCGTGGCGCTCCTCGCGCTCTGGGCGGCGACGCAGGCGCGGAGCACCGACGGCTGGCTGATCACGGGCGCACTGGCGCTTGGGGCGCTGGGCGATCTGCTGCTGGAGACGCATGGGTTCACGATCGGCGGCGCGGCGTTCGCGGCGGGGCATGCGGTGGCGATCATGCTGTATCTGCGCAACCGGCGGGCGGACCCGACGGCGAGCCAGAAGCTGCTGGGCTATCTGCTTACGCCGGCGACGATCCTGATCAGCGCCTTGCTAGCGGCGCCCGCGGGGCAGGCGCTGCCGGTGGGCGCCTATGCGGTGTTTCTCGGCGTCATGGCGGCGACGGCCTGGACGAGCCGCTTTCCGCGCTATCGCGTGGGGATCGGCGCGATGCTGTTCGTGGCCAGCGACCTGCTGATCTTTTCGCGCTTCGGGGTGCTCAAGGACTCGTTTGTCCCGAGCCTATTGATCTGGCCGAGCTATTTCGCGGCGCAGGCGCTGATTGCATGGGGCGTGGTTCAGACGCTGTCGTCCGACCAGCGGGTGCCGTAGCGGACGATCAGCGCGCAGATGGCGCCATTGAGGGGAAAGGGTAGCACCAGCCAGCTTGTACGAGCACTATCGAACGCGAAACCCATCAGCGCGCCCAGCCCGGCACCGGCTGCAGCCCATAGGACGGGATGACGCGCGCCGACCGAGAGAACTCCAAGATACCCCATCGCCAACCCGCCGAGCAGAACGGGCAGAAGCGAGATCACCATACCCACGACCGTTGCAATCAGGAGGACAGGCAGAAGCGCCAACAACTCGGTGAGGTCAGTGCCGTTCGGATCGTAGAGCAGCTGGCCGACGAGTAGCAGCAGCATGAAGGAAGGGCCGGCAGCAACCAGTGCGAGCGCAGTGCCATGGCCATAGTGAAAGCGTGTCATATGGTTATCCTTCGGACGTTCAAACACGAGGCACAGGCACCACCATCCGCATCCGCGCGGCGAGCTTCGGCGCTGCTGCGTCGATGCGGGCGGCGAGCGCCGGCAAGCGGCTGACGGGCACCGCGGGGAAGAGGTGGTGCTCGAGGTGGAAGAACATGTTGTAGCTGACGCGGTTGAACAGCCACCCGCGCTGGGTGCGGGCGACGAGGCCGTCCTCGCAGCCATGATGGGTTATCCACACCGCGAAGAAGGCGGTGAAGCACTGCGCGGCCACCATCGCGGCGAGGTGGTAGAGCAACGGCGCCCAATGGGTCGCGAGCGCGGCCCCCATCACGAGCGCGTTGAGCCCGAGGTCGATCGCCATCCGCCGCCGCAGCTGCGGTCCGCCATTGCGCCAGCCATAGAGATGCGTCTCGGCCGGAAAGCGCGGACCGTAGAGCAGCACCTGCCACAGCCTCATCTCGCCGCACTTACCCTCGATATCGTCGGGCGTGCCGATCTTCGCGTGGTGGTGGAGATGGTTGAACGCGACCGAGCTGTTGGAGCCGAGCATCAACGCGCTCAGACCATGGAGCACGCGGCGATGGCCACGCGGGCTGAAGCCCAGATTATGGTGGATCGCCTCGTGGTTGAGCCGCAGCGCCGTCAGGAAGAACATGAAGCTGGCGGGGATGGCGAGCAGCCACAGGCCGAATTGCGCGAAGGTAAGCGACAGGGCGAGCCAGGGCAGGGGATGGAGGCATTCGATCAGGCCGTCTCGGATGCGCATCGTCACAAGGTCGCGCCATGCGAGGTGGCGAAGAGCGGGATCGGCGGCGGCGGGATGATGTCGAGCCATCTTGTTTCTCCCTTGCTGGTATTTCTGAAATTTCAGAAATTTATTGGCCTGGACATGAGGATTTGGGGCAATTCCCTATTCTGACGTGGCGGTGCGTGGAGTCCCGATCCTCCCCCGCCAGGGGGAGGTGACAGCCGAAGGCTGGCGGAGGGGGAGGTAGCGGATGGTCTCGAGCCTCAAACCGGCCCGCTTCCGCCCCCTCCGTCGCGCTGCGCGCGCCACCTCCCCCTGGCGGGGGAGGATAAGAAGGGGTTGCGGGCTCATCTCTGCTATTCCTTCCGCGCGCCCGGGATGAAGCGGGCGACCTTGCCGCCGAGCTTCATCAGCGTGACGAGCGTGGGCTTGGGCAGCACGCGGACCTGGTCGTACCAGCCGCCGAGCGTGCCGATGAATTCGTGCATCCGGCCGACGCGCTCGCGCACCTGGGCCGGGGCGGTGTCGTCGGCGGCGAGGCGCGCGGCAAGCTCGCCGAGCAGTTGGATCGTCGGATCGACCTCGCGCCGCTTGCGCTCGGCGACAATGCGCATGAGCATCTCCCACAGATCGGTCTCGGCGACGAAATGGTCGCGGCGGTCGCCTTCGACATGCACGCGGCGGACGATGCCGTAGCCCTGAAGCTCCTTGAGCGCGGTCGAGACGTTGGAGCGGGCGAGGCCCAGCGCTTCGACGATCTCCTCGGCATGAAGCGGCCGGTCGGCGAGGTAGAGCAGCGCATGGACCTGCGCGACGGAGCGATTGACGCCCCATTGCGTTCCCATCTCGCCCCAGTGGAGGATGAACGCCTTGGCGTCGGGATGTTCGGCGAACCGGGTCATGATGTAATTTCTGTAATTTCAGAAATTGAAGGAGTCAAGGATGATCGACCATCTCGGCATTCCCGTCAGCGATATCGCGGCGTCGCGGCGCTTCTACGCGGCCGCGCTGGCGCCGCTCGGCTACCGGGTGATGGGCGAGGAGGCCAACGGGCTCGGCAACAACATCGTTCTGTTCGGCGTGGACGAAGTGGACTTCGTCATCGCCGATGGCGAGCCGGTGAGCGCCGGGGTGCACCATGCCTTTCGTGCCCGGAGCCGGGCGGCGGTGGACGGCTTCCACGCCGCCGCCCTGGCGGCGGGGGGCAGGGACAATGGCGCGCCGGGGATACGCGAAGCCTATCATCCGGACTATTATGCCGCGTTCGTGATCGATCCCGACGGAATGAACGTGGAGGCGGTGTGTCATGCTGCTGACAATTCTGGGGAGGCGAGCGGGTAAGCTGGCGTTTTTGGGAGGATGCGATGATCGATCATATGGGTGTTTCGGCGAGCGATTTCGCAGCTTCGCGCCGCTTCTACGATGCGGCGCTGGGTGCGATCGGCGCGACGGTGGTGATGGAGGTGACGCCCGCGATGACCGGCGGCGCCTATCATGGCCTTGGCTATGGCAAGCACGGCAAGCCCGATTTCTGGCTGAGCAACGGCGGGCCGAAGGGGAGCGGGATCCATATCGCCTTCGTCGCGGAGAATCGGGCGGAGGTGGATGCCTTCTACACCGCTGCGATGGCTGCCGGCGGGCGGGACAATGGCGCGCCGGGCCTGCGTGCGCACTACCACCCCGACTATTATGGCGCCTTCGTCTATGATCCGGACGGGATCAACGTCGAGGCGGTGTGCCACAAGCCCGTTGCGGATTGACCCGCACGGCATCAGATTGTCCGGGAAGGAGTCAGGATATGCGCGATCGGCTGGGACGGGCACGCCATGTCTTCGAACGGGAATGGCTTCGCGCGCAGAAGAAGGGGCGCCGCGAGCCGGACTTTCCGCAGCCGGTTCCCGCGGACCCGCATGGCCCGAATTCGCTTTCGGGCGGTGCGGCGGCGCCGGTGGAATGAAGGTCTTCACCATCGGCTATGAGGGCGCGACGATGGAGACGTTCCTCGCCGCGCTGGAGGGGGCGGGCGTGCGCCAGGTGATCGACGTGCGCCAGCTGCCGCTGTCGCGCCGGCCGGGCTTCTCCAAGGCGCCGCTCGCGGCCGCGCTCAAGGCGCGCGGGATCGGCTATGTCCATTTGAAGGCGCTGGGCACCCCCAAGCCCGGGCGCGACGCGGCGAAGAAAGGCGACCGGGCGACGCTGGAGGCGGTCTATGCGGGGCAGCTCGAACTGCCTGAGGCTCAGGCAGCTGCCGCGCGGATGCGCGACCTGATCGCCGAGACGCCGAGCGCGCTGCTGTGCTTCGAGCGCGATCCGGGGATGTGCCACCGCACGCTGCTGCTGGCCGCGGAGGGCGCGGGCGCCGAGGTGGTGGACCTGATGGCGTGACCGCCTAGGCGCGCTCGTCTTTGGGCGAATCCATCACGATGTAGGAGGTGATCGTCGAGACCTGGGGCAACGCGCCGAGCACATCGGTGTGGAAGCGCTTATAGGCCTCGAGGTCCTTCGCCTCGACGCGCAGGAGATATTCGATCGAGCCGGTCACGTTGTGGCATTCGCGCACCTCGGGCGCGGTGCGGATCGCGCGCTCGAAATCCTCCTGCTCGGATTTGGTATGGCGCGACAGCCCGACCGCGACATAGGCCGTGAAGGTGATGCCCAGCGCGGCGCGATCGAGGATGGCGCGATAGCCCCGGATCACGCCGATCCGCTCGAGATCCTGCACCCGGCGCAGGCAGGCCGAGGGCGAGAGGCCGACGCGCTCGGCGAGCGCGAGATTGGTGATCCGCGCGTTGGCGGACAGCTCGTGCAATATATTTCGGTCGATACGGTCAATATCGCTCATAGATTGTGAATGATGCCAAATCGAGAACGATATTCGCAAGTACATTCGCGGCGGGATCGCATATTCTTGCGCAATGCTATGGACCCAGACCCTGCCGGCGCTGACCGCCTTCGCGTTCGTCTCCTCGATCACGCCGGGGCCGAACAACCTCATGCTGATGACATCGGGCACCAATTTCGGGTTCCGGCGCACGGTGCCGCATCTGTTGGGCGTCGCGCTGGGGTTCGTGTTGATGATCGTGCTGGTCGGGCTGGGGCTGGCGGAGCTGTTCGCGCGCTATCCGCTCGCGCATGCGGTGCTGAAATGGGTGAGCGTTATCTATCTGCTCTACCTGGCGTGGAAGATCGCGACCGCGCGGCCTGTGGGCGATAGGCAGACGGCCGAGGGACGGCCGCTGACCTTTCTCCAGGCGGCGCTGTTCCAATGGGTCAATCCCAAGGCGTGGACGATGGCGCTGACCGGGGTGACGGTCTACATGCCTCCGGTGGACCCGTGGATCGGCCTGGCGCTGGTGGCGGGATTGTTCGGCGCGGTGAACCTGCCCAGCGTGGCGCTATGGGCGGCGATGGGCGTGAAGCTGCGCGGCTGGCTGGGCGATGCGCGGCGGCTGCGGATGTTCAACATGGCTGCGGCGCTGCTCCTGGTCGGATCGCTCTATCCGAGCGTGACGGGATAGGCGCAGTTATTCTATAGCGCAGCCATGAAGCTGAAGCCGTGGATACCATGACACGGGAGGCGGCCTGCCATTGCGGGAAGCTGGCGCTCCGCTGTGTGGGCGAGCCCGCCAAGGTGTCGCTGTGTCATTGCTTCGATTGCCAGCGGCGGACGGGATCGCTGTTCAGCATTGCGGCATTCTTCCCGCGTGCCAGCGTGGAGTTGATCAGCGGTCAGGCGAACAGCTTCCGCCGCGCGTCGGCCAGCGGCTTCGATGTCAGCTTCCATTTCTGTCCGGATTGTGGATCGAACCTCTGGTGGGAGCCCGAGCGCCTTCCGGATGTCATCGGCATCGCGGTGGGATGCTTTGCCGATCGCGATTTTCCCATGCCGCAACAGGCGGTGTGGGCCGAGGAGGCGCATCCGTGGCTGGCATTCCCGGACGCGTTGCCCATGCATGCCCGCAATCCGATCCGGCGTGCGTGATGCCAGTCAGCCGGTTACCGGCAGCTGCACCGCGCCGTCGGCGTCGCGCTCGAGCGGGGAATAGGCGATCACCGTTTCGAGCGTGAGCGGGCCGTAGAGGTGCGGGAATTCCGCGCCGCCGCGCGAGACTTCCCACTTCACCGCATCGCCGAGCGCCTCCAGGTCCACTGCCGCGACCCACAGGTCCTCCTGTTCGGCGAAGTGCTTGTCCACCGTCTCGGTGAGCTGGTCGCGCGTCGACATGTGGATATAGCCGTCGGCGAGATCGACCGGCGCGCCGGCGAAGCTGCCGTCATGCTCCAGCGCATGCATCTGCGCGGCGGTCAGCACCTTGTAGGCGGTGGTCGGGTGCATGGCTCTATCTCCGTTCGCCCTGAGCTTGTCGAAGGGCAGTTCTGTGTCTCGGCGCAGAAGGGCTGTGCTTCGACAGGCTCAGCACGAACGGATCAACTACTCGCCGCCCTCCGGCCCCTCGGCCAGATCCTCGCCCGGCGTCGCGTCCGGCGTCGGCTCTCCAACGTCGGGACCGTCGCCAAGGTTCACTTCGGCCTCGTCCTCGGTCTCCTCGATGCGGGCGGCGGAGACGACATGCTCGTCATCGGCGACGTTGAACAGCCGCACGCCCGCCGAGCCGCGGCCGATCACGCGCAGGTCGCCGAGCGACATGCGGATCATCTTGGCCTGATCGGTGACCAGCATCAGCTGGTGCCCCTTGGTCGCCGGGAAGCTCGCGACGACGAGGCCGTTGCGGGCGATGTTGTCGATATTGGTGATGCCCTGGCCGCCGCGGCCGGTGCGGCGATACTCGTAGGCCGAGCTGAGCTTGCCATAGCCGTTGCGGCAGACGGTGAGGATGAACTGCTCGCAGTCCTTGAGCTCGGCGAAACGCGCATCGTCCATGCGGCGCGGCTGGCGCGTGCCCTCGGTGTCCTCGCCCTTCCACGGGGCGTGGCGGAGATAATCCTCGCGCTCGTCCTGGTCCCTGATGCCGGCGCGGTGGAGGATCGAGAGCGAGATCACCTCGTCGCCCTCGGCGAGGCGCATGCCGCGCACGCCGGTGGAGTTGCGGCTCTGGAATTCGCGGACATCGTCGCCGGGGAAGCGGATCGCCTTGCCCTGGCGCGTGGCGAGCAGGACGTCGTCGGCCTCGTCGAGCAGGGCGACGCCGATCAGCCGGTCGTCCTCGTCCTCGCCCTCGAACTTCATCGCGATCTTGCCGTTCGAGGGGACGTTGGTGAACGCGTCCATCGAGTTGCGGCGGACCGAGCCCTTGGCGGTCGCGAACATGACGTGGAGCTTGCCCCACTCGCTCTCGTCCTCGGGCAGCGGAAGCACGGTCGAGATCGTCTCGCCCGCCGCAAGCGGGAGCAGGTTGATCATCGGCCGGCCGCGGGTGGCGGGGCCGCCCTCGGGCAGCTTCCACACCTTCATGCGATAGACCTTGCCCAAGGTCGAGAAGAACAGGACGGGCGTGTGCGTGGAGGTCACGAACAGCTCGGTGATCGCGTCCTCGTCCTTGGTCGCCATGCCGGCGCGGCCCTTGCCGCCGCGGTTCTGCGCGCGGAAGGTGTCGAGGCTGGTGCGCTTGATATAGCCCTGGACCGTGACGGTCACGACCATGTCCTCGCGCTCGATCAGATCCTCGTCCTCGATGCCGTCGGCGGCCGGGGCGATCTCGGTGCGGCGGGGCGTCGCATATTGATCGCGGACCGCGACCAGTTCCTCGCGCAGCACCTCGTAGAGCTTGGCGCGGTTGGCGAGGATCTCGAGCAGCTCGGCGATCGAATCGGCGAGCTCGCGCAGCTCGTCGCCGATCTCGTCGCGGCCGAGCGCGGTGAGGCGGTGCAGGCGCAGGTCGAGGATCGCGCGGACCTGGACGTCCGACAGGCGATAGACGTCGCCCGAAACCTCGGCCTCGACCGCTTCCACGAGGCGGATATACGGCGCGATCTCGGCGATCGGCCATTCGCGCATCAGCAACGCCTCGCGCGCCGCGACCGGGCTGGACGAGCTGCGGATGATGCGGACCACCTCGTCGAGGTTGGTGACGGCGATCACCAGGCCGAGCAAGATGTGCGCACGGTCGCGTGCCTTGGCCAGCTCGAACTTCGAGCGGCGGGTGATGACCTGCTCGCGGAACTTGACGAACGCCTCGACGATGTCGCGCAGGTTGAGCAGTTCCGGCCGGCCGCCGCGGATCGCGAGCATGTTGGCCGGGAAGCTCTGCTGCGCCGGGGTGTTGCGCCAGATCTGGTTGAGCACGACTTCGGGCGTCGCGTCGCGCTTCAAATCGATGACGATGCGGACGCCCTCGCGGCTCGATTCGTCGCGGATGTCGCTGACGCCCTCGACGCGCTTTTCCTTCGCGGCCTCGGCGATCTTCTCGACCAGCGCGTTCTTCCCCTGCTGGTAAGGGATTTCGGTGAGCACGATCGAACGGCGCTCGCCGCGCTGCTCGAAGGTGTGGCGGCAGCGCACGAGGATCGAGCCGCGGCCGGTCTGATAGGTGCTGCGGCACCCCGAACGGCCCAGGACCAGCGCGCCGGTCGGGAAGTCGGGGCCGGGGACGATCTCCATCAGCTCGTCGACGGTGATCGCGCCATTGTCCATGTACGCAAGGCAGGCGTCGATCACTTCGCCCAGATTATGCGGCGGGATATTGGTTGCCATGCCGACTGCGATGCCCCCGGCGCCGTTGACCAGCAGGTTGGGGAAGCGCGCGGGCAGGACCGTCGGCTCGCTTTCGGAGCCGTCGTAATTGTCCTGGAAATCGACCGTGTCCTTGTCGATATCCTCGATCAGCGAGGTCGCGACCTTGGCAAGCCGCGCCTCGGTGTAGCGCATCGCCGCCGGCATATCGGGGTCCATCGATCCGAAATTGCCCTGGCCGTCGATCAGCGGCACGCGCATCGACCAGTCCTGCGCCATGCGCGCCATCGCCATGTAGATCGAGCTGTCGCCGTGCGGATGATATTTACCCATCACGTCACCGACGAGGCGGGCCGACTTGCGGTACGGCCGGTTGGCGAGATAGCCGCCTTCCTGCGCGGCATGGAGGATGCGGCGATGGACCGGCTTCAAACCGTCGCGGACGTCGGGCAGGGCGCGCGCCACGATCACGCTCATCGCGTAATCGAGGTAGCTCGTCTTCATCTCGTCGACGATCGAGATGGGCGTGATATCGGAAGGGTCCGCGAGGACGGTCTCGTCGGTCAAGTTCTGGTGCTTTCGGAGCTTGTTTCAGGATTGTGACCGCTCTAGCGGGGCGGGGGCCACCTGCCAAGCCCGCGCGCGTGCGCGCACGCGCGTAGGGCGCCCGGCGGAAGGGCGTGGAGCCGAATCGTTCAAAATGCGTTCAGCGTGCCGGTGCGAGGGCCGGAATGAACCGCGCCGCCTTGACCCCCGCAGAGGGGAGACTAGAGCGAAATCGCCCCTTTGTTGTTACGCCAACCGCGTAAGGAGAGTCCTGGATGAAGTCTGTTTCCAAGGCGGCACTGGCCGCGGCGTTCATGTTGGGCGCCCCCGCGCTGCTCGCCGCATCGCCCGCGCTGGCCCAGAAAAAGAAGGAAGAAGCCGGCCAGCAGATCAAGCTCAGCGAGCCGTTCCGCAAGGCGGCCGCGGAAGTCGAGACGCTGGTGAAGGCCAAGGACTGGGCCGGCGCCCAGCCCAAGCTCGCCGGCCTTGATTCGCTCGCGCAGAGCGATGGCGAGAAATATTACGCGGCGGTGTTCCGGCTGCAGGTCACGTCGGGCCTGAACGACATGCCCGGCACGATGAGCGCGATCGATGCGCTGCTGGTGAACCCCAACACCCCGCCCGCGGATATCGGCCGCTACAGCTACTTCCGCGGCAACTATGCCTATCAGCAGAAGAAATATGCCGAAGCGATCACCCATCTGACCAAGGCGCGTCAGCTGGGCTATGCGCCGGCGGACTCCAACCTGAACCTGCGCATCGCCCAGGCGCAGCTCGACGGCGGCCAGATCCCGGCGGGCGTCGCGTCGATCGACGCGGCGATCAAGGCCGAGGAAGCGGCGGGCCGCAAGGCGCCCGAATCCTGGTACAAGGTCGTCGTCTCGAAGCTCTACACCTCGGGCGACAAGGCCGGGGCGGCGACCTGGCTCAACCGCCAGCTTGCCGTCTATCCGACTGCTGATGCGTGGCGTTCGTCGCTGCTGATCTATCTGGGTCAGCTCGAGGACAAGGGCGTCACCCTCGACGCCGATCAGCGGCTCGACGTGCTTCGCCTGATGCGTGCGTCGAAGGCGATGGGCGGCGAGAGCGACTATCTGAGCTATGCCGATGTCGCGCAGCGCCGCGGCCTGCCCGGTGAGGTCAAGGCGGTGATCGACGAGGGCCGCGCGAGCGGCAAGGTGACCAAGACCAATGCTGCGATCAACCAGCTCTACACGACGGCGAGCGCGCAGGAAAAAGCCGAAGTGCCGCTGGCCAACGAGGAGAAGCGCGCGGCCGGTGCGGCCAAGGGCGATGTGGCGATGCAGACGGGCGACGCCTATCTCGGCACTCGCAACTATGCCAAGGCGGTGGAGCTGTATCGCCTTGCGCTGCAGAAGGGCGGCGTCGACACCAATGTCGTGAATACGCGCCTTGGCATTGCGCTGGCGCTGTCGGGCCAGAAGGCGGAAGCCAAGACCGCGTTCGGCGCCGTCACGGGCACGCCGCGCGGCGAGATCGCCAAGTTCTGGACGACCTGGCTCGATCTGCCGCTGGCCTGAAGGCTGCGGCATCGCAGAAGAAGGGGCGGCCGCCGGGCCGCCCCCTTTTCGTCTTCGCCTCAGCCTGGAGCGTCAGGGCTCGACCGGAACGCCCGGGAGCGACTTGGACGAGCGGATGGTGAGCGAGGTGCGGACATGCGCCACGTTGGGGGCGGTGGTCAGCTTGGTCGTGAGGAACTGCTGGAAGCTGCTCAGATCCCGGGCGACGATCTTCAGGATGAAGTCGATATCGCCGTTGAGCATGTAGCATTCGCGAATCTCGGGGATGCCGGCGACATGCGCCTCGAACGCCTCCAGATCGGTTTCGGCCTGGCTCTTCAGGCTGACCATCGCGAAGACGGTGATGGTGTAGCCCAGCCAGACGGGATCGAGATCGGCATGATAGCCGCGAATCGCGCCCTTTTCCTCCAGCGTGCGGACGCGGCGGAGGCACGGCGGCGCGGTGAGGCCGACGCGGTCGGCCAGGTCGACATTGGTCATCCGGCCGTCGGCCTGCAGATGTGCCATGATCTGCCGGTCGATCTCGTCAAAAGCCATGAACGCTCCCCTGTGGCGCGACAGCAACAGTCGCCATGTGTCCCGTACACATAAGATAATTACGCGCAAGCGCAATTGTCCCACTATGCGACGGCGCGAAATCGGCAGTTCCCGGGGCGGGTTTGCCGCGTTAAGGTTTGATTACGGCAGGCTTTTCGGCGGGTGGGAACGACAGACCGGTGCGCTTCGACGATACCCTTGAAACGGTGCTGGCGGCGGACGTCTCGACGGCGTTCGGCAAGGCTTCTGCCTGGCGCCAGCTTGTCGACCTGATCGGCCGCCGCCGGATCCCCGACGATGCGCGCGCGCTTGCTCTGCTCGAATCGATTCGCGGCGACGTGCCGGTCGCGGTCCGCATCACCAGCGCGCGCGCTCTCGAGATGGCGGAGCCGCCGGCGGCGCTGGTCAAGCTGTGCGTGGTCGATGCGATCGCGGTAGCCGCGCCCATCCTGCGCACGGCGCGGCTCAGCGCGGGTGAGTGGATCGAGCTGTTGCCGCAGCTTTCAGCCCCCGCGCGCGGCGTGCTGCGCGGACGGCGCGACTTGCCGGTGGGCGTGAAAAGCGCGCTCGAAGCATTTCGCGCGGCGGATTTCGTCCTCGGGACCGAGGTTGCGGCGAGCGAGACCGCTCCGGCCGAGGCCCCCGCTGCCGAACCGCCCACCGATGCGCCTGCGACGATACCGGCAACCCCCTTCGTGCCGGTGGGGGTCGCGGCGCTCGGCATCCCGGTGGTCGCTGCGGCCCTCCAGCAGGTCGCGGATGCCGGCGCCCCGCAGAAGGCGGCGGCGCTTCATGGCGACCTGGTCAAGACGCAGCGCCCGGACGGGGAAAGCCAAGGTACGGCAGACGTCCCCGGCGCCCCGTTCGAGATCGCCGACGTGGTCGCCCGCATCGACGCCTTCTACACCCGTCAGCAGGGCATGCCCGCCGAGCCGCGCGCTCGCGTCCGCGCAGACGGTTTCCGCTTCGAGACCGACGCCCAGGGGGTGATCCGCTGGGTCGAGGGCGTATCGCGCGCGCCGCTGATCGGCCTCTCGCTCGACATGACCGCGACGCCTGACGGATCGCGCGTCGATGGCGTCGCCGCCGGCGCGCTGCGGCAGCGCGCGCGATTCGCCGGGGCGCGGCTGTTCGTGGCGGGCGACAGCGATGCCGGCGGCGACTGGCGGATCTCCGCGAATGCTGCATTCGATCCGGCCACCGGGCGTTTCGTGGGCTATCGCGGGACGGGGCGGCGCCCGCGCAGCGAAGAGAGCGCGGTGCCGGCCGGCGGCGCGCAGCGCAAGGGCGGGGCGGGCGCCGATTCGCTGCGCCAGCTGATGCACGAGCTGCGCACGCCCACCAACGCGATCGCCGGCTTCTCGGAACTGATCGAGCGCGAGATCCTGGGCGAGGCCGCGCCCGTGTATCGCGAGCGCGCGGCGCTGATCCGCGATCGTGCCCGCGCGTTGCTGGCGGCAATCGACGATCTCGACATCGCGGCGCGGATCGATGCCGCGGCCCTGCGGCTCTATCCGGGCGAGGTGGCGCTGCAGCCGCTGTTCGACCGGGTTTCGGACGAGCTGGCGCCGCTCGCGCGGATGCGCGGCGCCGATGTCGACCTGCCCGATGACGAGCTGACGGTGGCGGGCGATGCCCACGCGATCGAGCGGCTGCTCTCGCGCACGCTGGCGACGGTCCTGTCCGCCGCAGGCGAGGGCGAGCGGATCGGCGTGCGGCTGTCCGCCGACAGCGAGACCGTCGCGATCGGCTTCGATCGGCCGCGCGCACTCGCAGCCTATACGGGGGACGCGATCTTCGCGATCGACGACGAGCGCGAGGAAGCGGCGCTGCTCGGCACCGGCTTTGCGCTGCGGCTGATCCGCAACCTGGCGCGCGAGCTTTCGGGATCGCTGGTGATCGAGGCGGACAGCCTGACGATTCGCCTGCCCGCGGTAACCAAGTCTTTGGAGCAGGTGCGCTAGACGCCATCCGGATGGGGATGGAACAACAGCTTATGCCGCCGAAGGGATATCGGGTGCCTGCACCGGCGCGGGACGCCGCCGTGGCGTGGCCCGACGATTTCGGCACGCGCTTCACCGTGTTCGTCGATACCGAGGAGGAGTTCGATTGGTCGCAGCCGCTGCGGCGGGAGAATCGCTCAACGGATGCGATGCGCGCATTGCCCGGGATGCACCGGCTGTTCGCCGCGCATGGCGTGCCCGCGACCTATATGATCGATCATCCGGTGGTGACCTGCCCGATGTCGGTCGACATCCTGCGCGAACTGCTCCGCGACGGACGCTCGGCGATCGGCACGCAGCTCCACCCCTGGGTCAATCCGCCGTTCGACGAGCTGGTGGTGCCGCGCAACAGCTTCGTCGGCAATCTGCCGCGCGAGCTGGAGGCGGCGAAGCTGGCCGTGCTGACAGGCGAGATCGCATCGGCGTTCGGGCGGCGGCCGGTGATGTTCCGTGCAGGGCGCTACGGGATCGGGCCCCACTCGCTCTCGCTGCTGGCAGCGGAGGGGTATCGCGTCGATACCTCGATGCGCTCGGGCTATGATTACGGCGCGGAGGGCGGACCCGATTTCACCGCAATCGGCAATCACGCCTTCTGGGCGGACGAGGGCGGGCTGGCCGAGCTGCCGCTCACCACCATCTATACCGGCGCGGCGCGCGCAGGGGGGGCGGGGCTGTACGGGGCGCTGGGCCATGTGCCGCGAGGGCGCGGGCTGGCGGCGCGGCTGGGGCTGCTCTCCCGCGTCGCCCTGACGCCCGAGGAGATGCCGCTGGAGCTGGCGCTGGAGGCGATCCGCGTCGCGGCCGGGGAGGGGGTGCGGATGCTGCTCTTCTCCTACCATTCGCCCTCGGCGGCACCGGGCTACACTCCCTATGTCCGCGACGCCGCGGAGCTGCGCGCCTTCCATGCATGGTGGGAGGCGGCGTTCGGGTTGCTCGCACGGCTGGGCATCGCGCCGGCTTCGCATGACGAGATCCTGACGGCGCTGGATCGTGCGACGCTTGCCGGGCGCCGCGTTCGCCCTTAAGCGCGGAACCGCTGGCGGGGCCTGTAGCTCAATTGGTTAGAGCTGGCCGCTCATAACGGCTAGGTTGCGGGTTCAAGTCCTGCCGGGCCCACCAGCGGCGCCCCGAGCGCCGACTGACGACGCGGCTTTGCTGCGGCGGGCCTTGTGCGGCGGCGCATTACCGCCTAACCGCACCCGCGTCGGGGAGTGGCGCAGTCTGGTAGCGCGCCTGCTTTGGGAGCAGGATGTCGCAGGTTCGAATCCTGTCTCCCCGACCATTTCGCGACCCGGGACCGCGATTTCGACAAGCGTGCGATGCCGTTCGATCAATGGCATCATGGTGAGTGGTTTCTTCAGCAACCATCGCGTTAGGGTCGCAAATGGCCGCCGATCACCATCCGGACCCCACCCCCTTCACCGTGCCGCACCGGGTCGCGGTGCTGTCGATCATCGCATTCTGGGTCTTCTACTATGTCAGCATCACGCTGCGGTCGTGGATCATGGACTATCCCGGCTACTGGCTGATGCTCGACAATCGGGCGTGGGTGTCGCTGTTCGGGATCGGCTTCACCTATCTGCTCTATCGGGTGCTGCGGCTGTTCTGCCATCACACGTTGCGCGTTCGCGTGGCCGCAGCATTTCTGTTTTCCGCGATCGCCGCCACGGCCTATTCGACCGTCAACTATCTGTCCTTCTACGTCTATGATCCAAAACCCCCCGAGCTGCAGCATCGAGCGGATGAGCAGCCCAAGAACAAGGTGGAGAAACCGGCCGATCTGATCGCGGAGAATGCGCTTGGCTGGTATTTCTTCTTCGTTTCCTGGTCCGTCTTCTACCTGGCGCTGTCCTATGCGGGCGCTGTGCGCGCGTCGGAGCGCGAGACGGCGCGGCTGCGCGCCGCGGCCCAGACCGCGGAGCTGAGGGCGCTGCGCTATCAGGTCAATCCGCATTTCCTGTTCAACACGCTCAACTCGATCTCGTCGCTCGTCATGTCGGGCAAGCGCGAGGATGCCGAGGCGATGATCCTCAACCTTTCCAACTTCTTCCGCACCAGCCTGGCCAGCGAGCCTACCGACGACGTGCCGCTGGCCGACGAGATCTCGGTGCAGAAGCTCTATCTCGAGATCGAGGCGGTCCGCTTCCCCGAGCGATTGCGCACAACGTTCGAGATCGAACCGGCCGCCGCCGGAGCGTGTGTCCCGGGCCTGATCCTGCAGCCGCTGATCGAGAATGCGGTCAAATATGGAGTCGCGCCGGCACGCCGTCCGGTGCATGTGTGCGTGCGCGCACGCGTGTTCGGCGGGATGCTGGAGGTTACGGTGAGCGACGATGGTGATGGCGCGAAATCGCCGAACGGAACCGGGGTTGGCCTGCGCAACGTGCGCGACAGGCTGGCCGCCCGCTTCGGCGACGCGGCATGGCTGACCGCCGGCAAGCGGGCCGAGGGCGGCTTCACGGCGACGCTGACCATGCCGTTGGTTCACAATGGCTGCTGAACGGCTACGCACCCTGATCGTCGATGACGAGCCGCTCGCGGTCGAGCGGATGCAGATCCTGTGCGCGGGCATTCCCGAGATCGACCTGATCGGCACGGCGAGCGACGGGGACGCTGCGTTGCGGCTGATCGACGCGCTCACGCCCGACCTCGTCCTGCTCGACATCGCGATGCCGCACCGCGACGGGATCGGCGTTGCGGCGGCGCTGGCGGAAATCGCGCACCGGCCGGCGGTGATCTTCTGCACCGCGTTCGAGCAGCATGCCGTCGCCGCGTTCGACGTGGCGGCGGTCGATTATGTGCTGAAACCGGTGAGCGCCGAGCGGCTCGCGCGGGCGATCGGCCGTGCGATCGAGGCGGCGGGGCGCGGGCGCAGCGAGCCGCAGGCGGCGAGCTCGCGCTGGATCGAGGAATTCTGGGTGCCGCACCGATCGGAGATGGTGCGGGTCAGCGCGGGCGATATCGAGCGCGTGGACGCCGAGCGCGACTATATGCGGTTGAGCGTCGGGGGGCGCAGCTACCTGATCCACCAGACGATCACCGAGCTCGAGCGGCGGCTCGATCCCGAGCGCTTCATCAGGCTCCATCGGTCGACGATCGTGCGCAAGGACCGGATCGCCAAGCTGCGGCACGATGGCCTGGGGGTGTGGCATGCCGAGCTGACCGATGGCGATCTCGTCCGGATCGGGCGGACCTATCAGGCTGCGGCCAAGGCGATCATGGCAAAATAGCCCCGCCCGCCAGTCCCTCCGGCGGGCGGGGCAGTGGAATGAATGTCAGGGTGCTACAGTGACACTCATGTCCCGCGCCGCAAGCTGCCGGTTGGCGGCGTTGCGGTAGGCGAGTTCGACGGCCGGACGGGCCGATTCGCGGGCGGCGGCGGCGCAGCGCTTTGCGGCTGCCTGCGCCACGATATCGCGTCCCAGCTCGACGCCGCAGACGCGATCGGCGGCACGCGAGACGCGGCGCTCGAACGTTGCCTTGCCGAGCGCGCTGGCGAGGTTGAGATCGGCGTAGGAGACATTTGCCGACTTCGCGCCACCGGCGAAGGCCGGGACTGCGGCGATGAGCGCGGCGGCGATCGCGGCCGCGCGGGCGAGGTTGAACAACATGGGTCACTCCGGGGTTGCGGGGCGCGCCCTGTCCGGACGCTCATCCCGGCTACGCTCCCGGCGCCCGGTGCACTATCGATGCTCGATAAGAGGGGGAGCCGCGTCCACCGGAACCGTTTGAAACGACGAACGGCCGATCGTCGGCGACGAACGCAGCTGGGTCCGCCGTATCGGGCAACGAAAAAGGGCGCCCCGTGAGGGGCGCCCTTTCGATTCGACCGGGCTCTTGCAAGCCCAGGAAGAACAGGTCCGATTACTGGGTAACGTTGTCGGCCGCGTTCTCGAGCGTGTCGGCAGCGTTCTCGAGGATCGCGCCGGCTTCGTTGGTCGCGCCAGCGGCTTCGTTCTCGAGCAGGTCAGCGCCGTTCTCGAGCGCCTCGACGGTATTCTCGACAGTGTTGTTCGCAGCCGGCGTGGTGTTGCAGGCGGCGAGCGACATCAGGCCGGTCGCGGCAGCGACGATGAGGACCTTCTTCATTCGTTTTGCTCCCAAGCAAAATTATTCGGTTCGCGTCGGCCCGATTGCCGTGCGAGTTAGTCGGAATAACGCCCGTTACGCCGCCGTCAATGGGAATTCATCTCTCAGCAAGCTTTGCGGCGAGCCGAAATGATGCGCTGCATCATCGCGTGGCGCCGATTTCTTCCGGGGCATCGGCGACCACGGCGAGCATCGCCGTCCAGGCCGCAACATTCTGGCGAAGCTGGTCCGGATCGATCTTGTCGAGCGTGTCGTCGGGCGTGTGGTGCAGGTCGAAATAGCGCGTTCCGTCCTGCTGCAGGTCGATGCCCGCGACCCCCGAGGCGACCAGCGCGCTGACGTCCGCACCGCCGCTCGCGGCATCGCTCCCCCGGCTGATCCCGAGCGGAGCGAGCGCCGCCGCGACCCGAACGCCCACCGCCTTCGCGCTGTCGGGCAGCTTGAAATCGACGCGCCAGATGCGGTCGGCGCCGAAATCGGATTCGCTGGCGAGCGCATGGCGTTCGCCCTTGTGCGCATCGAAATAGGCCTTGCCGCCGAACACGCCGACTTCCTCCGCGCCCGCCCACAGGATGCGGATGGTGCGGCGCGGCTTGCCGGCATCGAGGATGCGCTTGGCCGCCGCGGCGACGATCCCGCAGCCCGCCCCGTCGTCGAACGCCCCGGTGCCCAGATCCCAGCTGTCGAGGTGGCAGGCGACCACCACGAGGCCCGCGGCGGGATCGCTGCCCGGCACCTCGGCGATGACGTTGCCCGATTCGGTCATGCCAATCTGCTTGGGCGTGAGCGTGAGCTTCACGCTTACCGGCTGTCCGCGCTTGAGGATCCGCTCGAGCTGCTCGGCATCGGGGATCGAGAGCGCCGCGGCGGGGATCGGCGCGACGCCTTCGGGGAAGCCGGTGCCGCCGGCATGCGGGTTGCGGTGATAGTCGGTGCCGACCGATCGGATCAAGATCGCGGCCGCCCCCTTGCGCGCGGCGGCCGCGGGGCCGCTGCGGCGGACGGCGCCATAGGCCCCATATTGCGACCCGTCCTGCGTCCGTGTCATCGCGTGGCTGACGAAGGCGATCTTGCCCTTGAGGCTGCCGTCGGGTGCGGCCTGGAGCGCTGCGAGATCGGGGAAGTAGACGATCTCGCCCCGCAATCCGGCAGCGGGCGTCGCGCCCGAGTTGCCGAGCGCGGTGAGACGCAGCGGCTGGGGGAAGGGGGCGAGCACCTCGAGCGTCTCCTCGCCGCGAACCCAGGTCTTCATCTGGAACGGCTCGCTGCGCACGTTGCTGAAGCCGAGTGTCGTCAGCCTCTTCACCGCCCAGACGCGCGCGCGGGCCTCGGCTTCGGTCCCGGCGAGGCGCGGGCCGATCTCGGTGGTGAGGCCCTCGGTGATGTCCCAGGCGATCTCGTCCTTCAGTGCCGCGTCGCGCAACGCGGCGGGATCGATCTGGGCGAGGGCAGGGAGGGGAAGGCTCAGTGCAGCCGCCAGGGCCAGGGTCTTCACGCGCATTCACGTCCTCCGCTGAAAGATTGTTGCGGGGGGACGTAACGGAATGGCCGGGCGCGCCGCAACCCGCTTGCGCGTCTTTTCGACGAGCGACAGGTTTGCCAATCGGCGGGCGCGTCGCTACATCGGCGCCAAATTCCCGAACACCCGAATAGACGAACGGAGACCCGCACGTGGCCGCCCAATACGCCTTCGTGATGAAGGACATGACCAAGACCTTCCCCGGCGCCGCCAAGCCGGTGCTGAGCAACATCAACCTGCAATTCTATCAAGGCGCGAAAATCGGCATCGTCGGCCCCAACGGCGCCGGCAAGTCGACCCTGATCAAGATCATGGCAGGGATCGACAAGGATTTCTCGGGCGAGGCATGGCCGGGCGAGAACATCACCGTCGGCTATCTGGAGCAGGAGCCGCAGCTTGACCCCAGCAAGACGGTGCTGGAGAACGTCAAGGACGGCGCGCGCGACGTTGCCGACATGCTCGACCGTTTCAACGCGATCTCGGCCGAGATGGGCGATCCCAAGGACGATACCGATTTCGACGCGCTGATGGAGGAGATGGGCGAGCTCCAGGGCAAGATCGACGCGGTCGATGGCTGGACGCTCGACAACCAGCTCGAAGTCGCGATGGAGGCCCTCCGCTGCCCGCCGTCGGACTGGAGCGTCGAGAATCTGTCGGGCGGCGAGAAGCGCCGCGTCGCGCTCACCCGCCTGCTGATCCAGAAGCCGTCGATCCTGCTGCTCGACGAGCCGACCAACCATCTCGACGCCGAAAGCGTCGAGTGGCTCGAGAACCACCTCAAGGAATATGCCGGCGCGGTGCTGATGATCACCCACGACCGCTATTTCCTCGACAATGTGGTCGACTGGATCCTCGAGCTCGATCGCGGGAAATACTTCCCCTACGAGGGCAACTACTCGACCTATCTCGAGAAGAAGGCCAAGCGGCTCGAGCAGGAGGACCGCGAGGCCACCGGGCGCCAGAAGGCGATCAAGGACGAGCTCGAATGGATCCGCGCCGGCACCAAGGGCCGCCAGACCAAGTCCAAGGCGCGTATCGCCAAGTTCGAGCAGCTCGTCGCCGCGCAGGAGAACCGCACCCCGGGCAAGGCGCAGATCGTCATCCAGGTGCCCGAGCGCCTGGGCGGCAAGGTCATCGAGGTCGAGAACATCAGCAAGGCCTATGGCGACAAGCTGCTGTTCGAGAATCTGTCCTTCACGCTGCCCGCGGGCGGCATCGTCGGCGTGATCGGGCCGAACGGCGCGGGCAAGTCCACGCTGTTCAAGCTGATCACCGGGCAGGAGCAGCCGGATTCGGGCACGATCGAGATCGGGACCACCGTCCGCCTCGGCTATGTCGACCAGAGCCGCGACCATCTCGACCCGACGAAGAACGTCTGGGAGGAGATCTCGGACGGGCTTGATTACATGAAGGTCAACGGCCACGACCAGTCGACACGCGCCTATGTCGGCGCATTCAACTTCAAGGGCCAGGACCAGCAGAAGAATGTCGGCAAGCTCTCCGGCGGTGAGCGCAACCGCGTCAACATCGCCAAGATGCTGAAGCGCGGCGGCAACGTGCTGCTGCTCGACGAGCCGACCAACGACCTCGACGTCGAGACGCTCGGCGCGCTGGAGGAGGCGATCGAGAATTTCGCGGGCTGCGCCGTGGTGATCAGCCACGACCGCTTCTTCCTCGACCGCCTAGCGACGCACATCCTCGCCTTCGAGGGCAACAGCCATGTCGAGTGGTTCGAGGGCAATTTCGAGGCCTATGAGGAGGACAAGCGCCGCCGCCTGGGCGACGCGGCGGACCGCCCGACGCGGCTGGCCTACAAGAAGCTGACGCGCTGACTTATCGAGACGAGCGGCCTGGCCTCAGCCGAGGCCGCCTGTCTCGACCGTCAACCTGCCAATCGTGGCAGCGCTCACCGGATCGCCGAACGGCACCTCTCGCCGTTCGGCATAGGCTTCGCCTTGTGGCGCCCAGAGTTGGTGAATACGGGCGCCACCGACATCCACCACCCAATATTCAGGCACACCTTCGCGCGCGTAGATCTTCGCCTTGCGTCCCAGATCGTTGCGGAGCGTGGAGTCGGCCACCTCGACGATCAGCGCGAGTGAGGCGAGCGGGATCAGCCCCTTGCCCTCTGGTTCCGCGGTGACCGCTATATCCGGCTCGGGAACATTATAGGGCGGCATCGATACCGAGCCTTCGACCAGGGCTTCGAGGCCATCGTCGCGCTTCGTCAGCTCGTTTGCGAGCAGGACATGAAGTCGTGACTTGATCCGCGCATGGGGGCGATGCTGCGCGTTCATATAGACGACCTCCCCCTCGATCAGCTCGGTCCGGCCGTAATCGTCGAACGCCCCCGCCTCGTCGAGCATGAGGTAATCCTCGACGCGCAGCTTCACCGGCTTCCATTCGGTCGTGAGGGGAATGGCCTCGGTCATCGGGTCAATCTAGCAGCTCGCCCGGGCGATTGCCATGCTCGCCCGGGCACCGGCCGGCTCTAGCTCCGCTTGCCGCGCGCGGAATCGACGCTCCAGGCACCGCCGCCGGCCGCGGCAAGATAGAGGAAGATGAAGGTGAACAGGAGAATCGCCTCGCCGCCATTGACGGAGGGGAAGAAGCCCTTAGACCCATGCGCGAGCCAGTAGCCGACCGCGCACATGCCGGACGCGATGAAGGCGACGGGGCGGGTGAACAGCCCGATCACCAGCAGCGCGCCGCCGACCAGCTCGATCGTTCCCGCCACATAGAGCATCGGGTTGAGCGGCATCGGGAAGGGCGGCAGCCCGAAGAACTTCGACGTGCCGTGATGCAGGAACGAGAGCCCCGCGACGATGCGCAGGACGCTCAGCAGCTTGTCGGACCAGCTTGCAGGGATCGGCATGGTGTTTCTCCTCGCGCGGCAGATGGCTCAACGCCGTTGCGCGAGTGAAACCTTTCACTCCGGCGAGCGAAGATCAATCCCGGGCGGTGAAACCGATCGTTTCGCCGTTGCAGGCTCAAAGGCTGTCGGTAGCGATCGTCAGACCGGGGACAGTCGCGGCGGTCAGGCTGTCACCGAAAGGAACGTCGCGGCGCTGCTTATAGGCCTCGCCATCGGGCGCCCACATCTGGCGGATCACGCGCCCTTCGACATCGGCCACCCAATATTCAGGCACGCCATACCGCGCATAGAGGCGCGCCTTGCGGCCGAGATCGAGATCGAGCGTCGAATCCGAGACTTCGATCGCCACGCGCATCGCGGGGCCCGGAAAGATCTTCGCGTCGCTCGGCTCGCCAATCGCGATGTCGGGTTCCGGAAGCGAATCGTCGGAAAGCTCGGTCGACGGCGCGGTGTAGAAGGTAAGCGGCGATCCTGCGGCCCTGAGCGCTGCGCCGATTTCGGCCGTTAATTGCGCGTGGACGCGCGCGTGGCGGCGATGCACGGAGTTCACGACCCAGATTTCCCCCTCGATCAGTTCCGTCCGCGCATAATCGGAGAAAGCGCCCGCTTCCGCGAGCAACAGGAAATCCGCCACGCGAAGCTTCGCGAGATGCGGGGTGTTGAGGGCCTCCTGCGCGGTCATCGCGCTATCCTATCACAGCTCGGGTTGCGCTCAATCCTCCGCACCAGGCGAAGGGGACAGGGAATCAGCTCAGGACCTTGTATGTTCCGGACATCGTACCCGGCGGAAGGGACGTCGCACGAGCCGCAAAAGCAAACATCGACCGCGACATGTTCCACTTTCGGCTTTTCCTCATCCCGCCGAATCGATCGTTCTTCGGACGTTCCTCAGGCCGGCGCGCCGCTTCCGCATGCCGTGAAACCCGCGCAAATCCGCCGCAAACCGGAAAAACTTTCCTACACGAACCTATTTGGATAAAATGTCCACCGACAGCATTTGAGCCGAACGGAAGGTGGAACAATGCGCCAGATTTTTCCGCAACCCGCAGTCTCAATCGCCTGTCACCTTGAGCGGACCGAGATCGCCGAGGCCGACCGTGCCGCTCGCCATCGCCAGCATGCGGTCGAGGCTCTTCTTGGCCTTCAAGCGGATTTCCTCCTCGATCTCGATCCGGGGCTGGAGGTCGCGGAGCGCGATGTAGAGCTTCTCCAGCGTGTTCATCGCCATATAGGGGCAGATGTTGCAGTTGCAGTTGCCGTCGGCACCGGGCGCACCGATGAAGGTCTTCTCCGGCACCGCCTTTTCCATCTGGTGGATGATGTGCGGCTCGGTCGCGACGATCATCGTGTCGCCGTCGAAATCCTTGGCATAGGCGAGGATGCCGCTGGTCGAGCCGACATAATCGGCATGGTCGAGCACATGCGGCGGGCATTCGGGGTGCGCGGCGACAGGCGCGCCCGGGTGCTGTGCCTTGAGCTTCAGAAGCTCGGTCTCGCTGAACGCCTCGTGCACGATGCACACGCCCGGCCACAGCAGCATGTCGCGGCCCATCTTGCGGTTGATGTAGCCGCCCAGATGCTTGTCGGGGCCGAAGATGATCTTCTGGTCCTTGGGGATCTGGCTCAGGATCTTCTCGGCGGACGAGCTGGTGACGATGATGTCGGACAGGGCCTTCACCTCGACCGAGCAGTTGATGTAGGTGAGCGCGATATGGTCGGGATGCTGCGCGCGGAACGCGGCGAACTGCTCGGGCGGGCAACTGTCCTCGAGGCTGCACCCGGCATCCATGTCGGGCAGCACGACGATCTTGTCGGGCGACAGGATCTTCGCGGTCTCCGCCATGAAGCGCACGCCGCAGAACGCAATCACCTCGGCATCGGTCTCCGCCGCCTTGCGGCTGAGCTCGAGCGAATCGCCGACGAAATCGGCGAGGTCCTGGATCTCCGGCTTCTGGTAGTAGTGCGCCAGGATCACCGCGTTGCGCTCCTTGCGCAGACGCTCGATCTCGGCACGGATATCGACGCCGGACAGGTGGCTGGGTGCGTTCATTCTGGGACCCTCGTTCTTTGGCCCCACATGGCCTTGTCCGGCCCCCGGTTCAACCCATCGAAGGCATTGGCGGATATTCGTAGGGCGCCAGCGCGCCGCCGGGCTGGCCGGTGGTCACCGCCTCGAAGATCGCGAGGCCGATCGGGCCGTAGGCGATGAGGTTGGTCAGCCCGCGCACCAGCAGGATCGTGCCGATCCCCCACCACCATGCCGGATGCACGCGTCCGCGCGTGCGCAGGTCCCACAGCACGCCCGCGAGCGGAAACATCAGTATCAGCGTCACCTCGACGATCGAGGCGTGGGGCATGACCAGCGGCGCGGGGATCAGGCGGCCGAGACCGGGGCCGGTGAGGATCGCCATGCCCGAGAAATGCAGGCGGCGGTGCCATTCGGTCTTGCGCCGCATCAGGATCGCGGCGGTCGAGAGGCCGACAAAGGTCCACACGGCGAGCGGCGCCATCACCACGAAGAAGGCTGGCTCGTAGACCGGTGCCGCGCGGCCCAGCCGGATCGCCTCGATCGCGACGAGCGGCCCGACCACCGCCATCATCGCGAGCCAGCCCGCGCCGATCCAGCCCAGCCGGCGATGAAGCGCGATGCTGCCGCGCGTCGCAAGCCAGGTCTGCGCGACATAGATCGCGACCCAGCCGAAGAAGACCAGCGCATGCGCGTGAACCACCAGCGGCGCGTTGAAGCTGGAAATGCCCATGACGACGAAGAAGGTGAAGCCGGCGACGATGACCGCCGCCATGGCAAGGCCGCCCCACAGGAAAAATCCGTCGCCGCGGTGCGAAGTATCGGTGATCTCTGCTGCCGTCGCCATCGTGCGCCCCCACGACAATCTACATGGGCGGAGGCTATCACATCTGTCGCTCGGGCCGAACTATTTCCTCTCGCGCGCCTCGATGTCCTTCATCACCTGCCCGGGCGAGCGCGAGACATCCCATTGCTCGCGCGCCTGCGCGCCGCGCTCGGGCGGGAAAGTGACGACCACGCGCACATCGCCCAATCCCGCAGCCGTCAGCGGCTGGGCGAGCAGGCGGGCGACCGCGCGCCGTCCCATCTCCCGCGCCTGGGCCATGCGTTCGGGGCTGCTGGCCTCCTTCTGCGCGACGGCGGCGGCGCGGATCGAGGTGCGCTGGCTCAACGCCTCGGCGGCTGCGCGGGTGACGAACAGGCCCTTGGTCTCGACCAGCGTCCGCCGTCCCTCATCGGTGTTGGGCGGGGCAGGGGCGACATCGGGCGCGTCGACGATCAGCGTGCGGCTTTGCGCATCCCATTGCAGATCGCGGCCGCGCAGCTTTGAAAGGTCCACGAAATAGTCGACCGAGTAGGGCATCTTGACCACCTGATCGCTGCGTAGCCAGCCAAGGCCGCGCACGTCGGAGGCGGTCGCCTGGACGATGCCGGAGAGCTCGGCGACCTTGAGCGTGCCGGTTCCGGTGAGCTTCGCGGTGACGATCTGGGTCACCGGCGCGCCGCCTTCCTCCGGCAGCGTCGCCATGCGGGTCTCGGCGTAGCGATCCCACAGAATCCAGACGACCGCCACGATCAGCGCCAGCGCGGCGGCGATCAGCAGGTTGCGGAGGAGCGGGTCGTGCTTCACGCCATCCGCCATTCGCCGCCCTCCGCGCCGGTGACGATGCCGCGCTGGCGCAGGTCGATGAGGTGCGCGAGCACCGAACGGCCCGCCGCACCGGTGAGACGCTGATCGAGTCCGACATACATCTTCTCGACCATCGCCGGGATGTCGCCGATCTGCTCGCCGAGCAGGCGCAGGATCTGGCCTTCGCGCTGCTTGCGATGCCCCATCATCCCGCGCACCAGCCGCTGGGGCTTCTCCACCGCGTCGCCATGCGCGGGGTAATAGACGCGGTCCCCGCGCGCCAGCAGCTTGTCGAGGCTGGCCATATAGTCGCCCATGTCGCCGTCGGGCGGGGCGATCACGCTGGTCGACCAGCCCATCACCTGATCGCCGGTGAACAGCGCGCCGCTTTCCTCCAGCGCGAAGCAGAGATGGTTGGAGGTATGGCCAGGCGTCGCCACTGCGGTGAGGGTCCAGCCCTCGCCCGACACCTGCTCGCCATCGGTGAGGACGCGGTCGGGCCGATAGTCGCGGTCGAATGCGGCGTCGGCGCGCGGGCCATCGTCGTCGAGCGCGAGCGGGGCGCAGCCGATAATCGGCGCGCCGGTCGCGGCCTTGACCGCACGGCTCGCCGGGCTGTGGTCGCGATGCGTATGCGTGCACAGGATCGCGACGACCGGGCGGCCGTCGATCGCGCGCAGCAATGCATCGACATGGCTGGGCAGGTCTGGGCCGGGATCGATCACCGCAAGATCGGCAGTCCCGACCAGATAGGTTTCGGTGCCGGTATAGGTGAAGGGGGACGGGTTCGCCGCGAGGATGCGGGTCACCAGCGGCTCGAGCCGGATCGCTTCGCCGGTTGCGGGATCGGTCATGCGGCCGAGATGGCGGCTCGGGCGGCGCGAGGCAAGGCCGCTACGAAAATGGGCCGGCCGCCATAGGGGTAGCGACCGGCCCGGTTGGAGCACCCTCCGCGGCGATGGGCAGCAAGACCGCGGACTTTCCTCCTCCCATTCTTTGACGCAGGCGTCAGTCCTTTTGCGCGGCCTCGACCTCGCGGATCGCGTCGTCGATGCCCTTGAGTGCCGCCGCCTTCTGCTCGGCGGTCAGATCGTCCTGCGCCTCGATCGACTTGCGCGCCATCCTCAGGCCCATCATCGCTTGGCGCTTGCCCATTTCGGCGCTGGCGATCGCGATCGCCCGGCCGTGCTCGGCGCGCGCGGCGGCGACTTCAGCGCGATGGCTTGCGGCCGCGACGCGGGCATCGATCCGGTCGGTGCAGATCACGATCTTGCGGACGCCGTCCTTGCCCTTGGTCTCCATCTTGACGTCGCCGTCCTTCGGATCGCCGCACTTGGCCGAGGAGATTGCCGGGATGGTCGCGATCTTCGCCATGTCGCCGTTCCACACGAACGACTTGGTGTCGGACCAGACGAAAGGCTTTCCGTCGGCAGGCACGCCGATCACGCGCACTTCGCGCTTCTTGCCGTCCTTGCCCTTCTCGATGATCATCACGCGGCGCTCGACCTTCTTGGCGGCAGGCGCTTCCGGTGCGTCGGGAGCTTCCGCAGCGGCGGGCGCATCAGGTGCATCCGGCGCATCGATCGGCGCTGGCGTCTCGGGCGCAGTGGGCGCGGCGGGCGCATCCTGCAGATCGACGCCGATCGCGTCGCCGACGTCGGCGCGCAGGTTCGCCGCGGCCTGGGTGCCCGATGCGGTGAGCGCCAGGCCCGCCAGCGTCAGCGCCGCCGCGCCCGTCACGCCGGCGGTGATCCGCGTGCGCGACTTCCGGTCATGCTTGGAGAGCATTCTCAACCTCCCTTTGAGTTCATTGATGGTATGCAGATGACAAGCTGCCGAGACCGCACCCCCATGCGCGGACTTGACGATGGCGCGGCCATAGGCATGGCGCAGCGCCGGGGCGCGGCCGACGAGCACCAGGGCATCGCAGGCCATCTCCTGATCGGCACGGAAGGCGCGAAACGCCCGCCATGCGACCGGGTTGAACCAATGGAGCGCGAGCACGACCAGCGCGATCCAGTTGGCGATCAGGTCACCACGCAGATGGTGCCCGAGTTCGTGGGCGAGCGCGAGGTTGCGCTCGAGCGGATCGTAGCGCTCGTTGAAGTCGCGCGGGAACGCGACGTATTTGCGCCAGATGCCGAAGGCGAGCGGGCCGGTGGCCGCATCGGTCTCGATCACATGCACGCGCCCCTCGGCGACGGTGCGCTCGATCTTCGCGCGGTGAAGCAGCCGCGCGCAGAAACGGCCATGGGCGATCAGGTGATAGCCGAGAAAGGCGAGCGCGCCTGCCGCCCAGATCGCGAGGACGATCGGCAGCCAGTCGATCACCGCCGTCTGCACGATCGGCGCAGCCGACGCCACCGAAGCATCCGGCACCAGGGTCGAATCCGCGATATAATAGGTGATGGCCTCACCCGCCGCGCTGACCGGACTCTCGGCACTCGCGCGCCAGCTTTCGGGCAGCGGCGGCAGCGCGAGCCGCAGCACGGGCAGGGCCCATAGCGCATAGGCGATGTTCGGGCCGAAATGACGGTTCACCGGCTTGCGGATCGCAAGCACCAGCAGCATCAGCAGCGTCGTAGCGACGAAGGTCTCGATTACCCAGCCGGTTATTGAGGGGGCGATCATTGCTTGATCTCCTTCAACAGCGCTTCGATTTCGGCGATGTCCTCGTCGGTGAGCGCGTCGCGCTCGGCGAGGTGCGCGACCAGCGGCGTCAGCTTGCCGCCGAACAGCCGGTCGATCAGGCGGCGGGATTCGCCTTCGACATAGTCGCCGCGCTCGACCAACGGGCGGTAGAGATAGCGGCGGCCATCCTCTTCGGCGGCGATGGTGTTCTTGGCGAGCAGGCGACCGAGTAGCGTCTTGACGGTGTTGGCGCTCCAGCCGCGCGAAGGTGCGACGCGCTCGGCGACATCATTGGCGGTGAGGGGCGATTCGTCCCACAGCACTTCCATTACGGCGTGCTCGGCATCGCTGATCCGTTCGCTCATTCCACTCCCCTTCGATTACGCCTGTAATCGTTTCGACCACATCTGTAGTCAAGAGGCTGAACGCTATCTGAACGATATTCAGCGCGCAGGTGTCGGAACTTCTTACAGTTCGCGGAGGGCGATGATTTGATTAACCATGAAAGCGGCGGATTTCCTGGGGTTGCCCATTGTGGCACGCAGGCTGCAACATGTCAGTCACACCGCTGTTCACAACGCGCGTGTAACGCTTCAGAGGCGGGCAGCACCATACCGGGCTGCCCGCCTCGCCCGTTTCAGGGGGCGTAGATCACCGGCGATCCGTCGCGGCGCTTGCGCCGGCGGAAGATTCGGGCGCCATCTTCCTCGAGTCGTGCGGCGGCGCGCGCGCGCGCCTTGGGATAGATTTCGGTGAACAGCCGCTCGAAGGTGCGATGCCAGCCATATTTCTCGACGACCATCGCGCGGGCGCGGGCGCCGGTCAGTTGGGCGCCGTCGTTCCACAGCTTCACGACGTTCGCCGCCATCGCCGTGGTGTCGTCGACCGGGCCGAGCAGGCCGAGACCTTCCGGGACGCGATCGGGCATCGCGCCGCTGGCGACGCCCACCACGGGCAGGCCGCATGCCTGCGCCTCGAGCACCGAGATACCGAAGGTCTCGTCCGCCATCGCCGACACATAGATGTCGGAGGAGGCGAGGGCGCGCGCCAGCTCGATCCGGTCCTTCTCGAAGCCGGGGAAGGCGATCGGCAACCCCCGCGATTGTGCGATCAGCCGCTCGCGCAGCTTGCCGTCGCCCATCAGCACCATCGCCGCGCCCAGATCGGCGGGGAGCTTGCGGAACATCTCGACCAGCCGGTCGGCGCGCTTCTCATTGTCGATGCGCCCGGCATAGATCAGCAGCGGCCCGTCGCCCGGAAGGCCGAGCGAGGCGCGATAGCCGAGGTCGCGCTTGGACGGTGCGAACATCGTCGTATCGACGCCCAGCGGCATCACATCGGTGTGCGTGATCGTCTTGCGCGCCAGCGTGCGCTGCGCATCCTCGCTCAGCGTGTAGACGCGGTCGAACTCGCGATAGGTGATCTCGGCATAACCATAGGCGAGCATGCGCATGAAGCGCGCGGCGAGGTCGCCGGCCTTGTCCTGCACGACGCGATGGACGTGCGCGTTGGGGAAGTCGGTGCGATAGCCCGCGACCAGCGTGGTCTCCGGGAAGTCGCGCCGGTGCCTGATCGCGGTCCAGGGCAGCACCCAGGGGCAGAGCGATTCGATGATGTCGGGGCGGTAATGCTCGAGCAGGTCGCGCACTGCGTCCGTGCGCAGGATGAAGCGGTAGTTGGGGCTTCCGCGCACCGGCTCGGCGCCGACCTCTGCGAAGATATGCCGGCCGTTGATCGTCACGCGATCCTCAGGACCCGGAACGATCTGGAGCAACTGGTGCGGCGTGTGGTTGAGCACATAATCGCGCTTCTCGCGCAGATAGGTGCTGATCCCGCCGCCACCCGCAGGCGAATAGCTCTGCGTCAGATCGCAAATCGTCAGGGACGCACTGTCCCTTGCCGCCGCGCCGAGCGCGACAGCCAGAGGTTGCACGAACATGGTACGCTACCTTTTAAAGAACTGCGCTAGACGCGCAGTTGTTACGCAGCTGAAACGCCTTTCTCGTCGAGAAGTTGCGCCAGCTCACCTGACTCGTACATCTCCATCATGATGTCCGAACCTCCGATGAACTCGCCCTTCACATAGAGCTGGGGAATGGTCGGCCAGTCGGAGAATTCCTTGATTCCCTGGCGCACGGCCTGGTCCTGGAGCACGTCGACGCTCTCGAACGTCACGCCCAGGTGATTGAGGATCGAGACCGCCCGGTTCGAGAAGCCGCATTGCGGGAACAGCGGGGTTCCCTTCATGAACAGCAGTACCTCGTTCCCATCGACGAGGCTCTGGATATGGGCCTGGGTTTCGTCGGTCATGTCACTCGCTCCGGGTCATTCGTTATTGGCAGGGACGGCGGTGGTGAGCTGAAGGGCGTGCAGCACGCCCCCCATGCGCCCGCCGAGCGCTGCATAGACAGCCTGATGCTGCCGGATCCGGGGAATCCCCCGGAAGGTCTCGCTCACCACGCGGGCGGCATAATGATCGCCGTCGCCGGCAAGGTCGGTGATCTCGACCCGGGCATCGGGGATGCCCTGCCGGATCAGCGCCTCGATCTCGTCTGCCGCCATCGGCATGGTTACTTGGCCTCGATCAGCTGGCGGCGCGCCTCGACCGTCTGGTCCTCCACCGCCTGGCGGACGGTCGCCTCGTCTATTTCGACGCCGGCAGCGGTCAGGTCGCCCAGCAACTTGCGGATTACGTCCTCGTCGCCCGCTTCCTCGAAATCGGCCTGCACCACCGCCTTGGCATAGGCATCGGTCTCTTCGGGGGTCAGGTTGAGCTTCGCTGCCGCCCACTGGCCGAGCAGGCGGTTGCGCCGCGCGGTGACGCGGAACGCCATCTCCTCGTCCATCGCAAACTTGGCCTCGAACGCACGTTCGCGATCGTCGAAGGTCGTCATCCCTAAAAACCCCTTGATTGTTTCGGGCCGGAGATAGGTTCGGCGCGGCGGCATGACAACGGGTGGGCGCCAATTCGTCGTACGCAGGGGCTTTGCGGGCGGATGGCATCGGCTATAGCCACGCGGGTTCAGGCCAAGGATGCGCGCATGACTTCGTTCCAGCTCGACGGCTTCGATCTCGCGGCGTTCGTCGCCGCCACGCTCGCCGAGGATGTGGGAGCGGGCGATGTCACCGCGGCTGCGGTGATCCCGGGGGATGCGCTGTTCACCGGAGTGATGGACAGCCGCGACGCGATCGTCGTGGCAGGGCTGCCGATCGCCGCGGCCTTCTTCCGCGCGCTCGATCCGGCGGTCGAGATCGAGCTGCTCGCGGACGAAGGCGAGCGCGTGGCTGCCGGAAGCGACCTGATGCGGCTGCGCGGCAATGCGCGCGCGCTGCTTACCGCCGAGCGGGCGGCGCTCAATACGGTGCAGCATCTGTCGGGGATCGCGACGATGACGCGCGGCTATGTCGACCGCATCGCCGGGACCGGGGCGACGCTGCTCGACACGCGCAAGACCATTCCGGGCCTGCGCCGGCTGGAAAAATACGCGACGCGGATGGGCGGCGCGCAGAATCACCGCATGGGGCTGTGGGACGCGGCGATGATCAAGGACAACCACATCGCGGTCGCCGGAACCGTGCGCGAAGCGGTGCGCCGCGCGGTCGAGGCCGGGATCGAGCGGATCATCGTCGAGGTCGATCGGGTCGACCAGATCGAGCCGGCGCTCGCGGCGGGCGCCACGCACCTGCTGCTCGACAACATGGACCCGCCGACGCTGCGCGGTGCGGTGACGCTGGTGCGCGGGCGCGTGCCGACCGAGGCGTCGGGCGGCGTGCGGCTCGACACGATCCGCGCGATCGCCGAGACGGGCGTGAACTTCGTCAGCGTCGGGCGGCTTACCCAATCGGCGCCTGCCGCGGATATCGGGCTGGACTTCGCGCAGGCTTGAGCCTTAGCTGGGCGGAACAGGGAGGGAGTTTTCCATGCGTCCGCAGTCGATCGTCCGTTTCGAGCAGGCCTATCTGGGGGCGACGTTGCTCTGGCTGGTGAATCTGGGAACCGGGTGGAAGACCCGCCTCGACAGCCTCAACAGCAATCCCGCCTTCGCCGGCAACCCGCAGATGGCGGAACTGGCCGAGACCATGATGATCGGCACCACGGTCGTCATGCTCGTGCTGTGGCTGCTGCTCTGGTACTTCACCGCGCGCCGCGCCAGCGTGGTCGCGAAATGGGTGGTGGTCACGCTGTTCGGCCTGTCCGCGATCGGCCTGCCGTTCACGCTGCTGAGCTATCAGGTGGTCGGCGCGCTCAGCACGCTGCTGAGCCTCGGCACCTTCGCGCTGACCGGCTGGGCGGTGTGGCTGCTGTTCCGGCCGGATGCGCAGACTTGGTTCGCCGGGGACGACACGCAGGCGGACGCTGCGCCGTTCGAATGATCGGCCGGGCCACGCTGTTCGTTTTCGCGCTGGCCGCGCCGGGTGCCGCGGCGGCGCAGGCCGATCGCTGCGTGGTTCCCGGACGGCTTCCCGAGGCTTCGGAGCAGGCCGGCCGGCCGGGTCCGCGGCGGATCGTGCCGGTGGGCGGCTACACGCTGGCGCTCACCTGGAATCCCGGCTTCTGCCGCCAGTCGGCCAATCGCCGCCGCTTCCAGTGCGATCCCGCCAACCGCTTCGGCTTCGTATTGCACGGGCTATGGCCGGACGGGCAGGGCGCGACATGGCCGCAATATTGCTCCGCCCCGCTGCGTGTTCCGGAGGCGGTGGTGCGGCGCAACCTGTGCGCGATGCCCTCGCCCACACTGCAGCGGCACCAATATGCCAAGCATGGCAGCTGCTCCGGCCTGCCGCCCGCCGCCTATTTCGACCGTGCGCGCGAGGCTTATGCCGCGATCCGTTATCCGGACATGGACGCGCTGTCGCGCCGGCCCGGGCTTACCGCGGGCCAGCTTGCCGCAGCGGTCGCGCGCGCCAATCCCGGCATGACCCCGGCGATGCTCCGCGTGCGTGCCGGCCGCGACCGCTGGCTCGACGAGCTGTGGGTGTGCCTCGACACGCGCTTCCGCCCGCGCGCCTGCCCGGCGCACCAGCGCGGCCTGCCCGCACATGCGCCGCTCCGGATCTGGCGGGGAAACTAGAGTCTGTCCTGTTTAGATTGAGGCATATCCGCTGTTTCTGAGATAGTTGGCGCATTCGTGGGGCGGGAAGGCGTCGAGGAGTTGGCCGATGCGTTTCCATGTTGCCTCGACGGTGCGCTCTGCGGCCTTGCGCAGGA
>NZ_DASWTG010000010.1:0-50268 GCF_036402235.1 Sphingomonas sp. | reverse complement strand
TTGGCTGTTCGCCAATTAAAGTGGTACGTGAGCTGGGTTCAGAACGTCGCGAGACAGTTTGGTCCCTATCTGCCGTGGGCGTCGAAATTTGAGAGGAGTTGACCCTAGTACGAGAGGACCGGGTTGAACATACCTCTGGTGTACCTGTCGTCGTGCCAACGGCGCAGCAGGGTAGCTATGTATGGACGGGATAACCGCTGAAAGCATCTAAGCGGGAAGCCTCCCTCAAGATAAGATTTCTTAGGACGGTGGTAGACCACCACCTTGATAGACTGGATGTGGAAGCGCGGTAACGTGTGGAGCTAACCAGTACTAATTGTCCTATTCGCGCTTGATGAGTCCCACCATCAATGACAGCTCTGCTGTTCATTGAGGTTGATACTCGAAACCTTGGTGCACGCATCGATTTGAAACCCAATACCGCAGCCACCTGCTTCATTGCTTGGTGACCATAGCGTCAGTGACCCACCCGATCCCATCCCGAACTCGGCCGTGAAACCTGACTGCGCCGATGGTACTAACGCTCAAGCGCTGGAAGAGTAGGTCGTCGCCAGGCATTGCAGCCGGTGGCAGCGGAAATTGGAAGAAACCCATTCACAATGTCAGATACGCACAGCAATGCGTCGCGCTAACCGGCGCGGCGCATTTTGCGTTCTGAATGATGGCGCGGGGTGGAGCAGCCCGGTAGCTCGTCAGGCTCATAACCTGAAGGTCGTTGGTTCAAATCCAACCCCCGCAACCATCACGACAGCCGCCTTCGGGCGGCTTTTTTATTGCCCGGTGCAGATCGGCGGAGCGGAGCTGGCGGACGGCGATTGTATCGGGCTCGCCGCTGCGCCACGGTGGTGCAATGGAGATGCCGCTGTCCCGCCGCGCGGTCCTGCTAGGCGCCGGCTGCCTGCTGGCAGCGCCCGCGGCCGCGCGCGCGGCGAAAGAAGCCGACGTCCCCTATGTCCCCACGCCTCCCGAAGTAGTCGAAGGCATGCTCGACATGGCAGGCCTCAAGGCCGGCGAGCGGCTGATCGACCTCGGTTCGGGCGATGGCCGCATCCCGCGTGCCGCTGCCCGGCGCGGAGCCAATGCGCTGGGCGTGGAGATCGATGCTGGGCTGGTCGCGCGCGCGCGTTCGCTGACCCGGCTCGACGGGCTCGAGGAACGCGCCCGCTTCGTCCGCGACGATCTGTTCACCGTTTCGTTGCGCGACGCAGACGTCGTCACGCTCTACCTTCTCCCCGCCGTCAACGAGCGGCTCAAGCCCAAGCTGCTGAGCGAGATGAAGCCTGGCGCGCGCGTCGTCAGCCATGCCTTTGATATGGGCGACTGGCCGCCCGAGGAACGCCGCGAGATCGCCGACAAGCGGGTCTATCGCTGGACGATCCCCGCGATCGCAGGCGGTGAATGGCGCCTCACTCGCGCCGGCGGCTCAACCGCGACGCTTAGGATCGACCAGCGCTACAACCGCGTCTCCGGCACGCTCGACGGTCGCGCGATCCGCGATGCACTCCTTGCCGGTGCGGCGCTTAGCTTCGCCGCGGACGGCACTGCCTATCGCGGCGCCGTGGGCGACCGCACGATCACCGGCGATGGCTGGCACGCCGAACGGATCGATTAGCCTGCTCGACCGCCGCGCGAACCGCCTCTAAACGGCGCCCATGCGCTACGACGACAATCTCACCGCCGCTCGCCCGACCTTCGTCACCCATCTCGAATGTTCGATGACGGGTGAACGTTACGAGGCCGACACGCTGCACGGCCTCTCGCGCGTAGGGCGGCCGCTGCTGGTGCGCTACGATCTCGACGCGATCCGTGGTGCGGTCTCGCCCGCCGATCTCGCGCGGCGCCCTGCCGACCTCTGGCGCTATCGCGAGCTGCTGCCGGTGCGGCAGACGGCGAACATCGTCAGCCTGGGCGAGATCGCGACGCCGATCGTGCCGCTGCGCAAGATCGCCGCGGGCGCCGGCGCCACGACGCTGCTGGTCAAGGACGAGGGGCGCCTGCCCACCGGTTCGTTCAAGGCGCGCGGACTCGTCATGGCGATCTCGATGGCCAGGGAGCTGGGCGTCACCACCATCGCGATGCCGACCAACGGCAACGCCGGTGCTGCCGCCGCGGCCTATGCCGCGCAGGCCGGGATCGAGGCCGTGATCTTCTGTCCCGACGACACGCCCGAGATCAACGTGCGCGAGATCGCGGCGCAAGGTGCGCGCGTCTATCGCGTCAACGGGCTGATCGACGATTGCGGCAAGCTGGTTGGGGCGGGGAAGGCGGCGAATGGCTGGTTCGACCTGTCGACGCTCAAGGAGCCGTACCGGATCGAGGGCAAGAAGACGATGGGGATCGAGCTTGCCGAGCAGCTCGGCTGGGAATTGCCCGACGTCATCTTCTATCCCACCGGCGGCGGCACCGGCCTGATCGGCATGTGGAAGGCGTTCGACGAGCTGGAAGCGCTGGGCTGGACGGACAAGAAGCGCCCGCGCATGGTCGCGGTGCAGTCCGAGGGCTGTGCGCCGATGGTCCGGGCATGGGAGCAGGGCGAGCGCCATGCGACGCGCTGGGAGGATGCGCACACCGTCGCCGCTGGGATCCGCGTGCCGCAGGCGGTGGGCGATTTCCTGATCCTCGACGCGGTGCGCCAGTCGAACGGCTTCGCGATGGCGGTGAGCGACGCCGCGATCCTCGAAGCGGTCGACGATGCCGCACGGCTTGACGGCCTGCTGCTCTGCCCCGAGGGCGGGGCGACGCTGGCGGCGTGGCGCAAGGCGCTGGCCAAGGGGCTGATCTCGCCCGATGACCGCGCCATGCTGTTCAACTGCGCGACCGGCCTCAAATACCCAATGCCCGACAATTCCCGTACGCTAGACCGCCACGCGCCGATCGACTTCGCTGCGCTTTAGGCCTCTTTCACCCGCAGCATCGCCACCGCGGCGACCAGCAGGGTCGCGGCAGCGAAGGCCATCGTCCAGATCGGCTCGTCGGGGAAGAAGCGCTTCATGATCGACCCCATCACCGTCGCGACCAGCAATTGCGGCACCACCACGAACACGTTGAACAGGCCCATATAGATGCCGAGCTTCGCCTGCGGCAGGCTCGAGGCAAGGATGGCGTAGGGCATGGCGAGGATCGAGGCCCAGGCGACGCCGATTCCGATCTCGCTGACGATCAGCCAGTGCGGATCGCTGATCACGAAGAAGCTCGCGAACCCCGCCACGCCGCACAGCAGCCCGACGATATGCGTTCGCGCCTTGCCGATCCAGGCCGCGAGCAGCGGGAGCAAAGTCAGCGCCGCGACCGCCGCGACGCCGTTATAGACGGTGAACAGCACCCCAACCCAGTTGGCGCCTTCCTGATAGCGCGGGTCGGCGGCATCGACCGCGCCGTAGAAATATTGCGCGATCACCGGCGTGGTGTTGATCCACATGATGAACAGCGCCGACCAGCTGAAGAACTGTGCGACCGCGAGCCGTTTCATCAGCGGCGGCATGCCCGCAAAGTCGCCGACGATATGGCTCAGCATGTTCGCGCGGCTCCCGCGCCGGGCGAGCGCGACCGCAATCAGGCTCGCCACGCCATAGCCCGCTAGCAAAGCGCCGAGCAGGTAGACTTCCTTCTCAAGCTCCAATTGTCCGACCGCGACGATCACCGCCGCGCCCGCCGCGATCCAAGTCAGGCTGGAGGTGCTGCCGCGTGCTGCCAGTACGCGCATCACCGTCTCGTCCGCTTCGGCGCGCGGGCCGTCGAACGCCACCATCTCCTCGGGGCTGTATTCCTTGGTGCTCACGATCGTCCACAGCACGGCCAGGAACAGCGCCGCCCCGCCGAACCAGAAGGCGTAGCGCACCGTGTCCGGGATGCCGCCGCCCGGCGCGGCATTGGAAACGCCGAGATGCTCGAGTGCCCAGGGGAAGATCGATCCGACCACCGCGCCCGCGCCGATGAACGCGGTCTGCACCGCATAGCCCGCGCTATGCTGGTCCTTGCGCAGCATGTCGCCGACGAATGCGCGGAACGGCTCCATCGACACGTTGAGCGCGGCGTCGAGCACCCACAGCATCACCGCCGCAAACAGCAGCATCTTGGCCATCGGCATGAGGAACAGCGCCAGCGCGGCAAGAATGGCGCCGGCGAGGAAATAGGGCCGCCGCCGTCCAAGCCGCCCCAGCCAGGTGCGGTCGCTCATATGTCCGATCACCGGCTGCACCAGCAGCCCGGTCAGCGGCGCTGCGATCCACAGTGCGGCCACATCTTCGATGCTTGTCCCCAGCGACTGGAAGATCCGGGTCATGTTCGCATTCTGCAACGCGAAGCCGATCTGGATGCCGAAGAAGCCGAACGACAGGTTGAACAGGCCCCAAAAGCCCTGACGGGGTTTTTCCACTTCAGCTTCCTTGAATGGTCAGGCGGTCGACCCGCACGAGCGGCGCACCACCAGTTTTGCGGGCAGCAGCACGTCGTGTACCCGCTCCTCGCGGATGCGGCCGAGCAACGTCTCGACCAGCGTGCGCCCGGCGGCGCGCGTATCCTGCAGCACAGTGGTGAGCGGCGGATTGGTGAAGCTCGCTGCAGCGATATCGTCAAAGCCGACCACCGCGATCTCTTCGGGCACGGCGATACCGCGCGCGGCGAACGCCCGCATCGCCCCGATCGCGATCAGGTCGCTCGCGGCGAGCACGGCGTCGAATTTCTCGCCGCTCGCGATCAGCGTCTCGGCAGCAGCGGCGCCGGCCTCCTCGCTGGTCAGCGCATCGAACTGGAGCCGTTTGCGCGGAATGATCCCGCCCTCCTTCAATGCCGCGACATGGCCGCGATAGCGATCGTGGAACTCGGGATAGTGGCTCGACGCATGGCCGAGGAAGGCGATGTTGCGCCGCCCGAGACCGAGCAGGTGCCGTGTCGCCTCGCGCCCGCCGCCATGGTTGTCACAGCCCACGGTCAGCCCGATGCCGCCTGATTCGACGCATCCCCAGCGCACGAAATGCGTGCCCTGCGCGATCAGCTCGGTCAGCTTGTCGCGGTACAGCTCATAGTCGCCATAGCCGAGCAGGATGAGTCCGTCGGCGCGGCGGCAATCCTCGAAATCCTGATGCCAGTCGCTCGCGAGCTGCTGGAACGATACCAGCATGTCCTGCCCGTGATCGGCGCAGGCGCGCATGATCGAGCCGAGCATCGACAGGAAGAAGGGGTTGATCGCGCTGTCGTCGGCGGTCTCGTCCTGGAAGATCAGCACGGCCAGTGTCTCGGCATGGCGGCTGCGCAGGTTGGATGCGGCCTTGTCGACGCGGTAGTTGAGCTTCTGGGCGATCGCTTCGATCCGCTTGCGCGTCGCTTCGTTCACCCCGGGGCCGCCGCGTAGCGCGCGTGACACGGTTGGCTGCGAGACGCCCGCCAGATGCGCGATATCGAACGATGTCGGCTTGCGTTGCATGGCCGCGGCACTCTCTCCCCTTTGCGCCCGCAGATGTGCCCTCTGCTTGGCTGCGTGATGTTCACTCCCTTTCGTCCCCTGCGTCAATGTCGCGGGGCATGCTGCAGCGCCGCTGCGCCAGTGAATACGTATGCCGTCTGCTGGCCCCGGCGGCGGCTTGGCGCGCATAGGAGGATCAACGCGCTGTCAACCGGCGCGATCCGGTCAGAATTGGACCGGCTTAGGGGAGGAACTATGCGTTACACCGCCACCGGCCATCGGGCTGCCCGACTCGCCGCCCGTCTCACCATCACCGCCAGCGGCTCCGCGATCGCAGCCACGCTGCTCCTCGCATCGCCTGCCCTTGCCCAGGATGCCGTGCAGGCGGCCGCGGACGAAGGCGACGAGGTCACCGTCACCGGCTTCCGCCGTGCAATCGAGACCGCGGTCGCGACCAAGCGCGACTCGAACCAGATCGTCGAATCGGTCTCGGCCGAGGATATCGGCAAGCTGCCCGACAACTCGATCGCCGAGGCGATCGCGCGCCTGCCCGGCCTCACCGCACAGCGCCTCGACGGGCGCGCGCAGGTCATCTCGGTGCGCGGCCTCTCGCCCGATTTCTCCTCGACTCTGTTCAACGGACGTGAGCAGGTGTCGACCGGTGACAATCGCGGCGTCGAATTCGACCAATATCCCTCGGAACTGATCGGGGCGGTTGATGTCTACAAGACGCCCTATGCCGGCCTGATCGGCCAGGGCCTGTCGGGCACGATCAACCTGCGCTCGCTTCGCCCGCTCGATTACGGCCGCCGCACCCTCAGCGTCAACGCGCGCGGCGAGATCGTCTCGCCGGGCAAGCTCAACAGCGGCACCAACGACAAGGGCTATCGCGCCAGCCTCACCTATATCGATCAGTTCGCCAACGACACGGTGGGCATCACCTTCGGTGTCGCGCACATCAATTCGCCCACTCAGTTTGAACGGTTCAACAGCTGGGGCTATCCGACCTTCGACACGAACAATGATCTCTACGGCATCCGCAACACGCAGGGGACGCCGGGCGATACGTCGGACGACACCTTCACCCCGCGGCCCGAATATGCCGCGGCGCAAGGCGCCCAGATCATCGGCGGCGCCAAACCCTATGTGCAGTCGACCGAGCTTGAACGCACCACCGCGATGGCGACGCTGCAGTGGAAACCCTCGTCCGACTTCAACATCCTGCTCGACGCCTATTACTCGAAGTTCCGCGACGAGCACACGCTGCGCGGCATCGAATTTCCGCTCTATTGGGGCAATGCCGTGCTCCAGCCAGGCTATACCGTCACCGATGGAGTGATCACCGACGGCACCTGGGGCAACGTCAAGGGCGTGATCCGCAACGATGCCAATCTGCGTGAGGCGGATCTCTATTCGGGCGGCATCAACATCGCCTATATGGCCGGGGGCTGGAAGATCACCGGCGACGCCAGCTATTCGCGCGTCGATCGCGAGGACAAGGTGCTCGAAACCTATTCGGGTACGTCGCGCGGCGCGGGCAATGGGCCGTACGACACGCTCGGCTTCAGCCGCGGTGCGGAGGGCCGCTACAGCTTCAAGCCGACGCTCAACTATGCCGATCCCACGCGCATCTTCCTCACCAGTCCGCAGGGCTGGGGAGCGGACAACACGCCGGGCGGCCAGGACGGCTTCCTCAACAACCCGAACACCACCGACGAGCTGATGGCCTTCCGCCTCGATGTCGAGCGTGAGCTGGGCGAAAATCAGGGCAAAATCGCCTTCGGCGCAAACTACTCCAAGCGCGACAAGACGCTCGATCTGCAGCGCTGGTATCTGGGGCTGAAGGCCAACGCCGCCGATCCGCTGCACAACACCAGCGTCGCGATCCCCGCCGATCAACTGCTCGACCCGACCGAGCTCGGCTTCCTCGGCATTCCTGGGATGGTCAGCTACGATCCGCTGGGGCTGGCCTATAGCGGCATCTACAACTTCAACCCGGCGACCGACGCGAACGTCTTCGCGTTCGGCTGGGGCGTGCGCGAGGAGATCATCACCGGCTACGCCCGCTACGACATCGATGTCGAGATGTCGGATGGCTCGCGCCTTGGCGGTAATGTCGGCGCGCAGGTCGTCTCGGTCGATCAGTTCTCGAACGGCCTCGCCGCGAGCGGTTCGCCGGTTGCGACGGTGAAGGATGTGTCGGACGGGGTGCGCTACACCTATGTCCTGCCCAACCTGAACATCGTGGCGCGCCTGAACGGCGGCTTCACCGTCCGCTTCGGCGCTGCGCGGCAGCTCGCCCGGCCGCGGATGGATCAGATGCGCGCTGCGATCAACTTCAGCTATGACCCGTCGCGCGCGGCCAACACCAACATCAACTTCTCGCCATGGGGCGGTTCGGGCGGCAATCCGCGGCTGCGGCCGTGGATCGCGAATGCGGTCGATCTGTCGGTCGAGAAATATTTCGGCCGCGACAGCTATGTCGCGCTCGCGGGCTTCTACAAGCACCTCGAGACCTATATCTTCGAGCAGAGCCAGGTTTATGACTTCACCGGCTTCCCGGTGACCAGCGGGCCGGCGCCGGCACTGCGCCAGGGCATCGTCACGCAATGGCAGAATGGCTCGGGCGGGCAGCTCTACGGTGCCGAGCTTTCGGCGACCTTCTCGCTGCGCAATCTCTCCGAAGCGCTCGACGGGTTCGGCGTGCTGGGCAGCGTCTCCTATACCGAAAGCTCGATCACGCCCAATCCGAACAACCCGTCGCAGCCGCTGCCGGGCCTGTCGAAGTGGGTCGCCAACGGCACCGTCTATTTCGAGAAATGGGGCTTCTCGGCCCGCGCCAGCGTGCGCCACAGGTCGAGCTTCCTGGCCGAACTGAGCGGCATCGGCACGGAGCGCATCCAGCGGCTCGCCAAGGCCGAGACGATTGTCGACGCGCAGATCGGCTACGAGTTCCAGAACGGCCCGCTCAAGGGGCTTGGCATTCTGGCGCAGGCGCAGAACCTGACCGACGAGCCGTTCATCACCCATGAGGCCGCGAACGAAAGCCTGACGGTCGACCATCAGCGCTATGGCGTCCGCTACTTGCTCGGGTTGAGCTACAAGCTCTGACCTTCCCCCGCCTCCCCGCCGCGGCAAGATCGCGGCGGGGACGTTTTTGAGGATCGCTGAAGGATGGCCGATCCCATGTCCCAGCGCAGCATCGTCATCGCCGGCGGCGGGACCGCGGGCTGGATGACCGCGGCCGCGCTCGCGCGCTTCTGCGGGCGCGGCTGGGCGATCACGCTGGCCGAGTCCGACGAGATCGGCACGGTCGGCGTGGGCGAGGCGACGATCCCGATGATCCGCCTGTTCAACCAGGCGCTCGGCATCGACGAGGCGGAGTTCCTGCGCGAGACGCAGGGGACGTGGAAGCTCGCCATCGAGTTCGACGGCTGGGGTGCGCCGGGCGAGCGGTACATGCATGCCTTCGGGCAGGTCGGGCGCGGGCTGGGGCTGCTCCCCTTTCACCATTACTGGCTGCGCGCCCGCGCCGCGGGCCGGGCAAGGCCGCTGGGCGACTATGTGCTCAACGATGTCGCGGCCAAGGCGAACCGCTTCGCGCATGTCGAGCGCGCGGCGGGCAGCGCCTTGCCGCCGATGCCCTCTGCCTTTCACTTCGATGCCGGCCTCTACGCCGCCTATCTGCGCCGCTATGCCGAGGCGCGGGGCGTCTCGCGGATCGAAGGGCGGATCGAGGGCATCGAGCGTGGCGGCGAAAGCGGCGATATCGCGGCGTTGGTGCTGGCGGACGGCGTGCGCGTCGCGGGTGATCTGTTCGTCGACTGCTCGGGCTTCCGCGGCCTGCTGATCGAGGGCGCGCTCGAGACCGGGTTCGAGGATTGGGGGCATTGGCTTCCGTGCGACCGGGCGCTCGCCGTGCCGTGCGAGCGTGTCGAACCGCTGATCCCCTATACCCGCGCGACAGCGCGCTCCGCCGGCTGGCAATGGCGCATCCCGCTCCAGCACCGCACCGGCAATGGCTATGTCTTCTCCTCCGTGCATATCGGCGAGGACGAGGCGGCGTCGGTGCTGCTTGCCAATCTCGATGGCGCGCCGCAGGCCGATCCGCGGCTTCTCAAGTTCCGTGCGGGCAAACGGCGCAAGGCGTGGAACCGCAACGTTGTCGCGATCGGGCTGGCCTCGGGCTTTCTCGAGCCGCTCGAATCGACCAGCATCCATCTGATCCAGAGCGGCATCACCCGGCTGCTCGATTTCCTGCCCAATGGTCCGGTCGCGGCTGCGGATCGCGACGCGTACAATCGGCTGACGGATTTTGAGATCGAGCGGATTCGCGATTTCGTGATCCTCCACTATTTCGCCAACCGTCGAGATGATCCCTTCTGGGAAGCGCAACGTCACATGGCGCTTCCCGAAAGTCTCAACTTCCGCCTCGACATGTTCCGTTCGAGCGGCCGGATCATCCGGGAGGCCGACGAGTTGTTCGACGTCCCCGGCTGGATCCAGGTGCTGGCCGGGCAAGGGATCGTGCCCGATCGCTGGCACCCGCTCGCCGACGAATTGGGCGCCGACCAGCTCGATCAGTTCCTCGCCACCGTGGCCGATGCCTATGCGCGCGATGCCGCGCGCATGCCCGGCCATGCCGATTATCTCGCGCGCTTCTGCGGCGCGCCTTCCACCCTCAGCCAGTCGAGTATCGCATGAGAAGCCTCGCCCTCGCTTTGACCTTGCTTGCCGGAACCGCAGCCACTGCGCAGACTACAACCCCGGCCGAGCTGCGCGCCCGCACGCCCGAGGTGGAGGTGCTCTACTTCCTTCTCCCCGACCGGTTCGAGAATGGCGACCCGTCGAACGACAAGGGCGGCCTCAAGGGTGATCGCTACGCGACGGGGTTCGACCCGCAGCACAAGGGGTTTTTCCACGGCGGCGACCTTGCGGGCGTGATCAAGCGGCTCGACTATATCCAGTCGCTCGGCGCGACGGCGATCTGGCTGGGGCCGATCTACAAGAACAAGCCGGTGCAAGGCGGGCCGGGCGAGGAATCCGCCGGCTATCACGGCTACTGGATCACCGATTTCACCCGCGTCGATCCGCATTTCGGCTCGAATGCGGAGATGAAGGCGTTCGTCGACGCGGCGCACGCCCGCGGCATCAAGGTCTATCTCGACATCATCACCAACCACACGGCGGACGTGATCCAGTATCGCGAATGCCCGAAGAGCGCGTGCGCCTATCGCAGCCGCGCCGACTATCCCTATCAGCGCAAGGGCGGGGTGGAGGGGGCAGCAATCAACCCGGGCTTCCTCGGTGACAGCGTGCAGACGCCGGATAATTTCGCGAAGCTCACCGACCCGGCCTACGCCTATACGCCGTTCGTGCCCGAGGCGGAGCGGAACGTGAAACTGCCCGCCTGGCTCAACGACCCGATCCATTATCACAATCGCGGCAACACCACCTTTCGCAACGAAAGCTCGACGATGGGCGATTTCGTCGGGCTGGACGATCTGATGACCGAGAGCCCGCGCGTGCTGCAGGGGTTCATCGACATCTATGGTGCGTGGATCGATCACTTCGGGATCGACGGCTTCCGGATCGATACCGCCCGCCACGTAAATCCGGAGTTCTGGCAGGGCTTTTCCAAGGCGATGATCGAGCGCGCGAAGGCGAGGGGGATTCCCAATTTCCATATCTTCGGCGAGGTTGCGAACGACGGCGACGTCGGCGACCTCGCACTGCATACGCGCGTGCATCAGCTGCCGAGCGTGCTCGATTTCGGTTTCCGCGCCGCGGTCCAGCACACCGTGGCGGGCGAGAAGGGGCCGGACGTGCTCGCCGCCATGTTCGACCGCGACGCGCTGTATGAGGGCGGCGCGGAGGCTGCGCTGCGGCTGCCCACCTTCATCTCCAATCATGATCACGGCCGCTTCTCGACCGATGTGCGCAAGGCCTTCCCCAAGGCGAGCGACGATGAGGTGCTGGCGCGGGTGAAGCTCGGCCATGCGATGCTGTTGCTGTTGCGCGGCGTGCCGACCATCTATGCCGGCGATGAGCAGGGCTTCGTCGGCGACGGCAACGATCAGGATGCGCGCGAGGACATGTTCCCGAGCAAGGTCGCGATCTTCAACGACAACAGGCTGCTCGGCACGACCAGGACCACGGCGGAGTCGAACTTCGACACCGCGCACCCGCTCTATGCCGAGATCGCGAAGCTCGCCGCGATCCGCAAGGCGACGCCGGGGCTGTCGCGCGGGCGGCAGGTGACGCGTGCCTATGACGAGAAGCCGGGTCTGTTCGCGGTCTCGCGCTTCGACCCGCAGACCGGCGCCGAGGTGCTGGTCGCGTTCAATACCAGCGGCGCACCGATCACCCGGCAAGTGGAGGTGGGCGTCGGCTCCTCGGTCTTTACCGGGCTTGTCGGCCAGTGCGCGCCGAGCGCCAGCGCGCCGGGCAGCGTTACCGTCACCTTGCCGCCCTTCGGCTATGTCGCCTGCGCCGCCTCGGGAGGCGCCAAGTGAGCGAGCCCTCGCGCATGCCCGCGAGCGAAGCGCGCCGTGACTGGTGGCGCGGCGCGGTGATCTACCAGATCTATCCGCGCAGCTTCGCCGACACCAACGGTGACGGGATCGGCGACCTGCCGGGCGTGGCCGCGCATCTCGATCACGTTGCCGCGCTCGGCGTCGACGCGATCTGGCTTTCGCCCTTCTTCACCTCGCCGATGCGCGACTTCGGCTATGACATCGCCGACTATTGCGGGGTCGATCCGGTGTTCGGCACGCTTGCCGATTTCGATGCGGTGATAGAGAAGGCGCATGCGCTGGGCCTCAAGGTGATCATCGACCAGGTCTATTCGCACACCTCCGACCAGCATGCGTGGTTCCGGGAAAGTCGCGCGAGCCGCGACAATGCCAGGGCCGACTGGTATGTCTGGGCCGACGCAAAGGCGGACGGTTCGCCGCCGACCAACTGGCAATCGGTGTTCGGCGGCCCGGCCTGGACCTGGGACGCGCGGCGCGGCCAATATTATCTGCACAATTTCCTGAGCGAGCAGCCCGATCTCAACCTGCACAATCCCGAAGTGCAGGACGGGGCGCTGGCGGCCGCGAAGTTCTGGCTCGACCGTGGGGTCGATGGCTTCCGCGTCGATGCGATCAACTTCGCGATGCACGACCCGCTGCTGCGTGACAATCCGCCTGCGCCCGATACCGGCGCGGCGCGCACGCGCCCGTTCGACTTCCAGCAGCACATCTACAATCAGAGCCATCCGGACATTGTCGGCTTTCTCGAGCGGCACCGCGCGCTGACCGACAGCTATGGCGGGCGGTTCACCGTGGCCGAGGTCGGCGGGCCGACGCCCGAGGCCGAGATGCACGCCTTTACCGAGGGGCAGGGGCGGCTCAACAGCGCATACGGCTTCGACTTCCTCTATGCGAGCAAGCTGACCCCCGCGCTGGTCAAGAAGGCGGTCGAGACTTGGCCCGACACGCCGGGCACCGGCTGGCCGAGTTGGGCGTTCGAGAATCATGACGCGCCGCGCGCCGTGTCGCGTTGGGTCGATGCCGAGCATCGCGGCGCCTTTGCTGCGATGAAGATGCTGCTGCTGATGTGCCTGCGTGGCAACGCCATCCTGTTCCAGGGCGAGGAGCTGGGGCTGACTCAGGTCGAGATCGGCTTCGACCAGCTCCAGGACCCCGAGGCGATCGCCAACTGGCCGCTGACGCTGAGCCGCGATGGCGTGCGCACGCCGATGCCGTGGCGGGCGGATGCCGCGAATCTCGGCTTCACCAATGGCAAGCCGTGGCTGCCGCTCGGCCCCGATCACGCCGCCCTCGCGGTGGATCGGCAGGCCAGGGAGAACGGCTCGCTGCTCAATTTGACGCGCGGGTTGATCGCATTGCGCGCCGCCAATCCGGCGTTGCGGAGCGGATCGATGGAGGTGCAGGAAGTGGGCGAGGCACTGCTCGTCTTCACGCGCACCGCCGACGGGCAGGCGCTGACTTGTGCGTTCAATCTGGGCAAGACGCCGCTGGCGTGGCATCCAGCCCAGCCGGACCGGTTCCGCGTGCTGGCGGCGGTGAACGCTGCCGCCCCGGGGTCGCTGCCCGCCTATAGCGGGTTGGTGCTCGAACAAATCGCCTGAGAAGATGGCGGCGTAACAGGAGAGTGTGATGAGCAGGTTGATCGCGCTGACAGCGTTGACTTCGATGATGGCGATGCCGGCGCTGGCGCAGGGCGTGGTGCAGAACACCGCGCTGAAGGAAGGCGGCGTCAGCGCGGCCTCGCCCGACGGCAAGCTCCGCGTCACCGTGACCGTCGATGGCGACGGGCGGCCGCACTATGCCGTCGCGCGCAACGGCAAGGTGCTCATCGAGCCGTCGCGGCTGGGCTTCCTGCTCACCGATGCGCCCAAGCTCGAGCGCCGCTTCGCGATCGAGAGCCAGGCGACGACCTCAGCCGATACGACCTGGGAGCAGCCCTGGGGCGAATGGAAGACGATCCGCGATCGCCACACCGAGTTCCGCGTGCGCCTCAAGGAGACGACCGCGCTCGCCCGCGTGATGGACGTGGTGTTCCGCATCTTCGACGAGGGGGTCGGCTTCCGCTACGAATTTCCCGATCAGCCCAACCTCAAGCACGCCAACATCGCCGACGAGCTGACCGAGTTCGGGATCGCCGGCAACGGCACCGCATGGTGGATTCCCGCGGGCGAGTGGAACCGCTATGAATATCTCTACAACCGCACGAAGATCGCCGAGGTCGGGCAGGCGCATACCCCGATCACCGTGAAGCTCGAGGACGGCACGCATATCGCGTTCCACGAGGCGGCGTTGGTCGACTATTCGTCGATGTGGCTGCGGCGCGTGACCGGCACGCGGCTCAAGGCGCAGCTCTCGCCCGGGGCCGGCCCGGCCAAGGTGGTCAAGCAGGGTCCGTTTACCACGCCCTGGCGCACCATGGTGATCGCCGACGATGCCGCGGGCCTCTACACCGGCAGCCGCATGACGCTGAACCTCAACGAGCCCAACAAGCTCGGCGACGTCAGCTGGGTCAAGCCCGGCAAGTTCGTCGGCGTGTGGTGGAACATGATCAAGGGCAAGTGGACCTGGGCGCGGGGTCCCCAGCACGGCGCCACCACCGCGAACGTGAAGCGCTATATCGACTTCGCCGGTGCGAACGGCATTCCCGGCGTGCTGGTCGAGGGCTGGAATGTCGGCTGGGACGGCGATTGGTTCGGCAACGGCACCGACATGGATTTCGCCGGCCCGACCGAGGATTTCGATGCCGAGGCGCTGGCCGCCTATGCCAAGTCCAAGGGCACCGCGCTGATCGGCCATCACGAGACCGGCGGCTCGGCGAGCCATTACGACAAGCAGCTCGACAAGGCCTTCGCCTGGTCGGCGGCGCATGGCCAGAAGGTGGTCAAGACCGGCTATGTCGCCGATGCCGGCCAGATCGGCCGGGTCGATCCCGACGGCTCGGAGCATCGCGAATGGCATGACGGCCAGTGGATGTCGAACCACCATCTTCGCGTCGTGCTGGCCGCGGCGAAGCACAAGGTGAGCGTCGATCCGCACGAGCCGATCAAGGATACGGGCCTGCGCCGCACCTATCCCAACTGGCTCGCGCGCGAAGGTGCGCGCGGGCAGGAATATATGGCCTGGGCCGGCAAGAACCCGCCCGAGCACGAGGCCAACCTCGTCTTCACCCGCATGCTGTCGGGGCCGATGGACTTCACGCCTGGCATCCTCAGCCTCAAGGGCGAGAAGGACAGCGACATCCCCTCGACTATCGCCAAGCAGCTCGCGCAATATGTCGTGATCTACTCGCCGGTGCAGATGGCTGCGGACGAGCCCGAGGTCTATGCCAGGCTGATGGACGCGTTCCAGTTCATCAAGGACGTGCCTGTCGACTGGGCCGATACGCGTATCCTCAATGGCGAGGTCGGCGACTATGTGACGATCGCGCGCAAGGACCGCAGCAGCGCCGACTGGTATCTCGGCACGGTTACCGACGAGAGCGGCCGCAATCTGGAGGTCGCGCTCGACTTCCTCGACCCGGGCAGGACCTATACCGCGCAGATCTATCGCGATGCGCCGGACACGCGCTTCGACAGCGACACGCGGCACAAATACGTGATCGAGACGAAGAAGGTGAAGCGCGGCGACAAGCTGGTGCTGGCGCTCGCGCCCGGCGGCGGGCAGGCGATCCGGTTCGCGGCGCGGTGACCTAATTCCTCCCCTGAGCCCGCTCAGGGGGGACCGCCGGAGGCGGTGGAGGGGCCGCCCCGCAGAGGGCGGTATCCGGCTGAAGCGGTTCCGCCGTCTTCGCGGCGGCCCCTCCGTCATCGCTTCGCGATGCCACCTCCCCTGAAGGGGGGAATATTACCCCCGCACCCACTCCACCTTGGGATCGTTGAAGTCGATCACGTCGGCCAGCTCCCACACGTTGCGATAGCCATAGCCGACCAGGTTGATGAAGGTCTGGATGTTGAGCGCCAGCGGACGCGCCTTCATCGGCACGGGCCGCGTGCGGTTCGAGAAATTGTTGTTGCAATAGATCAGGATGCGGCGGTGGACGTTCGGCCCGACCGTCTCCGCCAGCGACTCCGCGTTGAAATCGGGGAAGGGCAGGTTGACTGCGCCCTTGATATGCCCCTCGCGAAAGGCGCTTTCGGACCTCGCGTCGAGCAGCAATGTGCCGGGCGACGCGGCTTCCGCCTTGAACCGGTCGAATGGAAGCAGCCGTTCTGCGCGCAACGTGCGCACGTCGCCGGTGAGCCGCTGGAACCCCGGATAGTCGATCTGCGGATTGCGCGCTTCGTCGTCACGCGACTGGCCGAGCGCGGGCGTCGCGGCGCCCAGGCCGACGAAGGACAGGAACAGGCGGCGGTCCATCGAGAGTGCTCCGGTTGGCGATAGCGTAACGATCCTGCGCCCCGATCACTGTCTGTCGCATGAACCGTTGACGCGGCGCGGGCTGCGGCGCAGGTCTCACCTGTAACCAAGGGGGCGCATATGGCTGGCGGATTGTTTCGGACCAAGACGGTGAAAGGCGCGGCGGAGCATGCGCCCGAGCATCGCCTCGCCGCCACATTGAGCTGGCCGCACCTCGTGGCCCTCGGCGTCGGCGCGATCGTCGGCACCGGCATCCTGACTCTGATCGGAGTCGGCGCGGGCAAGGCCGGACCCGCCGTGATCCTGTCCTTCGTCATCGCCGGCGCGATCTGCGCCTGCGCCGCGCTCGCTTATGCCGAGATGGCGACGATGATGCCCGCTTCAGGCAGTGCCTATACGTACAGCTATGCCGTGCTGGGGGAGATCATCGCCTGGGTGGTCGGCTGGTCGCTGATCCTCGAATACTCGCTGGTGGTCAGCACCGTGGCGGTTGGCTGGTCGGGCTATGCGGCGCCGTTGCTGAACGCCTGGGCGGGCGTGCCGATGGAGCTGATGGCCGGGCCGCATGCGAAAGGCATCGTCAACCTGCCCGCGATCTTCATCATCGCGGTGGTCGCGGGGCTGCTCTGCTTCGGCACCAAGGAGAGCGCGACGCTCAACGCGGCGCTGGTGGTGGTCAAGATCATCGCGCTCGCGGTGTTCGTTGCGGTGGCCTTGCCCTACTTCAACGGCGCCAACCTGGAGCCGTTCGCCCCGTTCGGTTTCGCCAAGACCGTGTCGCCCGACGGCGTCGAGCGCGGCGTGATGGCGGCGGCGGCGATCATCTTCTTCGCCTTTTACGGCTTCGACGCGATCTCGACCGCGGCCGAGGAGACCAAGAACCCCGGCCGCGACCTCGCTATCGGCATCGTCGGATCGATGATCGCGTGCATCGCCATCTACATGCTGGTCGCGGTGGCGGCGGTCGGCGCGACGCCGTTCACGCACTTCGCCAACAGCCCCGAGCCGCTCGCGCTTATCCTCCGTGATCTCGGCCGCCCCGGCTTTGCGACCTTCCTCGCCGTCTCCGCGGTGATCGCGCTGCCCACCGTGCTACTCGGTTTCCTATTCGGTCAAAGCCGCATCTTCTTCACCATGGCGCGAGACGGGATGCTTCCCGTCGGCCTCGCCAAGGTGTCCAGCCGGGGGTCGCCGGTGCGCATCACCCTGTTCACGGCCGCGATCGTCGCGGTGATCGCGGGCGTGCTGCCGATCGACGAGATCGCTGCGCTCGCCAATGCCGGGACGCTCGCCGCGTTCACCGCGGTGGCGGTGTGCATGATGGTGCTGCGCCGCCGCGCGCCCGATGCGCCGCGCCTGTTCCGCACGCCCTTGTGGTGGCTGGTCGGCAGCGGCGCGGTGCTGGGCTGCATCTATCTGTTCTTCAGCCTGCCCATGAAGACCCAGCTGTGGTTCCTCGCGTGGAACGCGCTCGGGGTTGTCATCTACTTCGCCTATGCGCGCCCGAGAGTGAGCAAGCAGGGGGTCGAGTGAGCGGCTGGCATATCGGGATCATCGGCGGATCCGGACTCTACGATGTCGAGGGGATAGAAGACGGCGAATGGGTGAGCGTGGCGTCGCCCTGGGGCGATCCGTCCGACGCGATCTTCACCGGGCGGATGGGGCATGCGCGGGTCTCGTTCCTGCCGCGGCACGGGCGCGGGCACCGCATTTCGCCGTCTGAGCTCAACAGCCGCGCCAATATCGACTGCCTCAAGCGCCTTGGCGTTACCGATGTGCTCGCAGTCTCGTCCGTGGGCGGGCTGACCGAGGAGCGCGCGCCGGGCACCTTCACCATCGCCGATCAGTTCATTGACCGCACCAAGGGCCGCCCGTCGAGCTTCTACGGCAGCGGCATGGTCGCGCATGTCTCGATGGCCGATCCGGTCTGCCCGCGCCTTTCGCGGCTGGCGACCGATGCGGCGCGGGCGGCCGGGGCCGAAACCCATGAAGGCGGCACCTATCTAGCGATGGAGGGGCCGCAATTCTCGACCCGCGCGGAGAGCCATCTCTATCGCAGCTGGGGCTGCCACATCATCGGCATGACCGCGATGCCCGAGGCCAGGCTCGCGCGTGAGGCCGAGCTGCCCTATGCGCTGGTCGGCATGGTGACCGACTATGACTGCTGGCGCGAGGAAGAGGCGGCGGTCGATGTCGCGCAAGTGATCGCGCAGCTCTCGAGCAATGCCGCCAAGGCACGCGCGATGGTGACGGGGTTGCTTCATGCCCTTCCCGAGATCCGCACGCCATCGCCGATCGACACCTGCCTTGATACGGCGCTGATCACCGCGCCGTCCGCGCGCGATCCCGCGTTGCTTGCGAAGCTCGACGCGGTGGCGGGCCGGGCGCTGGGCTAGAGGACGCGCTTACCCGCCATGCCGCGGGCATTACCCCGCGGGGGACTGGCCGAGCGCGTCACGAAGGGTTTCAATCGCTCAACTCTCGTGAGGAGGGCGAATGACCGATCCGGATCCCTTCCCGAATGCCGCATTGCCTTCGCGGCGGCAGCTGCTCGGCGCCGTCGCAGCCGCGGCGCTGGTCCCCTCATCTGCCAAGGCCCGAAACCGAACCGTGTCCCGCGATCGATGGGACGTCATCGTTGTTGGCGCGGGCGTGTTCGGCGCATGGGCCGCCTGGAACCTGCAGCGCAGGGGCAAGCGGGTGCTGCTGGCCGATGCGTGGGGCGTGGGGCACAACCGCTCTTCGTCGGGCGGGGAAACCCGGCTGATCCGCACAGAATATGCCGGCAACGCACTCTACACCCGCTGGGCGTGGGAATCGCTCGCCGAATGGCACGCGCTGGGCCGGCGGCACGAGGCACGGCTGTTCCACAAGACCGGGGCGCTTTACCTCTATCCCCAGGATAGTGCGCAGATCGACCGCAGCATCGCGATGCAGCGCGCGCTGGGCATCCCGATCGACAGGCTCGCCGCGCCCCACATGGCAAAGCGCTGGCCGCAGATCGACTTTAGCGGGATCGCGGTTGGGGTGATGCAACCCACCATGGGCGCGCTGATGGCCCGCAACAGCGTGCAGGCGCTGGTCGGCGATTTCGTGAAGGCTGGCGGGAGCTTTCGTCAGTTCGCGATCGATCCGCCGCGCGGGAGCCTTTCCGTGCTGGATACGGTCACCGGAACGGGGGGTGAGGCGTTGCGCGCGGAACAATTCGTCTTCGCCTGCGGCCCGTGGCTGCCCAAGCTGTTCCCGGACGTGGTGGGCAGCCGGATCGTGCCGACGCGGCAGGACGTGTTCTTCTTCGCCCCTGCCCCCGGCGATGTGCGGTTCGATGGTGCGCACCTGCCCGCATGGGTGGATGTGAGCAGCAAGGACCTGCACTACGGCTTTCCCGATATCGAAGCGCGCGGGTTCAAGATCGCGCTCGACGCCCACGGGCCCAGATTCGATCCCGACGGCAGCGACCGCCGGATCACGGACCAGGCGCTGGCGGATGTTCGCGCCTATCTCGCGCACCGCTTCCCCGATCTCGCCCGGCGCCCGCTCGCCGATTCGCGGGTCTGCCAGTATGAGAACACCGACAACGGCCATTTGCTGATCGACCGGCATCCCGCCTGGGCCAACGCGTGGATTGTGGGCGGCGGGAGCGGGCACGGCTTCAAGCATGGCCCCGCCGTGGGCCGCTATGTCGCCGATCTGGCGTTGGGGACGGGGGCGGCAGTGCCCGATCTCATGCTCGCCGCACACCGGCCGCATGGCTGAGGATGCGCTGGACAGGGAGGAAGCGCGCATGGCCGACAGAGAGGACGCGAAGCTGAATCGCCGCGATGCGTTGGCCGCAGCCGGTGCGTGCTTCGCGATGCTGAGCCAGAGGGCACTGGCCGCGACGGAGGCGCTCGGTGCGCGCCCGAAGCCAGCCTATGCCAAGGACAGCGAGGCCCAGGGAATGATCGAGGTGAAGGGAATCCACGCCGGCAAGGGCAAGGGCGGGGTCAAGATGTTTTCCTTTGCCGGTGCGCCGAAGCCTGCCCACTTCCTGATCTACGACCTGTCGCCGGGCGGGAGCGAAGGGACGCATGTCCACTTCCTCGACAACCGCAACAACGAGGGGTCGTTCGACGAATATTACTACATCATCAGCGGGCGCGGGCAGATGGAGATCGACGGCGAGATCGTGCCCGTCGTAGCGGGCGACCATGTCCATACGCCGCTGGAAGTGGCGCACGGGATCGAGAATACCCACCCGACCGAGAATCTGCGCGTGTTCCTGACCTTCATCAAGCGGGGGGACGAGCCGTCGCCGATGCGGCGCGCCACCCCGCAAGGCTGATCATGCCCGGTTCAGCCGCGGTCGGCTGCGGCGATGCGTGCCAGGATTTCCCGCCTACGGTCGTCGGTCGCCGTCGACCATTCGGCGATCTCGCCCAGGGTGCGACGGCATCCCTCGCACAGCCCGTCCTTCATGCGACAGATGTTGACGCACGGGCTCGCGATCCCGGGGAGCGGGGTGAAGTCGAGGAAATCGTCCCCGTCTTCGGCTGCGGTCACGCGGGGGGAATGGTGAAGTTGAGGAAGTCGGGAACGGGGCCGTTCCAGCCATCATCCGGCCCGTCGTCGAACGAGTCGCGGCGGTGGTCGCGATCACGGCGCGGGCGCTCGTCCCGGCGCGTATCGGCCTTTGCTTCGCGTCGCCGTTCGTCCTTGCGCGGCTCGCGCGCTTCTTCGCGGCGTTCTTCCTTGCTCGGCTTGTCCTGGGGCTTCCGGTCCGATTTGGGCTTGTCGGCCTTCCGGCCGCGGCTCTTCTTCTCTACCGTCGCTTTCTCGGTAGCTGGAAGCTCGCCGACCCGTTCGATCTTCTGGCCTTGCAGCTTCTCGATATTGTCGATCGCCTCAGCGTCGGCAGGGCTTACCAGCGTGTAGGCGGTGCCCGTGGCGCCCGCGCGGCCGGTGCGGCCGATGCGGTGGACATAATCGTCCGGATGCCAGGGCGCGTCGAAGTTGAAGACGTGGCTCACGCCCTTGATGTCGAGCCCGCGTGCCGCGACGTCGCTGGCGACGAGGATGTTGACATCGCCCGCCTTGAACCGCTCGAGCTCGGCGATGCGCGAGGCCTGGTCCATGTCGCCATGGATCTCGGCCGAGCGATAGCCGTGCTTCTTGAGGCTCTTGTTGAGCTCGCGCACCGTGGTCTTGCGGTTGCAGAAGATGATCGCGGTGCGCACGTCCTCGGCGCCGAGCAGCTGGCGCAGCGCCTTGCGCTTCTCGAATGCGCTGTTGGCGACCGGTACGAGCCGCTGGGTGATGTTGGTGTTGGTGCTCGCGGGGCGTGCCACTTCGATCGTCTTGGGGTTCGACAGGAACTTGTCGGCCAGCTTCTTGATCGGTGGCGGCATCGTCGCCGAGAACAGCAGGGTCTGACGATTGGCCGGCAGCTTGGTGCAGATATTCTCGATATCCGGGATGAACCCCATGTCGAGCATGCGGTCCGCCTCGTCGATCACCAGCAGGTTGCAGCCGGTGAGCAGAATCTTGCCGCGCTCGAACAGGTCCATCAGGCGGCCGGGCGTGGCGATGAGGACATCCACGCCCTTTTCCAGCGCCTTGACCTGATCGCCCATCTGAACGCCGCCGATGAGCAGCGCCATGCTGAGCTTGTGGTGCGTGCCGTATTTCTCGAAATTCTCGGCGACCTGCGCGGCAAGCTCGCGCGTCGGCTCGAGGATCAGGCTGCGCGGCATGCGCGCGCGGCTGCGGCCCTGCGCGAGGATATCGATCATCGGCAGCACGAACGAGGCGGTCTTGCCCGTGCCCGTCTGGGCGATGCCGATCAGGTCGCGCATCATCAGCACCGAAGGGATCGCCTGGCGCTGGATCGGGGTCGGGTCGGTATAGCCGGCCTCTGTGACGGCCTTCAGCAATTCGTCAGAGAGGCCGAGATCGGCGAAGCTCATCCAGATGTCCGGAAAGAAGGGGCAAAGGCCCGCATTAAACAGCCGGGCGCATTGATGAAATGCGCCGCAAAGTCAAGGTAAACCGGATACTAGCGCTGCGGGACCAGCGTGCGGAACGCCTTGATCCGGCATTCGCCGCCCGATCGCGAGCGGAATGCGTCGCGCTTGGCGCAGACCATCCCGTCCTTGGTCGGCTTGACGTAGAAGCCGGTGTAGAAATCCAGCGCGGGGCACTCGTTGCCCAGCCGCGCACGCACGCGCTTGCCGCCCGACAGGAACAGGTCGACGCTGTCCGGGCGCGTAATCGTGGCACCGGCCAGGCTCTGGATCTTGACGCACTTGTCCGAATCCTTCTCGACCCAGGCGATCGGCGGCAGCGGCGCGGCCGGCGCGGAAACACGGCGGACGGAGTCCGGGCGCGGCACCCGAATCACGAAATGCTGCTGGATACGCACCTGCGCGAGCCGCGCCGTGCCGGTGGCGGCAGGTGCGGCCTTTCGTCCCTCCGCGGGAGGAGCTGAGGGCAACAACAGCGCAGTCGTGGCGGCAAGCAGCAGATTCACCATTACACCATGCCCCATAGCGTGGGCGCTTGAACAGTGGATGAATTGCAGGCCGGGGCGCCCGATGGTAGCGCCGCCGCATGACGGCGGCGCAGCAGATACTGATCGATGCAGTGACGGCGCGGTTCGGGCCGAAGGCCGCGTTGACCGATGCGGATGCCATCGCGCCATGGCTGAACGACTGGCGCGGGCGCTACCACGGTGCAGCGGGGGCGATCCTCCAGCCCGATTCGACCGATGCAGCGGCGGCGATGGTGGCGCTGGCCGCGCACCATGGTGTCGCGCTGGTCCCCCAGGGTGGCAATACCTCGATGGTCGGCGGTGCGACTCCGCCCGCGGACGGATCGGCGTTGATCCTTTCGCTGCGGCGGATGAACCGGGTGCGGCGGATCGATGCCGCGGCGAACCTCGCCGAGGTGGAGGCGGGCGTGATTCTCGCCGATCTTCATGCCGCGACGTTGGCGCAGGGCCGGCGCTTCCCGCTGACGCTTGGCGCGAAGGGCAGCGCGACCGTAGGCGGGCTGGTCTCGACCAATGCCGGCGGCACGCAAGTGCTGCGTTTCGGCACGATGCGCGGGCTGGTGCTGGGGTTGGAGGCGGTGCTCCCGGACGGAAGCGTTCATCAAGGCCTCGCCGCGCTCAAGAAGGACAATCGCGGCTACGACCTGAATCAGCTGCTGATCGGCGCGGAGGGGACGCTGGGTGTGGTGACCGCAGCAAGTCTCATGCTGGTGCCGGCAGTGCGCGCGCGCGCCGTCGCATGGGCCGGCGTCGCCTCGCCGCATGCCGCGCTCGCGCTGTTGCGCGCACTAGAGGCGGCAACCGATACGATCGAGAGTTTCGAGATTGTCCCCGCCCCTTCGCTCGACGCCGTGCTGCGGCACATCCCCGGCACCCGCGCGCCGTTGCGGGAGAGGCACCCCTGGCATGTGCTGATCGAAGCGGTGACGACCAGCGCCGATCAGGAGCCGCCTGGGGCGCTGCTCGAACGGCTGCTCGGCTCGGCGCTCGAGCGCGGCCTCGTCGCGGACGCGGCGATCGCGGCGAGCGAGGCGCAGGCGGAAGCCTTTTGGAAGCTGCGCGAATCGATCTCCGAAGCCGAGCGCGCCAGTGGTCCGGCCCTGCAGCATGACATATCGGTCCCGGTGGCAGGGATGCCCGATTTCATGATTGACGGCGCCAAGGCGGTCGAGGCGCGCTTTCCGGGCGTGAGCGCGGGCGCGTTCGGTCATCTGGGCGATGGCAACGTCCATTTCCACGTTCGCGCGCCGGCCGGCAGCCCGACCGATTGGGCCCGGGCAAACGCGGAGGTGATCAGCCCATTCGTCCATGATCTGGTGGTCGCGGCGGGCGGATCGATCTCGGCCGAGCACGGCATCGGCCAGATGAAGCGCGACGAACTGGCGCGGCTTTCCTCGCCCGCAAGGATGTATGCGCTAGCCGCGATCAAGCACGCCTTCGATCCTCGCAACTTGTTCAACCCCGGCAAGCTCGTTTCCCTTGCGCCGGAGCGCCCGGGCCAATAGACCGCGGCAGTTTCATTCCCAGGAGAGTTTCATGGCCAGCGCGCCGCAAGCACAGGGTCTTCCGCTTTTCTACAATGATCTCCAGCCGCTTTCGAGCGAACTGCACGGCAGCTGGCGCATCCGCCAGGCCAATTCAGCGCCATTCATGGCGACTCAGCACGCGATCCCGCTGACGGTGGAGGAGTTCCCCCTGGTGCAGCGCAGCATGCCGATCGTCTTCTCGGTCGGTGACGATTCGGTGCCGCTGGGCCTGATGGGGCTGAACGAGGGCGTCAATGTCTTCTTCGGCGCCGATGGCAAGATCAAGGAAGGCGAGAATCTGTACATTCCCGCCTATATCCGCCGCTATCCCTATCTGCTCGCGCGCCTGCGCCCGGATTCGGAGGAGCTGTCGCTCTGCTTCGATCCGACTTCCGACACGATCGGCGCCTTCGACGAAGGCGATGCGCTGTTCGAGGACGGCAAGCCGACCGAGCTGGTCCAGAACATCCTCAAGTTCAACGAGGAGTTCGAGATCGCGGGGCAAAAGACAAATGCGTTCCTCAAGGAACTCAACGATATGGGCTTGCTGATGGACGGAGAAGTGGCGATCCAGCCCGAAGGTTCGGAACAGCCCTATATCTATCGCGGTTTCCGCATGGTGGACGAGAACAAGCTCAACGAGCTGCGCGGCGACCAGCTGCGCAAGATGGCGCAGAACGGCATGCTGCCGCTGATCTATGCACATCTCTTCTCGCTCGGCCTGATGCGCGAAATCTTCGCGCGCCAGCTTCAGCAGGGCAACGTCGCGCCACAGATCGCGCCCGCCGCCTGATTTCCGCGCGCCCTGCCGCGAACGGCGGCAGGGGCGCGGCGTTTTCTTGCCTTCGGGATCATGCCACCCGATATGCGCGTCGCACCTGTCCTGCAGGCGATTCTCCGCCGCAGATGAAGGATTTGGCGGGCAAACCTCTTCCTTTCGTCGCATTTTCGATCGTGGCCTTGAAGCCACGGTCAACCCCTCCTATATCTCTGTCAGTACGGTTTCGTGTCCCCCCTTTCGCGGAACCGTGCGGCACGCCCTCGGGCGTGTCTCCTCCCTGAACCTTGGCCGCCCGGTGGCAACGCCGGGCGGTTTTTTTGTGCTGCGTCTGCCTTGCAGGCGGAAGAAGTCGCGAGATTCCTTCTGTGCGAACTGGCGTCGAGGTCCTATTGCGCCGCCGCGGCGAGCGGCAACGCCTCGTCCGCGATCGAATCGATGATCCGGCGAAGCAGCGCCGCGGTCGAGTCGAAGCCAGGGCCGGGCTGGTCGCGGCGGCGGTCGAGATAGAGGGTGCGGTCGATCTCGAGTTGAATGGCGTGGATGTTCGCCGCCGGATCGGCGTGGCGATCGAGGACATGGCCGCCCGCATAGGGCGTGTTGACTGCCGTCCGCACGCCTGCCGCATGGGCCACTCCCTCGATCCGCCCGATGAAGCGCGCGGCGGCGGAGCGGCCGAACCGGTCGCCGATCACCACACGCGCGCCTCCGGTGGCAAGGGGCGGCATCGAATGGATGTCGAGCAGCACTGCGACCCCGAACCGGCCGCGCGCGGCCGCCAGCGCCGTCGCGAGCGCCGCATGATAGGGGCGGTGGTCGCGTTCGATCCGCTGGCGCACCTCTTCGTCGGCGAAGCGCCGGCGCCACAGATCGGCTCCGCCCACGCGACGGGGGACAAGGCCAAGGCCGCTACGCAGCTTGAGCGACATCGCGCTCTCGGGCATCGGCCCGGCGCCCTCGTCGATCCGCGGATCGCGATCATGCTCGGCCCGGTTTAGGTCGATCCAGGCCCGCGCGCGGTTGGCGATGAACAGCGTCTCCGCTCCACGCGCCGCCAGCGCCAGCGTGTCCGCATGCCGGTCCTCCAGTGGGAGCAGGCCGGCGAGCGGTACGCGGAGCGCCGCACGCAGGGGCAGCGGATAGTCGCGCCCGGCATGCGGCACCGACAGCACCACGGGGGAGGCCGGTATGTCCGGCCCGTGGCGGTCGAAGGATGGGGCGGCGCTCACGAATCGACCCTATGCGGGCGGCGCGCTCGCGGCAACGCTTCCGTTCCACCGGCGCGCGGCTGGAAAATCTTAAGCCCTTCGGGCATAATCTGTTTCTTGGCGGCGGTTCCGGATTCGAGGGGCCGGCGCAGCGCGTACAGCGCGACAAGGGGTAGGGATGATCAGGATTCTTCTAGCCGAGGACGATCGGGTGATGCGCGAGTACCTCGCGCGCGCCCTCGAGCGTTCGGGCTATTCGGTTACCGCCGTCGATCGCGGCACGGCGGCGCTGCCGCTGATCGAGGCCCAGCGCTTCGACCTGCTGCTGAGCGACATCGTGATGCCCGAGATGGACGGGATCGAGCTAGCGCAGAAGGCGGGCGAGATCGCGCCCGACATGCGCGTGATGTTCATCACCGGCTTCGCCGCGGTGACGCTGAAGGCCGGCAAGCAGATTCCCTCGGCGCGCGTCCTCTCCAAGCCCTTCCACCTGCGCGACCTGGTGCTCGAGGTGGACCGCCTGTTCGAGATGGAGCAGGTTCCCAGCCGGAATTGATTCGGGTGCTTGCATGGGTGGTCGGCCCCCGCTAAACGGCCGCTTCCCGAGATTCGCCGCAAGGCAATCGCCAAGCGGTTTCGGGCGCGTAGCTCAGTGGTAGAGCACTGTGTTGACATCGCAGGGGTCGCAAGTTCAATCCTTGCCGCGCCCACCATTACAAAAGCCCCGGAAAGCGTTTCGCTTTCCGGGGCTTTTCGTTTGTGATCGGGGCAGATGGGTGCCTCCGCCAGCCGCTACGCCCCCGGTCGCGCCCAGTCGCGGTTGATCGCGAGCGCGGCCAGCGTGCAGGCTGCGCCGGAGAGTAGATAGGCGCCCACCGACCACAGGCCGAAATTGCTCGCCAGAAAAAGCGCGACCAGCGGCGCGAAACCGGCGCCGATCAGCCAGGCGAGGTTGGCGGTGGTCGCCGCGCCCGTATAGCGGCGCTCGCTCGAGAAGCTGGCATTGACCGCGCCCGACGACTGGCCGAAGCCGAGGCCGAGAAGGATGAAGCCCGCGATCATATAGACCGTCTCGCCGAAACCGCCTGCACCCAGCAGCTGAGGCGCGAAGCCGCTATAGGCACCGATCAGCACCGCCGAGACGCCGAGCACCGCACGCCGCCCGACGCGGTCGGCGATGAAGCCGGATGCGAGCATGGCGAGAACGCAAACCACGGCACCGACGATCTCGATCACCAGGAACCGCTCCGCCGCCTCACCGGTGTTCAGCCGAATCCAGGAGAGCGGGAAGACGGTGACGAGATGGAACAGCGCGAAGCTGGCGAGCGGCGCAAACGACCCGAGCACGATCGTCCGCCCTTCCTCGCGCACCGTTTCCCAGAAGGGCGCGGGCTGAAGCTCGCGGCTCTCGAACAGCCGCTCGAATTCGGGCGTCGCGACGAGGCGGAGGCGGGCGAAGAGGGCAACGACGTTGATCGCGAAGGCGACGAAGAAGGGATAACGCCAGCCCCAGGAGAGGAAATCCGCGTCCGACAGCGTCGACATGAAGAAGGCGAACAGCCCCGCCGCCACGATCAGGCCGAGCGGCGCGCCGAGCTGCGGGATCATCGCATACCAGCCGCGATGGTTCGGCGGCGCGTTGAGCGAGAGCAGCGAGGGCAGTCCGTCCCACGCGCCGCCCAGTGCGATGCCCTGCCCGATGCGCAGCAGCGCGAGCACCCAGACCACCGCCATGCCAGCCTGATCGTAGCTGGGCAGGAATGCCATCGCCATGGTCGACCCGCCGAGCAGGAACAGCGCGATGGTGAGCTTCACGCCGCGGCCATGGTTGCGATCGATCCACATGAAGATCGCAGAGCCGAGCGGGCGCGCGATGAACGCGAGCGAGAACAGCGCGAAGGAATAGAGCGTTCCCGTCAGCGGATCGGCGAAGGAAAAGATCAGCGACGGGAAGACCAGGACCGAAGCGATGGCATAGACGAAGAAGTCGAAGAATTCGCTGGTGCGGCCCACGATCACGCCGATCGCGATCTCGCCGGGGGCGATCTTGTGCTCGCGGGCGCTGACGAGACGGGCGTCGCGCTCGAGCGGAGTCGAGGTTGATGCGGCGATCGGTGCAGTCATATGGCTTTGCTCCGGCAGCTTCTTCGATATTATGGCGTTTCAACGTCCGCTGCACCAGAAAAGCGCCGCGACGGGGATAGGACAAAATGTCCAATGTCGGCGCGGACCTGCGCCGGGATAGGCGGAGGTCCATGCGCGAAGACACGAAACTGTCCACTGCACGCCGGAACCTGACGCTCTTGCCGCTCATGGCAATGCTCGCCGCGTGCGACCGCTCGGTCCTCGATCCGGCCGGCGACATCGCGTTGCAGCAACGCGACATCATCTACATCTCGACGGCGCTGATGCTGCTGATCATCGTTCCGGTGATCGCGCTGATCATCCTATTCGCGTGGCGCTACCGCCATACCAACAAGGACGCGACCTACGATCCCGATTTCGACCACTCGACCGCGCTCGAGCTGGTGATCTGGTCCGCACCCCTGCTGATCATCATCTGCCTCGGCGCGCTGACCTGGTGGAGCACCCATCTGCTCGACCCGTTCCGGCCGCTAAATCGCATCTCCGCGAGCAAGCCGGCCGATCCGGAGGCCAGGCCGCTGATCGTGCAGGTCGTCTCGCTCGACTGGAAATGGCTGTTCATCTACCCCGAGCAGGGCGTCGCCAGCGTCAACGAGCTGGTGCTGCCGGTCGATCGGCCGGTGCGGTTCGAGCTGACCTCGACCAACATGATGAACACCTTCTACGCGCCGACGCTGGCCGGGATGATTTACGTCATGCCCGGCATGAAGAGCCAGTTGCACGCGGTGATCAACCGCGAAGGCACCTTCCGCGGCATGTCCGCAAACTATAGCGGCGAGGGTTTCTCGCACATGCGCTTCAAGCTCTATGGCGTGGACCAGGGCGGGTTCGACGCCTGGGTCGGCCGGGTCAAGGCCGGCGGCCAGGCGCTTGACACCAAGCGCTACCTCGCGCTGGAGAAGCCCAGCGAGCGCGTGCCGGCGATGTACTTCGCCAGTGTCGACAACACGCTGTTCGACCGGGTCTACAATCGCTGCGTCCGCCCGGGCACGCCGTGCATGAGCGACACAATGCGGCACGACCAGCGTGCGGGCGGCGCGATGCATTCGGGCCACGGCAGCCCGCCGCCGGACAGCGACAAGCCCAAGGGCGCGATCTTCAAGAAGGGTGAGGAGAAGGGCGACGGCCCCAACCGCACCTCGCCCGAATCCAAGCAGGGCGGCGCCAGCGGGCATGGCGACCACAAGACCTCGTTCAATCTCTCCACCCTGCCCGGCGCGCCGCGCGCCGGTGCGGCGTGATCCTTCGGAGCCGTCATGTTCGATGAATCCATCACGCGGACGATCTTCGGCCGCCTGACGCTCGAATCCTTCCCGGTTCACGAGCCGATCCTGCTCGTCACCTTTGCCGTGGTCGTCCTGCTCGGCCTCGGCATCGTCGGCGCGGTGACCAAGTACAAGCTGTGGGGCTATCTCTGGACCGAGTGGTTCACGACGGTCGACCACAAGAAGATCGGGATCATGTACATGATCCTCGGCATCGTCATGCTGCTGCGCGGCTTTGCCGACGCGCTGATGATGCGCCTGCAGCAGTCGATCGCGTTCGGCGCGAGCGAAGGATATCTCCCCCCGCACCACTACGATCAGATCTTCACCGCGCACGGGACGATCATGATCTTCTTCGTGGCGATCCCGCTGGTCGTGGGCATCGTCAACTATGTCATGCCGCTTCAGATCGGCGCGCGTGACGTCGCCTTCCCGTTCCTCAACAACCTCAGCTTCTGGCTGACCGTCGCGGGCGCGCTACTGGTGATGGCCTCGCTGTTCGTCGGCGAATTCTCGCGCGGCGGCTGGCTCAACTATGTCCCCGTCAGCAATATCGAGAACAGTCCCGGCACAGGGCCGGACTATTATCTATGGGCGCTGCAGATAGCCGGCATCGGCACGACGCTGTCGGGCATCAACATGGTGGTGACGATCATCAAGATGCGCGCCCCGGGCATGACGATGATGAAGATGCCGGTGTTCTGCTGGACCGCGCTGTGCAGCAACGTGCTGGTGGTCGCGATCTTCCCGGTGCTGACCGCCGCGTTCGCGATGCTGATGCTCGACCGCTATGTCGGCACCAATTTCTTCACCAACGACCTTGGCGGCAACGCCATGATGTACTGGAACCTGGTGTGGATCTGGGGACACCCGGAGGTGTACGTCCTGATCCTGCCGGTGTTCGGCATCTACTCCGAAATCACCTCGACCTTCACCGGCAAGCGGCTCTTCGGCTATTCGTCGATGGTCTATGCGACGGTGGTCATCACGATCCTGTCCTACCTCGTCTGGCTGCATCATTTCTTCACCATGGGGTCGGGCGCGAGCGTCAACAGCTTCTTCGGCATCGCCACCATGGTGATCTCGATCCCGACGGGCGCGAAGATCTTCAACTGGCTGTTCACCATGTATCGCGGCCGCATCCGCTTCGAGCTGCCGATGATGTGGGTCGTCGCCTTCATGATCACCTTCGTCGTCGGCGGCATGACCGGCGTGCTGCTGGCGGTTCCGCCTGCCGACTTCGTGCTGCACAACTCGCTGTTCCTGGTCGCGCACTTCCACAACGTGATCATCGGCGGCGTGGTGTTCGGCCTGTTCGCGGGAATGGACTATTGGTTCCCCAAGGCGTTCGGCTTCCGCCTGGACAAGTTCTGGGGGAAGGTGACCTTCTGGGGCTGGGTGATTGGTTACTGGGTCGCCTGGACGCCGATCTACATCGTCGGCCTGATGGGGACGACGCGCCGCGTGAACCATTTCGAGGATCCGGCGCTGCAACCCTGGTTCATCATCGCGGCGATCGGCGCGGTGATCATCCTGATCGGCATCGCCGCCTTCGTCATCCAGATTGCGGTGAGCATCAAGAACCGCGACAAGCTGCGCGACACCACCGGCGACCCCTGGGACGGCCGCACGCTGGAATGGTCGACCTCCTCGCCGCCGCCCAATTACAACTTTGCGTTCCAGCCGCAGGTCCACGATCTCGACGCCTGGTATGACATGAAGGCGCGCGGCGCGCGGCGGCCGGAAAAGGGCTTCAAGCCCATCCACATGCCGCGCAACACCGGCGCGGGCGTGATCCTGTCTGCGCTGGCCGCGGTGCTGGGCTTTGCGATGATCTGGTACATCTGGTGGCTGGCTGCGGTCTCGGCAGTGGCGCTGCTGGTCTATTCGATCGCGCACACTTTCAACTACGACCGCGATTACTACATCCCGGTGGATGAGGTCGCCGAACAAGAGGACGCGCGCACCACGCTGCTCGCGGCGGGAGCGTGACCATGGCCGCGGAAGCACTGAACGGCACCGAAGCGCGCGAGCCTACCTTCTATCTGGTCGAGGACGAGCATCACCACGAGCCGGGCGGCTCCACGCTGCTCGGCTTCTGGATCTACCTGATGAGCGACGCGCTGATCTTCGCGACGTTGTTCGCGACCTTCGGCGTGCTCAGCACCGCCTATGCCGGCGGGCCGATCCCGCGCGAGATCTTCTCGCTGCCCTTGGTCGCGCTCAACACCGCGATCCTGCTCGTCTCGTCGATCACCTATGGCTTCGCGATGATCGCGATGCAGGAAGGCAAGCTGCGCAGCACGCAAGTCTGGCTGATCGTCACCGGGCTGCTGGGCGCGGCGTTCGTCGGCATCGAACTGTTCGAGTTCGCCGAGCTGATCCATGAGGGCGCGACGCCGCAGCGCAGCGCCTTCCTCTCGGCCTTCTTCACGCTGGTCGCGACGCACGGGCTGCACGTCACCTTTGGCATCATCTGGCTGGTGGTCATGCTGTTCCAGCTGAGCCAGCGCGGGCTGCATCCGGAGAACCAGCGGCGGCTCCAGTGCCTCAGCATGTTCTGGCACTTCCTCGACGTCGTGTGGATCGGCGTCTTCACCTTCGTCTATCTGCTCGGGGTCCTGCGATGAGCGACGTTACCCATGCCGAAGCTGGCCACGGCGCCCCGCACGCGTCGCGCCGCATCTACGTGATCGGCTTCCTGCTGTCGGTGGTGCTCACCGCCGTGCCGTTCTGGCTGGTGATGACCGGCCCGCTCGACGCGGCCACGACCGGCGTGTTGATCGTCGGTGCTGCGATCGTCCAGATCCTGGTCCACACCGTCTGCTTCCTGCACGTCAATACCCAGTCGGAGGGCGGCTGGACGCTGATGGCGTACATCTTCACCGCGGTGCTGGTGCTGATCGTGATCGCGGGGTCGCTGTGGATCATGTTCCACCTCAACTCCAACATGATGCCGATGGTGGACGTGCCGTCGGCCTGAGACCGCTATGAAACGCGCGTTCCTCATTGCGCTGGCGCTGCTGGCCACGCTTGGGTTCACGGCGCTCGGCGTGTGGCAGGTCGAGCGGCGGGCGTGGAAGCTGGACCTGATCGCGCGGGTCGAGGCCGGGACGCGCGCCGCGCCGGTGGCGATGCCCGGAAGGGCGCAATGGCCGCAGCTGAACGTGCGGAGCAGCGAATATCGCCGCATCCGGGTGACCGGGACCTTCCTCCATGACCGCGAGACGCTGGTGCAGGCGCTCACTATGCATGGCGCGGGCTTCTGGGTGCTGACCCCTTTGCGCGCGGCGCAGGGCATGGTGCTGGTCAATCGCGGCTTCGTGCCCGCCGAGCGGCGCGATCCCGCGACGCGCGCCGCCGCACAGGCTGCCGGCCCCGTGACCGTCACCGGGCTTCTTCGTGCGAGCGAGCCGCAGGGCGGGTTCCTGCGCTCAAACGACGCGGCGGGCGGCCGCTGGTATTCGCGCGACGTGCCGGCGATCGCTGCGGCACGGGGGATCGGACCCGCCGCGCCCTTCTTCATCGATGCCGATGCGACCCCCAATCCGGGCGGATGGCCGGTAGGCGGGCTCACCGTGTTGCGCTTCAACAACAACCATCTCGTCTATGCGCTCACCTGGTTCGGGCTGGCGGGGATCGGCCTCGCCGCGCTGTTCCTCCTGCTGCGGCGGAAGTCGGCGTGATGGACGCGCCGCTGCTCGCGCTCACCCGCCGCGGCCCCCGCCTCATCGCCGAGACCGCCGCTGCGGAGAACATGCGCCAGTTGATCCAGTTGCGATGGATCGCGGTGGCGGGGCAGACGCTGGCGATCCTGCTCGTCCATTTCGGCTTGAGGGTCCCGCTGCCGGTGGTCGAGATGCTGGGGGTCGCGGCGCTGCTGGCGGTGGCGAACCTGCTCGCGACCATGGCATTGCCGCGCCATCGCGTCCATGACGCGGAGGTGATGCTCGCGCTGCTCATCGACATGGGGGTGCTGACGCTCCAGCTCTATTTCAGCGGCGGCGCGACCAACCCGTTCATCTCGCTCTACCTGCTTCAGGTCGTGCTCGGCGCGATCCTGCTTCCCCCTGCGGCCGTTGCCATACTCGTGGCCGCCACTGCGTGCAGCTATGCGCTGCTCACTGTCAGCTATGTGCCGCTGCTGCTACCCGCGGGGCTGGTGGTCGCGCATGGCGATCTGTTCGCGATCGGCCACTGGGTCGGCTTCGTGATGGTCGCCAGCCTGCTGGTGCTGTTCATCGTGCGGATCAGCCGCAACCTGCGCGCGCGGGACGCGCATGTCGCCGATCTTCGCCAGCATGCCGCGGAAGAGGAAGGGATCGTCCGCATGGGCCTGTTCGCCTCGGGCGCGGCGCACGAGCTGGGCACGCCGCTCGGCACGCTTTCGGTGATCCTGGCCGACTGGCGGCGGGTGCCGGCGATCGCCGGCGACGCGCAACTGGCGGAGGAGGTCGAGGAGATGCAGGCCGAGGTGCAGCGCTGCAAGGCGATCGTCTCCGACATTCTCCATTCCGCAGGCCGGCCGCGCGGGGAGGCAATGCAGAGCATGGCGGCGGCGGCCTTCCTGACCGAGCTGGCCGAGGCGTGGCAGCCGACGCATCCGCAGGTGCCGATCGCGACCAGCACCAAGGATGCCGGGCCGGCCGTCATCGCGGTCGATCCGGCGCTGCGCCAGGCGGTGGCGAACCTGCTCGACAACGCGGCGGAAGCCTCGCCGTTCGGGCTTCGCCTAACGGGCAAGGTCGAGGAGGGGATGCTGGCGATCGTCGTGCGCGACTATGGGCCGGGCTTCGATCCCGAAGCGCTGGCGCATGTCGGCGAGCTGTACCGCTCGACCAAGGGGGCCGGGCATGGCCTTGGCCTGTTTCTCGCCAGCAATGTCGCGCGGCGGATGGGCGGGCGGATCGAGGCGCGCAATCCGGCGGGCGGCGGCGCCGAGGTGCGACTGATCCTGCCGCTGATCCATGCGGAAACACGCTGATGGGGGAGCCGAGCCTGATCCCAAGTCTTATCATCGTCGAGGACGACGCGACTTTCGCGCGCACGCTGCAGCGCTCGTTCGAGCGGCGCGGCTATCGGGTGCGGGTGGCGGCCAGCCCGGCCGAGCTGGACGCGTTGCTCGAAGCGGAGACGCCAACCCATGCGGTGGTCGACCTGAAGCTCGGTACGGCATCGGGCCTGCCCTGCGTGGCGAGGCTTCACGCGCAGGATCCGGCGACGCTGATCGTGGTGCTGACCGGCTATGCCAGCATCGCCACCGCCGTCGAGGCGATCAAGCTCGGCGCCTGCCACTATCTGGTAAAGCCGTCGAACACCGACGATATCGAGGCCGCGTTCGGCAAGGCGCCGGGCAATCCCGACGTGCCGGTTACGCCGCGGGCGGCCTCGCTCAAGACGCACGAATGGGAGATGATCAACGAGACGCTCGCCGCGACCGGGTTCAACATCTCCGAGACCGCCCGGCGGCTGGGGATGCACCGCCGCACGCTGGCGCGCAAGCTCGAGAAGCGGCCGGTCAAGTAGCTGCAAAAGAGCGCGAAACGCGACGGATCGCGGATCGATTGCCATGGCGGCTCGTTCAACAAGGCGAGCGGGCATCGGGAGAGATGTGATGAACCAGCGCGACCAGGGCCGGAATCCGGGCGGCCAGCAGCAACAGCAACGCGGCCAGAAGATGGAGAAGCAGCAGCAGCGCCAGCCGCAACGCCAGCAGGACGGCGGCCAAGGCAAGCAACGCCAACCCGGCAAGGATCAGCAGGACCGCTGATCCTTTCCAACCGGACGCTTTGAAGGGGCCTGCACGGCCCCTTCTTCTCTTTGACGCGCCGCTCGGGCATGCTGCGGACATGAACCCGGTCTACGCCGCGCTCGGCACCACCATCTTCGAGACGATGTCGGCGCGGGCGCGAGCGAGCGGTGCGATCAATCTGGGGCAGGGCTTTCCCGATGGCGAGGGCTGCGTGCCGGTGGTCCGCGCCGCGGCGGATGCACTCGTCACGCGCTCGAACCAATATCCGCCGATGGCTGGCCTCGCCGAGCTGCGGCAGGCCGTCGCCGCGCACTATGCGCGCCACCAGCAACTCGATCTCTCGCCCGAGGAGGTCATCGTCACCTCGGGCGCTACCGAGGCCATCGCCGCATCCTTCGCGGCATTGATCGCGCCGGGGGACGAGGTGATCCTGATCCAGCCGCTCTACGACGCCTATCTCCCGCTCGTTCAGCGTGCCGGCGGCGTGGCACGGCTGGCGCGGCTAGAGCCGGGAAGCTGGCGGCTGACGCGCGCAGCGCTGGAGGAAGCGGCGGGGCCGTGCACGCGGCTGATCGTCGTGAACAACCCGGCGAACCCCGCTGGCGCGATGCTGTCGCGCGAGGAACTGGCCGATCTTGCCGCCTTCTGCGTGGAGCGAGACCTGATCGCGGTGTGCGACGAGGTTTGGGAGCATGTCGTCTATGACGGCGCGCGCCACACGCCGCTGATGGCGATGCCGGGCATGCGCGAGCGGACGGTGAAGATCGGATCGGCGGGCAAGATCTTCGCCCTCACTGGCTGGAAGGTCGGCTGGATGTGCGCCGCGCCGCCGATCGTCGCGGGTCTGGCGCGGGCGCACCAGTTCCTTACCTTCTCGACCGCCCCCAACCTGCAATGGGCGGTGGCGGCGGGGCTGGAGATGCAGGACGACTGGATCGCGGAATCGGTCGCGGGCTTCCAGCGCGCGCGCAACCGGCTGGAAGGCGGCCTCGCCGCCGGGGGCTATCATGTGCTGCCCTCAGCGGCGACGTGGTTCCTGTCGGTGGATCTGAAAGCGTCGGGCATCGCGCTGGATGACATGGCTTTCTGTGAACGACTGATCGAGGAAGCTGGCGTCGCCGCGATTCCGGTCTCGGCCTTCTACGCGCAGGCACCGGTGACCAATCTGGTGCGGCTGTGCTTCGCCAAGGCCGACGACGTGCTCGATGCCGCGATCGAGCGGATGGATGCGGCGCGATCGGCGTTCGTGCGTTAGCAGCTCCGTGGAGCGGCTGTGGTTCATCACCAACCCCAATTCGGGATCGGCGACGCAGGAGAAATGCGAAGCGCTGGAAGCGGTGTTCAAGGAACGCGGGCTCGTGCTGGCGGGGCGGACAGGTTTTCCCGATCAGGCGATCCCTTCGGTCGCGGAACTGGCCGAGGCGCGTGCCGATACGGTGGTGCTGTTCGCCGGTGACGGAACGATCAACGCGGCGCTCTGCGCGCTCGCGGAATGGGACGGCGCCTTTCTGATTCTGCCGGGCGGTACGATGAACCTGCTCGCCAAGACGCTGCACGGGGATGCCGAGCCCGCCGACATCATCCATGCCGCGCATGAAGGCGGGCGGCGGGTGGCGCTCCCTTATGTCGAGGCGGGGCCGCACCGCGCGTTCGTCGGCCTGATCCTCGGCCCCGCCGCCCATTGGGCGCGTGCGCGTGAAGCTGCGCGCAAGGGCCGTGTTGCGCGAGTGCTGGGCGCGATCCGCAGCGCGTGGCGCAAGACCTTCGGCAAGGGGATCCGGGTCGCGGGCGTGCCGGGAATGCGCGGGCGCTATCAGGCGGTGTTCGTCGCGCCTGCCGCCGATGCGCTGGAGGTCGCGGCGATCGATGCGCGCGACTGGGCCTCGATCGCCGAGCTTGGCTGGAACTGGCTGACGGGGGACTGGATCGCAGCGCGCGCGGTGACCGACCAGCGCGCGACGCGGCTGCGGCCGGTGTGCAGCCGCCCGGTCCTTGCGCTGTTCGATGGCGAGCCGGTGACGCTCGACCCCGATGTCGAGGTGAGCGGGGGAATGACAGCCCCCGCCTTCATCGCCACCCGCGAGGAAGCGGCATGATTCGCCTGTTCCACGTCAGCGACGTGCAGTTCGGCGCGGAGGACCGTGAGGCGCTCGACTGGTTCGCCGGTTGCGTCCGCGCCGAGCGGCCCGACGCGATCGTGATGACCGGCGATCTCACCATGCGCGCGCGCACCCGCGAGTTCGAGGCGGCGGCGCAATGGCTGGAGACCCTCGACGCGCCGGTGACGGTCGAGGTGGGCAACCACGACCTTCCCTATTTCAACCTGTGGGCGCGCTTCGTGACGCCCTATCGGCGCTACCGCGCGCTCGAGCGGATGATCGAGCGACCGCTGGACCTGCCCGGCCTCGCGATCGTGCCGCTCAAGACCACCGCGCGCTTCCAGTGGCGGCTCAACTGGTCGAAGGGCCATGTCAGCACTCGCGCGTTGCAGGAGGCGCTGGCGCTCGTCGAGGCGGCACCCGATGGCCACCGCGTGCTGATCGCCTGCCATCACCCCCTGATCGAGGCGGGGACGCGCAGCAGTTCGCATACGCGCGGCGGGCGCGCGGCGCTTGCGGCACTGGCTGCGGCCGGGGCGGACGCGGTGCTGAGCGGGCACGTCCACGATCCGTTCGACATCCGCGAGGCGAGCGGCGCGGGAGAGGTGCGGCTGATCGGCGCAGGGACGCTGTCGGAACGCGTGCGCGAAAGCCCGCCCTCGTTCAACGAGCTTCGCATCGGCGAGGGGATCGAGACGATCGTGCGCCGCATGGGCGCTGCGCCGGATCGACGCCTGTCGCCAGCATAGCATCGTTCAGCTTCGCTGAAGTGGTGCCGGCGCGCTCTCACCCGGCCGCCTAACGCCAGTATCCTATGGGCGGCCGGGTGGGGGCGCGGGCCGGCGCCGTACCCTGACAAGAAAAGGCCGCCCCCGAAGGGACGGCCCCTTCAATCCCAGTCCGGCAGATCAGAAGCGGAAGGTGACCGATCCGCGATAGGTCTGCACCGATACGTCGCTCCGCTCGATCGTGGTGTCGGCCGAAACCGACAGGTCGACCGCACCCGCCTTGAAGGTCAGGCCGCCGCTGATCTCGCCCCAGTCCTTGTCCTCGCCGTTGAGCGCGAAGGCGAAGCCGCTGGGCGCGCCGACCAGATTGGCGAAGACTGCGCCCGGCTGGTCGCTGAACTCATGGACATAGGTGCCGGTGACGAACGGGCGCACCGTGGATGCCTTGCCGGCGCCGAAGGTGATGCCCGCGCGGCCCTGCCAGCTGTTGTACTCCCGACGCCGCAAGTCGAGCGCGACCGGCCCGCCGCTCTCGAGCGCGCTGCCGAAGCCGATATAGGTGCCGCGCCCGGCGATGCGCGGGGTGATCTCGAACGCGTCACCGCCCAGGTTCTTGCTGATGCCGAGCTCGGTGCTGAGCACCAGCGCGGCGTCCGAAGCGCGGAGCGTGTAGGGCGTGCCGAGGAAGTTGATCACGCGCCGCGTCTTCGTGTTCAGCGCGCCGGCGGTGACATGGCCGTCAACGATCAGGCCGCCCGCGGTGCCGGTCTTGGCGTAGAGCGTGCCCTGAAAGGCCTGGTTCTGTGCCGTCTGCCCGGCCAAGGAGGCGGTGCCGTCGAGGTCGGAATAGGACAGCGCGAAGCCGACGAAGCCCTTGTCGCCCACCGCGACCTCGATCCCGCCGCCGACATACCAACCGTCGAAATCGTCGCGTCCGCCAATGCCGGTCATGCTGCGGCCGTCACCGGTCAGATAGCCGGCCGAGACGAAGCCGCTCATATTGTCGGGCAGCGCGCTTTCCTGCAGCACCAGCGGGGGCGCCATGTCGCTGGCGACGGGCTTGGCACCCATTGCGGGCGAGAGGCCGAGCGCGGCGACCTGGATCGGCCGGCCATAGTGCGCCACCGTGCCGTCGAGGCCGGATGCGTCGAGGTTGCGGATGCGATTGCGGATGAAGTTCGCATTCGCATCCACCGCAGCGAAGCTCAGCGTCTGCACCGTCGATTCGATCGCGGGGGCGAGCGCCCCGAGCGTGGCGTTGATCGTCGCCGCGTTCTGCAGGTCGAGCGGGCCGTAGAGCGTGTCGTAGCTTGCCGCGCGGCTGCGGTTGGAATCGAGGATGCGGGCATAGGTGTAGGCGATGGTGTCCGAAGGCGAGACCACGTCCTGATACCGGCCCGCGACGATGTTCAGCACCACCGAGTTCGCGGTGTAGCTCAGCGTCGGGCGCAGGATCGCGCTGAGCGAGGTCGGCGCGTTGAACGTGCCGGTGATCCCGCCCTGTGCGGTGAGGATGGTATAGCTGTTGCCGCCCCGCAGCGTCGCGGCGGAATAGGAGAGCTGCACATTGCCGCCCAGGTTCGCCTGATTGCCGGCACCCGCGATCACGATGCGATCCGACGTGCCGTTCGCGCCGAGATCGACGAGATAGCCCGAGCCGGACGACAGGATGAGGCTGCCGTTGAAGGTCAGCGTGCCCGGCGTGGTCAGCGTGCCCGGCGCGATGCTGCCCAGGACGCTGGTAGTGAAGGGCGCATTGACCTGGCCGGTGCCGGTTAGCAGACCCGACAGGATCAGATAGTCGCCGGGCGACGCCAGCGTGCCGTTGTTGACGATGGTGCCGGTGTTCTGGCGGATCTCGATCAGGCTGGTGAGCGATGCGCCGCTGGCGATGGTCAGCTGCGAGGTCGCGCCCATGATCGAGAACCGGTCGATCGTGACGGCCGAATTGAGCGTCACCACCCCGGCATTGCGCAGCGTGACGTCATAGTAGCGGCCCATCTGGCCGGTGGTGCGCACCCCGTCGACATTGTTGGGCGTGAAGTTGGTCGCGCCGGGCAGGCCGTTCGCGATCGTTGGCGCGGGGCGCACCGTGTCAGTATAGCCCGGGGCGGCCTGCGCGGTCTCCTCCGGCAGGCTCAGGCCGCTATTGCCGGTGACGTCGGCAAGCGCAGGCGCGTTCGACTCGCTCGATCCGTTGGGCACGTTGTTGCGGACCTGCCCGGTCGCGATGTCCACGCACTCGTTGCTCGCCGGGTTGGACGAGCTGCTCGGCGACTGGAAGCACATCTCGCCGAACTGCGGGCCGTTGCCCGAATTGGCGCCGCCGAGATGCGTGGGCAGGCCGTTGACCAGCTGGCCGTTGGCGATGATCTGGTAATTGGGGTCGAGTTCGGTGACCCAGGCGGTGCCGTCCTCCCAGTTGCGGTTCCCGGCCACTGCGGTGACATAGCGATAGGGGTTGTTGGCGACGATCCAGTCCCAGTAGAGGAAAAGCGGCTGATAGAAGCTCTGCGTGCCGTAGCTGCCGCCCGGCTGCCCCGTGAAGAAGGTCGATCCGCCCGAGAGGACGCCGATCACGACCTGCTTCGAGAAGGTGCGGTCGAGGATCAGGGGGCCGCCCGAATCGCCCGGGCCGGTCGTGCCCTCGCGCGGCAGCGCATTGTCGCGGAAACCGTTGAAGTCGCGCGGATTGGCGCTTGCAGTGCCGCGCGCGGGATCGTCGAAATCGAGGAAGTAGAGCTGTTGCGGACGCGAGGGCGAGCCCGGGGTGCCGAACAGGAACTCGTTGCGCGTGTTGATCGACACCAGCGCGCCGAGCATGTTCTCGGCCGCGCGGCGGCGATAATTGCCGTTGGTGGAGGAGCCGGTGGTCCCGTTCCCGAACGCGCCATAGCCCCCGATGTTGACGTGATAGCCGGTGCCGGTCGCGGTGTTGATGCTGCCGGGGGTCGGCAGCGGCGAGAACAGCAGCGCCCAGGTCGGCACGTTGCGCGCGGGCGTGTCGAGCACCGCAGTCGCGACGTCGGCCTCCAGGAAGCACGAGGTCGCGCTGGTGCAGGATGCCGGCGCCTGCGAGCGCGGATCGTAGAACACCTGGTTGATGTTGTAGAACGCCTGCGCCGTGTTCGACTGGAAGCGGCCGGCACCGCCGGTGCCGCCGAGCAGCCAGCGGACGAGCTCGTCGGTCTGGCCGGCGGCGTTGGCGCGCGTATTCGTCTCGAAGCCGACGCCGACGCCGACGCCGCCCGAATTTGCGCCATAGGCGGTCGCCGCCCGCGTGTTCACGCAATGCGCCGCGAAGATGATCGTGCGCGGATTGATCAGCGTGCCCGTGCAGGTGCCGATGAAGCCGCCGCCGGCATCGGTGATCACCTGGCCGATGCCGGTGATGTTGGTGGGGTCATATGCCTGGGTCGGCGTGAAATTGTTGTTGATGGTGATGTGCGGCGAATCGATCGCTTCGTCCGGCGCGACGAAGCCGCTCTGCGTTGCCGGAGCCACGCTGAGCGGGGCGGCGTGCGGCGCTTCCACAAGGTCGGCGATGCGCACGGTGTCGTGCGGGCTATCGACCAGCTCGCCGGGGGTCAGCGCCTGCGCCTGGGCGATGCCCGGGACGGTGAGCGCCAGGCCGAGCCCGGCGGCTGAAAGGAGAAGCGAAGCGCGGACGCGCCGCTGCGGACGAGCGAAGTTCATGGTTGCCCCCTGTGTTTGACCCGGACGGCCCAGACCGGGTTGGATTTGAGCGAGGCTATGCGGATGCGGAGTGACGTCAAGTCTCCGTCGTTACAAATGACTCTATTACGCGCCGATTGATGCGCAGGTGCCACAGTTCTTAACCGATCCGGGTATCGGATTGAGCTTTCATCGAAAAAATGGACGGGTGGGGCGATGGGGCCAGGCGTTTCGCGCGGTGCGTTCGCCCTGCCGTGCAACGAAAAAGGGCGGCCCGTTGCGGGGCCGCCCTTGTAGCGTTCGATCCGGAAAGGATCAGCGCTTCGAGAACTGGAAGCTGCGGCGGGCCTTGGCCTTGCCGTACTTCTTGCGCTCGACCGCGCGGCTGTCGCGGGTCAGGAAGCCGGCCGCCTTGACGGGGCCGCGCAGCACCGGCTCATACTTGGTCAGCGCCTGGGCGATGCCGTGCTTGACCGCGCCGGCCTGGCCCGAAAGCCCGCCGCCCTTGACGGTGCAGATCACGTCATACTGGCCGTCACGCTCAGCGACGCCGAACGGCTGGTTGATGACGAGGCGCAGCGTCGGACGCGCGAAATAGACCTCCTGGTCGCGGCCGTTGATCGTGATCTTGCCCGAGCCGGGCTTGATCCACACGCGGGCGACGGCGTCCTTGCGGCGGCCGGTCGCATAGGCGCGGCCATAGGCGTCGAGCTCCTGCTGGCGCAGCGGCGCGGTCTCAACGACCGGGGCACCGGCCAGATAGGCGTCGGCGCTGGTCGCGGCCTCGGCACCCTCGGGGGCGCCGGCGGCGATGGCGCCGAGATCGGAAAGGGACTGGCGATTGTCGGACATTATGCGCCCACCTTGTTCTTGCGGCTCATCGCCGCGATATCGAGGACTTCAGGGTTCTGCGCTTCGTGCGGATGCTCGGCGCCCTTGTAGATGCGCAGGTTTCGCATCTGCTGGCGGCCCAGCGGGCCGCGCGGGATCATGCGCTCGACGGCCTTTTCCAGCACGCGCTCGGGGAAGCGGCCCTCGAGCACCTTGGCGGCGGTGATTTCCTTGATGCCGCCGGCATAGCCGGTGTGCTTGTAATAGACCTTGTCGGCCAGCTTCTTGCCGGTGAAGCGCACCTTGTCGGCGTTGATGACGATGACATTGTCACCGCAATCGACATGGGGGGTGAAGCTCGTCTTGTGCTTGCCGCGCAGCACGTTGGCGATCACCACCGCGGCGCGGCCGACGACCAGACCTTCGGCGTCGACGATATGCCACTTCTTCTCCACCTCGGCCGGCTTCACCGACTTGGTGGTCTTCATCAGCGCCTTCATGGGGCCAGACCTCATGTTAAAATGCATGGCGCCGCCCATCACGGACGGCGCGAACGGCGGCCAAATGACGAAATGAGGCGTGAAAGTCAAGAAAACCGCGGCTTTGTTGACGGGTATTATGATACCCTCGCTATTCCAGGCGTGTCGTCGTGGTCCGTTCGGATACCGTGGAGCCGTCCGGAAGGCGGGTTCGGACTTCCTCGCGGCTCTCGATCACCAGCGCTGATGCAGGATCGACGCGCCGCAGGGTTTCGAGCGACATGCGCCCCTGCGCGGCGGCGTCCGGCCCCGCGATCGCGACCGGGCCCTCGGCGGTAACGACGACTTCCAGCTTGCCCGCGGCACGTCGCACGCTGCGGAGGCCGCTCAACTGCGCGGCGCCGAAGGCCGGCCCTGCGGGAACGCGGACCGCGCGCGGCGGTGACTCGCCCGCCGCGGCGATGTCCGCGGCGATCAGCGGCTCGACCAGCGAGGCAAGCGTCGCGCGCTGGCGTTCGGGCGGCATCGGCGCCAGCATGGTGAGGATTGCGCGGATCCGGCCCGCACGCTTTCGGTCGAGATCGCCCGAACCCGCAGGCGCCAGCGCCGCGATGCCGTCGAGAAACGCCTTCCATACCGCAGCCTGATCCTCGATCGCGGTTACGCGCCCGGCGGAGTCGAGATGCAGCACCACGGTGCGGCCCGCGATCCGCGCGAATCCTGCACGAAACATCGCGGCGGGATCATCGTCGCCCTCCGCCACCGGCGTGCCGGCCTCGAGCGTCACCTCGGCGCGATAGTCCTCGCCTTGGCGGCGGAAGACGATCCGCCGTGCGTTGGTGAAGCGCCGCGTCACTCCCGCATCGGTTCGAGCCATTTCGGTAACCGCGCGCAGCGGCCGGTCGAGCGGCGGGGCGAACATGGCGGCGCTCGCCTGCGCCGTGAGGAGGATCGCGGCGATCAACGCGTCGAATCGTCGACCCACCGCGCGATCGCATCTCCCGCGGCTGCGGGCCAGATCTCGATCGCCGGCAGGTCATAGCTGTGCAGCGCCGCGATCCGGTCGGCCAGCTCGCGGGCGAGCTGCGGCGTCGTCTTGAACAGCGCGCGATATTCGGCCGCGGTCTCGACCTTGCCTTCCCAGCGATAGATCGAGTTGCACGGGCCGAGCAGATTGACGCAGGCGGCGAGCTGCGCCTCGACCATTTGCCGCCCGATCGTCTCGGCCTCGGCAGCGCTGGTGAAGGTCGCATGAACGAGCGCGATGTCGCTCACCGCCGCCGCCCCACCGAATGCGCGCCCCAGGCCGTCGCCGCGACGACCAGCGCGCCGACGATCTGATGGGTCGCCGCGACATGGATGTTCACGCCGGTCCATACCGTCGCGATGCCGAGCAGGATCTGCGTCCCGAACGCGCAATGGATCGCGATCGAGGCCCCGCGGTCGCCGGCTGCCTTGGCATGGCGCGCCAGCACGATCAGGGCCGCCACGGTGACCCACGCCCACCAGCGGTGGAACCAGTGGATCATCGCCGGATCGTTGAGCATCGCATCGAGGAACGGCCGCACCGCCAGCACTTCGGACGGGAAGAATTTGCCGTTCATCAGTGGCCATTCGTTGGTCACGAGCCCGGCGTTCAGCCCCGCCACGAACGCGCCATAGACGAGCTGGATGAAGAGGATGAGGCCAGTCCACAACGCTACGCCCGTCAGCCGCGCCGGGCGGTAGCCGGGATCGCGCGCCAGCGCGCGCAGGTCGAGCGCGGTCCAGATCAGCGCGGCCAGGATGAACAGCGCGAGCAGCAGATGCGCGGCGAGCCGGAAATGGCTGACGTCGGTGCGCTCGGCGAGGCCGGAGGTCACCATCCACCAGCCGATCACGCCCTGCAGCCCGCCGAGGATCAACAGCCCCGCCAGCCGCAGGCCATAGCCGCGCGGGATGGCACGGCGGATCGCGAACCACGCCAGCGGCAGCGCGAAGGCGACGCCGATCAGCCGGCCGAGCAACCGGTGCAGATACTCCCAGAAATAGATGCCCTTGAACGCCTCCAGGCTCATCCCCGCATTGATCTGCTGATATTCTGGAATGCGCTTGTACTTCTCGAATTCGGCGAGCCACGCGGCTTCGGACAACGGGGGCAGGGTGCCCGTCACCAGCTTCCATTCGGTGATCGACAGCCCCGACTCGGTCAGCCGGGTGACGCCGCCCACGCCAACCATCAGGACGATCAGCACGGCGACGGCGAACAGCCAGTTGGCGATGGCGCGGGGGCGGGCGGTTTGATTGAACTGTGACACGCGCGCGGTGTATGCGCTGCCGACCGCAAATGCCAGCGAAACGCCCGAAAAACCGCGGTATCGGGCAGACGATGTTATGTTGTAACTTTGCGGGCCTGCTTCTATATGGCGCGCATGGCCCATGCGCTTGCCCCCCGAGTCTGGGAACAGGTCGATTCGCGATTCGATCGCTTTGCGATCGGGCTGTCGAGCCTGTGCCTGGCGCATTGCGTGGCCAGCACGGTGCTGCTCGCGCTGGCATCGGCGGCAGGGTCTTTCCTCCATCCCGCGATCCATGAGATCGGGCTCGTCCTGGCGATCCTGTTCGGACTGGTCGCGCTCGGCCGCGGCATCTGGAAGCACGGCTATATGATGCCGTCCGCCGTCGGTGCCTTCGGCCTCGGCATGATGGCCGGTGCCCTCACGCTGCCGCATGGCGGGCAGGAGATATTGTGGACGGTGATCGGCGTCGCCGTCCTCGCGCTCGGCCACGACCTCAACCGGCGCGCGACCTACTGACGCTTGCTGCGAAGCCTTCGCAAGCCTACATTCCACCCATGCACGCGCACGACCATAGCCATCACGAGCCGCAGGGCGCCGATCTCGCGCACGCCGCACAGGCGACGCTGGAGAAGGCCGGCGAGCAATGGACAGCGATGCGTGCCTCGATCTTCGAGGCGCTGGCCGGGTTCGACAAGCCGGCTTCGGCCTATGACATCGCCGAAGCGGTGTCGAAGCGTGAGGGACGCCGCGTCGCCGCCAACAGCGTCTATCGCATCCTCGACCTGTTCGTCAGCGCGAACCTCGCGCGGCGGGTCGAGAGCGCCAATGCCTATGTCGCCAATGCGCATCCTGACTGCCTGCACGACTGCATCTTCCTGGTGTGCGACTCGTGCGGCCAGACCACCCATATCGACGACGATACGATCACCAAGTCTGTGCGCACCGCCGCGCGCGGCGCGGGCTTCACGCCGGTACGGCCGGTGATCGAGGTGCGCGGCAAGTGCGCGGACTGCAACTGAACTAGCGTTCCGCCATGGTCATCGCACGGATCGTGCGCGCCAGCTCCGCAATGGCTTCCTCCCGCGTGACGTCGCCCGTCGCGGCGGCATAGGAAAGCAGCTGTGCCGCCCCCATCATGCTCCAGAGCGCTGGCGTTGAAATCGTGCCCGACGGGGCGAAGGGCACGAACAGCGCGCGGCATTTCTCGAGGAACATCGCGCGAAATGCGCGCATGATCTGCTCCAGTTCGGGTGACCCTTCCAGCGCGGCGACCACGCCCGGGATCTCGCGCCCCTGCGTCAGCACGCAATCGACATAGGCGCCGGCCATCGCCTGCGCACGATCGTCGAGCGTGGCCGGACTGGCGGCAAGCGCCGCGTCCATCAGCTCGTCCTGGCGCGCGTCGAAATCCCGGAACAATGCCGCGAGCAGCCCGGCGCGCGTCCCGAAATGATCGTACACCACCGGCTTCGTCACGCCTGCACGCTCGGCGAGGTGCCCCAGCGTCAGCGCATCGGTCCCCTCCGCGCGGATGATGCTCCAGGCGGTTGCCATCAACTGCGCCAGCCGACTTTCGCGCGACATTCGGGTGCGAGGGGTTGACATATAACCTACCATTAGTAACTTACTATCAGTATATAAGCTTGATGCCCGATTTCCAGACATGTTGGAGGCTGACGATGCGTAACCTGGTAGTGATCTCCCATCCCGATCCCGATTCGCTGACCCACGCGGTCGCGGCGGCGGTGACGGACGGGCTGCGCGACTCCGATCCCGCGGCATCGGTGGAGATCGCCGATCTCGCCGCCGAGGGCTTCGATCCGCGCGAGACCGCGCAAGATCTCGCCGCGCATCTGCTGACCGCGACGCCTGCATCCGACGTGCTCGCCGAGCAGCAGCGAATCGACCGCGCCGACCGGCTGGTGCTGGTTTACCCTGTCTATTGGTGGTCCTTCCCGGCGCTGCTCAAGGGCTGGATCGACCGCGTGTTCACCAATGGCTGGGCCTATGGGTATGCGGGGGATGACGAGCGCAAGAAGCTTGGCCGCCTCGAGGTGGTGCTGGTCGCCGTGGCCGGAGCGGATGCCGGCACATATGCGCGGCACGGCTATTTCGGGGCGATGCGCACCCAGATCGATCACGGCATCTTCGACTATTGCGGCGCGCGCGTAGTGCGGCACGAGTTGCTGCTCGAATCGCATGGCGAGAGCCAGCAGGCCAATCTCGATGCGGCACGCAGCCTCGGCCGCGCCCTGGCGATGCGTCGTGCCGCCTGAGGGCCGGGGGCCGTTTCAGCGACTGCTCACCTTTCGCTCATGACCGTGCACCCCTTGCCGCTGCAGGGGCGTTGGACAGCATCATGACGCTGGAGTAAGTGCGCAAGATGGCCGACCTTCCCAAGACGCCGTTGCTCGACACGGTCGACACGCCGCACGATCTCCGCAAGCTCAAGCCCGCCCAGCTCCGCCAGCTGGCGGACGAACTGCGCGCAGAGACGATCAGCGCGGTGGGCACTACCGGCGGGCATCTCGGCTCGGGGCTCGGCGTGGTCGAGCTGACCGTCGCGATTCATTATGTGTTCGACACGCCCGAGGACCGGCTGGTCTGGGACGTCGGGCACCAATGCTATCCGCACAAGATCCTCACCGGCCGGCGGAATCGCATCCGCACGCTGCGCCAGGGCGGGGGCCTCTCCGGCTTCACCAAGCGCAGCGAGAGTGAGTACGACCCGTTCGGCGCGGCGCACTCGTCCACTTCGATCTCGGCCGCGCTGGGCTTTGCGGTCGCCAACAAGCTCGCAGGCACGCCGGGCCGCGGGATCGCGGTGATCGGCGACGGATCGATGAGCGCGGGCATGGCCTATGAGGCGATGAACAATGCCGAGCAGGCAGGCAATCGCCTGATCGTCATCCTCAACGACAACGACATGTCGATCGCGCCGCCGGTGGGGTCGTTGCGCAACAGCCTGGCCCGCCTGGTGTCGTCCGACAAATATCTTGGGCCGCGGCGCGTTGCGCAGAAGCTGGCGCGGGCGATGCCGAAGCCGTTGCACATGGCGGCCCGCAAGATGGAGGAATATACTCGCGGCTGGGTGACTGGCGGCACGCTCTTCGAAGAACTCGGCTTCTATTATGTCGGGCCGGTCGACGGGCATAATGTCGAGGCGCTGGTCGAGATCCTGGAGAATGTCCGCGACGCGGAGGAAGGGCCGATCCTGGTCCATGCGGTGACCAAGAAGGGCAAGGGCTACGGCCCGGCCGAGAATGCCGCCGACAAATATCATGGCGTGGTCAAGTTCGACATCGTCTCGGGCAAGCAGGACAAGGGCCCGGGCGGCGGTCCGCCGGCCGATACGGCCGTCTTTGCCGATGCCCTGAAGGCCGAAATGGCGCGGGACGAGAAGGTCGTCGCCATCACCGCTGCGATGCCGTCCGGCACCGGACTGGACAAGGTCGAGGCGGCGTTCCCCGAGCGCACCTTCGACGTCGGCATTGCCGAGCAACATGCGGTGACCTTCGCCGCCGGCCTCGCCGCGCAGGGCCACCGCCCGTTCTGCGCCATCTACTCGACCTTTCTGCAGCGCGCCTACGACCAGGTCGTCCACGACGTGGCGATCCAGAACCTGCCGGTCCGCTTTGCGATCGACCGGGCCGGACTCGTCGGCGCCGACGGCTCGACCCACGCCGGCAGCTTCGACGTCACCTATCTGGCGACGCTGCCGAACATGGTGGTGATGGCCGCCGCCGACGAAGCCGAACTGGTGCACATGGTGCACACAGCGGCGATGCATGATTCGAGCCCGATCGCCGTGCGCTACCCGCGTGGCGAAGGCATCGGCGTGCCGCTGCCGACCACGCCCGAGCGCCTGGGGATTGGCAAAGGCCGCATCGTCCGCGAAGGCAAGAAGGTCGCGATCCTCTCGCTCGGAACCCGTCTCGGCGAAGCGTTGAAGGCCGCCGACGAGCTCGATGCGAAGGGGCTGTCGACTACAGTCGCCGACATGCGCTTTGCGAAGCCGCTCGACTACGAGCTCGTCCGCCGACTGGCCGCGACGCACGAGGTGGTACTGACGATCGAGGAGGGCGCGATTGGCGGCTTCGGCGCGCATCTGCTCACCTGGCTGTCGGACGAGGGGCTGCTGGATGCGGGCCTCAAGGTCCGCACGCTGCGCCTGCCCGACGTCTTCCAGGATCAGGACAAACCCGACCGTCAGTATGCCGACGCGCGGCTCGACGCCGCGGCGATCGTCGAGACGGTGCTCGAGGCTCTGCGCCACAACAGCGTGAAGGCTCTCGGCGCACGGGCCTGACGGCAATGAAGGCGCCGCTCGTTCTTTTCACCGCGGCCGGCAACGGCGACCCCGTGTGGAAGCCCCGCCAGGGGGGCGGACGCTGGAACAGCGAGGGGCGGGAGACGATCTACGGGTCGACCACCATGGCGCTGATGATGCTGGAGCGCCTGGTTCATCTACAGGGCGAGACACCGCCCGACGATCAGCGCTGGGTTGCGGCAACCGTCCCGGCCGATGCACCGATCGAGACGGTCGATCCGCTGGCGTTGCCGGGCTGGCAGCGCGACACGCATCAGGCGAGCTGCCGTTACGGCGACAAATGGCTCGAAGAATGCCGTAGCCTCGTGCTGATCGTGCCTTCAGTGGTGATGTACCGATCGGTGGGCACCG
>NZ_DASWTG010000009.1:0-4609 GCF_036402235.1 Sphingomonas sp. | reverse complement strand
CTAGACGAACGCGGCTACATCCACCAGACGACCGACGCGGCCGCGCTCGACGCGCTGGCCAGCACCCGGATCGTGCCCGGTTACATCGGCTTCGATCCGACGGCGCCGTCGCTGCACGTCGGCAGTCTCGTGCAGATCATGTTGCTGCGCCGCCTGCAACAGACCGGCCATAAGCCGATCGTCCTGATGGGCGGCGGCACCGGCAAGATCGGCGACCCGAGCTTCAAGGACGAAGCGCGCAAGCTGATGACCGACGAGATCATCAAGGCCAACGTCGCCTCGATCAAGACGGTGTTCGAGAAGTTCCTGACCTTCGGCGACGGCCCCACCGACGCGGTGATGGTCGACAATGCCGACTGGCTCGACAAGCTCGAATATATCCCGTTCCTGCGCGATATCGGCCGCCATTTCTCCGTCAACCGCATGCTCAGCTTTGACTCGGTGAAGCTGCGGCTCGACCGCGAGCAGTCGCTCTCGTTCCTCGAATTCAACTACATGATCCTCCAGGGATACGACTTCCTGGAGCTGTCGCGCCGCGCCGGCTGCCGCCTGCAGATGGGCGGCTCCGACCAGTGGGGCAACATCGTCAACGGCATCGAGCTGTCCCGCCGCGTCGACGGGACCGAAGTCTATGGCGTCACCACCCCGCTCATCACCACCGCCGACGGCGGCAAGATGGGCAAGACCATGTCGGGCGCGGTGTGGCTGAACGAGGATCAGCTGCCGGCGTTCGATTACTGGCAGTTCTGGCGCAACACCGACGATCGCGATGTCGGCCGCTTCCTGCGCCTCTTCACCGATCTGCCGCTCGACGAGATCGACCGCCTCGAAGCGCTCGAAGGCGCCGAGATCAACGAGGCCAAGAAGATCCTCGCCACCGAAGCCACCGCCATGTGCCGCGGCCGCGACGCCGCCGAAGCCGCGGCCGAAACCGCGCGGAAGACCTTCGAGGAAGGAAGCTCCGGCGACTCGCTCCCCACCCTCGCCGTCAGCGGCGAGATCAGCGTCGTGGACGCGCTGGTCGGCCTCGGCTTCGCAGCATCCAAGGGCGAGGCGCGCCGCCTGATCAAGGGCGGCGGCGCGCGCATCGACGGCGAGAAGGTGAGCGACGAGGCCGCCACGGTCACGGTCGGCGCCGCGCAGGTGCGCATCTCGGCCGGCAAGAAGCATCACGGCCTGCTCGATCCTGCCTGAGAAAGCTGTCTGATAGGATTCCGCTAACCACGAGAGTTGCCCGGACGTTTACCCATAGCGGTTAGCCTTTGCTTCCAACGAGTTGCTGGAGACTCACGGGGCATGGACGCGTGACGTACCAATTCTCTCCCCTGGGCGGCGCCCCCGCCACGGCAGACGATCGCCGGACGACCGAGCGCGACGAGGTTCATTATCGCGCCCGCGCCTTCGGTCCCGATGCCCAGCCGGTGACCTTGCTGATCGTCAACATCTCGCCCCACGGCCTGATGGCCCGCTGCGAAAAGCCCTTTGTCGAGAATGACCGGCTCCGCGTCATCCTTCCCGCAGTCGGCACCGTCGCGGCAGAGATCCGCTGGGCGCTCGGCGGCCGTCTCGGCGCCAGCTTCGACACCGCGATCGATCTGGCAAGCTATTACGAGCTGATCGCTCAGATGATGAAGAAGTGACCTAGCCCTTCCGGACCAGCACAACTCCGGCCAGCACCAGCAGCACGCCCAGCGCGCGCATCCCCGTGATCGGCGTCTGCGGCAGCCTGATCAGCCCGAAATGATCGATCACCAGCGCCGCCGCCAGCTGCGCGGCGATCGCGATGGTCAGCATCGAGGCGAGCCCGAGCCGCGGCGCCGCATAGGCGGAGGTCGACACGAAGATCACGCCATAGATGCCGCCGGTCCATGCCCACCACGGCACGTCCTTGAGCGTGGCGGGCGAAGTACGGTCCAGCGTCGCCCAGATGCCGAGCAGGATCACGGTCCCGACCGCGAAGGAGATCAGCGCCGCCAGGATCACCGATCCGCTGCGCGCCAGCGTCCCGTTGACCGGCGGCTGCATCGCGACGCCGATACCGGCAAGGATCGTCATGAGGATTGGAAAGATCGCGCCCATCTGCCCGGGCAGATAGGTCGTGACGCGGCCGGTTCAACCCGCGCGCAGCAATCCTACCGCCGCATCACGCTCGAACAGGTACAGCGCCACCCGCGCCGCCGCGCCGCGCTCGCCCTGCAAACCGCCGTCGCGATCGACCAGCAGCCGCGCATCGGCATGGGCCGCGCCGATCAGCTCGGCGAACTTCTCGGGCGGCGCGAGGCGAAAGGTCTGCTCGCCCGACTGGCGCGTGCCCAGCATCTCGCCCGCGCCGCGCAGCCGCAGATCCTCCTCGGCGATCCTGAACCCGTCATTGGTCTCGCGCATCAGCGCCAGCCGCGCGCGCGCCGTCTCGCTCAGCGTCCCGCCGCGCAGCAGCACGCACACCGATCGCCCGCCGCCACGCCCGACCCGCCCGCGCAGCTGGTGGAGCTGGGCCAGCCCGAAACGGTCGGCATGCTCGATCACGATCAGCGTGGCGTTGGGCACGTCCACCCCCACCTCGATCACCGTCGTCGCGACCAGCACGCCCAGCTCGCCGCTGGCGAAGCGTGCCATCACCGCGTCCTTCTCCGGGCCCTTCATCCGGCCATGGACCAGCCCGATCCGTTCGCCGAAGCGCGCCCGCAGCGCCGCCGCGCGTTCCTCGGCGGCGGCAAGATCCACCTTCTCGCTCTCCTCGACCAGCGGGCACACCCAATAGGCCTGCCCCCCGCCCGACAGATGCCGCGCGAGGCCGTTGACCACTTCCTCCAGCCGCTCCTCGCTGATCACGCTGGTCTCGATCGGCTGGCGACCCGGCGGCATCTCGTCGAGCTTGCTCACGTCCATCTCGCCATGCGTCGCGAGCTGGAGCGTGCGTGGGATCGGGGTTGCGGTCATCACCAGCAGGTGCGGCGCAACCTTGGCCTTGGCCTGCAGCATCATCCGCTCGGCGACGCCGAAGCGGTGCTGCTCGTCCACCACCACCAGCCCCAGGTCGCGATACTCGACACCCTGCTGGAAGATCGCATGCGTGCCGATCAGGATATCGATCGACCCGTCATGCAACCCCATCAAGGTCGCTTCGCGCCCCCGCCCCTTGTCGCGCCCGGTGAGGATCGCGATGCGCACGTCGAGGCCCGAGAACAGCCGTTGCAACGTCTCGAAATGCTGGCGTGCGAGGATCTCGGTCGGCGCCAGCATCGCGCCCTGCGCGCCCGCCTCGACCGCGATCAGCAGCGCCATCGCCGCCACCAGCGTCTTGCCCGCGCCGACATCGCCTTGAAGCAACCGCAGCATCGGGCGGCTCTGCGCCATGTCGCCCTCGATCTCGCGGATCGTCCGTGCCTGCGCCCCCGTCGGCGTATAGGGCAGCCGCAGCTTATCCCTCAGCCGCCCGTCCCCGGCGAGCGGCCGTCCCTTCTTCGCCCGCGCGGCGCCGCGCACCAGCATCAAGGCCAATTGGTTGGCGAACACCTCGTCATAGGCCAGTCGATCCCTCGCGCGGGCGTCCGCGGGATCGGCATGGATCCGCGCCAGCGCCTCGCGCCAGTCAGGCCAGCCATTGCGATCCTTCAGGCTCGGCTCGATCCATTCGGGCAGCTCGGGCGCACGCTCCACCGCCTGCGCCGCCAGCGCCGCCAGCCGCTTCGACGTCATCCCTTCCGACAGCGGATAGATCGCTTCGCGTCCGCCCGGCTCCGCCGCTTCTGGCGCGACCACCTCGGGATGCACGATCTGCAATTCCTGCCCATATTGGTCGAGCTTGCCCGATACCCAGCGCGGCTCGTTCAGCGGCAGCTGCTTCTTCGCCCAGCCCGAATTGCCGCCGAAGAACACCAGCGTGACATAGTTACCCTTCGCATCGACGGCCTCCACCCGCGACGGCGCCCGCGCGCTCCCGCCCATGCGATAATTCACCGGAGTCAGCGTGATCGCGATGATCCGGCCCACGTCCGCCGCATCGAGCTCCTCGCGCGGCAGCCGGTCGATCCATCCGCTCGGCAGATGGAAAGCGACATCCACCGCCCGCGCCAGCCCCAGCCGCTCCAGCGGCTTGGCAAGCTGCGGCCCCACGCCCTTGAGCGCGGTCACTTCGGCGAACAGCGGGTTGAGGATGTCGGGGCGCATGTCTATCTGCTGCCTACACCCAGCCGACCGCGCGAAAAAGCGCTGTCGGCCAATTTGCGTTGAGAACCATGGATCGAGAAACCCGCCTGAAACGTCTCCGCTTCCGCGCCTGGCACCGCGGCGTCAAGGAAGCCGACCTGATGATCGGCGGATTCTTCGACGCCCACCACGCCGGCTGGAACGACGCAGAAATCAACCTGTTCGAGACGCTGCTGGAAGAGCAGGACGTCGACATCATGGCCTGGGCGATGGGCACCCAGCCCGTGCCTCCCGAATATCACGGCGCGATCATGTCCGCGCTCAAGGCGCTGAATTACGTCCCGGTGGCTGAATGAACCTCAATAAGCCCCTCCCCTTCAGGGGAGGGGGAAGGGGTGGGGCGTCTCAGTCTCACCGAGACCGGAGTCTGCGAGGATAGGCCCCACCCCAACCCCTCCCC
>NZ_DASWTG010000008.1:0-199065 GCF_036402235.1 Sphingomonas sp. | reverse complement strand
GGGCCGGTGCGGAAAGACGGAGGAATATGATGGCGGCGGAGAAGGGAAGCGCATTCCTGCTCAAGGTGGGCGATGGCGGATCGCCGGTGGCCTATGCCACCGTGGCGGGGCTGCGCACGACGCAGCTGAGCGTCAATGGCGAGGCGGTGGCGATCACGTCGAAGGATTCGGGCGGGTGGCGCGAATTGCTGTCGGGCGCAGGCGTGCGCAGCGTCAGCGTGTCGGGCGCCGGGGTGTTCACGGGATCGGCGGCCGAGGTGCGGGTCAAGGCCAATGCGCTGTCGGGCGTGCTCGACGACTATCGGCTGAGCTTCGAGAGCGGCGAGACGATGACCGGGCGGTTCCTGGTCACGCGGCTGGACTATGCCGGGGATTTCAATGGCGAGCGCTCCTATACGCTGAGCCTGGAGAGCTCCGGGCCGGTGGTGTCGGCATAGGACCGGCCGGGCGAAGGCACACAGGAGAAGACAATGAAAGCGGGAGCAAATCCGGCGCGCGGCGAAGCGTCGCTGCGCGTGGCGGGCGCGGAGCTGGTGCTGCGGCCAAGCTTCGCCGCACTGGTCGCGGCCGAGGCCGAGCTGGGGCCGCTATTCGCGCTGGTCGAGCGCGCGGCGGACGGGCGCCTCGGCGTCGGCGAGATGGTCGCGCTGTTCTGGCACTGCCTGCGCGATCCGCCCGAGGGGCTGACGCGCGAGGCGTTCGGCGAGGGCGTGGCGGCGGGCGGGCTGGCGGCGGCGACCCCGGCGCTGAAGATGCTGCTCGGGCAGATTCTCGCAGGAAGATGAGCAGTTTCGCCGAGGCCGCGGCGCGGCTTGCGGGGCAGGCGGGAGTAGCGTTCGGCTGGGCGCCCGATGCGTTCTGGCGCGCCACCCCGGCCGAGCTGATGGCGCTGGCGCAGGCGCTGCGCGGCGACGAGGCCGCGCCGCCCGACCGCGGCACGATCGCGGCGATGATGGAGGCGTTTCCCGATGGATGAGGAAATCGAGCGGCTGGTGGTGAGCGTGCGCGCCGACACCCAGGGCTTCGCGAGAGACGTTGCGGAAATGCGCGGGTCGATCGACGGACCGTTGCAGGCAAGCGCCGAGCGCGCGGGCGATGCGATCGAGCGGACGCTGCTGCGCGCCGCGCGGACCGGCAGACTGGGGTTCGAGGATCTGAAGCGCGTGGCGATGAGCGTGCTCGGCGAGGTTGCCGCGAGCGCGATGCGCGACGGCCTGGCGGCGATCTTCGGGGGCGGGGGCGGCGGAAACGGCGGCGGGCTCGGCGGATTGTTCGCCAGCCTGCTCGGCGCACCGGGGCGGGCGACGGGCGGGCCGGTATCGCCGGGCCGTGCCTATTGGGTCGGCGAGCGCGGGCCCGAGCTGTTCGTGCCGACGGCGAGCGGGCGCGTCGACGTGCCTGCGGCGGGCAGGACCGGGCGCGACGTGCGCGTGGCGATCACGATCAACGCGCCCTCGGGCGAAGGCGCGGGCGCATTGCGGCAATCGAGCCGTCAGGTGGCGCGCGCAGTGAGATCGGCGCTGGCGGGGGTGGAGTGATGGGCTGGTGGCTCGCCAAGGAACGCACCGTGCAGGCGGAGGGCGTGATCTCGCGCTTCGACCCGCGCTTCTGGACGGTCAATTTCCCGCGGCCGATGATGGCGGCGGTGACGGCGACCGCGCCCGATGCGCTGCGGGTGGACGCGGTCTTCTATCGCCAGGACGATCTGGCAGGGCTGATCTGGGAGGCCGAGGACCGGCACGATCACCCGCTGCTCGCCTATGAGACCAGCCGCGATTTCCGCGGGTGCCGGCTGCGGTTCCGCTGGCGCTCCGGCGGGGTGGTGGCGCTGGACGCGGTCAATGGCCCGGTGCTGACGATCGAGGGGCGGGATGCGAGCGGTGCCGCTCGCGCCTGGTATGTGCGGCTGTGGAACTATGCGCAGGGCACGCCCGAGGATGCGCTGGTGTCGCTGGACTTCGCGGCGATCGACGGCGGGTTCATGCTGCCGGGCGAGGCCGATCCGGTCTGGGCCGGCGATATCGACCGGATGTTCGTGAGCCTGGTGCCCGAGGGATATACTGCGGGGGACGCCGCGCTGGCGGCGCCGGCCGAGGGCTGGGCGGAGCTCAGCGGGATCGCAGTTGAGGGGCCGGGGGCGGTGCTGAGCATCGGCGAGGTCGTGGTGCCCGAGCACGGCCTGTCGATCTGCAGCGGCTATGACGACAGCTATCATCTGACGCCTGCGCGGCTGCTGAGGAACGCGCTTCAGCTCGGCTATCGCGGGGACATCGTCCACTATGTCGGGATGAGCCATTATTTCCGGCTCGAGGCGGCGTCGGGCGGCTATTATGCGAGCCTGACGGGCGGGGCGCTCAATGCGCCGTGCGCGGCGTGGCACCGGGATTTCGCCGACCGCGCCAAGGCGCTGGGCTTCGGCGTGATCTGGTCGCTGAGCTACGAGCTGTTCGACGCGCATTGCTGGAACGACTGGAAGCAGCGCGCGGCGGACGGATCGCCGGGGCTGACGGGATGGGCGCCACCCTCGGCGCTGCTCTCGCCCGCGCATGGCGGGGCGATGGCCTATCTCCACGCGGTGGCCAGGGCGTTCGTGTGGATCGCGCAGGGCGCCGGCCTTTCGGTCAAATTCCAGATCGGCGAGCCGTGGTGGTGGGTGATGCCCGACGGGCGGCTGTGCATCCATGACGATGCGGCCAAGGCGGCGCTGGGCGACCCGCCCGAGCAGAATGTGCGCGGCGATCCTGACACCGGCGTGCTCGATGCGGCGGGGGCGCTGCTCGCGGCATCGACCGCGGCGCTGGGCGCGGCGGTGCGGGCGGAGGCGCCCGACGCCGAGCTGCTGCTGCTCGCCTATCTGCCGACCGTGCTCGACCGCGAGGCGCCCGAGCTCAAGCGCGCGAACCTGCCGGTCGGCTGGGCCTCGCCCGCCTTCGACGTGCTGCAGCTCGAAGATTATGACTGGGCCGCGGCGGGCAACCGGGTCGCGAGCGCGAAGGGGATCGCGCTGGCACAGGCGCGGCTCGGCTATCCCGTCGAGCGCCAGCATTATTTCGCGGGGTTCGTGCTGAACGGCGCGGACGCGCACCAGTGGCGCGGGATCGCCGATGCGGCGGAGGCGGCGCGGCGGCGGGGTGTCGCCGCCACCTTCATCTGGGCGCTGCCGCAGGTGATCCGCGACGGCTTCGTGACATTCGATCAGGAGGATGACGTGCAGGCATTCGACGATGTGCTGTTCCCGATCGCGCTGGGTCGCGAGGCGGAGGTGGCGCCCGAGGTCTCGACCGCGATCCTGACCAGCGCGGGCGGGCATGAGGCGCGCAACGCCGCCTGGGCGCAGGCGCGGACGCGCTACGATGTCGGGCCGGGGGTGCGCAGCGAGGCGGACATCCGCGAACTGCTTGCCTTTTATCGGGCGCGGATGGGGCCGGCGCGCGCGTTCCGGCTGCGCGACCCGTTCGACGATTGCTCGAACGACGAGGGCGAGCCGGGCGCGACCGACCAGCTGATCGGCGCCGGCGACGGCGAGGCCCAGGGCTTCGCGCTGGTCAAGCATTATGGCGATACCGCGCGGCGGATCACCCGGCCGGTGGCGGGCAGCGTGCGCGTCGCGGTCGACGGGGTGGAGACCGCGGCGTTCGAGCTGGGCGCGGGCGGGATGGTGGTGCTAGATACGCCACCCGGCGAGGGCGCGGTGGTGACCGCGGGGTTCCGCTTCGACGTGACGGTGCGCTTCGCCGAGGATTCGTTGGCGGTAAATCGTGCGACCTTCATGGCCGGGGCGGCACCGAGCGTGCCGCTGGTCGAGGTGCGGGAGGGTTAGGGAGTGGTGGGCGGCGTATACGCTCCAGGTCGCCGCGCGACGCAAACACCGTGCTGTACGACTTTGGCGCCGAACAGGGCTTTTTCCAGCTGGGACACTTTGATGTTGTCTAGTTCAATGCCTAGATTCTGGATCTCTCGATGATGGGGGCGATTGGGTGGCGCAACACATACAATCGGCTTTGCAGGGAATGCTGCTTGCATGATCTGAAACGCGGGTAACATGTCCGTATCCAGCGACACGACCAAAGCGCGGTCGAAAATGTCGCGATGCGCATCATGGATCAAGTGGACTGCAATCCCGACATCGGTTTGCTTCTCCTCATATCTGCGCCACTTCGCTTTGTAACGGCCCACGCCATCCCCATAATGGAGATCGCGTTTCGCGAAGTTTCCTAGCCGGACGTCCACGCCTTTGGCAGTCAGCGCCTTTACGTACTCGCGATGCCTCGTGAGGCGGTGGACCTTAGGCGTACCAGAAAAATGGTTGCCGAGCGCGGAGAAATACCTAACTGCAACAACTCGTTGGCTTTTCGGTTTGGTAAGCAGCTTACCGAGCTTGCAGATATTGACCCATTTAAGGTGAGGTTTCCCCAAGTTATCAATGGCGTGATAGAGATTGAATCCATCAATGTAGATCGCCACCCGCTCTTTCGGCATCTATGCAACCTCTTGACAACCAATTGGTTGTAGAACACATCGAAAGCACGGAATCTACCCCTGCGGTTTACCGCAGGCACCCCCGGCGGCTTCGGCCCCGGGGGTTTATTTTTGTCCGGATATCATGCGGTTGCTAGGATCGCATCATTCCTCACATCAAGGAACATGATATGGCGAGCTGGCTCGACGAGCCGCTGGCGACGATCGCTTTGTGCTGGCGGGTCGAGCGGTGCGATGGCGTGGCGATCGGGCTGACCGCGCATGACCTCGACCTGGTGGTGGACGGCTTCATCTATCGCGCGGCGCCGGGGATGACACCCTCGGCGATCCAGCGCGGCGCGTCGTTCGATGCCGAGAGCATGGACGTGACCGGGGCGCTGTCGGGCGCGGCGATCAGCGAGGCGGATCTGCTCGCCGGGCGCTGGGACGGCGCGCGGGTGGCGCTGCTCGCGGTGGACTGGACCGATCCGGCCAACCGGCAATCGCTGGGCGAGGGGACGATCGGCGCGGTGGAATTGAAGCGCGGCGTGCTGACCGCGGAGCTGCGCGGCCTTGCGGCGGCGCTGGAAGCGCCGGTGGTCGAGCTGACCTCGCCCGAATGCCGGGCCGAGCTGGGCGACAGGAGATGCCGGGTGGCGATGGCCGGGCGGCGGCGGTTCGCGCGGGTGATCGCCGCGGACGGGGCGGCGTTGACGCTAGACGCGGACGAGCCGCTGCCCGGCGGCTGGGCCGGCGGGCGGCTGCGCTGGATCAGCGGCGCCAATTCCGGGCTGGAGGATGCGATCGGCGCGTCTTCGGGCGCGGTGGTGACGCTGCGTCGCGCGCCGCGCTTCGATGCGATGGGCGCATTGGTGGAAGTGAGCGAGGGATGCGACAAGTCGATCGCCACCTGTGCCGCGCGGTTCGGCAACGCGGCGAATTTCCGCGGCGAGCCGTATCTGCCGGGGATCGACTTGCTGACCCGCTATCCGGGAGCATGACCCCGCTCGAGCGGGCGCGCTGCGCCATCGGCGCGAAGTTCAGGCTGCATGGGCGGACCGTTGCGGACGGGCTCGACTGTGTCGGGCTGGCCGGACTCGCTTTCGGCGCCGTTGTGCCGCGCGGCTATTCGCTGCGCTCGGGCGATACGGCGCAGATGATCGCGGGGATCGCGGCGGCGGGCCTGGTGCGGGCGGGCGACGCGCGCGCAGGCGATCTGGTGCTGTTTCGCGCAGGCCCCGGGCAGCTGCATCTGGGAATCGATGGCGGCGGAAGCGTGATCCACGCCGACGCCGCACTGCGGCGCGTAGTCGAGCGGCCAGGGACGGCGCCCTGGCCCGAGCTGATGCGCTGGCGCAGGCCAGAGACAACGGAGGGATGAATGGCGACGCTGGTATTGAGCACGATCGGGGGCGCGATCGGCGGCCCGATCGGATCGATGATCGGCAGCATGGCCGGCCAGTTCATCGACCGCGAGCTGCTGTTCAAGCCCAAGGGGCGCGAGGGGCCGCGGCTGAGCGAGCTCAAAATGCAGACGTCGAGCTATGGCACGCCCTTGCCCAAGCTCTTCGGGACGCTGCGGGTTGCGGGATCGGTGATCTGGGCGACCGACCTGGTCGAGCACCGCCATCGCGAGGGCGGCAAGGGGCGGCCGACCACCACGACCTACAGCTACACGGCCTCGTTCGCCGTGGCGCTGTCCGCGCGGCCGATCCTTTCGATCGGGCGGATCTGGGCCGACGGCAAGCTGTTGCGCGGCGCGGCGGGCGACTGGAAGGCGCGCACCGGATTCCGGCTGCACACCGGCGGCGAGGGCCAGGCGGCGGATCCGCTGATCGCGTCGGCGGAGGGGATCGGGCTCGCGCCTGCGCATCGCGGCATCGCCTATGCGGTGTTCGAGGATCTGGAGCTGGCGGAATATGGGAATCGCATCCCTGCGCTGTCGTTCGAGGTGGTGGCCGATCCGGGGCCGGTGGCAGCGGAGGCGATCGCCGAAGCGCTGTCGGACGGCCGCGTTTCCGGCGGCGACGGGCTGGTGCCGATCGACGGCTTCTCGGCCTATGGCGGGTCGCTGCGCGGGGTGATCGAGCCGCTGGCGGAGGCGGCCGGGGCCTGGCCTTTGCTGGCGGGCGGCGTGACGCTGCTGTCGGGAAGGGGCGAAACGGTGCTGGTCACCGACATCGGCGCGGCCGTGGGATCGCCGGGCGACCGCACGATCGCCACCGCCGACCGGGCACCGCGGCGCGTGACGCTGAGTCACTACGACCCGGCGCGCGACTATCAGGCGGGCGCGCAGAGCGCGAGCCGGCCGGGGGCGGGCTACCGCGAATCCGAGATCGAGTTGCCTGCGGCGCTTTCCGCCGGGGTGGCCAAGCAACTGGCCGAGGCGGCGCTCGCCCGCGCCGACCAGCAACGCGAGCGGCGGATGATCCTGTCGGGATGGAGCGCGCTCGCGATCCCGCCGGGTGCTCGCGTTCATGTGGCGGGCGAGCCGGGGCAATGGCGCGTCGCCGACTGGAGCCTGGAGGCGATGGCGGTGAAGCTGGAACTGGTGCGGATCGCATCCGCCCCGCTTCCAGCGAGCGCGACGCCGGGGCGGGTGCTGCCCGCGCCGGACGAGATTGCAGGATCGACCATCCTCCACGCGTTCGAGCTTCCGCATCTGGGCGAGGGGACGCTCGCGGCGCCGCGCCTGTCGATCGCGGCCTGCGGCACCGGCGCAGGCTGGCGCCGGGCGGCGCTCGCGGTCAGCACCGATCGCGGCGTACGCTGGGAGCCCTCGGGGAGCAGCGCGGCACCGGCCGTCTGCGGAACGGTCGAGGACGCCGGGGATGCGGCCGATCCGGCGATCGTCGACCGGCGCAATGCGATCATCGTCGCGCTGGCGCATTCCGCAATGGCGCTGGCGGATGCCGACGATGCGGGGCTCGATCTGGGGCTGAACCTCGCGCTGATCGGGAACGAGCTGGTGCAGTTCGGCGAGGCCGAGCCGCTCGGCGGCAATCGCTGGCGGCTGACCCGGCTGTGGCGCGGACGCCGGGGGAGCGAGGGCGCGACCGGCACGGCGGCGGCGGGCGACCGGTTCGTGCTGCTCGACGCCCTGGCGCTCGCGACGCGCGACGCGATTGCGGGCATCGGCGCGGATGTCGCGATACTGGCGACCGCGCCCGCCGATGGCGAGGGCGTGCAGGCCGAAACGCAGCTCACCGGGGCTTCGGTCCTGCCGCCCGCGCCGGTGCATCTGCGCACCGGGCCGGCGCCGGGCGGCGCGACGCTGCTGCGCTGGACGCGCCGCAGCCGGACCGGCTGGCGCTGGCTCGACGGCGTCGAGGTGCCGCTGGGCGAGGAGGCCGAGCAATACCGCGTCCGGATCGTGCCTGCCGCCGGGGACGCGCTGGTGGAGACGGTGGCCGCGGCCGAGCTGCCCCTGCCGGCCAGCCTCGCGCTGCCGGTGCTGATCGAAGTCCGCCAGATCGGCGATCACGGCCTGTCGCCGCCCGCTTTCCTGACTCTCTAGAACTGGAGCAACGACATGAGCGCAACCGCACGATTCGCGCTGCCCCTGCTGCATCCCGGCCAGGCGCAGAAGGAACTCTTCCACAACGAAGCGCTGACGCTGGCCGATGCGCTGATCCAGCCCTGCGTCGAGGACGCGGGGCTGAATGCGCCGCCCTCCGCCCCGGCGCCGGGGCAGTGCTGGATCGTCGGCGAGTCGCCCGGCGGCGCATGGGCGGGCGAGGCCGGGTCGATCGCGTCCTGGACGGCGGGCGGTTGGCGCTTCAGCGCCCCGCGCGAGGGGATGAGCGCATGGATCGCGTCGGAGGGGGTCGCCGCGCGCTATATGTCGGGTGCCTGGCACGCCGGGCGCGTCACCGCGACGCGCCTCGAGATCGATGGCGAGCAGGTGGTCGGGCCGCGCGAGGCGGCGATCGACGATCCGGACGGCGGCACGGTCGTGGACCTCGAGGCGCGTGCCGCGATCGAGGCCGTGCTCGACGCGCTTCGGGCGCATGGCCTGATCGACCCCGGGTAACTGTGACGTTCCGGCAACAGTCCCCAGATTTTGTTCGCTTGCGCGGAAACTTTCGAGCGAGTAGGAAGTTAGCGCTGTCCGAAGTGGCAACCAAGAAAGGGGATTATGATGCGGAAGCTTGCCGTAACACTGGCACTCGCTTCGACCGCGCTCGCAACGCCCGCCCTCGCCCGCGATAACGCGTGGTATGTGGGCGTCGAAGGCGGCGCGATGATCGTCGAAGACATCAACTTCGACATCGGCGCGACACCGGGCGCAAGCACGGTCGATCACAACTATGGCTGGGACGTCGGTGGCGTCATCGGTTACGACCTCGGCGGTTTCCGCATCGAGGCGGACGTCAGCTATCGCCGCGCGACCGTCGACGGCTATCGCGCGACGGTCTCGACGCCGGTTTACAACGCGGCGGGTGCGCTGGTGAATTTCCCGTCCGGCAACTATGACTATGCTGGCGGCTCGTCGTCGGCGCTGAGCTTCATGGTCAACGGCCTGCTCGACTTCGGCGATGACGATGGCGTGCAGGGCTTCATCGGCGGTGGCGCGGGCGTGTCGCGCGTCAAGGCCGATTACGGCCTGAACGACAACGGCTCGTTCCTCGACGATTCGGACACCGTGTTCGCGTGGCAGGTGCTCGCCGGTCTGCGTCAGCCGATCAGCGACAACATCGACGTGACGCTGAAGTATCGCTTCTTCAACGCCGACAACGTCAAGCTGGTCGACGTGACCGGCCGCCAGTTCGACGGCCGCTTCCGTTCGCACAGCATCCTGGGCGGCATCACCTTCAACTTCGGCGAGCCGCCGGCTCCGCCGCCGCCGCCGCCGGTCGAAGTGCCGCCGCCGCCGCCGCCGCCGGCTCCGCCGCCGCCGCCGCCGCCGCCGGTTTGCACCCCGGGACCGTACATCGTGTTCTTCGAATGGGACAAGTCGGACATCACGCCTGAGGCGGCCGGCATCCTCGACAACGCGATCTCGGCGTACCAGAACTGCGGCAACGCGCAGGTCATGCTGGCGGGCCACGCCGACCGTTCGGGTTCGGCGAGCTACAACGTCGGCCTGTCGCAGCGCCGTGCGGACTCGGTCCGTGCGTACCTGACCGGCCGCGGCATCGCCGACGGCACGATCAGCTCGGAAGCGTTCGGCGAAAGCCGCCCGCGCGTCGAGACCGCCGACGGCGTCCGCGAGCTGCAGAACCGCCGCGTGGAAATCACTTACGGTCCGGGCTCGGGCATGTAAGCCGCGCGGTCCGCTCTGCGGATCGACAAGAATTGGGGAGGCCGGGCAACCGGCCTCCCTTTTTCTTTGCCCGAACCGGAGGTTCCCCCTGCACCACATGGCTTGCGGCAGGCTCGCGCTGGGCCCAAACTGGCGCGGTGCGCACGGCCCTCCCATCCCCGGCTGAGCCTGCGACCGCGCGGGACCCGATGCGCTTCGCCCCGCATGGCGCGATGCGTCTCGACGCTGCGGCAGCAGCTGGCCTCAGCGACATCGAGACGGCAATCTCTCCGTTATCCGCTTACCGGCCTGGCCTGCGGCTGAAGGGTGTCGCCGGGCTGGATCGCCTGCTCGGCCCCCATGGCGCGATTGGCTCGAGCGTCGCGCCATTCGCCGGGGAGGGCGCCCGGCCGGTGCGTGCGATCCTGTTCGACAAGAGTCCGGCGGCAAACTGGTCGCTGGCTTGGCATCAGGACCGCACCATTTGCGTTCGTGAGCGCCGCGAGGCGCCGGGGTTCGGACCGTGGACCGTCAAAGCGGGACTGCTCCACGTCGCGCCCCCCTTCGACCTGCTCGCCCGGATGGTGACGATCCGCATCCATCTCGATGATGTTCCGGCCGACAATGCGCCGTTGCTGATCGCGCCCGGCTCGCACCACTTCGGTCTGGTGCGCGAGGATGCGATCGACGCCGTGGTTGAGCGGTGCGGCGTCCACGCCTGCGAAGCGCGTGCGGGCGACATCTGGGTCTATGCAACGCCGATCCTGCACGCCTCGGAAGCGGCAGCGGTGCCGCGCCGCCGCCGGGTGCTGCAGATCGACTACGCCGCCTTCGATCTGCCTGGCGGGCTCTTGTGGTCAGGCATCTGAGGGTAGTGCTACCGCCAGCCAATCCGGTACGATCGCATCGCCCAGCGCTTCGACGCGGCGATGCTCGACCATCAGGCCGAGTTCGGGGTAGGCGGCGCGCGTGCGCTCCCCCTGTTCGCCCAGTGGCGCGACGACAAGGCGGCGGTTGACCTTGGCGCGCCAGTTCATCCGCGCGGTATTCTCCTGCCCGACATAGCAGCCCTTGCCGAAGCTGACGCCGTTGAGTTCGATCGCGTTGCATTCGAGCCAGAGCGTCTTGTCCGAGCCAAGCTCGGCAACCCCCTCGGTCACGCCGAGGCGCAGGCGGTGCTCCAGCCAGCCATCCACGGGCGCGCCAGCGCTTTCCCCCAGCCAGCGATAGCCGAGCGCCGCCAGCCGCGGATCCGGTACGCCCTTGCCGGCGTCACGCGACCAGTGCGCGCCGCCCTCCACTGCCTCGATCGCGATCGGGCGGCGCAGGCGATAGATCGACAGGCGCCGGATCAGCGCTTCGCGCTGCTGCGCCTCGCAATCGATCAGGATCGCATCGTCCGCATCCCACAGGATGAAGTCGAACAGCGCCTTGCCCTGCGCGGTGAGCAGCCCCGCCCATTGCGGCGCGCCGGGCGCGACGGCGTTCATGTCCTGCGTCACCAGCCCTTGCAGGAAGCCCCGGGTATCCTCCCCCGAAACGCGAATGAGGGCACGGTCGGCGAGCAGGGTCGCCCGAACTTGGCTGGTCTCTGTCATGCCGAACAGGTAGGACGCCGGGAGCGACTGCAAAAGAGGCTGATATGGCGACCTTCGATCTCAAGCTCATCGGCGGCACGGTGCATTTGCCCTCGGGTCCGGCACAGGTCGATATCGGCGTGCGCGACGGCAGGATCGTCGCGATCGGCGCGCAAGGAGACGCCGGCGAGACGATCGACTGCACCGGGCTCGACGTGCTGCCCGGCGTGATCGACAGCCAGGTCCATTTCCGCGAGCCGGGGCTCGAGGCCAAGGAAGACCTGGAGAGCGGCAGCCGCGCCGCGGTGCTGGGCGGGGTGACCGCGGTGTTCGAGATGCCGAACACCAAGCCCAACACCGACAGCGCCGATGCGGTCAACGACAAGCTCGCGCGCGCCAGGGATCGGATGTGGTGCGACCACGCCTTCTATGTCGGCGCGACCAACAACAATGCCGCGGACCTCGCCGAGCTGGAGCGGATGCCGGGCACCGCGGGTGTCAAGATCTTCATGGGCGCCTCGACCGGCGACCTCTTGGTGTCGGACGACGCCAATCTCGCGCGCGTGCTCGCTTCGGGCCATCGCCGCGTCGCGATCCATGCCGAGGACGAGTTCCGCATGAACGCGCGCGAGGGCGAGCGGGTGGCGGGTGACCCGTCTTCGCATCCCGTGTGGCGCGACGACGAGTCCGCGATCCTTGCCACCCGCCGCATCCTCAAGCTCGCGCGCGAGGCAAGGCGGCCCATCCACGTCCTCCACGTCACTACCCCGGCGGAGCTGGAGCTGCTCGGCCAGCACAAGGACATCGCGACGTGCGAGGTGACGCCCCAGCACCTGACGCTGGCGGCTGAGGACGCCTATCCGCGACTCGGCACCTATGCGCAGATGAATCCGCCGATCCGCTCGGCCGCGCATCGCGACGGGCTGTGGCACTGGCTCAATCAGGGTGTGCCGGACGTGCTCGGCTCGGACCATGCGCCGCACACGATCGAGGAGAAGGCGAAGCCCTATCCCGCTTCGCCCAGCGGCATGCCGGGCGTGCAGACCTTGCTGCCGCTGCTGCTCGACCATGTCGCCAAGGGGCGCACGACGCTTGCACGACTGATCGACCTCACCAGCGCCGGTCCGCAGCGCGTGTTCGGACTGGTCGGCAAGGGCCGGATCGCCGCGGGCTATGACGCGGATTTCACCGTGGTCGATTTGAAGAAGCAATGGACCGTTGAGGAAGACTGGCTCGCCTCGCGCTGCGGCTGGTCGCCATTCACTGGAGACACCCTCACCGGCAAGCCGATCGGCACGATCATCCGCGGGCGCCAGGTAATGTGGGACGGCCAGCTCGCCAACGCCGCGCACGGTCGCCCGGTGCGGTTCGAGGCGGTCGAGTTCGGGTAATCCCAGCGTCACCCCAGCGAAAGCTGGGGTCTCTCGCCGCGAGCGCGTCGCTTGCCGTACAAGACCCCAGCTTTCGCTGGGGTGACGGGTTCTTCTACTCCGCCGCTTCGGACACCGCCTCGCGCTCGGCCTGCTGGCGCGCCCACATCTCGGCATAGACGCCGCGCAGTTCGAGCAGTTCGGCATGCGTGCCCTGCTCGGCGATGCGCCCCGCCTCCAGCACCACGATGCGGTTGGCGTTGACCACTGTCGACAGCCGGTGCGCGATCACGATCGTGGTGCGGCCGCGCTCGATCGCCTCCAGCGTGTCGAGGATCTCCGCCTCCGTCCGCGAATCCAGCGCGCTGGTCGCTTCGTCCAGGATCAGGATCGGCGGATCCTTGAGCAGCGTGCGCGCGATCGCCACGCGCTGCTTCTCACCCCCGGACAGCTTGAGCCCGCGCTCGCCCACCCGCGTCTCATACCCGTCGGGCATGCTCTCGATGAACCCGGCGATCGCCGCGCCGCGCGCCGCAGCCGCGACCTGGTCGGGCGTCGCGCCCTCGCGGCCATAGGCGATGTTGTAGCCGACCGTGTCGTTGAACAGCACCGTATCCTGCGGGACGATGCCGATCGCGGCACGTAGGCTCGCCTGCGTGACCTGGCTGATGTCCTGCCCGTCGATCGTCACGCGCCCGCCGGTCAGGTCGTAGAAGCGATAGAGAATGCGCGCGAGCGTCGACTTGCCCGCGCCCGAAGGGCCGACCACCGCGACCGTCTGGCCCGGCGAGATGACCAGGTCGATGCCCTTCAATATGTCGCGCCCGGCCTCGTAGCCGAAATGCACGTCCTCGAACCGCACCTCACCGCGCGAGACTTGCAAGGCGGGTGCGCCCGGCACGTCCTTCACTTCGGCATCGGTGTCGATCAGGTCGAACATCGCGCCCATGTCGATCACGCCCTGGCGGATCGTGCGATAGACCCAGCCGAGCATGTCGAGCGGCCGGAACAGCTGGCTGAGCAGCGTCGAGACGAACACCACATCGCCCGCGCTGAAATCGCCCGAGGACCAACCCCAGGCGACCACCGCCATCCCCGCGCCCAGCATCACATTGGTGATCAGCGACTGACCCATGTTGAGCCAGGCGAGCGAATTCTCGGATCTAATCGCGGCCTTGGCATAGGCGTCGACCGCCTTTGAATAGCGGTCGGCCTCGCGCGTCTCGGCGTTGAAATACTTCACCGTCTCGAAGTTGAGCAGCGAATCCACCGCATGCGCGACCGCGCCGGTGTCGAGGTCGTTCATCCGCTCGCGCAGCTTGGAGCGCCAGTCGGTGATCCAGCGCGTGAAGCCGATGTAGATCACCACCATCGCCAACGTCGACGCGACCAGCCACCAGCCGAACTTGCTGCCGAAGATCTGCAGCACCAGCGCCAGCTCGAGGATCGTCGGGGCGATGTTGAACAGCAGGAAATAGAGCATCGAATCGATGCTCTTGGTCCCGCGCTCGACCACCTTGGTCACCGCGCCGGTGCGCCGCTCGAGATGGAAGCGAAGCGAGAGCTGGTGGAGGTGGCGGAAGGTGACGATGGCGAGCCGCCGCGTCGCATCCTGCCCGACCTTCTCGAACACGGTGTTGCGGAGGTTGTCGAACAGCGTGGTGAACAGCCGCGCCGCGGCGTAGCCGACCACCATCAGGATGACGAAGGTCACCACGCTGCGATCGTTCAGCGCCATGCTGTCGACCGCGGCCTTGAGCGCATAGGCGGCACCATAGACCTGGACGACCTTGGATAGCAGCACCAGCAGCAGCGCCCCGACGATGCGCGCCTTCAGCCCCGGCATGCCCGCAGGCCAGAGATAGGGAAGGAAGCGCCGGAGCGTGGCGAACAAAGGGCGTTCGCCGCCGGCGGGTGCGGTCTGGGGCGGCATGGGCGCCTATCTGGGCCTGCACGCGGCCGGATGCAACGCATGCATGCGCGGAACGCCGCCGCCCTCCCGCTCGTTGACCGGGCGAGGAGCAGGAAGATGGAGCCGGTTTTCTACGTGATGGCGATCCTAGGCTGCGGCGACGACCAGTCGCAATGCCGCCAGGCGCGGGTCGAGCCGGCCCGGTATCAGAGTGCGGCGCAATGCCAGGCCGCGATGACGCAGGTGCTGCCGCGCCATGCCGACCTTTCCTTCCCGGTCATCGTCGCGGCCTGCCAGCGCCGCGGCGAGCAGATGGCGCGCAACCAGGCGCGCACGCCGCGCGGCTGACGCTCAGGAACGCTCCATCGGCAGCGCCCAGCGGATCTGGTCGCGCAACAGCGCCTCCAGCTCGGGCGCGCCGGCATTGTGCGCGGCGGCGCGCTTGCGCAGCAGGGTCAGTAAAAGGTCCGCGCGGCTCGCGGTCGGGGCGGGGGCTGCACGGCCCTTCGCGAGCGCGCGGGACAGGTGAAGCGATAGAGCAGTCATCCCGGCTCCTCTCGCATCCTCTCCTTCACCCGATCCTCGCCGAACGCGGTTAACGCGGCCGGGTCCAGAGCTCCGCGGCGCGCGGCGCCGGCGGGTAGAGTGTTGCGCGAAGCGCCGCTTGGGGAAGTGCGCGCGCCAGCCAGCCGAGCTTCTGCAGATTGCTGGTCGCGGCGCGATGATCCCAGGCATGCGCGCCGCGTGCCGCCACCTCGCGGGCGATGCCGCCATAGATACCCGCCGCCGCCAGCACCGCCCAGGCCGAGCGGAAGTGCAGCGCCGGGGTGCCGCGTCGTGCGCTCGCCGTATAGGTTTCGGCCATCTCGGCGAGCCATTTGGCGATCACCACGAGCCGCGCGCGGAACGGCGGCTTCATATGCTGGCCGGGCGGGATATCCATCTCGACCAGCCATTCGACCGGCAAGTAGCAGCGGCCGATGCGGTCGTCCGCCTCGATGTCGCGCGCGATATTGGCAAGCTGGAACCCGATGCCGAGGTCGCAGGCGCGGTCGAGCGTCGCCTCGTCCGCCGGATCGACCCCCATCACCACCGCCATCATGCAGCCGACGCTGCCCGCGACATGGTAGCAATAGCGCAGCAGGTCATTCTCGGAGCGCGGGAACCAGCCCTTGGCGTCGAGCGCGAACCCCTCGATCAGGTCGTGCGCGAAGCAGTGGGGGAGGCGGGTCTCCTCCGCGACGATCTTGAGCGCGTCGAACGCCGCGTCGCCGGTCCATTCGCCCGCCAGCGCCCTGGCCGTAAGGTCGCGCATTCGCGCCAGCCGCGCCGCCGGATCGGCGACCGGCGCAGCATCGCGCCCCAGTTCCTGCCCGTCGGCGAGGTCGTCGCACGCGCGGCACCAGGCATAGAGCAGCCAGGCGCGCTCGCGCGTCGCGGGGTCGAAGATCTGGCTCGCCATCGCGAAGCTGCGCGAACCGCGCGCGATGCTGTCCTGCGCCGCCGCGACCACCGAGGCGCGGCTCGGAGACCCGGCACTCATCCCCGTTCGCCCTGAGCTTGTCGAAGCCTGTCCTGAGCGACGCCGCAGGCGGCGTCGAAGGGGGCTGCTTTCCTCGTCGTGCCGAAGAAGGGCAGTGCTTCGACAAGCCCAGCACGAACGGAACGGATCATAGATCCTTGCTGCCGATCTGGCCGATCGTGGTGACGGGCACATGCGCCGCCATCTTTTCCAGCAACCCGTCGAGCCGGTCGTCGATCAGCAGGATCGACTGGTGCTGCGGGCGCAGGAAGCCGACCTCGCCCATCGTCTTCACGAACGCGATCAGCCCGTCATAGAAGTTCGCGGTATTGAGCAGGCCGACCGGCTTGGCGTGATAGCCGATCTGCGCCCAGCTCATCGCCTCCCACAGCTCGTCCATCGTGCCGGTGCCGCCAGGCAGGGTAACGAAGCCGTCCGAAATGTCGGTGAAGGCCTGCTTGCGCTCGTGCATCGTGCGCACGATGTGCAGCTCGGTGCAGCCGCGATGCGCGACCTCGGCATCGACCAGCGCCTGCGGGATCACCCCGATCACCTCTCCGCCCGCTTCCAGCGCCGCATCCGCGACCGCGCCCATCAGCCCCAGCCGCCCGCCGCCATAGACCACGCCAATGCCGCGCTCGGCCAGGGTGCGGCCGACGAAGCGGGCATTCTCGATGAACACGGGATCGTTGGGGGTCGCCGACCCGCAATAGATGGCAAGACGCTTCATTCCTTATCCTCCCCGGCACGGGGAGGGGGACCGTCCGGCGGAGCCGGATGGTGGAGGGGGGGCGCCACAAGGGAAGCGATCGAGGTTGCTACTGCATCTGCATCCTGCAAAATTTCCGAAGCCTGTATCCGCAACACGCGATATCCATTCTCTTCTAAAAACGCCGTTCGAGCTGAATCCCGCTTCGGCCGATCTCCGACCTCATGGGAAAATCCGTCCACCTCGACTACCAGCCGAACCGCGGCACAGTAAAAGTCTGCGACATAGGGTCCGATCGGGTGGCCCTTGCGGAACCTCGCGCCTGTTTTCCCGCCACGCAGCCGTTGCCACAGCAATACCTCGGGATAGCTCATTTCCCGCCGAAGCTTTCGGGCCAGCACAACCTCGGGCCTCAGCAACTGCCTCACGCCCCCTCCACCGCCGCCTGCGGCGGCGGTCCCCCTCCCCGTGCCGGGGAGGATATCGCTCACGTGCCTTGCTCCAGCATCAGCGCGGCGGTCGCCTTGGCGCTGCCGACCACGCCGGGAATGCCCGCGCCGGGATGAGTGCCGGCGCCGACGAAATAGAGGTTGGGAATCGATCCGTCGCGGTTGTGCGCGCGGAACCAGGCGCTCTGCGACAGGATTGGCTCGAGGCTGAACGCGCTCCCCAGATGCGCGCTCAGATCGTCGCGGAACTCGTTCGGCGCATAGCTGAACTTGGTCACGATCCGCTCATGGATATCCGGGATCAGCCGCCGCCCGACCTCGTCGAGGATGCGCTTCTCCAGCACCGGCGCGATCTCGTTCCAGTCGACCGGGAACTTGCCGAGATGCGGCACCGGGGCGAGCGCGTAGAAGGTCGAATGCCCCTCGGGCGCGAGGCTCGGGTCGGTCACCGTCGGATGGTGGAGATAGAGCGAGAAGTCCTGGCTCAGCACGCCATGGTCGTAAATGTCCTCGAGCAGGCCTTTGTAGCGCGGCCCGAACAGGATCATGTGGTGCGGGATGCCCGGCCACGTCCCCTTGATCCCGAAATGGACGAGGAAGACGGAGGGTGAGAAGCGCTTGCGCTCCAGCCGCGCCGCGGTCCGTTGCGCGCTGCGCGAGCCCTTGAGCAGGTCGCGATAGCTGTGGATCAGGTCGGCATTGCTCGCCACAGCGTCGGCCTCGAACCGCTCGCCGCTCTTCGTCACCACCCCGGTCGCGCGCTCGCCCAGCGTCTCGATCTCGATCACCGGGTCGCCCAGCCGCAATACGCCGCCCAGCCGCTCGAACAGCCGCGCCATGCCGTCGACCAGCCGGTTGGTGCCGCCGAGCGCGCACCACACCCCGCCATCGCGCTCGAGCTTGTGGATCAGCGCATAGATCGCGCTCGTCGTCATCGGATTGCCGCCGATCAGCAGCGTGTGGAACGACAGCGCCTCGCGCAGCTTCTCGTTCTTCACGAAGGACGAGACCATCGAATAGACGCTGCGCCATGCCTGATACCGGGCGAGCTCCGGCGCCGCCTTCGCCATCGAGGCTAGGTCGAGAAACGGCACATGGCCAAGCTTCTCATAGCCTTCGCGGTACACGCCCGCCGAATAGTCGAGGAAGCGGCGGTATCCGGCGATGTCGGCGGGGTCGAGCTTGGCGATCTCGCCCGCCAGGGCCGCGTCGTCGTTGGAATAGTCGAAGCTGGTCCCGTCCGGCCAGCTCAGCCGGTAGAAGGGATTGACCGGCGCCAGCGTGACGTCGTCTGCCATGCGGTGCCCCGACAGCGCCCACAGCTCCTCCAGCGCGTCGGGCGCGGTGATGACGGTGGGGCCGGCGTCGAAGGTGAAGCCGTCTCTCTCCCAATAATAGGCACGGCCGCCGGGCTTGTCGCGCGCCTCGACCAGCACGGTGTCCACGCCGGCGGACTGCAGCCGGATCGCGAGCGCCAGCCCGCCAAATCCCGCGCCGATGACGACTGCCCGTTTCACGACGTCCCCTTGCTTCTTTGGCCACTGATCGCCTGCCAGGCACGTCCGACCGGCACCGGCGGCTTGCCCGCCAGCACCCGTACGCGGTCGAGCAGGCTCGACTGGCCCGCATAGAAGCGCGCGATCAGCCCCGCGTCCAGTCGATAGAAGCGTTCGAGGATGCGATAGCGCTCCTCGGGCTCGGCCGCCCGGAACAACATCGCCGAGAGCATGCGATAGAAACCGCGCCTTTGCCACTGCCGCCGGGCATAGCCGTAGCTCAACTCGTGCAGCGCGGTGCCGTCGAGGTTGCTCGCCTGTGCGATCGTGCGCGCCAGCCGCACCGCATCGGGTAGCGAATAGCCGGTGACGGGGTGGAACAGCCCGGCGCGCATCCCTGCCTTGGCGACGCGATTGCCGCCCGACCGCCAATATTCCTCGAAGTCGCCGCCCATCGCGACGGGCAGCACGCCGGTCTCCTCGCGCGTCACCGTCTCGACCGCGATGCTGCGCGCGCGCGTCCAGGCATCGATCCGCTCGCGCAGCGCGTCGGCGTCGATCTCGGGCGTATCGCTGTAATAGGTGTCCTCGACGAACAGCCGCGTCGCCGCAAAGGGCAACGCATAGACGAAGCGGTAGCCGTCGATCTGCTCGACGGTCGCGTCCATCACGATCGGGCGCTTCAGGGCGTGCGGCTCGGCCAGCGCGAGCTCGCGGCCGAGGAACTTCTGCCAGCCGAGGTCGAGCATGGAGAGATCGCCGGGTCCCCGGCAATCGATCACGCCGCCGGCCTCCACCCGGTCGCCGTCGGCCAGCACGACCGCGCGCGCGCTCGCGCCCAGCACCTTGCGCCCGGTCATCACGCCGCCGGCCGGCATTGCCGCGCGCACCACCCGGTCGAGCCGCTCGGACTCGATCGAATAATAGGGCGCCTTCAGCGTGCGCGCATGGCCCGGAAAGGCGACGCTGTGGCGCGCCCAGCCATAGGAGATGAGCGGCGCGACCAGCCAGCGGTCGGCCGCCGCGATATCGCTGGCGAAGAACGACCAGAGGTGGCTGCCGCCCAGCGCCTTCCCGCTCTCGATGATCCGCAGGTTGAGGTCGGGGCGCTGCTTGCGCAGGGCGAGCGCAAGCAAACCGCCGGCAAGCCCGCCGCCGACGATGGCGAGGTCACAATGGTGGATGGCTGGCATCGCCGCCGCTTAGGGTTGTGGGGCAGTGCCCGCAACCCCGTGCGCGGCGGCGTGCGATCAAGCGGCCTTGAGCAGCGGCATCTCCGCCGCCATCGCCCGCGCCACCGACGGCCGCGCGCGCAGCCGCGTGCGATAGCCGAGCAGCACCGGCCAGGCGGCGATGTCGACGCCCGCGGTCTCGCACCAGTTGAGCACGGCGAGCAGATAGGCATCGGCCACGGTGAAGCTGGCGCCGAGATGCTCGCGGCTCTCCAGGTGCTTCGACAGCACCGCGAACGGCTTGGCCACGCGGCCGAGCGCCGCCTGCTTCTCCGCCTCGCCCGCATCCTTGGCGAACAGCGGCGCGAACACCGCCTTGTGCACCTCGGTGCTGACGAAGTTGAGCCACAGTTGCATGCGGTAGCGCTCCTCGCTGAACAACGCGGGGGCGAGCACGCCGTCCGCGGCATTGTCGGCGAGATACTGCAGCACCGCCGGGCCCTCGGTCAGCGTGATCCCGCTGCGCGTCTCCAGCGCGGGGACATAGCCCATCGGGCTGACGTCGCGGTAATCGCCGCCGTCGGGCAGCTTGTGGCCGGGCAGCACCTGCACGAATTCGGCGTCGAGACCCGCTTCCTCGGTTGCGATGCGCGACGCGAGCGAGCAGGCGAAGGGGATGAAATAAAGCTTCATGGCACGACTCCCTGGTTGATTTTTTGTACTGTTTCGCATGAATATCGGGGCGGTCAAGGAATTTTATGCGAGATAGTACAAAAAAGAGGGGCCGGCCGCGCGCGTTCGATCCCGACACGGCGTTGAGGGCGGCGGCCGAGCGGTTCCGCGCGGGGGGCTATTCGGGAACCTCGCTCGACGAGCTCGCCGCCGCGACCCGGCTCAACCGCCCCAGCCTCTATTCGGCGTTCGGCGACAAGAAGGCGCTCTACCTCGCCGCGCTCGAGCGGACGCACGCGCGCGCCGAACGCGGCTTCGCGCGGCTGGCAGAGGCGGACCTGCCCCTTCGCGACATGCTCGAGCGCATGTTCGCTGCGGTGATCGACGGCTTCCTCACCGGGGAGGACGGCCCCGCAGGATGCCTGTTCATCAGCACCGCGGCGACCGAATCGGTGATCGAGCCGGACGTGCGCGCGCGGATCGCGGGCTTCCTCGCGATGGAGGATGCGCAGATCGAGCTTCTGCTGGGCAAGGCCGGCAGCGCCGCTCCCGCGGCGCAGGCGCGCATCGTCACCGCGATGATCCATTCGCTGAGCGTCCGCGCCCGCGCCGGCGCCTCGCGCGAGGAGCTTGATCGCGCCGCGCAGGATTGCGTTGATCTGATCGCCCCGGCCTCAGCGACATGATCCAATCCTCCCGCGAGGGGGAGGTGGCGCCGAAAGTGTGCCGGAGGGGCGGGCCGGTGCCGGACATCGTGCAATTGTCAATCTTAGCGCGAAAACCTATACTATCCGTATGGCACAGATGAACGTCTCGCTCCCCGAAGCCCTCAAGGCCTGGGCCGAATCCCGCGTCGCCGAAGGCCGCTACAGCAGCACCAGCGACTATATCCGCGACTTGATGCGGCGCGATCAGGAGGATGCGGATCGGATCCGATTCCTGCAAAGGAAGATTGATGAAGGGCGCGCCTCTGGCCCCAGCGAACAGACGGTCGATGAGATTTTCGCCGATCTCTACGCAAAGCTCTGAACTTGACTCGGCTCCGCCTAAGCAAGCAGGCGAAAGCCGATCTCGAGACGATCCGAATTTACAGTGTGGCGCATTTCGGAAAGGAGGTCGCCCGCGCCTATCTCGAAAGCTTCGAGAAGGCGTTTCGACTCCTAGCCGAGCATCCGCGCATCGGTATTCGGCACACCGACTTCGATCCACCGATCCATTCACTCTCGAACGGCAGCCATAGGCTCTATTACGATATCGAGGAGGAAGAGGTGATTGTGCAGGCTATCCTGCACAAGGCGACCGACGCAAGACGGTGGTTGCGCGAAGAGAACGGATAGCACTCGTGCTGCCTGCCATCCTCCTCTCAGCGCTCGCCATGACCCTCATCGTCGCCGTGCGCTATCTGATCGTCTCGGGCGGGTTCGCCTGGGCGACGCGGCTGCGGCACCCCGGCCTCTATCGCGGCCTCGACGCGCAGATGGGCCAAGAGATTCGCTGGAGCCTGGCCAGCGCCGCCATCTATGGCATCCCCGCGGGGATCGTCGCCTGGGGCTGGCAGCATCGCGGCTGGACGCGGATCTACGCCGGCGTTTCGGACTGGCCGCTCTGGTATCTCCCGCTCTCGGTGCTGCTCTATCTCGCGGCGCACGACGCCTGGTTCTACTGGACGCACCGGCTGATGCACCGCCCGCGCTGGTTCCGCATCGCCCATGCCGTGCATCATGCCAGCCGCCCGCCCACCGCCTGGGCGGCGATGAGCTTTCATCCGGTCGAGGCGCTGACCGGCGCGGTGGTCATCCCCGCGCTCGTCTTCCTCATCCCGATCCACGCCGCCGCGTTGGGCGTGGTGCTGGCGATCATGACGATCATGGGCGTCACCAATCACATGGGGTGGGAAATCTTCCCGCGCGCGATCTGGCAAGGGCCGCTGGGGGCGTGGCTGATCACCGCGAGCCATCATCAGCGGCACCATGCGCACTATCGCTGCAACTATGGTCTCTATTTCCGTTTCTGGGACCGGATCTGCGGCACCGACCGCGGGTTTGGCGATCTGCCACGCTGACGGCGCGCGCGATCCAGCAGGCATGTGCGATATCTGCTGCAATCCCTTTGGCTTGCATCCATTTGTTCGATACGGCGTTGCGTTCCTGAAACAGTTTCGGGATGCTACCCTTATGCGTATCGCATTGTTCGGTCCCCTCTTCGCCGCCGCCACGCTGGCCGCTGCGCCCGCCGTCGCGCAGGATTCCCCCGATCCGCAGCAGACCGGCGAGACCGCGCCCGATGCCCCGCCGCCCGCGGTCGCCGAGGCGGCCGAGGAGGGCAAGGCGCGGCTGTCGATCGGCGCCGGCGTCGCCTATTTCCCCGATTATGAAGGGTCGAACGAGCACACCTGGTCGCCGATCCCTGCGGCTCAGGGCACCGTCGCGGGCATGAGCTTCACGTTGCTCGCCAACCGCGTCAGCCTCGACCTCATCCCCAACGACACCGGCCCCGGCTGGGATTTCCAGCTGGGCCCGGTCGCCGTCCTCAACCTCAACCGCACCAAGGTCAGCGCGATCGAGGATCCGCGCATCGTCGCGCTTGGCGAGGTCGATACCGCGCTCGAGGTCGGCGGCTATGTCGGCATCGGCAAGACCGGCGTCATCACCAGCGACTTTGACAAGCTCTCGGTCACATTGAGCTACCGCCACGACGTGACCAAGATCCACAAGAGCGGCATCTGGACCCCGGCGATCAACTATATGACGCCGCTCAGCACCAAGGCGCTGGTCGGCCTGTTCGCGACCGCGGAGATCGTCGAGGACGATTATGCGCGCACCTATTTCGGCGTGACCCCGGCGGGCAGCGCCGCCAGCGGCCTGCCCGTCTTCACGCCCAAAGGCGGGCAGAAGAACATCGCCTTTGGCGGCATGTTCACCTATGCCCTGACCGGCGATCTGACCAAGGGCCTCGCCCTCGTCACCGGCTTCAACTACTCCAAGCTGCTCGGCGACTTCGCCGACAGCCCGCTGGTCAGCATCGCCGGCTCGCGCCACCAATGGACGTTCGGCGCGGGGCTGGCGCTGACCTTCTGAGGCCGCTAGAAGAGTCGCATCCCCGGGGGAGCGCTGACGGCGCTTGAGAGGCAGGCACGAGCCTGCGACCCGCTGAACCTGATCCGGCTGACACCGGCGTAGGGAGGGAGCGGCTTTCTTCCCGAAGACCGTCCTCTCCCGCATGAGGAGTAGTGACGAATGGCCGACATCCCCGCGCGCACCGAATTGAAGGTGACCACCGGCCCGATCCGCGGCAGCAAGAAGATCCACGTCGGCCCGCTCAACGTCGCGATGCGCGAGATCCATCTCGAGCCCAGCTCGGGCGAGCCTCCGCTGCGCGTCTACGACTGCTCGGGCCCCTATACCGATCCCGACGCCCGCATCGACATCATGGCCGGGCTTCCGGAATTGCGCCGCGACTGGATCCGCAACCGCGGCGACGTCGAGGAAGTCGCCCAGCGCGAGGTCCGCCCCGAGGACAACGGCCAGCTCGGCCCCGATCGCAGCGGCGGGGTGCAACCCTTCCCCAATGTCCGCAAGCAAGTGCTGCGCGCCAAGCCGGGCATGAACGTCTCCCAGATGCACTATGCCCGCCGCGGCATCGTCACGCCCGAGATGGAGTATGTCGCCACCCGCGAGAATCTCGGCCGCGAGATGCTCGCCGAATATATCCGAGACGGCCAGGACTGGGGCGCCAGCATCCCCGACTACGTCACCCCGGAGTTCGTCCGCGACGAGGTCGCCCGCGGCCGCGCGATCATCCCCAACAACATCAACCACCCCGAATCCGAGCCGATGGCGATCGGCCGCAACTTCCTGGTCAAGATCAACGCCAATATCGGCAACTCCGCCGTCGCCTCCGACGTCGCCTCCGAGGTCGACAAGATGGTGTGGGCGATCCGCTGGGGCGCCGACACGATCATGGACCTCTCCACCGGCCGCAACATCCACGACACCCGCGAATGGATCCTGCGCAACTCGCCCGTCCCGGTCGGCACCGTCCCGATCTACCAGGCGCTCGAAAAGGTCGGCGGCATCGCCGAGGACCTGACCTGGGAGATCTTCCGCGACACGCTGATCGAGCAGGCCGAGCAGGGCGTCGACTATTTCACGATCCATGCCGGCGTCCGCCTGCCCTATATCCCGCTCACCGCCAAGCGCGTGACGGGCATCGTCAGCCGCGGCGGCTCGATCATGGCCAAATGGTGCCTGGCGCACCACCGCGAGAGCTTCCTCTACGAGAAGTTCGACGAGATCACCGAGATTATGAAGGCCTATGACATCGCCTATTCGCTCGGCGACGGCCTGCGCCCCGGCTCGATCGCCGACGCAAACGACGAGGCCCAGTTCGCCGAGCTCTACACGCTGGGCGAGCTCACCAGGCGCGCCTGGGAACAGGATGTTCAGGTGATGATCGAGGGCCCCGGCCATGTCCCGATGCACAAGATCAAGGAGAATATGGACAAGCAGCTGCAGGCGTGCGGCGAGGCGCCCTTCTACACGCTCGGGCCGCTCACCACCGACATCGCGCCGGGCTATGACCATATCACCAGCGGCATCGGCGCGGCGATGATCGGCTGGTACGGTACGGCGATGCTCTGCTACGTCACGCCCAAGGAGCATCTCGGCCTCCCCGACCGCGACGACGTCAAGGTCGGCGTGGTGACCTACAAGCTCGCCGCCCACGCCGCCGACCTCGCCAAGGGCCACCCCGCCGCCAAGCTGCGCGACGACGCTTTGAGCCGCGCGAGGTTCGAGTTCCGCTGGCGCGACCAGTTCAACCTGTCCTTGGACCCGGACACGGCGGAGCAGTATCACGACCAGACCCTCCCCGCGGAAGGCGCCAAGACCGCGCATTTCTGCTCGATGTGCGGGCCGAAATTCTGCTCGATGAAGATCACGCAGGAGGTGAGGGACTTCGCGGCCAAGCAGAACCAGGGCGCCGAAAGCTTCCTTGCCGCCTCAAAAAATCCTCCCCGGAACGGGGAGGGGGACCATGCGCAGCATGGTGGAGGGGGCCCGAAGCTGGACGAAGCGGCCGCGGAGGAAGGCATGGCCGCGATGAGCGCGGTGTTCAAGGAGACGGGCAGTGAGCTGTATATGGGGAGCGGGGGACGGGAGCGGGATTGAATGGTTCGCCTCTCCGATCAGTCATTCTGATCGCAATTCGGCAATCACGGCCCGTAGTGCGCGGGTATACCGCTCAAATTGCTCCATTAGATCGTCTTGTGAAAGAAGATTATATTGTGTGGCAAGCCAGCCTCTTTGATCGCGGGTATGCGTACCTTTGATCCGTGGGAAGGCTATTATCTCTGAATCGGATCCGAGAAAATCTTGCTGCGTCAAAATGGCGTCACAGATGATCGTGGATAGCAGATATTTCTGAAACCCATCCAATTTGAAGTCGACCCACGGTATCACGAATACCGGAACAAGTTTTTCGTTTTTGATGCCGACGAATGTAGGCCGCACGGGAACAAGGAGAGGGGCGTCGTCTGGCTTTTTACCGATGATGTACATCGCCTGGAAGCCATCAAATTCGATGACGCCCTCGATACCTGACTTTTTGAGATACCGACTAAAGGCCGGGATGACCTCCCGAGCGGCAACCTTGGCGGCTGGCATAGCAATAGCTTCAGCTCTGTTCAGCGCATCTTCCTCATCGCACGTGCCATAAGCAAGAGCCGCACAAAGTTTCTGCACTGGTCGAAGGGAATGCCGCGGGGGGTTATTAGCAAATTCTCGCAGTTGGAAGATTGTGTCATCCAATCGCCGCTTATTGTGCCGTACCCAGTTCACCAGACTGGGCAGACTCATCAATCGCTTGATTCGTTTTTCAGTGTCGTCCATTGAGATCGCGCTTCTGTGGCGCCGTAGCAAGGATGAGGGCGGTGGAGATCACCATGCCCGGATTGACCGGATTAGCAGATCGCCAAACTTGATCCCACGGCCCCCCGTGCCTGTGAGAGATACCGCGCAGTTGCGAAGCAGAGAAGCCAATATAATCGTTGATTACGGATTCGAAAAATTCGACATCAACAGGTGAAAATTGCTCCCTAGCTTCTACGGTTTGACGGTCGCGAACGCTATAGCGAGTAATACGTTTGGTGACGGGATTGCCTTCGTCCCCTTTTAGGGCGTGATACACCTCCCTAAATACTGGGCCATGATCCCAAGCCTCCGCACGGGCGGATGAAAAGAGGACATTTTTCTCTATCAAGCCTCGTTCAATAATAAAATAGGACAGTTTATTAAGCGACATGTTGCTAATAGTTTTATGAGCATCGGCAACGTAGTCTAATATCCAGTTTGCGATTGCGCGAATGTCATAATCGCGTTGTTCAAGCTTAGCTGTAGAGAATCGACTTCTGACAGCTTGCGTCCAGTCAGATGCTTCGGGAATATCGGATGTATCAATCAGGTCATCCGGCAGCAAAGCAAGCTGGCGAAGTTCCTCAGCAATCCGGGGGTCAATAGGTTTCTTAGCCATTGTGATATTCCCGTCTCTCGGCGGGCGTTGCCTTTCGTGCGCTAATGATGCGTCCCTGCAAGGTTCCAGCATCCGACGATGCGACCGGCTCAGTATGAACCACTACAATGAGAACGCCCATCGCCATTCCCATTGTGCGCCAACGCACCTCGGACTCATATGGGTCTAGATCGGAAAGGAGATAAGGGTCTTCAAATACCAGCGAAGCCGCCTCAAACGACAGACCGTGCTTGGATCGATTGATCGCCGCTTTGTTGGGGTCCCAATTCCAGCTTATCTCAGTCACGCGCCTGACGCGTAGCCTATGCTACGCCAGTTGATAAGTAAGAATCCAATTAACATCCGATTTGGCGCAAGCAACAAGCCAGTCGCTGCACCGTAATTGAACTGTGTTTGCCGCGCCGTCGGCAACCCGATTCAACAGGTGCAAATCCCCTTGCAATGTTGGATTCCACCTGCTCCACACTGGTAGATGAGCAAGCACACCCCCCACAGCGCCTTCGCCCCCGCCGCCGAAGCGCCCACCCCCGATCTCACCACGCTCCACCCCGAGCCGCAGCCCGAGCCCGGCACCGCGCTCGCCGTCACCGAGCCGGACGAGGACGCCGCCTCCGAACCCTACGACCCCGCCGACTATCGCTGGGTCCCCGTCCGCCGCCGGCCGCGCTTCGACGGCTGGACCGAGGAGAAGCAGCGCCGCTTCATCGAGACGCTCGCCGACACCGGCCTCGTCAACCTCGCGGCCAGCGCGGTCGGCATGTCGCGCGCGAGCGCCTATCAGTTGCGCCGCTCGCCCCATGGCGCCGCCTTCGCCCGCGCCTGGGATGCCGCGCGCGAGCATGCCGGCGGGTTGGTCGAGGACATCGCCTTCGAGCGCGCGATCGAGGGGACCGAGCAGGAAGTGCTCAACCGCGATGGCGAGGTGGTCGCGACGCGGCTCGTCCACGACAATCGCCTGCTCAAATATCTGCTCAGCCACCTCAAGCCCGAACGCTATGGCCATGCGCGGCCCGCCGCCGCCTCGGCCCCCGCCCCCGCCCAGCCCCTCCCGGCGCTGCACGACAGCCTGCGCGCCATGGAACCCGCGCTCCCCGCGCTGCCCGAACGGCTGCTCGATCCCGAAACCCTCGCGGACGAGCTGGAGCTCGCCGACGCCGCCGACGGCATCCTGCCGCGCCACCTGTGCGAGCAGCGCCCGCCCAAATCCGCCGCCCGGCGCAAGGCCGACGAAGCGGCGGCGCGCGATGCGCGCGGCGCCGCCGCGCTGGCGAAGCAGCAGGCGGGGACCACGCTGACCGACGAGGAGTTTGCCGACTCCTGCTACCACCTCGATCCGGTCAGCAACGCCCTCCCGCGCCCCCGCCGCCGGCAAGGCGCGGATAGTGTCAAGCTAGTGTAAACTTCCGCCCCGCGCGGCGGCCGGGCAATCCGGTGCCAGCGGACAGGCCGCGCAATCCGGCGCGTCCCACCGGCACACCGCCTGTCCCAGCCGCTTCAGCGCGATGTGGAAGCCCAGGAAATCGTCGCCCGTCCAGCCCGGCATCGCCGCGGTCACCGCCTCGCTGCCCGCGCGATAGTCGGCGGCCGGCGGCACGAAGCCCAGCCGCTGCAGTACGCGCAGCACATGCGTATCGACGATCATCACCGGCCGCCGCAGCGTGCTGGCATTGAGCGTCGATGCCGACACTTTCCGCGCGACGCCCGGAAGCGCCTCCAGCCACGCCAGCGCATCGCCGAGCGGGCGGTCGGCCAGGTGATCGAGCGCGAAGCCGCCGTCCGCCGCCGCGATCCGGCGCAGCGCCGCCACCAGCTGCGCGGCCTTGGCCTGCGCGAAGGTGACGTCGCCGATCGTCCGCGCGACCGCCGTCGGCGCCGTCCGCGACAGTGCTGCCGGCCCGCCATAGCCGGCGACCAGCCGGTCATAGGCCGCGGCCGATACCGCGTCGCGGGTCCGCGCGCTGATGATCGACTTGACCAGCTGCCCGACCGGCGAGCGCCGCCGGCGCGGCAGGGCGACCGGACCCAGCCGCTCGCGCCAGCCGGCGACGTCCGCCGCCGCAAAGGCGAATGCGGCTTGCATGAGGCAAGCCATAGAACATATAAGGAACGGCGGAAAGGTCCGGTGCCGATGCGCGCTCGAAACCCGCTCTACATCATGGCCAAGCCCCCGCCCGCACAGCAGGCCCGGATCACTGCGCTCCCGCGCAACGATCCGTCGCGCGGCCCGCACCTCCTCCACGTCACGCTCGCGGCGCTGTTCGACCTCCACTACGCCCCGCCCGAGTGGCTGCCGCAGGTCATCGCCGCGCTCGACAGCTTCGACGGCCCGGCCTTCCCGCTCGCCTTCGACCGGATCGAGAACCGCAAGGCCGTCACCCTGCGCACCCGCGATCCGCTCGCCCGGGCCCGCGCCTTCCAGGCTGCCTTGATCCGCCACCTGATCGAGCACAAGGCGCCGCTCACCCTCGGCACCACGCCCGAGCCGCACGTCACCATCAACTACGCCGGCGACCGGCTGCGCACGCAGACGATGGCGCCGATCGGCTGGACCGTGGATGAGATCATCCTGATGGAAAGCGTGGTCGGCAAGACCACCCATGTCGAGCATGGCCGCTGGCCGCTGCGCCCGCGCGATGAGGGCGGCTAGAGCCCCTTGCGCCCGAACACCGGCCGCCCGCCGATCCCGCGCGGCGGCCTCGCGGGCGGCGCCGGCGGCAGCGGGGCGCTCCCCTTCGCGCGCACCTCGAACCGCCCGCCGATTCCCTCGGCTAGCGCGCGCTTCTCGCGCCATTCGTTGACCAGGTCCATCTTCGCCTCGTCGTCCTCGGGCATCAGCGACAGCGGCGGGGCGCGGTCGTCGATCACGCGCTCGCGCGGGACATAGTCGTCGGCGACGAAGCCGAACGCCTTGTGCAGCAGCGGCTTCAGCACGAAGATCGGCACATCGCCTTCTTCCGCCGGCAGATGCGTCACGCGGTAGGACAGGCTTCCGTCCTCCGGCCCGAACGTGTCGCCGTCCGGGATGACATAGCCGTTCTTCACCAGCGCAATGCGCAGGAAGGCGAGGATCGTCTCGTAATTGGCGGCCCAGGGCAGCGTGCTCGGCTCGATGCGGATCTCGCGCCCCACGAAGTGCCGCGCGCCGAAGGTGCGGATGCCGACCTTCCCCGCGGCCGCATCGCCGAACAGGAAGGGATGGATGTGCAGCGGCCCCGGCGGCGGCGCGCCCGCATAGGCGTCGAACTTCTCGCCGGGGATCAGCTGGTCGCTCTGTACCCAGTGCACCGCCTGCGCCGGGACGTGGTCGAGCGCGATGCGCGAGGCCAGCGCCGCGATCTCCAGCCGCCGCACGAACTGCGGCAGCGACGCGCCCTCCATCGGCCGGCCGATCGTGGCCATCAGCCGCGTCAGCTCGGGCGAATTGCCCAGCACGCCGTGCGACACGTTGATCAGGATGTGCGCGCGGTTGCGCATCAGCCGCTCGCGAATGTCGGGGCAGAGGATGCCGGTGACCGCCGAGGTCAGCGACGGCCGAAACACCTCCATATTGGCCGGATGATCGAGATACTCGAAGGTGAGCATCAGCTCGTCGCCGCCGAACAGGCGGTAGAACGCGCCCGGCTTGGCTTCGGGCACGTTGAACTGCGCGCCCGATCGCATGCCCTCGACCCGCATGAACTCGCGCACGATGTGCTCGAGATCGTCGACGCGCCGGTCGAACAACAGCGCCGTCTGGATATCGTTCGGAAACTGCATCGCCGCCTTCCCGGTCACCGGATGGCGCAGGTTTAGCCGGACTGCCTTGTGGAGTGATTAATGCGCTGGCCGTTCCGCCGGAATCAGCCGGCCGCTATTTCCACCGCCGCAATCGGCCGCTTCCATCGCCAGATCAGCAGCAACAGCCCGGTGATGATGAACAGTGCAAAGCCCGACAATGCCCATGCGTTGACATACCATTGCTCGCCCCAGCTGAACTCGCCCTTCATGATCCTGGCCCAGCCGCGGAAATGCTGCGTCGCCCCGACCGAGAGGCCGAACACCGCGAGGACCGCTGAGAGGTAGCGCACCAGCCAGTGCGCTGGATCGGGCAACAGCAACAGCAGCCCGAGCAGCCCGATCACGGTGCGCTGCACGCGGCAATAGGGGCAGGCATAGACCAGCCCGGTCAGGTCGATCGTCCAGGTCGCCGCGGCGAGCGCGATCGCCGCCAGCCCCACCCCGCGGCGGTGGCGCAGCAGCATATCGGGCAGATCGTTGAACATCGCGCTTTCTCCCCTGCCGTGCTGCGGACGACCTCGTCTGCCAGTGACACAATGTCTCATCATGATATGCAAGGGGAAAGCGGCATCTCTATGCTTTCGCACCCCATATCCGCCGCGCTACGGCAATCGCGGTCCCGCTCCGTCGTCCGGTCCCTGCAGGAGAGCAACGCCATGACCTATGCCAAGGACGCCACCCCGCCTTACTATCACGGCACCCGTGCCGATCTGCGCCCCGGCGACCTGCTCACCCCAGGCTTCGATTCGAACTACCGCGCGCAGAAGCTGTCCTGGATCTACTTCTCGTCCACCCTCGACGCCGCGATCTGGGGCTGCGAGCTGGCGAAAGGCGAGGGGCGCGAGCGCATCTACATCGTCGAGCCGAACGGCGCGTTCGAGGACGACCCCAACCTCACCGACCAGAAATTCCCCGGCAACCCGACCAAATCCTATCGCTCGCGCGATCCGCTGCGCATCGTCGGTGAGGTCGAACGGTGGGAAGGCCATTCGCCCGAGCAGCTTCAGGCGATGAAGGATGGCCTTGCCCGCCTCGCCGCCGAAGGTCGCGACCACATCATCGATTGATCCCCATGCCCCATCTCGCCCATGTTGCCCTCGTCGTTCGCGACTATGAAGAAGCGCTTGCCTTCTATGTCGGCAAGCTGGGGTTCGAGCTGGTCGAGGATTCATGCCAGCCCGAGCAGGACAAGAGGTGGGTGACGATTCGCCCGCCCGGCGCATCGGGCGACGCCGCCACCATCCTTCTTGCGCGCGCCGCGACGGCGGAGCAGCAGCTCGTCGTCGGCGATCAGGCGGGCGGGCGCGTCTTCCTGTTCCTCGCCACCGACGATTTCGACCGCGATTTCACTGCCTACACCGCCGCCGGGGTCGAATGGGCGCGCCCGCCCGCGGTCCAGCCCTATGGCAAGGTCGCGGTGTTCCTCGATCTCTACGGCAACCGCTGGGACCTGATCGAGTTCGCCCCCGGCCACCCCGGCGCGGCCTGATTCGGCCGCGCGCCTGGCGGCCCAGCGCCGGGCACAGCGCGCGCACTTCGATCGCTGATCGAGCAGCAGCGCGAAATGTTGCAGCGCGTGCGCGCCGGCGAGCAGCTCGGGATAGCGGTAGGCCACGCGCACCCCGCGCTAGCGCGGATCGGCCAGTTGGCCCGCATCCCTCCGCCCGCTCGTGCGTTGTCGCGGCATGATCCGTAAGCTCAAATCCGGCTACCGCATCTATTCGCGCAACAAGGACCCGAAGACCGGCCGGCGCCGCAATCTCGGGACCTTCGCCACGCGCGAAGCGGCGCAGAAGCACGAACGCGAAATCCAGTATTTCAAGCATCACTGACGGGCGCCTGCCATCGAGTCCGATTCGTCGCCCGGAAATCCCTGCATCCGCGTCAGCTTCTTCAGCCTGCACGCCGCCCTTGTCCGCCGTGCGCAGCTTTGCCAGACCGGTGGCATGACCCCCTCCTTCGCGATGATCGACGATTTCCTCGCCAACCCGCTCGAGCTGCGGCGCCGGGCGCTGGCGCTCGGTTATGACGGCAAGGATTCAGGCGCGAACTTCCCCGGCATCACCTCCGCCCGCCCGCTGCCGATCCCGGGCCTCGACGAAGCGGTATCGCGCGTCGCGGGGATGAAGCTCGCCGGCGCCCCTGGCACGCTCCACGGCCATTGCCGCCTCACCCTGCGCGGCGATCGGGGGCAGAGCGGCGTGCATTGCGATCCCGCGGCCTGGTCGGGGATCCTCTATCTCAGCCTGCCTGAGCATTGCCGCGGCGGCACCGATTTCTACCGCCATCGCCGCACCGGACTGGAGCGCGTTCCGGCCACGCTCGACGGCGTCGTCGCCGCAGGCTATCCGACCGGCGATGCGCTGGTGGCGGACGTGATCAACCGCGACACGCTGAAGCCTTCGGCGTGGGAGAGGAGCTTCACCGCCCCGATGCGCTTCAACCGGCTGATCCTGTTCAGCCCGTGGATGTTCCACAACAGCGCCGCGGGCTTCGGCACCGGGCCGGACGACGGCCGGCTCGTCTATCTCATGTTCTTCGCGCGCGCATGACCGAGCCGCTCTCCCTTGCCGGGCTCGCCGAGGCGCCGGTCACGCCGGACCAGAGCGCGCCCGATGTCCGCCATCCGCCCTTCATCTTCATCGCGATGGCGGCGCTGGCGGGGGCGGTGCTGGTGCTCGCGATCCTCGGCCGCACGATCGCCGGGGGAGACCGTTTCGCGTTCGACAGCGGCATCATGCTGTGGCTGCGGCAGGCGGGAAATCCGGCCGTTCCGGCGGGGCCGTTATGGCTCAAGCAGGCGATGATCGACGTCACGGCGCTGGGCGGCGAGACGGTGCTCACCCTTGCCGCCGCGCTCACCATCGGCTTCCTCGCCGCGAGCCGCCACCTGCTCGCCGCCGCGCTCGTCTTCGCGGGCACCGTCACCGGCTCGATCGCGGTCGCGCTGGCCAAGAATCTGGTGGGGCGCGAGCGCCCGGCGCTGGTCGATCATCTGGTCGAGGTCGGCTCGGCGAGCTTCCCCAGCGGCCATGCCGCCAACAGCGCGATCATCTATCTGACGGTCGCGCTGGTCAGCATGCAGGTGATCCCGCACCGCGCCGCGCGCTGGTTCCTGCTCGCCGCCACGCTGCTGCTGGTCGCCGCGATCGGGGTGAGCCGCGTCTATCTCGGCGTCCACTGGCCCAGCGACGTGCTGGCGGGCTGGAGCTTCGGCACGCTCTGGGCGCTGGCCTGGTGGGCGCTGGGCAGCTGGCTGCGGACGGGGGCACAGATCAAGGGAGAGGGTGCATGAGCTACAGGATCGCAGCGATGCTTCTTGCCGGCCTCGCTGTTTCGGCGACCGGCCTCTACGCTGCCACCGCGCAGCAGACCGCGCCCTCAATGCCGAACGGGGCGTGCGGGCCGGGCACGATGCCGGGGCCCGGCGGCGGCTGCATCCATATCCCGCAGCAGCAGGGGCCGTCGGCCGCCCCGCGCGGCCGCCAGCTGCCCGCGGTCTCCAATCCGCAGATCCGCATGTCGCCGCGGATCGAGATGCCGCCGCTCTATGGCATCCACGTCACCGACAGCGGCAAGACCGCGCTCTACTCCGCGAACAAATTCTACACCGCCGCCGATGCCGAGCGCGCCGCGCTGGGGCATTGCGAGAGGCAGACGGGCAATAAATGCGTGTCGATCGGCACCTTTGCCGATTCCTGCCAGGCGATCGCCATCGCGCCCGGCAAGCAGGTCTATAAGGGAATCGGCAACACCCCGCGCCTCGCCGCGCGCGCGGCACTCGGGTCGTGCATCAAGGGCCATCCCGCTGCCGGCCAGTGCAGCCTGTGGCGCATCCCCTTGTGCAGCGGCTATCTCTATGGGGACGATGTCTTCCACGCCGGCGCGAGCAACCTGCCTTCGGACGAGGAGGTCGATCAGGTCAAGGCGCGCCTCACCGCCGAGGTGATCGCCGATCTGCGCGGCGGAAAATAGCCGTACGGGGCCGGGTCAGTGCGCCCAGCGCTCGCCCAGCACCTCGGCTTTGCCGTTCTGCCAGCGCACCTCCATCGCGGGCTCGTCCTTGCGGCCGGGCGCGAACAGCTCGTAGATCGTCGCGCCGCTGTCGACCTGGCGGCTCTCGATCACCCGCTCGGGGACGAAGGCGTCCTTCTTCGCCGCGGCGGCGGCGCGCACCTGCGCGGGCGCGGCGGCCCAGTCGATGTCGCGCTGCACCTCCACCGCGGTCAGCTTGCCGTCGGGACCCTGCAGCACGTCGATCTCGACGTCGCTGCCGTCGGGCCGAGCGCCCTCGACGTCGTAATAGATGCGTCCCTCGCGCTCCTTGCGCTCGGCCTCGGCGATCGTCATCCCCGGCACCGTGGCTTCGGCCAGCGCGGCGAGCCCGGCAGGTAGCTCGGCCTGCGTGACATTGCTGATCACCGTCTCGGGCCCCGCGGCGAGCACGCCATTGTCGGCGGTGGCGGCAGCATTGTCCGCCGTTTCGGCGCCCGGCGAGCAGGCTCCGATCGCGGCAGCGAGGATCAGGGCGGGGACGGCGCGGCGCATGGTTGCTCTCCTCTTGGTAACCGGTGTCCATCCTGCGCCGGACGCGGCGGCAGCGCAACCTTCGCGGCGGCGAAACGCTTCACTGGCGAGGGAGAATGGCCATGTTCGTCGCCGCCTATTGGTGGAAGGTGCATCCGGGCAAGGAGGAGCAGTTTCGCGCTGCCTGGCGCCGCGGCACCGCGCTCATCCAGGCGAAATACGGCTCACTCGGCTCGCGGCTGCACCGCGACGATCAGGGGCGCTTCATCGGTGTCGCCGAATGGCCCGACCGCTCGACCTGGCAGGCCGCCTTCGATGCCAAGATGGTCTATGACGATCCCGAGACCCGCGCTGCCTTCATTGACGCGATCGCCGATACCGCACACGGGCCGCTGCTGCTCATGGAGGTCACCGACGACCTGCTCGACCGCGCAGGTTAGCTCAGCTGTGCGCGACCGCCGATCGCACGAAGGGATCGATCGCCGCGCGCTGCTCGGCGCGCTTCCACGCTTTCTCGTGGAAGAAGAAGGCGAGGGCATTGATGCACGGCTCGATCAGTGCGATGCCGCCGGCCAGCGTCAGGGAGCCGGTGAAGGCATAGGCCACCGTGAAGCCCACGGTGAGATGCACCGCGAGATAGGTCAGCGTTTTCAGCAGGTCGCGTGGCATGGGCGGCTCCTCTTCGTATCGGAACCGCCCATCTAGTGCGTCAGTGGATCGATCTGTAACGCGAAGATACGGCTTGAGTAATCGCGCTGGTCGATCAATCGCGCCTCAGCGCTTGTTCTCCAGGCGCGCATCGTCGGCATCGTCGATCGCGTCGGCCTTGGCCTCGCCCGCGTCCTCGACATTGTCGGCCTGCGCCTCGAGCGAATCCTCGAGCGTCTCGTTGGTGGTGTTGTCGGCGAGGTCCTCCAGCGCGTCGGCCTGGTTCTCCGCCGCAGCCTCGACATTCTGCGCGGCCTTGTCGTCGGCATTCCCGCCGCATGCGGCCAGCGCCACTAGACCGGCGCCCGCGATCGTCGCCTTCAGAATGGATTTCATGCGATTACGCCTCCTGTTGGTTGCAAGAGGCAAGAATGAACGGGCGGGACAGGGGTTCCATCCCCGCCACCGTTCAGGCCGCGGCGCGCAGCTCCAGCCGTTCCCAGATCTCCGCCAGTGCCTTGGTCAGTTCGCGCATCATCGCCTCGTCATGCGACGGGCCAGGGGTGAAGCGCAGCCGCTCGGTGCCGCGCGGCACGGTCGGATAGTTGATCGGCTGGACGTAGACGCCATATTCGGCGAGCAGGATGTCGCTGATCCGCTTGGCCTTGACCGGATCGCCCACCATCAGCGGCACGATATGGGTCGCGGTGTCCATCACCGGCAGCCCGGCGTCGGCGAACATCGCCTTGAGCTGCGCGGCGGCGGCCTGTTGCCCGTCGCGCTCCGCGCTCGATCCCTTGAGGTGACGCACCGACGCCAGCGCGCCCGCGACCAGCACCGGCGACAGCGACGTGGTGAAGATGAAGCCCGGCGCGTAAGAGCGGATCACGTCGATGATCGTCTGGTCCGCGGCGATATAGCCACCCATCACGCCGAACGCCTTGCCCAGCGTGCCTTCGATGATCGTCAGCCGCGACGCGGCCTCGTCGCGCTCCGAAATCCCGCCGCCGCGCGGGCCATACATGCCGACGGCATGGACCTCGTCGAGATAGGTGAGCGCATTGTACTTGTCGGCCAGGTCGCAGATCGCGTGGATCGGCGCGACGTCGCCGTCCATCGAATAGACGCTCTCGAACGCGATCAGCTTGGGCGCCGCGGGGTCGTCGGCCGCGAGAAGCTCCTCGAGATGCGCGAGGTCGTTGTGCCGCCAGACGCGCTTCTCGCAGCCCGAATTGCGGATGCCTGCGATCATCGAGGCGTGGTTCAATTCGTCCGAATAGACGATGCAGCCGGGCAGCACCTTGGCGAGCGTCGAGAGCGTCGCCTCGTTCGAGACATAGCCGCTGGTGAACAGCAGCGCGCCCTGCTTGCCGTGCAGGTCGGCAAGCTCGGCCTCCAGATCGACATGGTAATGGGTGTTGCCGCCGATGTTGCGCGTGCCGCCGGAGCCGGCGCCGACATCGTGCAGCGCCTCCTCCATCGCCGCGATCACCTTGGGATGCTGGCCCATCGCGAGATAGTCGTTCGAGCACCATACGGTGATCGGCTTCGGCCCGTTATGGCCGTGGAAGCAGCGCGCATTGGGGAACATGCCCTTGTTGCGCAGGATATCGATGAACACGCGATAGCGCCCTTCGGCGTGCAGCCGGTCGATCGCCTGGGTGAAGACGCGCGAATAATCCACGGCGCGCGGAGTCGTATCGGTGCTCATGGCCGGCCCCGATAGCGGTTTCGCGAGGCGAAGGCCAGCACGGCGCAGCGCGATTGTTTGCATAAGCGTGATCGAGGCGATCGAATCCGCGTCATCCTATCCTCGATCAGGACTCGAAGAGCGTTTCATGCTATGAGGATAGCACCGCAGAACCGGGACTCCGAGCATTTCTGCGGCTGAGAGACCATCGCACTCCCGCTTGGATCGAGGGAGACGGACATGGAACGCAACGACTACGCCTATTTCAGGCAGCGCGAGGCTGACGAGCGCGCCTCGGCCGAGCGCGCGCAGGACCAGACTGCGCGGTGCGCGCATCTCGACATGGCCGAGCGCTATGCCGAGCGGGTGCGCGCGATGGCGCCGTCGGCGACGCCCGAGGCAGCCTAGCCGATTCGCGACCAGGGGCTGGCGTCGCGCACGTCCAGCCGGCACACGCCGGTCAGCCCGTGCGCGGCGATATAGCGGCGCACCCGGGCATCGTAATCGGACTTGAGCGGATCGGCGAACACCCAGTCGCGCGGCTGGAAGGTCGAGTAACCGCCCAGCGCCGGAACACGCCATAGCTGGGCGAGCAGCATCGAATCGACATTGTGGAGGTATTTCCCCGCATTCTCCGATCGCTGGTAGATCGGGCTGCTGGGATTGGTCGCGGGCACTTCAGCGGTACGCGTCGTGACGGCGTAGAAGGCGGCGCAATCCGCTGGCGGCGGTGCGATGGCGAGCAGGTCGGCGCGCTGACGCATCCGGCTCAGCTCGGCGACCGGCATGAGGTTGATCTGCTCCGCCAGCAGGAAGCCGATCAGCGCGGCTGCACCGATCCGGTTGCGGGCGAGGAGGTCCGCAAGCCGGTGCCGGAACGCGCCCGCCGTGACGAGAAGTACGGGCAGGATCAGGACCAGCTGGTAGCGGACGACGACTCGAATGCCGCTCGCCCCCGGCACCAGATAATGGACCGCGATCCAGGGCGAGATCACCCACAGCTTGAGTGTCAGCAGCCAGGTGACCACGACGGTCCAGGCGAAGGTGCGCGACGCGGCGTCGTCGCCGGCGACGGCGCGTCCACGCAGCGTCCGCCAGGCGGCGATGACGAACAGCGTGAACAGCGCGAAGGCGAACCCCGTCTGATGCTCGCCCCTGAACAAGCGATTGGCGACGCGCGGATCCGGCCCATAGATCAGCGGCGCGATCGCATCGAGCTGGGTGAAGGCCCACCCCCAGATCAGATTGCCTGGCCCCAGATTGACCGGATCGATCGGGCTGGTGAGATAGCTGATCATGTAATCGTGCCCGCCGGTCTCGCCGACCTTGGGCAGGTAGACGAGCAGGAACGGGATGACGGCGAGGCCGAAGGCCGCGACTCCCCAGATCAGTGTCGTCAGATATGGGCGCAACAGGGCTGTGAGCCTGGCGGGCCGCCAGTCGCCCGTCCGCACCAGCCAGCACAGCACGAACATGCAGCCGAACCAGATCGCGAACCATGCGGTGTAGAATGCCGTCAGCAGCCACGCGCCGGTCAGCAGGCAGAGGCCGCCCGCGGCAAGCCGCGCGCGCCACTGCCGCCCAGCGGTCTCGGCCCGGAAGGCCGCGATCGCGAGGATCATCGCCAGCGGGAACAGCGCGATCGTCTGGAGTTGGGCATGAACCGCCTGTAGCGCCATGCCGTTGGCGATGGTGAAGAGCGTGGCGACCAGCAATGCGACCGGCGCCTGCCATCCCAGCGTCCGCTGCACCAGCCACAGGCATGCGAAGAAGCCGATGGTCTTGAAGGTCGCCGCGTTCAGCGTGTCCGACAGAAACGGGTCGAACCAGATCCGCCAGAGGGAATAGACGAGGCCGTAGAGGAAATAGCCGTCATTATAGCCGAGCGTGCCGGGGTGCGGGTGGAAGTAGATGGGCGCGTTCCACACCGCATGGCCGGTGAGGACGTTGCGCCAATGCTCGAGCAGGCTGATCTCGATGATCGCGTCGGCGCGGTCGCCGAACCCGAGGTCGAAACCGCTCCATATCGGCTCGCGCAAAGCGATCAGCATCGCCGCCAGCCAGACCAGCAGCGCCCAGGGCCATTCGCTGCGGCCAGACGTACGGGCGGTCAAAGTGCCTCGATCCGTTCCAGCCCATAGCTGGCGAGCGCGGGCGCGAGCCGGTACGCGTCATCGTCGAGGCGGGTGAACGCGGCGATGCCGGGCGACGGCGCGTCGGGCCAGTCCTGATCCCGGGTCAGATGCGCGATTCGCCGCGCGATGCCGGGGCCGCCATCGACGAAGGCAACGGGATGCGGGGCGGCGGCGGCCAGCTCCGCCTCGACCAGCGGGAAATGGGTGCAGGCGTTGACGATCACGTCGATTCGCTCGCCCCGGGGCTGGGCGAACAGCCCGTCGAGCACGGCGCGGAAGCGCGCGGGATCGGTCACTGCGCCGTGCAGCTTCGCCTCGGCAAGCTCGACCAGCTCGGCGCTGCCATGGCGAATGACGGTGCAATCGGTCGCGAACCGCGTGGCGAGATCGTCGACATAGGGCTGGCGCACCGTCGCCTCGGTGCCAAGCACGCCGATCACCCGGGTCCTGGATAGGGCGGCGGCAGGCTTGATCGCGGGAACGGTGCCGACGATCGGAACGTCGAGCGCCGCGCGGACATGCGCGAGTGCGATGGTCGAGGCGGTGTTGCAGGCGATCACGATCAGCCGCGGGCGGTAACGCTCGGCGAGCCGCCCGAGCAGCGCCGGCACGCGTGCGGCGATCTCCGCCTCGCTCTTCGTGCCGTAAGGAAAGCCCGCGCTGTCCGCGGCGTAGACCAAGGGCGCGTGAGGCAGAAGCGCACGGGCGGGCGCAAGCACCGAAAGGCCGCCCACGCCCGAGTCGAAGAAGAGAAGGGGCCGCAGGTCGGCCATATGCGCGATCGCCTGATTCAGATTGTTGCGCCCGCTTATCGAAGGACCTAGCTTCGACGCAAGCAAGGGGACGCACGCTGACGACCGAAATTCTCTGGGGAACGCCGACCTTGGCGCTGCTGCTGGGCTATCTGCTCGGCTCGATCCCGTTCGGGGTGCTGCTGACGCGCGCCGCGGGCGCGGGCGACCTGCGCACGATCGGATCCGGGAACATCGGCGCGACGAACGTGCTGCGCACCGGCCGCAAGGGGCTGGCGGCGGCGACCTTGCTGCTCGACCTGCTCAAGGGCGCGGCGGCGGTGTGGATCGCCCAGGCGCTGTGGCCGGGCAATGGCGTGGTCGCGGCTGCGGGCGCATTCTTCGGTCATTGCTATCCGGTTTGGCTCAAGTTCAGGGGCGGCAAGGGCGTCGCGACGCTGATGGGCATCGTCCTCGCGCTGCACTGGCCCTCGGGCGCGGTATATGCTGCGGTCTGGATCGGATTGCTGGCCGGGCTCCGCATCTCCTCGGTCGCGGGGATGCTCGCGGCAATCAGCGCGCCGGTGAGCGCCGCCTGGTTCGGGCGCTTCGATATCGTGCCGTTGCTGCTCGGCCTCGCGCTGGTGGTGCTGTGGAAGCATCGCGAGAATATCGAGCGGCTGCTCGCCGGGACCGAACCGCGTATCGGGCGAAAGAATGGGTGAAGGCGAGCGCGACGTCGCCCGCCTCCGGCTGATCCGCTCGCCGCGCATCGGCCCGGTCACCTACCGCCAGCTGCTCGCCCGCTTCGGCAGTGCCGAGGCGGCGCTCGACGCACTGCCGGCGCTCGCGCTGCGGGGCGGCGGGAGCGCGCCCGCGATCGCCGATGCCGGCGCGGCGCGGCGCGAGATGGCGGTGGCGGCGAAGCTGGGCGCCCGGCATCTGTTTCTGGGCGATCCAGCCTATCCGCCGCTGCTCGCCGAGCTGGAGACGGCGCCGCCGGCGCTGATCGTGCGCGGCGACGTTGATCTCGCGCACCGGTCCTGCGTCGCAATGGTCGGCGCGCGCAACGCTTCGGCCGCGGCGTGCCGCTTTGCCCGCCAGCTCGCGCAAGGCCTGGCAGAGGCCGGAGCGACGGTGGTCTCGGGCCTGGCACGCGGGATCGACACCGCGGTGCACCAGGGATCGATCGGCGGTGGAACGGTGGGGGTGATCGCGAGCGGGATCGACATCGCCTTCCCGCCCGAGAATCGCGACCTGCAGGAGCGGGTGGCGGTCGAAGGCCTGCTGATCGCCGAGCAGCCGCCAGGCGCCGAGCCGCTTGCGCGCCATTTCCCGTCGCGCAACCGCATCATCGCCGGGCTTGCGCAAGGGACGGTGGTGGTCGAAGCGGCGCCGCGCTCGGGCTCGCTGATCACCGCGCGCATCGCCGCCGAGGCGGGGCGCGAGGTGATGGCGGTGCCCGGCTCGCCGCTCGACCCGCGCGCGCAAGGCTGCAACCTGCTGATCCGCGAGGGCGCGACCCTGGTGCAGACGATCGAGGATATTCTCGAGGCGATCCGCCCGATCGATGCGCGGGCGGTGCGCGCGCCGGCCGGCAGCTATGAAAGCGAGCCAGCGGCCGAGCCGGACGATGCCCAACGCCGCCGAATCGAGGGGTTGCTGGGTCCGGTGCCGGTGCCGGTCGACGAGCTGATCCGTCAGGCGGGATTGCCGCCGGCATCGGTGCAGCTGGTGCTGCTGGAACTCGAGCTGGCCGGCCGGCTGGAGCGGCACGCGGGCGGACGGATCAGCCTTGGCTGAGGCGGGAGCGGTGCGGCTCGATCTTGCCGCGATCCTCGCGGGCGCGTCGATGCTGATCGGCGCCCACCCCGTTGCTTTCGCGGCGGCGGCGATTCCCTATGTCGCACTCGGCACCTGGTGGGACATGCAGGAGTGGACGGCCTGGGAGGAGTGGCTGTTGACGAGCATCGCCTTCGCGGTGCTCGGCGGGCTGCTCCAGTACCTTCTCCTGCAGCGCGCGCTGATGCCTGCGCGGAGCGGTGGGCGCCGGCTGCTCGTGCCGCTGGTTGCGGTGATCGTCCACGTCCTCGCCTGGGGCGCCGGGAGCGCCGCGTCGCTGCTGCTCCTCGTCCCCGGTTTCTACCTTGCCGGGCGATTGTCCGCTGCGGCGGGTGTTGCGATCTCCGAGCGCGAGGGCGTGGTCATGAGCCTCGTCCTCAGCTGGCGGCGGACCCGGGCAAGCTGGTGGCCGCTGCTGCTGGTTCAGGCGATCCTCGTGGTGCCGCTGCTCTCCGCGCTCGGCCTCGCGCTGGTCGTGATCTACAATGAGTGGGGCACGGTGAACGTGGAGGACACCTCATTCGAGGTCGCGCTGATCAGCAATCTGTTGTTCGGTGCGGTTGCGGTAGCGACCTGGGCGGTGAACGGTGCCGCTTACCAGCTCACCGCGCCGGAGCTCCATCGCGACGAAGACATCTTCGCCTGATTCGCAGCTAGGCCGCACGCAGCCGGATATGCGCCGCGCGCAGCGCCATCGGGTAGAGGATCTCATTCTCGGCACGCACCCGGCGCTGGAGCGTATCGAGCAGTGTCCGCAGGCCGGCCGCGAAGCCGGAGCGATCGGCGGCGATCGCGCGTTCATCCCACGCAGCAGCGAAGGCGCTCCAGTCGTCAGCGAGCGAGGCGTAGGCGTTGATCGCTTCCTCCGCCATGATGCGCTGCCCGGAATCGTTGCCCGCAAGGAGCAAGGGGTAGATCTGCTTGTCCTCGATCGCGAGATGTGGGGTCAGCAGCGAATCGAGATGTCCGAGGCTCGCGGAAAGCGTTGCGGGCCCGGCGTCGCCCTCGACCTCCTGCATGATCGCCCGCACGGCCGCGAAGATTGCGCTATGGTCGTGCATGAGGTCCTGGAACGACAGCATCCGACCTTACCTAGCGTGGGAATCCGACCAGCGCGTGACCGGAATGGGTTAAGAAGCCGGGCACGGCATCCCCACGCTCCCTCTTGACGCCCGGCGGCCCGGCTTCCCATCCTCGCGCGTATACGCGAAGCCTTTATCGGAACCCCATGCAGCTCGTCATCGTCGAATCGCCTGCCAAGGCGAAAACCATCGAGAAGTATCTGGGCAAGGACTATCGGGTCCTCGCCTCCTATGGCCATGTCCGCGACCTGCCGCCCAAGGACGGGTCGGTGAAGCCGGACGAGGGCTTCGCGATGGATTGGGAGACCTATGCCGACAAGGCGAAGCAGCTGAAGGCGATCACCGACGAGGCAAAGAAGGCCGACCGGCTGATCCTCGCCACCGACCCCGATCGCGAGGGCGAGGCGATCAGCTGGCACGTCCAGGAACTGCTGGCGAAGAAGAAGGCGCTGCCTGCTGAGGTCGAGCGCGTCACCTTCAATGCGATCACCAAGCCTGCGATCCTCGAAGCGATGGCGCATCCGCGCCAGCTCGATACCGACCTGATCGACGCCTATCGTGCGCGCCGCGCGCTCGACTACCTCGTCGGCTTCACGCTTTCGCCGGTGCTGTGGCGCAAGCTCCCGGGCGCCAAGTCGGCGGGCCGCGTCCAGTCGGTCGCGTTGCGCCTGATCGTCGAGCGCGAGCGCGAGATCGAGCTGTTCAAAGCGCAGGAATATTGGAGCGTCACCGCGCATCTCGAGCATGACGGCACCGCATTCGACGCGCGGCTGGTGCGCTTCGAGGGCAGGAAGCTCGATCGGCTGTCGATCGGCGACGAACGCACGGCGAAGCGCGCCAAGGCCGCGGTCGAGCAGGGCCGCTTCACCGTCGCGTCGGTCGAGACCAAGCCGGCGATGCGCAACCCGCCGCCGCCCTTCACCACCTCGACTCTGCAGCAGGAGGCGGCGCGCAAGCTCGGCTTCTCGGCGAGCCACACGATGCGCATCGCGCAGGCGCTCTACGAGGACGGCGCGATCACCTATATGCGCACCGACGGCGTGCAGATGGACGCCAGCGCCATCGACGCGGCGCGCAAGGCGATCGTGAGCCGCTATCAGCCGAGCTACATCCCCGACAAGCCGCGCCAGTACCAGACCAAGGCCAAGAACGCGCAGGAAGCGCATGAGGCGATCCGCCCGACCGATTTCAGCCGCGACAAGGCCGGCGGCGGCGACCATGCCAAGCTCTACGAGCTGATCTGGAAGCGCGCCCTGGCGAGCCAGATGTCGTCGGCGCGGATGGAGCGCACCACGGTCGAGTTGGAGGAGCAGACCGGGCAGGACGCGCTGCGCGCTACCGGCCAGGTGGTGATCTTCCCCGGCTATCTCGCGCTCTACGAGGAGGGGCGTGATGACGAGGGTGATGAAGATTCACGCCGCCTTCCGGTGATCCGCCAGGGCGACACGCCGGCCAAGAAGGGTGTCGACGCCGAGCAGCATTTCACCCAGCCGCCGCCGCGCTTCTCCGAGGCCTCGCTGGTGAAAAGGATGGAGGAATTGGGCATCGGCCGTCCCTCGACCTACGCCTCGATCATCCAGGTGCTCAAGGACCGCGCCTATGTCCGCGTCGAGAAGAACCGCTTCTTCGCCGAGGAGAGCGGGCGGCTGCTGACCGCGTTCCTCGAGCGCTTCTTCGAGAAATACGTCAATTACGATTTCACCGCCGGGCTCGAGGAGGAGCTGGACGACGTATCGGGCGGCCGCGCCGGCTGGCAGGCGGTGCTCGACGCCTTCTGGAAGGATTTCCGCCCGCGCACCGACGAGGTGATGGAGCGCAAGCCGAGCGAGGTGACCGAAGCGCTCGACAAGTTCCTCGAACCCTATCTTTTCCCCGACAAGGGCGACGGCAGCGATCCGCGGCTGTGCCCGGCGTGCGGCGAGGGGCGTCTTGCGCTGCGCGGCGGCAAGTTCGGCGCGTTCGTCGCCTGCTCCAACTATCCGGAGTGCAAGTTCACCCGCCGCTTCGGCCAGCCGGGCGGGGAGAATGGCGGCGATGCAGGCCCGGAGGTGATCGGGCAGGATCCGGTGACGGGCGAGGACATCACGCGCCGCTCGGGGCGGTTCGGGCCGTATATCCAGCGCGGGGAGGGCAAGGAGGCGGCGCGCGCCTCGATCCCCAAGGATATTCCCGAATTCGATCTCGACTGGGCGGTGAAGCTGCTCAATCTGCCGCGTACGATCGGCGATCACCCCGAGACGGGCAAGCCGATCACCGCCTCGATCGGCCGCTACGGCCCCTATCTGGCGCATGACGGCAAATATGCGCGTCTGTCCTCGACCGCCGAGGTGTTCGAGACCGGCATGAACGCCGCGGTGGTCAAGCTTGCTGAGGCGGCGAATGGCGGCGGCCGCGCGCGCAGTGCCAGCCGCGAGCCAATCAAGGTCTTTGGCGCGCACCCGGTATCGGGCGCGGAGATCAAGCTGATGGAAGGGCGCTTCGGCCCCTATCTCACCGACGGCACGACCAATGCGACCCTGCCTAAATCGGTCGATCAGGCCGCGTTGACGCTCGACGAGGCGGTGCAGCTGATCGACGCCAAGGCAGCCGCCGGGCCGGTGAAGAAGAAGGGCCGCAAGGCGCCGGCCAAGAAGGCAGCGGTGAAGAAAGCGCCCGCAAAGAAGAAGTAGCTCAGGCCGCGCGCAGCGTGGTCATCTGAAGCCAGGAGCGGGCCTGCTTCTGCGCTTCGATGATCTCGCGCGCACTCATGTCCTCGGCCACTTCGGCGCGCATGTACGGCGCGTGGGCGCTACCCTTGAGCGCGGCGATGTTGAACCATTTGTGCGCCTCGATCAGGTTCACGTCGATGCCGGCCGCGCCGCTCGAATAGACCATGCCGAGCTCATAGGCCGCGTCGGCGTTTCCCCGCGCCGCATCGGCCAGCCGGCTGTCGATCAGGAACTGTGCGCTCTTAAGACTGTTGCCCATGATAATGCCCCACTTTTGATCTGCATCCTCATGGACGCAGCGTGCGGCATTCATGGTAACCAAAGCGTTAACGACGTTTACGCCGCCTCGACCGCGATGTTGTCGATCAGCCGCGTGCCGCCGATGCGGGCGGCGGCGAGCAGTCGGCGCGGCTTTCCAGCGACGGGCGCACCCAGCGTTTCGGCATCCGCCAGCTCGACATAGTCGACCTCGAATCCGGCCGCTTCGAGCGATGCGCGAGCGGCGGCGAGCGCGGTTTCCGGGTCGTCGCCCTTCTCGATCGCCTTCGCCGCGACGCCCAGCGCGCGCGGCAGCGCGACCGCTGCGGCGCGATCCTCGGGCATGAGGTAGACATTGCGCGACGACAAGGCGAGGCCGTCATCGTCGCGCTGAGTCGGCACGCCGCGCACATCGATGTCGAAATCGAGATCGGCGACCATCCTGCGGATCACCGCAAGCTGCTGGAAATCCTTCTCGCCGAACAATGCGATGTCGGGCTTCACCTGGTTGAACAATTTGGCGACCACCGTCGCAACCCCGTCGAAATGCCCGGGCCGGGCGGCGCCGTCGAGCGGCGCGCTCACACCCGAGACGGCGATGTTGGTCGAATGACCTTCCGGATACATGACCTCGACGGGAGGCAGCCACAGCAAGTCTATCCCGGCATCGTTCAGCAATCGCGAGTCGGCCTGCTCCTTGCGCGGATATTTGGCGAGATCCTCGTTCGGCCCGAACTGCTTGGGATTGACGAAGATCGATACGACGACGCGGTCGGCGGCCAGCTTCGCCTCCGCCACCAGCGCCATATGCCCGGCGTGCAGCGCGCCCATCGTCGGCACGAACGCGATCCGCTCGCCGGCAGCACGGAATCCCGAAATGGCATCGCGAAGTTCGGGGAGCTGACGGACGGTTTGCACGCGCATGAGGCCTTGGATATGGACGGAAGCGCGGCCTTCTATGGGGGGTGGGCCCGGGGATCAATCAAGGAAGTTAATCGGTGGGTGAAGCGTCGAACCCGTTGCATGTCATCGTCTTCGCCAACGAGAAGGGCGGGACCGGCAAGTCCACGACCGCCGTCCACACTGCGATTGCGCTGGCGGCGCGGGGCGCGCGGGTCGGCTGCCTCGATCTCGATCATCGCCAGCGGACGCTGGGCCGCTATCTCGACAACCGCCGCGAATCGATCAAGCGCACCGGCCGCGAGCTGCCGATGCCGCGCTACGAGACGCATGACGGCGAGAGCAACGAGCTGTTCTCCGAGGCGCTGGAGCGGCTCGGCACGGACAGCGATTTCCTGATCATCGACACGCCGGGGCGCGACGACAAGTTCGGGCGGATCGCGATCACCAATGCCGACACGCTGGTGACGCCGATGAACGACAGCTTCGTCGACTTCGACCTGATCGGCCACGTCGATCCCGACACGTTCAAGGTCGTCCGCCCCAGCTTCTATTCGGAGCTGATTTGGGATTCGCGCAAGCGCCGCGCCAAGGCGGATGGCGCGACCATCGACTGGGTCGTCCTGCGCAACCGCATGCAGCATATCGAGGCGCGCAACATGAAGCGCGTGTCCGAGGCGATCGATCAGCTTGCCAAGCGCGTCGGCTTCCGCGTCATTCCGGGCCTGTCCGAACGCGTCATCTATCGCGAGCTGTTCCCCAAGGGGCTGACGATGCTCGATGCGCGCGAGTTCGGGCAGATGGGGCTGGCGCACGTCGCCGCGCGGCAGGAGCTGCGCGAGATGATGGCAGGGCTGGCGTTGCCCGAGACCGCCAGCACCATTCCGGTGTTCGCCTGAGGCCGCGGCGGTGATCTGGAAGCTTCTCGTCGCGGTCATGATCGGCTGGCTCGGCTGGCGGATGTGGCATGGCTGGGGGCGTCCGCTTCCCGGCACGCCACGGCCGGCACCCGTGGCCACGCCGCCCGCCGGGCCGGACGCCGATGCACGCGCCGTGCTGGGGGTGGGGCCGGATGCGGGTCCGGAGGAGATCCGCGCCGCGCACCGCAGGCTGATCGCCAGCGTCCATCCCGACCGTGGCGGCTCGCCCGAGCTGACGCGTCAGGTGAATGCTGCACGGGATGCGCTACTCCGCAAAACTGGCGATTGAACTTTCCGCACGGTTCGCGAATTGGGCGGTTACCGAATCACCGGGAGGCTTCATGACGCATCGTTTCGATCCGACCTCGCTTCGCGAGTATGATATCCGCGGCATCGTCGGAAAGACGCTGGGGCCGGATGACGCGCGCGCGATCGGGCGCGGCTTCGCCACCCTGTTGCGGCGGGCGGGCGGGCATCGCGTGGCGGTGGGCCGCGACGGTCGCGTATCCTCGCCCGTGCTCGAAGCGGCGCTGGTCGAGGGACTCACGGCGTCGGGCTGCGACGTGGTGCGGGTTGGAATGGGACCGACGCCGATGCTCTACTATGCCGAAGCGATCCTAGAGGTAGATGGCGGCATCCAGATAACCGGCAGCCACAATCCCGGCGATTACAACGGCTTCAAGATGGTGTTTCAGCACCGTCCCTTTTTCGGCCAGGACATCCAGGAGATCGGCCGGCTCGCCGCGGCGGGCGACTGGGAGGACGGCGAAGGGACCATCGGCGACGCCGACATCCTCGACGACTATGTCGGGCGCCTGTTCGCGGGCTATGCGGGCGGCACCTTCCGGATCGGCTGGGACACCGGCAACGGCGCCGCCGGCCCGGTGATCGAGAAGCTGGTCAAGCTCCTGCCGGGTGAGCATCACACGCTCTTCACCGATGTGGACGGCAATTTTCCGAACCATCACCCCGATCCCACCGAAGAGAAGAATCTGGCTGACCTGCGGCGGCTGGTCGCGGAGAAGAATCTCGATTTCGGACTGGCCTTCGACGGCGACGGCGACCGGATCGGCGCGATCGACGGCGAAGGCCGCGTGATCTGGGGCGATCAGCTTCTGTCCATTCTGGCCGAACCTGTCCTCAGAAAGGCGCCCGGCGCGACGATCATCGCGGACGTGAAGGCGTCGCAGATGCTGTTCGACCGAGTCGCCGAGCTCGGCGGCCAGCCGCTGATGTGGAAGACCGGTCACTCTCTGGTGAAGACCAAGATGAAGGAAACCCATTCGCCGCTCGCCGGCGAGATGAGCGGGCATATCTTCTTCGCGCAGGACTATTACGGCTTCGACGATGCGCAATATGCCGCGGTCCAGCTGATCAACGCCGTCCACCTGATCGGCAAGTCGCTGACCGAGATCCGCGGCAACATGCCCGCCTTCGTCAACACGCCCGAAATGCGCTTCCATGTCGACGAGAGCCGCAAGTTCGCCGTGATCGACGAGGTGCTGGAGCGGCTCAAGGCGGCGGGCGCCGACGTCAACGACACTGACGGCGCGCGGGTCAACACCCCCGATGGCTGGTGGCTGCTGCGCGCATCGAACACGCAGGATGTGCTGGTCGCGCGCGCCGAGGCGCGCAGCCAGGAAGCGCTTGATCGCCTGCTCGCGCAGATCGATGCGCAGCTCGAGGCGAGCGGGCTCAAGCGCGGGCCGCAGGCCGCACATTGATAGCGGAGCAGTGATGTAAGGGCTGGTCGAATCGCAACCGTACCCCCACATGGGGGCATGGCTCCACCGCCCCAGATCATCCGCGTCATCGATCTTGAGACCACCGGCGAGAAACCGCCGGCGCACGCCGTGTGCGAGATTGGCTGGCAGGACGTCGCGCTCGGTGCCGACGGGCGCTGGGAGTTGTACGGGGAGGGCAGCAGCCGGATGGTCAATCCCGGCCGCCCGATTCCGCCGCTCACCATGGCGATCCATCATATCCGCGATGAGGATGTCGCGGACGCGCCCTGGTGGCACGATGTCGCCCGCCCCATCCTCGATCCGTGGCCGCGCCGCGTGGCGCTGGCGGCCCATCGCGCGAGCTTCGAGGAACAGTTCTGCACGCCTGCGCTCACCCGCGGCGCGGACTGGATCTGCACCTACAAATGCGCGTTACGGTTGTGGAGCGACAGCCCTGGCTTCTCGAACCAGTTCCTGCGCTATTACCGCATGCCGGAGGGGTTGGAGCACGAGCGCGGCCTGCCCGCGCACCGCGCCTTTCCCGACGCCTATGTGACTGCGCACCACCTGCGCGACATGCTCAACCAAGCTAGCGTAGCGCAGTTGATCGAATGGTCGAAGCTGCCCGGCCTGCTGCCGCGCGTCCGCTATGGCCCTGACCGCGGCAAGGAATGGAGCGAGATCGACGACGATTCGCTCGACACCTTCCTTCAGGATCGCGATCCCGACATCCGCTACACCGCCGAAGTCGAGCTCGAGCGGCGCCGCGGGCACGGTCGCGTGGTGCAGCCGGAGCGGCAACCGGTCCTATTCTGACGTGGGGCTGGACGCGGCGGCGTTGTTTATTAGTATGACTATATGTTCAGATCCGCCGTTTCCGCGTCGATCGCGCTTGCGCTGACCTTGCCCTTGCCCGCTGCGATGGCATCCCTGCAACAGGCAGAGGCGCCTTCGCCGGTGTTGAACAGCGGCTTCACCTTCACCACCGCGCCCTATCCGCAGGTGCATGCCTCGACGATCGTCGAGACCCGCGCGGGGACGATCCTCGCTGCGTGGTTCGGCGGGACCAGGGAGCGCAATCCGGACGTCGAGATTTATGTCGCGCGGTTTTCCGGCGGCGCGTGGCAACCAGCGGTCAGCGTCGCAACCGGGGTCCAGCCGAACGGCAGCCGGCTGCCGACGTGGAACCCGGTTCTGTTCCAGCCAAGGAATGGCCCACTCACACTGTTCTACAAGGTAGGCCCCAGCCCGCAGACGTGGTGGGGGATGGTGATGACCTCGGCCGATGACGGACGCACCTGGAGCAGGCCGCGCCGCCTGCCGCACGGTATCCTCGGCCCGATCAAGAACAAGCCGGTCGAGCTTCCCGATGGCAGCTGGCTTTCTCCCTCGAGCACCGAGAAGGAGGGGAATCGCTGGTCGCTTCACTTCGAGCGCAGCAGCGACGGCGGCAAGAGCTGGCGGGCGAGCGCACTGGTGGAATCGCCCGAGGGGATCGATGCCATTCAGCCGAGCATCCTGTTCCACAGGGATGGGCAGCTGCAGGCGGTTGCCCGCACCCGCGAGGGGGTGCTGGCATCGAGCTGGTCGAAGGACCAGGGCAGGAGCTGGTCGCCGCTCTCGGCGATCGACCTGCCCAACCCGAATTCGGGAACCGACGCAGTCACGCTCGCCGATGGCCGGCAGCTCATCGTCTATAACCACAGCGCACACAGCCATGCGCGTGCGGGCAAGGGCCTGCGTTATCCGATCAACGTCGCGATCTCCGACGATGGCGTCGCCTGGCGCAAGGTGCTGACACTGGAGAGCAAGCCGCTGGGGGCGGGCTATGCCTATCCCGCAGTGATCCAGGCGCGCGACGGGCGAGTCCACATCACCTACACTTGGGATCGCAAGCGGATCCGTCACATTGTGCTCGATCCGGCACGGTTGCCGAAAGCGGATTGGGCGGACAAGGATGCCGTGACCGGCGGCTGAGAGGGCAGTCTCAGCGACCGGCCACGGCGACAAGTGATCAGTATTCGATTCGCGTCGCCTTGATCTGACGCTTGGCGAGATAGGTCTGGACGCTCTCGGTGCCGGCCAGATGTCCCGCGCCTACAGCGACGAACACCACGCCCGGCTTATCGAGCCGCGTCTCGATCCACTCGGCCCAGCGCGCATTGCGGTCGGCGAGCAGCACCTTGCCCACCTGCGGAGCGGCCTTGAGACCCTCGTTCATCACCGCGGCGAGTCCATCGGCATCGCCCGCGCCCCATTCGGCGACCATCTTGTCCAGCATCGGTCCGGCTTCGGGCAGCTTATCGACCGTCTCGATCAGGAACGCGATCTGCGACTCCTCGGAAAGGGAATCGAAGAAGCCGAACTGCTGCTCCATCGTCTCGAGACCGGAGATCGGCTTGTTCGCCGCCTTGGCCGCAGTGTTGAGCGCTTCCTCGACACCGCTCTTGGGATCATAGCCCTGCCGGATCACCGACAGCATTGAAATCTGGACCGCGGCCAGCCACGGATCGAAGCGGTCGACCGACGCCTGCGGCAGGCCGAGATCGGCGACCGCCTTGGCGAACGCCGCGCGCTTATCGGCGGGCAGCTTCTCGGTCAGGGTGGGGCCGGTCGCGTTGAAGCCGTATTTCATGACCAGCGGCGCCGCCGCCGCGGGATCGGGCATCATCCCGATTTCGGTGACCAGCTCGCTGCTCTCGTCGAACGCCTTCCTCACTGCCTCGTCGAACCAGGACAGGCCGGGACGCAGGATGTGAATCGTGCCGAACAGATAGATGGTCGTGTCCTCGTCCTTGACCACCCAAAGCGCAGGATCCACGTCCCTGGTCTCGACGGCCGCCGGTGCGGGTGCGGGAGCCTGCTGGGCGAGCGCGCCGGGCGCGGCGAAGAGGAGCGCGAGCGCAGAGCCCGTACGCAGGAACATATTGGTCATTCACGCCTCCAGTTGATTCGGATTCAAAAATCGGTTCAGGGCCGCAGCTTCTTGTAGCCATAGGCCAGCAGCATCACGGCCATCGTCGCCACGAAGATCGTCTGATGCTGCGGTTCGGGCACCAACCCGCCGCGCCACCAGATGTACCAGCTGGCGTAACCGCCGATGTAGACGTTGAGGGCAACGGCGCAGGCCCATTGGTTGTCGCGCCGGTCGAGCTCGTCGGTCGCGAGATTGTAGCGCCAGCCGCCATAGCCCAGCGCACCGAGCAGGATCACCGAAGCGACGATCGCCCAGCCGGCGGGGATCCCCTCCATGAACCCGCCGCCGTCCACCTCGAACATCGCGGAGAAGAAGCCGAGCACCGCACCCGCCCCCATCAATCCGGCGATGATCAGTTGCAGCCGCTGCTTGCGCGCTTTCGCCGCGGCAAGACCGTCGCGCGATTCAGGCCGCATTGCCGTCCTCATCCTCGAAAATCTCCTCGATCGGCATGCCGAACAACCGCGCGATGCGAAAGGCGAGCGGGAGCGAGGGATCGTACTTCCCCGTCTCGATCGCGTTCACCGCCTGACGCGACACGCCCAGATGGCCGCCAAGCTCCGCCTGGCTCCAATTGCGTTCCGCGCGCAGCACTCGCAGCCTGTTCTGCATTCCGTGTCAGTTACCCGTGACGATATGTCAGCGATAGTTGACTATGTGTCATGTGTCGATGACGTATGTCAAGTACCCCTGACATGCGGGATCACAGTGACGATCGTCGAGACGAGCGTTCCGATGCAAAGCTGATAGGGGAAGGCGAGACCCGCCGGTCCCAGGACGAACGGCTGGAGCGCGAGCACCGTCAAGAAGCCGGCGATCAGTCCCGCGATCACTGATCCGCTGGTGCCGCGCTTCGTGAACACCGCGACAAAGTAGACGCCGAGCAGTCCGGCATAGGCGAACACCATCACCTGCAGCGCGAATTCGAGCAGCGGCATGTCGGTGTGACGCTGCCAATAGAAGCTCAGCACCGCCATCGCGAACATGGCGAATCCCACGATTGCCATTCCCCAGCGTCCTGCGTGGACATAGTGTTTGGGGCTGGCCGCTCCGCGCCGTTCGCGCCACGGTTTGTAGAAGTCGCTGATCATCACCGAGGACATTGCGTTGAGCGCCGAGTTGGTGGTGGCGACGGCGGCCGCGGTGACGCCGATCGTGACCAGCCCGCGCAGCCCCGGCGGCACTTGCGTGAGGATGTAATGAACGAAGACCGTGATCTTCTCGCCTGCAAAGCTCGTTGCCGCTTGATTATCCGCGCTCATCAGGTCGGGGCGGTTGTAGAAGACGTAGAGCAAGAGGCCGATCGTCACGAACATCGCGATCAGCGGAACGCTGGCGAGCTGGGAATAGATGAGGCCGCGCGCGCCAGTCTTCGCGTCTGGGCTGGCGAGCAGGCGCTGGGTCGTGTCCTGATCGAGTCCCGCATTGGCGGTGTTGAGCAGGAACAGCCCGGTGAAGATCGCGAGCACGGTGAACGGCTTGGAGAGGTCAGTGGAGAAATCGAGCAGGCGCAGCTTGTTCACTCCCTCGGGCGTCATGCGCAGCGCCTCGATCAGCTCGGCGTTGGTGGCGGGGATGGACAGGCGCAGGAAGACCAGCACTGCCAGCGCCGATCCGGTGTAGATGACGAACTGGATGAGATCGTTCCAGATTACTGACTTGAGCCCGCCATGGAAGGTGAAGAGGAAGCTGACCAGCATCACAGCGGCGGCCGATAGGATGATCGCCTGCGCATCGATGCTGCCGAATGCGACCATCGCGATCGCGATCGCGGCGAGATAGACGCGCGCGCCGCCCGCCAGCACGCGGCCGACCAGGAACATGCCCCCCGCCCAATGTTTTGCTCGTGCATCGAACCGGGCCTCGAGCAATTCGTACACCGTCGTCGCGCGCATCGCGTAGAAGCGCGGGATCAGCACATGCGCGACGAAGAACGCCGCCAGCACCGGTGCGAGCACGGCGCCGAGATAGCTGTAGTCGCCGCGATAGCCCTGGTCCGGCGCGCCGAGGAAGGTCGCCGCCGACTGCGTCGCGGATAGCACGGACACCGCCGCCAGCCACGCCGGCACGGTTCGCCCGGCAAGAAAGTAATCCCGTGCGTCGTCGGCCTCGAAGCGCGAGAACAGCCAGCCGCCGATCAGCAGCACCAGCACGTAAAGCCCGACCACCAGCCAGTCGAGCGGAGCAAATTGCGGAGTCATCGCGAGTTTGTAGCAGAGCCGCGTCCGCCGTCATCCGCGATTGTGCCGGAACGACTCCCGCGCTCGCGCTTTGAATCGGCCACGCAACGAGGAGCAGAATCATGGCCGCGCGCGCCTATTGGCAGGGACATATCCGCCTCGCGCTCGTCTCGATCCCGGTCGAGATCTATTCCGCCACCAAATCGGGCGCACAGATCGCCTTCTATCAGGTGCACGAGCCGTCGGGCAAGCGGATCAAGTACGAGAAGGTCGTGCCCGGCATCGGCCCGGTCGATACCGACGAGATTATGAAGGGCTTCGAATATGAGAAGGGCGAATATGTCCTGCTCGACCCCGAGGAGATCGAGGCGGTCAAGCTCGAGTCCAAGAAGACGCTGGAGCTGACCCAGTTCGTCGATGCCGACGAGATCGATGTGCTCTATTACGAGAAACCGTATTTCGTGGTCCCCGCCGACGATCTCGCCGAAGAGGCGTTCGTCGTGCTGCGCGAGGCACTCCGACGCACGCGGAAAGTGGGGCTGGGGCAGCTCGCGATGCGCGGGCGGGAATATGTGGTGAGCCTGAAGCCCTGCGGGCGCGGCATGGTGCTCGAGACGCTGCGCTATGCCGACGAGGTCAACAAGGCGCAGGGCTATTTCCGCGACATTCCCGATATCGAGCCCGACGCCGAGCTGCTCGGCCTCGCCGAATCGCTGATCGAGAAGAAGGCGGGCAAGTTCGATCCCAAGGATTTTCACGATCGCTATGTCGATGCGCTGAGGAACCTGATCGAGCGCAAGAAGAAGCAGAAGAGCAACCGTTTGATCATCGAGGACAAGGAAGGCGGCGGAGACAAGCGCGGTTCCAACGTCGTCGACCTGATGGCGGCGCTCAAGAAGAGCCTCGAAAGGCCCGGCGCTGCCAAGAAACCCGCCGCCCGCAAGCCCGCGCGCAAGGCGGCCGCCCGCAAGCGGGCTTGAGCGCATGGAGCTCAATCCGCCTCTCACCTTCGCCGCGGTCGGTTGGGATCCGTGGCTGCGGCTCGGCGGCGCGATGCTCGCCGGGCTGCTGCTCGGCATCGACCGCGAGGCGCGCGGGCATGTGGCGGGGCTGCGCACGCACGCGATCATGTGCTTCGCCGCGGCGCTCATCACGCTCTCCGCGCTGGCGCTCTATTACCAGCTTGGCGGCACCGATTCGCAGGCCGATCCGCTGCGCGTGATCGAGGGGACGGCGGCAATGGCCGGGGTGATCGGTGGCGCGCTGATCGTCTTCTCCAAGGGCGAGATCAAGAATCTCACCACCGCCGCGCATATCTGGCTTGCGGCATCGATCGGCATCGCATTCGGCGCGGGCCTCTACCCGCTGGCGATCGTCGGCACCTTGGGCGCGGTGATCCTCCTGTCGGTGTTTCACTGGATCGAGCGCAAGGCGTTCGACGAAGCGGAGCGCAGCGATGGCGAAGGCTGAACGCACCGATCCGCTCGCCAGATACAATGCGATGCGCGACTTCGCGAAGACCGCCGAACCCAGAGGCGAGATCGCGAAAGGCAAGGGCCGCAAGTTCATCGTCCAGAAGCACGACGCTACCCGCCTGCACTGGGATTTCCGGCTCGAGCTCGGCGGCGTGCTCAAGAGCTGGGCGGTGACGCGCGGCCCAAGCCTCGATCCCGCCGAGAAGCGCCTCGCGGTGCGCACCGAGGATCACCCCATGTCCTATGCCAGCTTCGAGGGAACGATCCCCAAGGGCGAATATGGCGGCGGCACGGTGATGCTGTGGGACGAGGGCGAATGGGCGCCGGTCGCAGGCAAGAGCGAGAAGGATCTGGAGAAGGGGCATCTTCACTTCCGGCTCGAAGGCGAGCGCATGAAGGGCGAATGGCTGCTGATCCGCTTGCGACCGCGCGGCAAGGAAAAGCGCGAAAACTGGTTGCTGCGCAAGATCGAGGACCGCGAGGCCGGCGCGACCGATACGCTCGTCGAGACCGGCCTCACCAGCATCAAGACCGGGCGGACGATGCAGGAGATCGCGGAGGGCGTGCCGTCCGGAAAGCAGCCGAGGAAGAATACCCGAAGGGCCGGCGCGGGCACCAAGCTCGCCGCGTTTCGCGCCCCGCAACTCGCGACCCTGGTCGACAGCGTGCCCGCCGGAAACGGCTGGCTGCATGAGATGAAATATGACGGCTACCGCACGCTGATCGCGATCGGGAAGGGCGGACCGAAGATCTATACGCGCAAAGGGCTCGACTGGACCGACAAGTTCCCGGGAATCGCCGAGGCGGCGCAGTCGATCGCGGCCGGATCGGCGCTGATTGACGGCGAAGTCGTCGCGTTCAAAGGCGAGAAGACCGACTTCTCGACGCTGCAGGAGGCGATCTCGGGCGGTGGCGAAGGGCTGAGCTATTTCGCCTTCGACCTGCTCGAGCTCGACGGCAGGGACCTGTCGCGCCTGCCGCAGGTCGAGCGCAAGGAGAAGCTGCGCGCACTGATCAACGGAACGGATGAGCGTATCCTGTTTTCGGAGCATGTGCTGGGCGCGGGCGAGAAGCTCTACGATGCGATGTGCGCCGCAGGGCATGAGGGAGTGGTCTCCAAGCGCGCCGACGCACCCTATCGCAGCACCCGGACCAAGAGCTGGCTCAAGACCAAATGCACGCGGCGCCAGGAGTTCGTGATCATCGGCTGGACGCAGAGCAGTGCGAAGGGGCGGGGTTTTCGCGCGCTGCTGCTTGGCCTGCATGAAGGAGGCGAACTGCGCTACGCCGGCAAGGTGGGGACGGGCTTCAGCACTGCGACGAATCATGCCTTGCGCGACAGGCTCGACCGGATCGCGCGCAAGTCGCCGCCGGTCGAGGTGCCGCACGAGGCGGCGCGCGGCGCGCATTGGGTGACGCCCAGGCTGGTCGCGGAAGTCGCCTTCGCCGAGTTCACTGCGGAGAATGTCATCCGTCATGCGAGCTTCCTCGGCCTGCGTGAGGACAAGCCCGCCAGCGACGTGCAAGCCGAGGAGGCCGCACCCATGCCCGAAGCGCCCGAGATCGACGTGAAGATCAGCAGCCGCGACCGGGTGATCTTCCCCGATGCGAAGATCACCAAGGGCGACCTTGCCGATTATTATGCGGTGGTCGCCCCGATCCTGTTGCCCTGGCTCGCCGGGCGCCCGATCAGCCTGGTGCGCTGCCCGCAGGGGCGCGCCAAGCACTGCTTCTTCCAGAAGCACGACGCGGGCAGCTTCGGCGCGCATGTCCACCATGTCGACATCAAGGAGAAGGACGGCTCGGTCGAGCCGTACCTCTATGTATCGGATGTCGCGGGTGTGCTGGCGTGCGTGCAGATGGGGACGATCGAGTTCCATGGCTGGGGAAGCCGCGTCGCCGATGTCGAGAAGCCCGATCGTGTCGTGTTCGATCTCGATCCCGACGAAGGGCTGGATTTCGAGACGGTGAAGAAGGCGGCAGCGGACCTGAAGCAGCATCTCGCCGATCTCGGCCTCACCAGCTTCGCGATGCTGTCGGGCGGCAAGGGCGTGCATGTCGTGGTGCCATTGACGCCCGAGGCCGAGTGGCCCGCGGTCAAATCCTTCGCCGAGCGCTTCGCGCGCGCGCTGGCGCAGGCCGAGCCGGAGCGCTTCACCGCCAACCTCAAAAAGGCCGAGCGCAAGGGGCGCATCTTCATCGACTATCTGCGCAACCAGCGCGGCAGCACCGCCGTGCTGCCCTATGTCGCCCGGGCGCGGCCGGGCGCACCGGCGGCAGTGCCGGTCGGGTGGACCGAACTGCGCGACATTAACACGCCCCAGGCGTTCAGCGTGCGCGATGCCGATGCGCTGATCGAGCGCGCGACCGGCCGCGCGCTCAAGGGCTGGGGGCAAGCCGATCAGGTGCTGCCCGACATCTGATCTTTATTGCGCCGCGAAATCATTGGCTTCACAAGGCGCGCCGGAAAGGGCGGTGAATTTTGGCCAGCGCTGCAACGGCTTCCATGAAGGATGCGGCGACGATCGCCGCGCGCTGGGTGGCGGACTATCGCGCTGCGACCCCCGCCACCGACATGCTCTACGCAGCCGGGCGCAGCGATCCTGCCTGGACAGCGCTGTTCGAGGAGCTGGCCGGGCGATCGGGCGACGATCTCGCCAGCGCGCGCGAGCGGGCACAGCGCCACGCCGAGGATATCGGCACCGGCTTCCGCATCGCGGGCGAGGGGGAGGAGCGCCCATGGCCGCTGTCGCCCGTTCCGCTGCTGATCTCGCGCACCGAATGGGACGGGATCGCCGCCGGGGTGGCACAACGCGCCGATCTGCTCGAGGCGGTTCTCGCCGATTGCTATGGCGAGCAGAAACTGGTCGCGAACGGCAATATCCCCGCCGCCTTGGTGACGGGCAGCCCCAATTTCCTGCGCCCGATGATGGGTCTGGCCCCGCCCGGCGGCTATCATCTCAATTTCGTCGCCGTGGACCTGTGCCGTGGCCCGGCGGGCGAGTGGCGCGTGCTGGCGGATCAGCTGCGCGCCCCGGTGGGAGCCGGTTATGCGCTCGAGAACCGGCTGGCGATGTCGCGGATGCTGGGCGGCTTGCAGACTCGGCTCAATATCGAGCGGCATGCGCCGTTCTTCGCTGCGTTCCGCGACGGGCTGGCCGCGCGCTGTCGCCGTGCCGAGCCGCGGATCGTGTTGCTGACTCCCGGACGCTTCACGCCAAGCTATGCCGAGCAGGCGCACCTGGCCCGCTATCTCGGCTTTCCGCTGGTAGAGGGCGGCGATCTCGTGGTGCTCGATGATCGCGTCTATCTGCGCACCATCGCCGGCCTCAAGCGTGTCGATGCGCTATGGCACCGCGTCGATCCGCGGCTGATCGATCCGCTCGCCTTCGACTCGCATTCGAGCGTCGGCGTGGCAGGGCTGGTCGATGCGATGGCGGCGGGCGAAGTGGTGGTAACCAACTCGCCGGGCGCGGGAATGCTGGAGGCGCCGGCCTTTGCCGCATTCCTGCCGCGGCTGTGCACCCGGCTGACGGGCGCGCAACTAAAGCTTGCCAATATCGCAACCTGGTGGTGCGGGCAGGATCGCGAGCGGGCCGAGGTGGCGAGCGATCTCGACAATATGCTGATCGCGCCGGCGTTCGGGGTCGCGACCAACGTGCTGGCGGACGGTGCGGCGGTGCTGGGATCGGACATGCCGGATGCGCAGCGCGCGGCGCTGCTCGCCGATTTCGAGCGGCGGCCGCAAGATTATGTCGGGCGCGAGGTGGTCCGGCTTTCGACCATGCCGGTGGTCGGCGATTCGGGACTCGTCGCGCGCCCGTTCACGCTGCGCGTCTTTGCGGCGCGGCGGCCCGATGGCGGCTGGCACGTTCTGCCCGGCGGCTTCGCGCAGATCGGCGAGCATCCCGACGAGCGCGCGGCGGTGATGGGCGAGGGGAGCTGGTCGGCGGATGTCGTGATCCATGGGCCTGAGCCGGTGGCGCCGGTGACGTTGCTGCCCTCGGACGATACGACGCAGTTGCGCCGCAACCCCGGCACCTTGCCCAGTCGGGTCGCCGACAATCTCTTCTGGCTCGGCCGCTATCTCGAGCGCGGCGAGGCGCTGCTCGGCCTGATCCGCTCGCTGCTCGGCCATTCGATCAGCGCCGATACCGGCGCGGCGCTGTCGCCCGAAACGGTGCGGCAGCTCGTCGATCTGGTGGTGCAGAAGGGCGCCGCACCGCCCCCGCCGAGCCTCAACCGCGCCGATCTCAGCCGCTTCGCGCGCACTGCGATGGAGGCGGATGAGGGCTGGTACAGCGTGCGCGCGATCAACCGCCAGGCGCGCGGCATCGGCGCGATCAGCCGCGACCGGCTGTCGGCGGACATGATCCGCCTGCTCGATGCGCCCTTCCCGATGAAGGGCGGCGCGCTCGACCGGGCGGGATCGGCGCAGCGCCGCTATTATGCGCTGGCCGGCCTGGGCGCCGAGCATCTTGGGCGCACCGATGCCTGGCGTTTCCACGATCTCGGCCGCCGGATCGAGCGGGCGATGTCGGCGATCCGCGCAATCGGTGCGTTCGGCCAGCCCCAGGCGACCAGCGACGATCTCTCGACCCTGCTTGACCTCGCCGACAGCCAGATCAGCTATCGCCAGCGCTATCTGACGGGGATCGCGCGGGTGCCGGTGCTCGATCTGGTCGCACTCGATCCGGGCAATCCACGCGGGATCGCCTATCAGGTCTCGGCGATCGCGGAGCATCTCGCCAAGCTGCCCGTTCTGTCCGACGACGGCCTTGCGGAGGCGCAGCAGGCGCAGGCGGCGGAGCTTTCGGCGATCGTCGCCATCACCCAGGCAGCGGCGCTCGACGAGGACAAGCTGGACGAGATCGGCAACCGTCTCGCAGCGCTTTCCGACGCGATAGCGCGGCGCTATTTCTTGCAGGGTTCGGAGCCGCTGCGTGCCGCGGGCCTCGTCCTCGCCTGATGCTCTACGCGATCCGCCACGTCACCCGTTTCGACTATGCCGAACCTGTCGGGTTCGCGCGCTGCAACCTGCGCCTCAAGCCGATCCATTGGTCCGGGCAGCAGCTCCACGATTACGATCTGAGCGTCGAGCCGGGCGGACGCATGTCGCCGGCCCGGGCCGAGGCGGGGCTGGCGAATGTCGTCCGTCTGGTCGTCGAGAAGGCCGCGAACCGCCTGACGATCGAGAGCCGGTGCCGCATCACGGTCGATCGTCCGGTGCCCGAGCCGGCGCAGGGCGATCCGACGCTGGCGCAGATCGCAGCGCTCGCACGCACGAGCCGCGATGCCGGGCCGGCGAGTCCGGCATCCTATCTGTTTCCCTCCCCGCTGATCCCGCTCGATCCGGACATCGCCGCCTGGTGCGCCGCCGACCTCGACCCTGATCGCGGCGCGCTCGAGGCCGGCATCGCCCTCGCGCGTCGGATCCAGCGCGAGTTCGAGTTCGATCCGGCGGCGACCTTGGTCGATACGCCGCCGCACGAGGCGTTCGTGAAGCGCGGCGGGGTCTGCCAGGATTTCGCGCAGATCATGATTTCGGGCCTGCGTGCCGCGGGGCTGCCCGCAGCCTATGCCTCGGGCTATCTGCGGACGCTTCCGCCGCCGGGCCGGCCGCGGTTGGTGGGCGCGGACGCGACTCATGCCTGGGTGCTGCTGTGGTGCGGGCCCGAGCGCGGCTGGGTGGGCTTCGATCCGACCAACGGCATCTGGATGGCGAACGATCATGTGATCATCGCGATCGGCAGGGACTATGCCGACATCGCGCCGATCGACGGGATCATATTGGGCTATGGCGCGCAGGATATGCAGGTTTCGGTCGATGTCGAGCCGCTGGACGATGCCGCATCCCTTGCAACCGCGGCGTCACGCGCCGATGTATCGGGGTAATACGCCAGAGAAGCAGAACGGGGAAAATCGAGTGGCCGATCCTTACGCAACCCTGGGAGTCTCGCGCGGGGCTGGCGAGGACGAGATCAAGAAGGCGTACCGCAAGCTCGCGAAAGAACTCCACCCCGACCGCAACAAGGACAATCCCAAGGCCGCGGAGAGGTTCAGCACCGTGACGCAGGCCTATGACCTGCTGATGGACAAGGACAAGCGCGCGCGCTTCGACCGCGGCGAGATCGATGCCGAGGGCAACCCCACGTCGCCCTTCGGCGCCGGATTCGGCGGCGCGCGCGGCGGCCAGCAGGGCGGATTCCGCCCGGGCGGCGCGGGGTTCGATTTTGGCGGTGCAGACGCCGGCGGCTTCGAGGATATCCTCGAAGGATTGTTCGGCGGCCGCGGCGCCGGCATGGGCGGCCAGCAAGGCGGCTTCTCGAGCGGCTTCGGGCGCCGCCCGCCACCGGCCAAGGGTGCCAATGTCGCCTATCGCCTGCGTGTGCCGTTCGAGGATGCCGCGACGCTGAAGCCCCAGCGCATCCAGCTGCGTGACGGCGCGACGATTGACCTCAAGCTGCCCAAGGGGGTCGACACCGGCACGCAGATGCGCCTTTCGGGCAAGGGCGATACGGGCCCGGGCGGTAATGGTGACGCGATTGTCACGATCGAGATCGAGCCGCACCGCTTCTACACTCGCGACGGCGACAACATCCGGCTCGATCTGCCGGTGACGCTCAAGGAAGCGGTGGAGGGGGCATCGGTGCGCGTGCCGACGCCGGAGGGTGCGGTGAACCTCAAGGTTCCCGCGGGGTCGAGCTCGGGCAAGACGCTGCGTCTCAAGGGGCGCGGATTCCACGGCAAGAGCGCGCGCGGCGACCTGCTCGTCTCGCTGATGATCGAGATTCCGGCAGGCGACGCCAAGCTTGCAGAGTTCGTAAGCGGTTGGGAAAGCGGAGGGAACCCGCGAAGCCGGCTGGGCGTCTGAGGGCACGTGACCGAGCCGATCTCTCCCGAATCCCCCGAAGCCCGCCGCCGCGGCTTTCATAAGCATCTGTCGGATCTCGGCATCACCGATCGGGTAATCGAGGTGGTCAAGCGCGTGGTCGTGGGAGCCTATACCGACGGCTTCACCCATGCTGGCAACCTTGCCTATCTGAGCCTCGTCACGCTCTTCCCCTTCTTCATCGTCGCCACCGCGATCGCGCGGCTGGTCGGGCGGACGGGGGACGGGCTCCAGGCGGTCGCGGCGTTCCTTCAGACCGTGCCGCCCGAAGTCGGCGCGCTGCTGCGCCCCGCGATTCTCGAGGTGCTTGAGGCGCGGTCGGGTTCGTTGCTCTGGCTCGGCGCGCTGGTCGGCCTCTGGACCACCTCCGGCTTCATCGAGACCGTGCGCGCGATCCTGCGGCAGGCCTATGGCGTTCAGTCGGGTACGCCCTTCTGGCGGCTGAAGCTCGGCGCGATCGGCGTGGTGATCGCTTCGGTCGTCCTCGCGATGATGGCGTTCAGCTTCCAGGTGCTGCTGATCGGTGCCGAGCAGTTCATCTGGCGCGTCGTCCCCTTCGCCTCCGACGCTGCGCGCATCGTGTCGGTGACCAAGATCGCGCCCGCGATCGCGCTCTACGGGGCGCTCTACATCCTGTTCTACACGCTCACACCCGCGCGCTATCGCCAATCCAGGTGCCCAAAATGGCCGGGGCCGCTGTTCGTGACGATCTGGTGGATGGGGTGCACCGCGGCGCTGCCGCATGTGATCGGCGCGTTCGGGGGCTATGGCCTGACCTATGGCAGCCTGGCCGGGGTGATGGTGGCGCTGATCTTTTTCTTCCTCATCGGCTTCGGCGTCGTTATCGGCGCCGAGCTCAACGCCGCGCTGGCGGAAACGCCAGAGAACGGGTTACAGGAACGCCAGAAAAAGACCGGAGGGTAAGACGTGACCGGATTGATGCAGGGCAAGCGCGGGCTGATCATGGGCCTCGCCAACGATCGCTCGCTTGCCTGGGGAATCGCCAAGAAACTGCGTGAGCATGGTGCGGAGCTGGCGTTCAGCTATCAGGGCGAGGCGCTGGAGAAGCGCGTGCGCCCGCTGGCGCAGGAGCTGGGCAGCGATTTCCTGATCGATTGCGACGTCAGTGACATGGCCGCGCTCGACACCGCGTTCGAGACGCTCGCCGCGCGCTGGCCGACGATCGATTTCGTCGTCCATGCGATCGGCTTTTCCGACAAGAACGAGCTGCGCGGCGGCTATGTCGACACCAGCCTCGACAATTTCCTGATGACGATGAACATCAGCGTCTATTCGTTCGTCGCGGTGGCGAAGCGCGCGAGCGCCATGATGCCCGATGGCGGCTCGTTGCTGACGCTCTCCTATTATGGCGCGGAGAAGGTGATTCCGCACTATAATGTCATGGGCGTGGCCAAGGCGGCGCTGGAGACCAGCGTCCAGTATCTCGCGGTTGACCTCGGCCGCCAGAATATCCGCGTCAACGCGATCAGCGCCGGGCCGATCAAGACGCTGGCGGCCTCGGGCATCGGCGACTTCCGCCTGATCCTCAAATGGAACGAGCTCAACTCGCCGCTCAAGCGCAACGTGACGATCGAGGATGTCGGCGGCGCCGGCCTCTATTTCCTGTCCGACCTGTCGAGCGGCACCACGGGCGAGACGCATCATGTCGATGCGGGCTATCACGTCGTCGGCATGAAGGCCGAGGACGCCCCCGACATCGCACTGGTCTGATGACCATCGCGATCCGCCCGGCGACCGGTGGTGACGTGGCGGCGATCGACGCGCTGCTGCGGCGCAGCTTCCCGGCGCCGGACGAGGCGCTGCTGGTGCAGCGGCTGTGCATCGACGGCGACATGGTGCTGACGTTGGTCGCAGACGACGAGGAGACCGGCGCGCTCGCGGGGATGGTCGCGTTCAGCCGCATGGATGTGCGGGTGAACGACCAGCCGGTCGCGACCGTCGCGCTGGCGCCGGTCGCGGTCGAGGCGGCCTATCGCCGGCAAGGCGTGGCCGAGGCGCTGATCGCCGCCGGGCACCGGCATCTTGCCGATGCGGGCTATGTGCTGAGCTTCGTGCTTGGCGATCCGGCCTATTACGGCCGCTTCGGTTACGCCGCCGATCTGGCGCGGGGCTTTGTCTCGCCCTATGCCGGCGACTATCTGATGGCGCTGGCGCTCCAAGACGGGAAGATGCCGTGCGGCGTGCGAGGGCGTGCGGACCATGCGGCGGCGTTCGCGGCGCTGGGTGAAGATGTTTGAATTGAACGCCAATTTCTTTGTCGTTGTGTTCGCCTTCACTGGCGCCTTGGCCAGCTATCTGAACGCAAGAAGAGCTAGCGTCCCATCTGTCCCTGCGCTCAATGGCGCTGCGTCCGCATTCGTACAGCTATTCATCCTGAGCGTGTTGTGGGCCATTGCGTTGAATGCGCTCCGTCTCGAATGGAACTCGCTTGTGGGCGTTGGCGTGGGTCTGTTGGTCGGCCTTGCGGGAACGTTAGTCCTTCTTGCTTTCAAATCGTGGCGACATCGGCGAAGGCACTGGCGATGAGCTTCAACACCTTCGGCCGCGTGTTCCGCTTCACCACCTGGGGGGAGAGCCATGGCCCGGCGATCGGGGCGGTGGTCGACGGCTGCCCGCCGGGCCTTGCGCTGACCGAAGCCTATATCCAGCCCTTTCTCGACAAGCGCCGCCCGGGCCAGTCACGCTTCACCACGCAGCGGCAGGAGCCGGATCAGGTCCGCATCCTTTCCGGCGTGTTCGAGGGGAAGACCACCGGCACCCCGATTTCGCTGATGATCGAGAATATCGACCAGCGGTCGAAGGACTATTCCGAAGTCGCTGCGGCCTATCGCCCGGGCCATGCCGACTATGCCTATGACGCAAAGTACGGCTTTCGGGACTATCGCGGCGGCGGGCGATCCTCGGCGCGCGAGACGGCGAGCCGGGTCGCGGCGGGCGCCGTGGCGCGCGCGGTGATCCCGGAGGTCTCGATCCTTGCCTGGGTCGAGGCGATCGGCGGCGATTCGATCGACTATGCGAAGTTCGACGCGGCGGAGATCGGCAACAATCCGTTCTTCTGCCCCGATCCTGACGCCGCCGCGCGCTGGGAAACGCTGGTTGACGGCGCGCGCAAGGCCGGGTCGTCGCTTGGCGCGGTGATCGCGTGCGAGGCGACCGGCGTGCCGGCGGGCTGGGGGGCGCCGCTCTATGCCAAGCTCGACAGTGAGCTGGCGGCGGCGATGATGAGCATCAATGCGGTGAAGGGCGTCGAGATCGGCGACGGTTTCGCCGCGGCGGCGCTGACCGGTGAGGGCAACGCCGATCCGATGCGGCCGGGCAACGACGGCGCGCCGGTGTTCCTCGCCAACCACGCGGGCGGCATCGCGGGCGGCATCTCGACCGGCCAGCCGGTGCGCGTGCGCGTGGCGTTCAAGCCGACCAGCTCGATCCTGACCCCGGTCGAGACGATCACGCGGGCAGGCGAGGCAGCCGAGATCCGCACCAAGGGGCGGCACGATCCGTGCGTTGGAATCCGCGGCGTGCCGGTGGTCGAGGCGATGATGGCGCTGGTGCTTGCCGACCAGAAACTGCTCCATCGCGCGCAATGCGGATGATTTTTCCGATCATCTCGTCCCGCTGAGTAGACGGCTGGGGGGCGAGTCGCTGCAATGCAGCGACGAGATGAGGAACGATTTCGGGACCCTATTGGCGCCACGGCGTTTCTTTCTGTGCCATGTAAACAGGAGTATCCCATGCGCCAGAAGACGCTCTTAAGCCTTCTCCTTCTCTGCGGGTCCACTGCGGCGCTCGCCCATATCGCACCAGGTCAGACCGAGCCGCCGCTTCAGAACGAGATGGCGAATCAGGGCGTGCCTGCGCCGGAAAGCACGGCGCCCGAGACGACGTCGAACACCACCGACGTCGAACCGAGCAGCGATCCCACCAGCAACGGCACCGAAACGGCGCCGGAGCCGAACTCGACCGCCTATTGATGCGGTTTCGTCGTTTCGGGCGCAGCGGTCCGCTGCGCCCGGGACGGCGATATGCTGACGATCAGTCCGCGAACGGATCGCGGACGAGAATCGTGTCCTCGCGCTCGGGGCTGGTCGAGACCAGCGCCACCGGACAGCCGATCAGTTCCTCGATCCGGCGGATATATTTGATCGCCTGCGCGGGAAGCTGCGCCCAGCTGCGCGCGCCCGCGGTCGATTCGCTCCAGCCTTCGAATTCCTCGTACACCGCTTCGGCACGCGCCTGATCCTGCGGGCTGGGCGGGAGATAGTCGTAGTGCTTGTCGCCGACGGTGTAGCCGGTGCAGATCCGCAGCTTCTCCATCCCGTCGAGGATGTCGAGCTTGGTCAGCGCGACGCCGGTGACGCCGCTCACCGCGACCGACTGGCGCACCAGCACTGCGTCGAACCAGCCGCAGCGGCGCTTGCGCCCCGTCACCACGCCGAACTCGCGCCCGCGCGTGCCGAGCAACTCGCCGATCTCATTGTCCTGCTCGCTGGGGAAGGGACCCGAGCCGACGCGCGTCGTATAGGCCTTGACGATCCCCAGCACGAAGCCGACCGACCCCGGCCCGAGGCCCGAACCCGACGCTGCCGATCCGCTCACCGTATTGGACGAGGTGACGAAGGGGTAGGTGCCGTGGTCGACATCGAGCAGCACGCCCTGCGCGCCCTCGAACAGGATGCGCTTGCCGGCTTCCTTGGCGTGTTTGAGCGTCAGCCAGACCGGCGCGGCATAGGGAAGCACCGCGGGTGCGATCTCGCGCAGCTCCTCCAGCAGCCGGGCACGGTCGATCGGCGGCTCGCCGAAACCCGCGCGCAGAGCGTCGTGATGCGCGCAGAGCCGGTCGAGCTGCGCGTCGAGATCGTCGAGATGCGCAAGGTCGCACACGCGGATCGCGCGGCGGCCGACCTTGTCCTCATAGGCCGGGCCGATGCCGCGGCGGGTGGTGCCGATCTTGCCCGCGCCTGACGCGTCCTCGCGCAGCGCGTCGAGGTCGCGATGGAAGGGGAGGATCAGCGGTGCGGTCTCGGCCACCTGAAGCGTCTCCGGCGTGATCTCGACGCCCTGCTCGCGCAGCCGCGCCACCTCGTCGCGGAAATGCCAGGGATCGAACACCACGCCATTGCCGATCGCGGAGAGCGTACCGCGCACCAGGCCCGAGGGGAGCAGCGAGAGCTTGTAGACCTTCTCGCCCACCACCAGCGTATGGCCGGCATTATGCCCGCCCTGGAAGCGGACCACGAGATCGGCGCGGCTGGCGAGCCAGTCGACGATCTTGCCTTTGCCCTCATCGCCCCATTGGGCGCCGATCACTGCGACATTTGCCATGGATACACGTCTCCGCCTGCCAGGCAGACCCAAGGCCGCCCTTCGACAGGACTCGGCGACCGGGTTTTTCGGAAATGCGGGGGCGCCAATGGCCTCGCCAGGCCACCGCGTCAAGAGGCGTTGCGCGGTTGAGCGACTGCGCTAAGGGTAAGGAATGGAGAAGGAGTAACGAATGAAACTAGCAAGCCTCAAGCATGGCCGCGATGGCAAGCTGGTTGTCGTCTCCAATGATCTCGCCTGGTACGCTGATGCCGGGCACATTGCGCCGACGCTTCAGGCCGCGCTCGACGACTGGAAGCGGCTCGAGGGCGATCTGCGCAACTTGGCCACCGATCTCGATCACGAGGTGATCCCGCGCGAGCGCTTCCATGAGCGCGAGGCGGCGGCGCCGCTGCCGCGGGCGTATCAATGGGCCGATGGCTCGGCCTATGTGAACCATGTCGCGCTGGTGCGGCAGGCGCGCGGGGCGGAGATGCCCGAAAGCTTCTGGCACGATCCGCTGATGTATCAGGGCGGATCGGACGGCTTCCTCGGCCCGCGCGACCCGATCCCGCTCGCCGATGAGAGCTGGGGCTGCGATCTGGAGGCCGAGGTGATCGTCGTGACCGGCGACGTGCCGCTCGGCGCGAGCCGGGAAGAAGCGCTAGCGGCGATCCGGCTGGTGGGTCTCACCAACGACGTGTCGTTGCGCAACCTGATCCCGGGCGAGCTGGCCAAGGGGTTCGGCTTCTTCCAGTCCAAGCCTGCCAGTGCTTTCTCGCCGGTGTTCGTGACGCCCGATTCGCTCGGCGACTGGTGGAAGGACGGCAAGCTGCACCGCAAGCTTATGGTGGATCTCAACGGGCAGCCCTTCGGCCGCGCCGAGGCTGGCGAGGACATGACCTTCGACTTCGGCACCTTGGTCGCGCATGCAGCCAGGACGCGTGCGTTGGGCGCGGGGACGATCATCGGATCGGGCACCGTCTCCAACCGCGACGCCGCGGGTGGCCCCGGCAAGCCGATTGCGGAGGGCGGGGTCGGCTATTCGTGCCTGGCCGAGCTGCGCACGGTCGAGACGATCAACGGCGGCAAGCCGTTGACGCCGTTCCTCAAGGCCGGCGACACCGTGCGCATCTGGGCGGAGGATGACAAACACCACCCGATCTTCGGGACGATCGAGCAGACCGTCGGGGGATAGGTTGCGAGTGCCCGGCGACGTTCCGATCTCGATATCATGATGGTCGATAGCGGCTATCACCTGTTCGAGACCGCAGCGGGCTTCGCCGCGATCGGTTGGAACGCGAAGGGCATCAGCAGCTTTCGGCTGCCCGCGGGCACTGCGCGGGAGGTGGAGCGGTCGCTCCTGCGGCGGCTGTCCGGCGCGAAACCGGTATCTCCACCCTCACCGGTGCGGGCCGTAGTCGACGACGTGCGACGCTATTTCGCCGGGGAGCGCGTCGATTTTGCCGGCGTGCCCGTCGATCTCGGACCGCAGGAGCCGTTCTTCGACCGCGTCTATGGGGTCGTGCGTCAGCTCGGCTGGGGCGAGACGGCGACCTATGGCGCGGTCGCCAGGGTGCTCGAGGCGGGTCCGGAGTTCGCCCGCGAGGTCGGCCGGGCGATGGCGGCCAATCCGTTGCCGCTGATCATCCCCTGCCACCGCGTGACGGCCGCGAACGGGCGGATCGGCGGCTTCTCGGCGCCCGGCGGGTCGCTGTCCAAGGCGCGTATGCTCGCGATCGAGGGGGTCGAGGTGCGGGACGGTGTCGTGACCCGCGACCTGCCGCAGCTGGGGCTGGGTTTCTAGGCATCAGAACGCGAACGCCCCCTGCCGGTCGATCAGCGGCCAGCAGCCGTGATCGATGTGCCGGCCGCTCCCGCTTTCGATCAGCAGGATCTCGTCGACCGGCCATGCGATGGGCGGGATGGCGGCGCGCCGGGCCGAGCTGCCGCCATAAGCCAGATTGAGATGCAGGCTGAAGGCATAGTCCGGTAGCGGGACGCCGCAACGCGCGATGCGCGCCACCAGGGCACGCTGGAAATATCCAGGCGCCCGCTGGCCCTTGCGCGGTTTGAGCGTATCGCCCTCGATATGGTCGAAGGCGACCGGGAAGGGTTCGGCGTCGAATGCCTCCATCGCCCGATGGATCGCGTCGATCGTCGGCTGCGTGCTTTCGCCAATCGGCAGCAGGGTGCTGTGCCAGCGCTCGGGCGCGTAGCTGATCTCAATGCCCAGCGCCGCGCAGAGACGGATCAGCGCGGCACGTTCGGGCGGCCGGGGCTTGATCACCAGATAGAGCGGCCTGTGCCACCGTCGCTTGGCCTGCCCGGCCATCTCAGTGAAAATCCCGCGAGCGCACCGGGATCAGGTCCGGCGCCTTGAGGCTGCGGCGCGGCAGCAGCCGTTCGCGCGGGGCGGTCGTGGGGTGCGCCGTGTCGAGATCGCCGACCTCGCGCAGCCAGTCGGTAAGGTCGGTGATCTGTTCGGCGACGACATGGATCACGATCCCCTCGCGCTGCACGCGGCCGCGCACGGCGAGCATCGTCGCGGCCATCACGGTGCGGCGATTGGCCTCGAACCGGTCTTTCCACAGCACGCTGTTGGCGATTCCAGTCTCATCCTCCAGCGTAACGAACACCACTCCCTTCGCACTCCCCGGCCGCTGGCGGACGAGGATCAACCCGGCAACCTCGACGCGTGCGCCGTCCTTCATCTGCAGGAGGTCCGCGCACCGCACGATCCGCCGAGCCGCCAGGCGATCGCGCAGGAACGCAACGGGATGCGCGCGGAGCGACAGCTGGGTCGCGCGATAATCCTCGATCACCTCGCGCCCTTGCGTGAGCGGCGCGAGCGCGACCGGCGCCTCGATGCTTTCGGGTTGAACCTCGCCCTGGCGCAGGTCGGCGGCGGCGAACAGGTCGAGCGGGCGGTTGGCGAGACCCTTGATCGCCCATAATGCCTGACGCCGGTTGAGACCCAGCGACTGGAAGGCATCGGCGCGCGCCAGCCGTTCGAGCGCAGCCGGCTTCACGCCCGAGCGGCGCCAGACATCTTCGATCGTGGCGAAGGTTGCGCAGGCGCGCGCCGCCAGGATGGCCTCGGCATCCTCCTTGGCCAGCCCCTGCACGATCCGCATGCCGAGCCGGATTGGCTGAAGGCTCGCCCAATCCGCATCGGTGCCGCAGAATCCTTCATCTCGCGGCCGGGTGTTTGGCCCGGCATCCACCATCCGCGTGTCCCACTCGCTGTCGTTGATGCACACCGGACGTGCTTCAACGCCATGTGCCCGAGCATCACGGATCAATTGGGCGGGGGCGTAGAAGCCCATCGGCTGCGCGTTGAGCAGCGCGCAACAGAACACGTCCGGGTGATGACATTTCATCCACGACGAGGCGTAGGCGATCTTGGCGAAGCTCGCGGCGTGGCTTTCGGGGAAGCCATAATTGCTGAAGCCTTTGATCTGCTCGACAAGCCGTTCGGCGAATTCCTCGCTGATATTGTTCTTGCGCATGCCAGCAATCAGCTTGGGACCGAATTCGCCGATGTCCCCGCTTGCCTTGAAGGTCGCCATCGCGCGTCGCAAACGATCGGCCTCGGTCGGCGTGAAGTCGGCGCCCCTGATCGCGACTTGCATCGCTTGTTCTTGGAATAAGGGAATGCCGAGAGTCTTAGTCAGCACGTCTTCCAGGGCAGGAGACGGATATTCGATTTTCGCTTTGGGGTTGTTTCGGAGTAACTCGCGCCGCTTGAGATAAGGATGAACCATATTGCCCTGGATCGGCCCGGGGCGGACGATCGCGACTTGGATGGCGATGTCGTAGAAGCAGTCCGGTAGCATTCGCGGCAGCATCGACATCTGCGCGCGGCTTTCGATCTGAAACACACCGAGTGTGTCGGCCTGCTGGATCATCTTGAAGGTTGGTAAGTCGGTGCCTTGGAGTTCGTTTGCGTCGAGCGTCATCCGCTCGCCCTTATGCTGTTCGAGCAACGCGAAAGCACGTCGCATGCAGCCGAGCATGCCAAGGCCCAAGACATCGACCTTCATCAGGCCGAGCTCTTCGACGTCGAGCTTCTCCCATTCCACTACGCGGCGATCGATCATTGCAGCAGGTTCGATCGGTACAAGCGTGTCGAGCCGGTCTCGCGTCAGCACAAAGCCGCCGGGATGCTGGGACAAATGGCGTGGAGTGCCAACCAATTGCCGCGCAAGCTCGAGCGTGAGGGCGAGGCGCGGATCACTGCGATCGAGGTTGAGCGCGGCAGCATGGCCTTTGTCGACCTCGTTGGATGTGCCCCAGACCTGCGAGGACAGGGCTGCGGTGAGGTCTTCGGGAAGGCCCATCGCCTTGCCTACCTCGCGCAGTGCGCCGCGTGAGCGATAACGGCTGACTACTGCCGTCAACGCGGCATGGTCATGGCCATAGGTTTCGTAGATCCATTGGATCACTTCCTCTCGCCGATCATGTTCGAAATCGATATCGATATCGGGTGGCTCGCCGCGTTCTCGTGAAACGAATCGTTCGAACAGGAGCTGGTTCTTGATCGGATCAATCGAAGTGACGCCAAGCACGTAACAGATAAGCGAATTGGCGGCTGACCCGCGGCCCTGACACAAAATGCTTTGGCTGCGCGCGTACTGAACGATCGAATTCACAGTGAGAAAATAGGGGGCGTACGCCAGCTTCCTGACAAGGCGCAGCTCCTTATGGAGAAGACGGGAATAGACTTTTGGCCGAAATCCTTTGAACTTGGCTCGGAGGGATTGCCATGCGAGTCGCTCCAACGCCCGTTGAGGCGTGTACCGGTTCATTATGATTTCGTCGGGATACTGATAGTCGAGGGAGCGCAGCGAAAAGGTGCATCGCTCGGCAATGGCCAGCGAAGCACGCAGCGCCTCAGGATGGTCGCGGAAGCGGCGTGCCATGTCCTCGGGCGATTTCAGATGGCGGTCGGCGCTGCGTTCGCGGCGGAAGCCGAGCTCGTCGATCGTGCATTTCTCGCGGATCGCAGTGACGACGTCCTGCAGCATCCGCTCGCCGGGCATGGCGTAGAGCACGTCGCCGGTGGCGAGCGGGGTGAGGCCGAAGCGCCGGGCGGCCGTGTCGAGCTGGTGGAGCCGCATCGCGTCGCCGGGGCGGCGGTGCTGGGTAAGGCAGACATGGCCGCGCTCGCCGAACACATCGGCCATCCAGCGCAGGGCGAGCGGATCGCCCGGGTCGGCCATGCCGGGCACCAGCGCACCGACCAGCCCCTTGGCGGCTTCGGCCACGTCTTCCCAATGGAGGAAGCATTTGCCCTTCTCGCCCTTCTGCGCATCGGCGCGCGACTTGCCGAGCGTGAGCAGGCGGGTGAGCCGCGACCAGGCCGGGCGGTCCTCGGGCCACACCAGCACCGAGCTGCCGTCGGTGAGGTCGAGCCGGCATCCCGCGATCATGCGGATCGGGATGCCCGCCTTGGAGAGCTGTTCGGCGGCGACCAGCGAACGCACCACGCCCGCGACCGAATTGCGATCGACGATGCCGAGCGCGGGCAGGCCGAGCAGCGCCGCCTGGCGGAACAGCTCCTCGGGCGAGGAGGCGCCGCGCAGGAAGGAGAAATGCGTCGTCACCTGGAGCTCGGCGTAGCTTGCGGGGGTTGGGCTCATCCGAACACCCCGTGGAGATACCAGCTCAAGTCGCCGGTCGCGCTCTGCTCGCCGTCGCCGCGGCGGAACAGCCAGTAGCGGCGGCCTGTATCGTCCTCGACGCGGAAATAGTCGCGCACCTGATCGGCCTCGGCCGGGCGCTTCCACCATTCGCCATGGATGCGCTCCGGCCCGTCGGCGCGCACCACGCGATGCGGCTGGCCGCGCCAGGTGAAACGGCGCGGGGCGTGGTCGGGCAGCTCGGCGATGACATGATCGAGCCGCTCGGGCCGGCGCAGCAGCCGCGCCGGCTTGGGCCATTCGGGATGCCAGGGATGGAGCGCCGGATTGCGATCGAGCTGGCCGACATCATCGATCTTCGGCCGCGCGCCCCCGCGTTCCGGCGGGTCGAGCACTGCGGTCCGCACCGCCGAGCGCTCGGGAACGTCGCTTTCCACGGCGCGCATCCGCCACATCCGCCGCATACCGATCCGCGTCGCCAGCGTATCGACCAAGGTGGCGATATCGGGCGGGGCCTCTTCGTCGAGCCGTTCGTCCAACGGCTGGGGACCGAGCGGGGCGGCGCGGCGGACGTGGAGGGCGATGGCGTCGATGCCATAGCCCGGCTCGACATCCTCGATCCGGCGCTTGAGCAGGCGCAGCAGATGCGCCGGATCGCGGCTCGGCCGGGCGAGGCCGATGCGGATTCGCTGGGGCACGCCATCCACGCGGTCGGCGATGCATTCGAGCGCCTGCACCCCCAGCCCCTCGCCCTCGAGCGCTACGGCGAGCTTGGGGACGAGCTCGCCCAGCCAATGCTCGATCGCTTCCGCGGTGGCGATCGGTTCGGCGAAGCGCTGGCTGGCGGTGATCGCTTGCGGAGGGATCACCGGGTCTAGCGGTTCGGGGATGCGGCCCAGCGCCTGATCGATGCGCAGCACCGTCGCGGCGCCGAAGCGGCGGACGAGCGGACCGCGCGGCATCGCGGCGAGCTGACCGATGCAGGTGATGCCGAGCCGTTGAAGCAGTTCGACCGCCGCCTCGTCGATGCGCAGCGCGGAGGTTGGGAGATCGGCGAGTGCCTGCGCCTGTTCGCCCGGCGGGCAGATGGTCATTTGCACGCACGCATGGCGAGCCAGCGCCCAGGCAGCGCCGGGCGTATCGGCGACGGCGACCTGCGTGGTAAAGCCGGCGCGGGCGAGCAGGCGGACGAAATGGCGCGCCATCCGTTCTTCGCCGCCGAACAGATGCGCCGTGCCGGTGAGGTCGAGGAACAGTCCGTCGCTGCCCGACAGCGCGACGACCGGCGACCAGCGCCGCGCGGCGAGGATGGCGAGGCGGCGCAGCGCGGCGCAATCGCCCTCGGGATCGGCCGGGCGGATGTCGAGCCCGCGCACCTGCGCGCGTGCCTGGGTGACCGCCATGCCGGGCCGCAGCCCCAGGGCCTGGGCGGCAGGGCATGCTGCGGCGATCTCGATCCGGCTGCCGTTGTGGAGGGAGGTGATGAGGGGGGCGGGCTGATCCTCCCCCGCCAGGGGGAGGTGGCAGGCGAAGCCTGACGGAGGGGGAGGAGGCACAACGGGAGTTGGCCGCCGTCCTCCCCCTCCACCGCCTTCGGCGGTCCCCCTTCCCTTGGCGGGGGAGGGTTGTGACGATGCCGCATCCGCGTCCGCGGCCCAGCGCGCGCCGGGACGCCAATGGCCCTCATGCTGGGCCGGCTTGCGCAGCGGCGCCCGGGGAACGGGGAGAAGGCCGGGCGCGGACTCAGGCCGCGCGCCGCGCCGCTCCGCCTGCCACAACCGCTCGATCGGCCAGAGGGGCAGGTAGAGCGCAGCGACCCGTTTCATCGCATGCCTCCACTAGAATATCGAAAGGATCGCCCCCTTTTTGCCGCGCCAGGCTGAGCTGCCAGCGCGCGCGCCCCACGCCTTCCACCGGCAGCGGCGTCGAGGGCGCGCACCCCACGCGCCAGCGAGTCACCGCCGCCGATGGCGCGCCGAGCGGATCGCCCGCCTGCCTCGGATGCCGCTTCATCAGCAGCGCGATGGTGCGCCCGCCCTCCGCCGCGAGCTGCAGCCGCCGCGTCGCCGGCATGCCGACTCGCCGCGCCTCGCCCACCACCGCGCCGAGGCCGCGATGGCGCAACCCTTCCTCCATGATCGCGAGCAGCTCGTCATCGTCGGCCGCTTCGGCATAGAGCAGACGTTTCGGCGCTAGGCCGGACTGATAGAGTCCCGGGGCGAACAGGTCGCGCCGCCGCACCACCCACAGTACCGGCCCCCAGGCGCGTGCGGCGATCCCGGCCATGAACAGGGTCGCGGCGGCATCATCGGCCAAATCGGGCGTTGCCGCCGCCACCTCGTGCAACGCATCGAGTCGCAGCCCGCCATCCGCCAGCCGCGCATCGAGCCCGTCGATCCCGAACGGCAGCATGGGACGGCGACGAAAGCCGCTGCCTTCGATCGCATTCAGCGTCTCGCGCAATTGCCTGATGACGGCGGGATCGGCCATGTTCCTGCCTTGTAAACTCCGACTCGGGATTGGTTGTTCCTATTTTGTTCCATTGGTAGGCAGAGTCAACCGCTTGCCAACCGCGCTGGTGGCCGTATCATTCGCCTATCACACCAACTCCCGGGGGAATTTGATGAAGCCCGTCACCGGCGCGATCCTGCTCGCCACCGCCTCGCTCCTAGTCGCCACCGCACAGGCAAGCCCGATGTCCCAGAACGCACCCGCCGCTGCGCCCGCCGATCCCGCGCCGATGCTCGACAAATGGCCCGGTCCCTTCGACGGGGTGCCGCAGTGGGACAAGGTGACGCCGGCGATGTTCCCCGCCGCGTTCGAGAAGGCGATGGCCGAGGCGCGCGCCGAGTTCGCCAGGATCCGCGACAATCCCGAGGCGCCGACCTTCCAGAATACGATCGAGGCGACGGAGAAGAACAGCAGCTCGTTCAACCGGCTGTTCCCCGTGTGGGGCGTCTATACCAGCAACCTCGCCACGCCCGAGGTGCAGAAGATCGCCGCGGAGTGGAGCCCCAAGCTCTCGGCCTTCTTCACCGAATTGAGCCTCGACCCCAAGATGTTCGCGCGCGTGAAGACGCTCTACGACAAGCGCCAGACGCTCGGCCTCAACGCCCAGCAGCTGCGCCTGCTCGAACGCGAGTATCGCGACTATGTGACGTCGGGCGCGCTGCTGAACGACGCGCAGAAGGCCGAGGTCAAGCGCATCAACGGCGAGCTCGCCAAGCTCTATACCGATTTCAGCCGCAAAGTGCTGGCGGATGAGGAGACCGCGATCATCCTCGCGAGCGAGGCCGATCTCGCCGGGCTCCCCGACAGCTTCAAGGCGAGCCTCGCCGAGGAGGCCAAGGCGCGCGGCCAGGCGGGCAAATGGGCGGTCAAGAACACGCGTTCGTCGATGCAGCCGTTCCTGATGTACTCGACGCGGCGCGACCTGCGCGAGAAGGTCTACAACGCGTACATCAACCGCGGCGACAATGGCGACGCCAACGACACCAATGCGACGATCGCCGCGATCCTCAGGCTCCGCCAGGAGCGCGCGAAGATCCTCGGCTTCAAGAACCACGCCGAATACCGGATGGACGACACGATGGCGGAGACTCCCGCCAACGCGATGAAGCTGATGATGTCGGTGTGGCCGGCGGCGCGCGCCCGCGTGCTCGAGGAAGTCGCCGACATGCAGAAGCTCGCCGATGCCGAAGCCGCGGCGGGCAAGGGGCCCAAGATCAAGATCGCGGGCTGGGACTATCGCTATTATGCGGAGAAGGTCCGCAAGGCGAAGTACGACCTCGATGAAAGCGAGGTGAAGCCCTATCTCGAGCTCAACAACATGGTGGACGCCATGTTCTATGCCGCCGGGCGCCTCTACGACCTGCAGTTCAAGGAGAATACGGGGACGATCCCCGTGTTCCATCCCGATGTCCGCACCTTCGAGGTGACGCGGAATGGCGAGACGGTCGGCGTCTTCTACCTCGACAATTTCGCGCGGGCGGGGAAGCGCTCGGGCGCCTGGGCGACCGCCTATCGCGGCCGCTCGGGGCTCAAGGGCGACCGGATCGTGCTCGCCTCGAACAACAATAATTTCACCAAGGGCGGCGGCGGCGAGCCGACGCTGATCAGCATCGACGATGCCTCCACCCTGTTCCACGAGTTCGGCCACGCGCTGCACAGCCTGCTCGGCAACGTCTATTATCCCGGCCTCGCCGGCACGCCGCGCGACTTCGTCGAATATCCGAGCCAGGTGAACGAGAACTGGCTGCTGACGCCCGACGTGCTCAACCGCTTCGCCAAGCATTACAAAACCGGCGAGGTGATCCCGGCGGCGCTGGTCGAGAAGATCGAGAAGGCGCAGACCTTCAACCAGGGGTTCGACACGGTCGAGTATCTCTCCTCGGCGATCGTCGACATGAAGCTGCACGATCGCGAGACGCCCGTGACCGATCCCGACGCCTTCGAGCGCGAGGCGCTGGCCGAATTGCAGATGCCGAGCGAGATCGTGATGCGGCACCGCTTGCCGCAGTTCAATCACCTCTTCTCGTCAGACGCCTATTCGGCGGGCTATTACTCGTATCTCTGGTCGGAGACGATGGACGCCGACACCTGGGCGGCATTCGAGGAGACCGGCAATGTCTGGGACAAGGCGACCGCCGACAAGTTCCGGACGATCCTGCTGGCGACCGGCAACGAGACCGACCGCAAGGAAGCCTATAAGGCCTTCCGCGGGCGCGACCCCGATGTGAAGGCGCTGTTCAAGCGCCGGGGGTTCCCGTCCGAGTGAGGAATGGGCGCCGCCGGCCATGTGCTGGCGGCGTTCTTGCGGGCTGCTGAATAGAAGTCTGGATGCCCGACAAGGATTCGAACCTTGATTGACGGAGTCAGAGTCCGCTCTCTTACCATTAGAGGATCGGGCAATCGGCAGGCGATCTAGGCGGCGGAAAGCCGTGGGTCAAGCGATTCGGGCCAGTTCTGCACCCTTCCGCCCTCGCCTTGCCGATGCCCCGGCGCCCTGCTAGCCTTGCTCCCAAGCACCGGCGGCCTGCTTCGGCCGTGACGGAAGAACATAAGTGAGTGGTTGTGATGGGGGAAGGCTCCGCCAGGATGCCGCGCCCGCCGGCTCCGAAACCGGCCCGCCCGGCCCCAAGACCGCCCCAGCCCCAGCAGGGGCGGGCACGCTGGCCAGACGCCCGGCACTATGCCGCGCTCGATCTGGGCACCAACAATTGCCGGCTCCTGATCGCCCGTCCGCAGGGATCGGGGTTCATCGTCGTGGATGCCTTCTCGCGAATCGTGCGGCTGGGCGAGGGGCTGGCGTCGAGCGGGCGGCTGTCTGACGCCGCGATCGAGCGCACCATCGCCGCGCTCAGGATCTGCGCCGACAAGCTCAAGCGCCGTCATGTCGCGCTGTCCCGCTCGGTCGCGACCGAAGCGTGCCGTCAGGCCGCCAACGGCCCGGAGTTCATCCAGCGCGTCTATCGCGAGACGGGGATCGTGCTCGACATCATCACCGCCGAGGAGGAGGCGCGGCTGGCGGTGCTCGGCTGCCACGCGCTGCTCGAGCCCGGCGACGGCCCGGCGCTGGTGTTCGACATCGGCGGGGGATCGACCGAGCTGGTGCTGGTCGATTCGGACGGCCCGCATCCCCGCATCCTCGACTGGCACAGCGCGCCCTGGGGCGTGGTCTCGCTGACCGAGGCGCGCGGCATCGCCGACGACCATGATCCGCAGGCGCGCGAGCGCGGCTATGCGCGGATGCGCGCGAGCGTGGCCGAGGCGTTCGCGCCGTTCATCGAGCGGCTCCCCGCGGTCAGCGGCACGCCGCGGCTGCTCGGCACCAGCGGCACGGTGACGACGCTCGCCAGCGTGCATCTCGGCCTTCCCTCCTATGACCGCTCGGCGATCGACGGGCTGATCGTGCCGGCGGCGTCGATGCGCGCGGTGAGCCAGCGGATCGCCGGGCTGGACATGACCGGGCGCTCGGCTATTCCCTGCATCGGCGCGGAGCGGGCCGATCTGGTCGTCGCGGGCTGCGCGATCCTGGAGACGATCATGGACATCTGGCCCGCCGAGCGGCTCGGCATCGCCGATCGCGGCATCCGCGAGGGCATCCTTCGCCGCCTGATGGGCGCGCGCGCGCAATGAGCAGGGGCGGCACCAGAGGGCATACCCGCGTGCGCACCTCGCGCGGGCGCACCAGCCAGTCGGTGCGCTGGCTCGAGCGGCAGCTCAACGATCCCTACGTCAAGAAGGCCAAGGCCGAGGGCTATCGCAGCCGTGCTGCCTATAAGCTATTGGAACTGGACGAGAAATTCGATTTCCTCAAGGGATCGAAGCGCGTCGTCGATCTGGGGCTGGCGCCGGGCGGGTGGAGCCAGGTGGTGCGTCGCAAATGCCCCAAGGCGGCGGTGGTCGGCATCGACCTGCTGCCGGTCGACCCGATCGACGGCGTGACGATCTTCCAGATGGACTTCATGGACGATGCCGCGCCGGTCCTGCTGATCGAGGCGCTGGGCGGCGCGCCCGACCTCGTCCTGTCGGACATGGCGGCGAACACCGTCGGCCACCCGCAGACCGACGCGCTGCGCACGATGGGGCTGGTCGAGACCGCGTTCGACTTCGCCGTGCAGAATCTCGCGCCCGGCGGCACCTTCGTCAGCAAGGTGTTCGCGAGCGGCGGCGACGGCAAGTTCGTCGCCCAGATGAAGCGCGCCTTCGCCAGCGTGAAGCACGCCAAGCCGCCGTCGAGCCGCAAGGGATCGGTCGAATGGTTCGTGGTGGCGCAGGGATTCAAGGGGCGCCCCGATCCGGCCGAGGATTGAGCCGGGTGGTTTTCGCGTACGCGGCATGAATTCTACTTTCATCATTATGGTACGTGGAGTGCTATCAATATAGCCAAATAGGTTTGTATAGGAAAGCCTTGGCGCGTTCGTCGCGGGTTTCCGGCCTTTCCGGCGCCCCGACGTGCGCGCATGCCGTGGCGCGCCCGCAATGGTCGGAGCGAATCGTCGCGAGAGTCGGGGATCGGGTACGGAACATGCCGGTGACGATGTTGGCGTGCGGCCGCGATGGCGAGTCCGTTCCGGCGAGGCGAAACGTCCACGACATACATGCACCGCATACCAGCGGGCGGGCATGCATTCGCCGGAACCTCTTCCGCCTCGCCAAAAACGGGTGCGGGGCGTCAGCCGGCGTAGCGGTCGGTCGCGCGGATCAGCCGGTCGAGGATGCCCGGCTCGGAATAGGCATGGCCTGCGCCCTCGATCAGGTGGAAGTCCGCCTCGGGCCAGGCCTGGTGTAGCGCCCAGGCATAGCGCGCGGGGCACGGCATGTCGTAACGGCCGTGCACGATCGTTCCCGGGATGCCGTGCAGCTTGTGCGCGTCGCGCAGCAGCTGGCCCGGCTCCAGCCAGCAGCCATTGACGAAATAATGCGTCTCGATCCGCGCGAAAGCGAGCGCGAACTCCCCCTCGTCAAACTGCGCGGACAGGCCGGGATCGGGCAGCAGGGTGATCGTCTCGCCCTCGAACAGGCTCCATGCGCGGGCGGCTTCGATCTGCGCCTCGCGCGTGCCGGTGGTCAGGCGGCGGTGATAGGCGGAGAGCAGGTCGCCGCGCTCCGCCTCCGGGATCGGCGCGACGAATCGCGCGTACTTGTCGGGGAACATCTCCGACACGCCGAACTGGTAGAACCAGTCGAGCTCGGGCCGGGTGCAGGTGTAGATGCCGCGCAGGACCAGCTCGCTCACCCGGCCGGCATGCGTCTGGGCATAAGCGAGCGCGAGCGTCGAGCCCCAGGAGCCGCCGAACACCAGCCATTGCTCGGCACCGGCGAGCTCGCGCAGCCGCTCGATATCGGCGACGAGGTGCCAGGTGGTGTTGGCGTCGAGGCTGGCATGCGGCGTCGATCGCCCGCAGCCGCGCTGGTCGAACAGCAGCACGTCGTAGCGCGCGGGATCGAACAGCCGGCGGTGCGCGGGCGAGATGCCGCCGCCCGGGCCGCCGTGGAGGAACACTGCGGGCTTGGCGCCCGGCGTCCCGGCGCGCTCGTAATAGATGCTGTGGCCGTCGCCCGTGTCGAGCATGCCCGAGGCATAGGGGGTGATTTCGGGGTAGAGGGTGCGCAGGGTCATCGGGTGGTTGTGGCGGGTGTGGGGCGGGATGGGAAGCGGTGTCCTGCGGAGTGCCGGTATTCGTTGCAGGCACCACCGCGCCAGAAGCGGACCCGGCAGCAAACGACCCTGTTGCGGACGTTGCATCCCTCTCCCGCTCTGCCCTCACCCTTCCGCCGACTGCGTCGGCTCCCTCCCTCTCCCAAAGGGAGAGGGACTTACGACCGCTTTCCACCCATTATCGGACGTTCGACGCCGAACAGCCGTGCCGAAAGCGGACAGGCTGCAACCGAATCCCATTGCGAGCATCAAGCTCTTCTTCTCCCCTCCCTGCAAGGGAGGGGTTGGGGGTGGGTTGGCGCGCGCAGCGTGCCATACTACGCTTCCCCATGGCTCGCCGTATCGATCCGGAACTGACCAGGCGCGCACGGGAACTGCGGAATAATCCCACGTTGACAGAGCTAGCCGTGTGGCATCGCATCTCGCGCTATCGGCCCGCATTCACCCGCCAGCTGATCGTACCGCCGTTCATCATCGACCTTGCCTGCCGCACGGCCCGGCTGGGCATCGAGTTCGACGGCAGCCAGCATCTTGAAACGGCCGAGGCGGATGAACGACGCACCCGCTATCTCGAGCGAAGGGCTGGCGGATCATCCGCATGTGGAACTCAGAGGTTCTCGCCAATCCCGATGGCGCCACGCTCCATATTCTGGCGCAGGCCGCCGAGTGCCTCGGCGGGATCCACCCCCTGCCCCTCCCTTTCAGGAGGGGAGACCGCGACAACCCCGGACGCGCTGAGTGGCAGCTGACCATCCATCAGCCACGGCAGGATCAGGCCGGCCGATCCTCGCCGGCATCCAGCCGGAAGTGGAACATGCGGCTGGGGCCGTCTTCGGGGACGAGGTAGAGGTCGCGGCCCTCGATCGCCATGCCTTCGCCGGTATAGGGGCCGCCGCGGCCGATCGGGCGGATCGGGCCGATCGCGCCGGCGCGCAGCGTCCGCCGGACCTGCATCGACGGCCAGTCGATCCAGTCGACCGCGCCGCTCCACGGGGTGATCGCGCCGCCCGCCACCAGCTGGCCGCCGGCGAACTTCATGTCCTGATGGCGCGTGGCCGAGGGGTTGGGGATGGTGCGTGGCGGGGCGTTGCGCGCGAGGTCGAAGATATAGAGCAGGCGGCCGTCCCAATTGCCCGCGACCAGCGTGTTGCCCGACGCGGCGACGAAGCCGAGATGGTCGGCGACGGGGATTTTCCGCCGCACTTTCAGGCTGTCCGCATCGACCTCGATCAGGATCGCGGAGCTGCGTGGCCGGTATTCCGCGACCGGCACCCAGATCGATCGGCCGGAGATCGAGATGCCGCCGGGATGGTAGCGCACACCGTCGGTCAGCTCGAGGCGGCGCAGGAAGCGGCCGGTGCGCCGGTCGAAGGCGTGGAGATACGCCTTGCGGCTCGCTTCGTCGACCGAGGTGACCCAGATGCGGGTGCGCTCGAGCGCGAGTCCCTGGACATGGAACAGCTCGCCGTCGAGCCGGAGCTCGCCGACGCGCCGCGCGCCTTCGACCGGCCCGTCGAACCGGTCCGGCGCGGCGGCGGTCGATAGCGTGACCAATGCCAGCAAGGGCAGGCCGGATCGCGCCGCCCTCCCGATCATCCAGGCCTTGCGGATCATCTGGCTTGCCCCCGAGCAGCGTTGTCCGCGCGCCCCTTCGCAAATTCATGTGTCAGAAAAGGCAAAGCCGCGTTTCAGAAATGCTGCACCGCACGGGGCGGCGGTGCGTGCTCAAATCCCGCCTTCTCAAAGCTGTCACTGGACTTGGCCAGCGCGCGGCGGGTAAGTTCCCGCCGTCCTGCAAGGGGAGGGATCGATGAAGCACCTCGCACGCGCCGCGGCGGTCCTGGCATTGGCGCTCGCGCCGATCGCCGCGTGGGGGGACGCCAGCCCGCAGGTGGTGCTCGCCACCCCCGGCATGGGCGATGGGGCGATCGAGCGCTTCACGATCCGCTTCAGCCAGCCAATGGTGCCGCTGGGCGATCCGCGCGCCGCCGCGCCGGCCAAGGTCAACTGCGCGGTGGGCGGCGAGGGGCGCTGGGTCGACCAGCAGACCTTCGTCCATGAATTCGCGACGCCGCTGCCGGGCGGGACGGTGTGCGAGTTCCAGCTCAACGAGAAATTGAAGAGCCTGTCGGGCTATGACGTCACCGGTTCTCGGACCTTCAAGGTCGATGCCGGCGGGCCGACGGTGAAGGGCATGCTGCCGAGTCGCTATGGCGGGCAGATCGAGGAGGACCAGGTCTTTCTGATCGGCACCAACATGCCCGCGACGCGCGCCTCGATCGCGGCCGGCGCCTATTGCGCGGTCGAGGGGCTGGGCGAGCAGATCCCGGTCGAGGTGCTCGATGCCGGACTGCCCGGCAAGCTGCTCCAGGACCTCAATCCCGAGCGCTGGGAAGTGCGCAACTTCCTCTCCGATTCGGGGATCGCCGAGAAGCTGCCCGAGGACGCGGCGACTCGCGCCAAGGCGCTGGCGAGCGTGGTCGCGGTGAAATGCGGGCGGCCGCTGCCGCCGGGGCGTGACGTCTCGCTGGTATGGGGCGCGGATATCGCGGGCGCGGGGGGCAAGACCGCGGGCGCCGAGCAGCGCTTCGACTTCACCGTGCGCAAGCCGTTCACCGCGCGCTTCGAATGCTCGCGAGTCAATCCGCAGGCGGGCTGCTCGCCGGTGCAGGAGGCGTGGGTGCGCTTCAGTGCCCGGGTGCCGAAGGAACTGGCCGAGCAGGTGCGGATCGAACTGCCCGACGGCAAGAAGCTGACGCCCGAGCTGAGCGACGACGACAAGCGCGCCAACACGGTGAGCGACCTCAAGTTCAAGGCGCCGCTGCCGGCATCGACCACGGCGAAGCTCGTCCTGCCCGCGGGGGTCAAGGACGAGAGCGGGCGGGTGCTGGCGAACGCCGAGCGCTTCCCGCTGGAAGTCCGGTTTGATGAAGCGCCGCCACTCGTAAAATTCGCCGCGCCGTTCGGGATCATCGAGGCGGAGGAGGGCGGGATCCTGCCCGTCACCGTGCGCAACGTCGAAGCCTCGCTTCAGGGCAAGGGGCTGAGCGTCGCGGGCCAGCATATGCGGGTCGATGCCGCGGACGGGGTGATCGCCAAATGGCTGCGCAACATCGACAAGGCCGACGATTACGAGGTCGACGAGGTCAAGCGCGGCGCGGAGACGGTGCGCATCAACCAGACCGGCGCCAAATCGATCCTGCCGCAGGGTCTCGGCACCGCGCTCCAGCCGATCGCGCTGCCGGGCAAGGGCAAGGAGTTCGAGGTCGTCGGGATTCCGCTCAAGAAGCCCGGATTCTATGTCGTCGAGCTGGCCTCGCCGCAGCTGGGCCAGGCGCTGCTCGGGCGCAATGCGCCGCGCTATGTCGCGGCGGGGGCGCTGGTCACCAACATGGCGGTGCATTTCAAATGGGGGCGCGAGGGATCGCTCGCCTGGGTGACCTCGCTCGACAGCGGCAAGCCGGTGAGCGGCGCCGCGGTGCAGGTGACCGACAGCTGCACCGGCGCGGCGCTGGCCAGGGGGACGACCGACGATATGGGGCGGCTCGCGGTCAAGCAGGGCATCCCCGAGCCGCAGAGCTGGGGCAATTGCGACGATTCGAGCTCGCACCCGCTGATGGTCTCGGCGCGCAAGGGCGATGATATGAGCTTCACGCTGACCGCGTGGGGCGAGGGCATAAGGCCGTACGACTTCGACCTGCGCTATGGCTATGAGGCGGCGGGGGAGATCGTCCATACGATCTTCGACCGCGCGCTGGTGCGCCAGGGCGAGGCGGTCAACATGAAGCATGTGCTGCGCCGCCCGGTGGCGCAGGGCTTCGTGACGCCGGCGGGGTTCACGGGCAAGTTGAAGCTCAGCCACCGCGGATCGGAGACGAGCTTCGAGCTGCCGGTGACGGTCGATGCCTCGGGCACCGGCGAGACGCAGTGGAACGTGCCGCAGGGAGCGCCGATGGGCGACTATGACCTGCAGTTCGTCGGCCCGGGCAAGGACGGGGCCGAGCAGACGATCTGGACCAGCCAGTCGATCAAGGTCGACGAGTACAAGCTGCCGACGATGAAGGCCTCGGTCGCGGGGCCGAAGGAGGCGGCGGTCAAGCCCAAGAGCCTGCCGCTCGACCTGTTCGTGGGGTATCTGTCGGGCGGGGGTGCGTCGAACCTGCCGGTCGAATTGCGCATCGGCTATTATGACGGGATCGCCGCGCCCGCGGGCTATGACGGCTACAGTTTCGGCGGCAAGGCGATCGAGGAGGGGACCAAGCCGCTCAACGGCGAGGGCGAGGAGGATACCGCCACCTTGCCGCCGATGCAGACGCTGCCGGTGACATTGGGTGCGGACGGGACGGCGCGGACCAGTATCGACATCCCGCAGACGCTCGACGGCAGCAGCCAGATGCGCGTCGAGATGGACTATCAGGACGCCAATGGCGAGATCCTGACGGCGTCGCGCCGCGTGCCGATCTATGCCTCGGGCGTTCAGCTCGGCATCAAGACCGACGGCTGGCTGATGAAGGAGGACGACCTGCGCCTGCGCTTCGTCGCGCTCGACACGCAGGGCAAGCCAGTCAAGGGGCAGAAGGTGCAGGTCGCGCTCTACAGCCGCGAGATATTGACCGCGCGGCGGCGGCTGATCGGCGGCTTCTATGCCTATGAGAACAACGCCAAGACGACGAAGATCGATGCGAGCTGCTCGGCCTCGACCGACGAGCTGGGGTTGGCGCAATGCGCGATCGATCCGGGCGTGTCGGGCGAGGTCTATGCGGTGGCGACGACGCAGGATGCGAGCGGCAATGTCGCGCGCGCGGTGACGTCGGTGTGGCTGGCGGGCGAGGACGACTGGTGGTTCGGCGGCGACAATGGCGACCGCATGGACGTGATCCCCGAGCAGCAGGAGTACAAGTCGAGCGACACCGCGCGCTTCCAGGTGCGCATGCCGTTCCGCAGCGCGACCGCTTTGGTGACGGTCGAGCGCGAGGGCGTGCTGTCGAGCTTCGTCACCGAATTATCGGGCGACAATCCGGTGGTCGAGGTGCCGATGCAGGGGGTGTACGCGCCCGACGTGTTCGTGTCGGTGATGGCGGTGCGCGGGCGCATCGGCGGGTGGAAATTGTGGTGGGCGGACCTGGCGCGGCGCTGGAACCTGCCCTTCTTCTCGCGCGAGGGCGCGGCGCCGACCGCGATGGTCGACCTCGCCAAGCCGAGCTATCGCCTGGGCATCGCCAAGGTGAAGGTCGGCTGGGAAGGGCATCGCATGGCGGTGGCGGTCAAGGCCGACAAGGAGCGATACGCCGCGCGTGACACGGCGAAGGTCGCGCTGCAGGTCAACAACCCCGACGGCAGCGTCGCGCCGAGCGCGGACGTGGCGTTCGTCGCGGTGGACGAGGCGCTGCTCCAGCTCGCCCCGAACGAGAGCTGGGACGTGCTCGGCGCGATGATGGGCGAGCGGCCGATTTCGGTCCTCACCTCGACCGCGCAGACCCAGGTAGTCGGCAAGCGGCATTATGGCCGCAAGGCGGTCGAGGCCGGCGGTGGCGGTGGCGGGGATCTCTCGGCGCTTAACCGCGAGAATTTCCAGCCGGTGCTGCTGTGGCGCGGCAAGGTACCGCTCGACGCCAAGGGACAGGCGCAGGTCGATGTGCCGCTCAGCGACGCGCTGACCTCGTTCAAGCTCGTCGCGATTGCGCTGGGCGACAAAGGCCAGACTTTCGGCTCGGGCGAGACCAGCATCCGCAGCGCGCAGGATCTCAGCATCTTCGCGGGTATCCCGCCGCTGGTACGCGACGGCGACTTCTTCTCGGCCGGGTTCACGCTGCGCAATGGCTCGGACAAGCCGATGAAGGTGACCGCGCAGGTCGAGCTGTCGCCCAAGGTGGCCGAAGGCCGCGACCTGACGGTCGAGATTCCGGCGGGCGGCGCGGTGCCGATCGCCTGGAACCTGACTGCCCCAGCGGGCTTCGACAAGCTCCAGTGGAAGGTCACCGCCAAGGACGAAAGCGGCAAGGCGAGCGATGCGATCACCGTTGTGCAGGAGGTCGCGCCTGCGGTGCCGGTCGAAACCTGGGCGGCGACGCTGGTGCGCGTCGGCGAGGGCGGACCGGTCGCGATCCAGCCGCCGGCGGGTGCGTTGCCGGCCTTCGGCAATGTCTCGATCCTGCTCACCGACACGCTCGCCCCGCCGCTTCAGGGGGTACGCGATTATATGGCGGCCTATCCTTATGGCTGTTTCGAGCAGCGGACCTCGCGCGCGATCGTGCTCGGTGACACCGGCGCGTGGAACACGCTGGCGGGCGAGATGCCGGTCTATCTCGATAGCGATGGCCTGCTGCGCTACTTCCCGTCGGACAGCCTGCGCGGGTCGGAGGCGCTGACCAGCTATATCCTCTCGATCACCGCGGAGGCGGGTTTGCCGATCCCGGAGGGCCCGCGCGCGCGAATGATCGAGGCGCTGAAGGCGGTGCTCGACGGGCGGCTGCGGCATGAGGATTATGGCGATCTGCGGCTGCAGAAGGTCGCGGCTTTCGCGGCGCTGGCGCGGCAGGGCGCGGCCAATGCCGCGATGCTCGGCCAGATCGGCATGACTCCGCAGGACATGCCGACCTCGACGCTGGCCGATTATATCGCGGCTTTGGGCAAGGTCCCCGGCCTCGCCAATGGCGCGCAGCTGCGCGCGGCGGCGGAGGGCGTGCTCAAGCAGCGCCTCGTCTATGAGGGCACGCGCATCGACCTCAGCGACAGCGCCAACACCGCCTGGTGGATGATGTCGTCGGGTGACGAATCCGTCCTCAAGGCACTCGTCGCGACGCTCGGCCGTCCGTCCTTCTCGGGTGAAGGGCCGAAGATGATGGTCGGCGCGGCGTTCCGTCAGCAGCGCGGGCATTGGGACACCACCACGGCGAACGCCTGGGGCGTGATCGCCGCGCGGAAATTCGGGAGCGTCTATCCGGCGAGCGCGGTGGCGGGGATCACCACCGCGTCGCTCGCGACGCAGAGCGTGACGCGCAGCTGGCCGCTGCCCGATCCGCAGCGCAGCTTCACCCTCCCGCTTCCGGCGGTGGGCCAGCAGACGCCGCTGACGCTCAGCCAGTCGGGCGGGGCGGGGCCCTGGGCGATGGTGCAGGTCAAGGCCGCGGTACCGCTGACCCAGCCGCTGAGCGCCGGGTATAAGCTGAGCAAGAAGACCGAGGTGGTTCAGGCCAAGACCAAGGGCACGCTGACCCGCGGCGACGTGATCCGCGTGACGCTGACGGTCGAGGCGACCGCGGACCGCAACTGGGTGGTGATCAACGATCCGGTGCCGGCCGGCGCGACGGTGATCGGATCGCTCGGCGGGCAATCGGAGATGCTGGCCGAGGGCGGCGAGACGTCGGGCACGCAGCCCAGCTATGTCGAGCGCGGACGCGACGCCTGGCGCGGATATTTCGCCTGGCTGCCGCGCGGCACGCACACGGTGACGTATGTGATGCGCCTCAACGCCGCGGGGCGGATGCAGCTGCCGCCGTCGAAGGTCGAGGCGATGTACTCGCCCGAGATCCGCGCAGCGGTGCCGAACCAGCCGATGGTGATCGCGCAGCGGTGACGTGAGCGAGGAATTTCAGTCAGCCGTCACCCCGGCCTTCTGCCGGGGTCCACGGCTCCCCGTTCGATACGCTGGAGCCTCCTGCTTCGCGCCAGTCTCCAGGTGGACCCCGGCACAAGGCCGGGGTGACGGTTTGGGATGATCGGCGCGACTGACCTTTGGCAACGCATCCGCCGGCTCTGGGCGATCGCCGAAGCCCCCACCCATCGCGTCTGGTGGACGGGGCCGCGGATTGTGATCGCGGCGGTGCTGGCGCTCGGGGCGCTCTACGCCGCGGCGGATTTTGCGACGCGCCCGCCGCATCTGCCGCGCCACGCGGCGACGGTTGCCGCATGGAAGCCGTCCGAAGCCTGGCTCTATGACCGCGACGGGCGGCTGCTCGATTCGGCGCGCGTCGATTTCCAGGCGCGGCGGCTGGGCTGGGTCCCGCTCGACAAGGTTGCGCCCGCGGCGATCGAGGCGCTGGTCGCGGCGGAGGACAAGAGATTCCGCGACCATGACGGGATCGACTGGTGGTCGGTCGCCGGGTCGATCCGCGACCGCATCGAGGGCAAGCGCGCGCGGGGCGCGTCGACGCTGTCGATGCAGGTCGCTGCGTATCTGGCGCCTGGGCTCGCCGCCCCGGGATCACGCGGGCTGCGCGACAAGCTCCGCCAGATGCGCGCGGGCGCGGCGCTCGAACGCATCTGGAGCAAGGATCAGATCCTCGAGGCCTATCTGAACCTTGCCGGGTTTCGCGGCGAGGCGCAGGGGATCGGCGCGGCGGCGCTGGGACTGTTCGGCAAGACGCCCGACGCGCTGACGCGCGACGATGGGCTGCTGCTCGCGGCATTGCTGCCCAATCCGGCGGCGGGGGCGGGCGAGGTTGCGCGCCGCGCTTGCGCCCTATCGAGGGAGGGCGATTGCAGCCGCTTCCCCGGTGCCGCCGCCTCCATGCTCGGGCCGGCGCGCAGCCTCGCGCTCGATCCGGGGCTGGCGCCGCATTTGTCCAACCGGTTGCTGACGCAGCCGGGGCTGCGGGTCGAGACGACGATCGATGCGCGCATTCAGCGGATCGCGATCCGCGCGCTGCGGCGGCAGTTGCAGGGGCTGGGCGGGACGCGGGCGCGGGACGGGGCGGTGATCGTCGCCGACAATGCGACCGGGGAGATCCTCGCCTGGGTCGGTGGGATCGGTGGGGCGTCCACCGCGCCCTCGGTCGATGGCGCGAACAGCTATCGCCAGGCCGGATCGACGCTGAAACCCTTTCTCTACGCGCAGGCCATCGAGAAGGGGTATCTCACCCCCGCTTCGATCCTCGACGACTCGCCGGTCCAGCTCGACACCGCTTCGGGCCTCTATGTGCCGCAGAATTACGACCGCGCGTTCAAGGGGCCGGTGAGCGCGCGCGCGGCGCTGGCGGGGTCATTGAATGTGCCAGCGGTACGGACGCTATTGTTGACGGGGGTCGAGCCATTCCGCGACCGGCTGTGGGACACCGGCTATCGCGGCCTGACCGAAAGCGGCGAATATTATGGCTACAGCCTCGCGCTCGGATCGGCCGAGGTGACTCTGGTCGAGCAGGCGGCGGCCTATCGCAGCCTCGCACGCGGCGGGCGCTGGGCGCCGCTCCACGTGCGCAAGGACGCGAAAGCCGAGCCGGACCGCGCGACCACCACCCCGCAGGCAGCGTGGCTGGTCGCCGACATGCTCGCCGATCCCAATGCGCGTGCGAGCACCTTCGGCATGGATTCGGCGCTGCGGCTGCCCTTCTGGGCGGCGGTGAAGACGGGGACGTCGAAGGCGATGCGCGACAATTGGTGCGTCGGCTTCAGCGACCGCTTCACCGTGGCGGTGTGGGTCGGCAATCTCGAGGGCGATCCGATGCGCGCCGTCTCCGGTACCAGCGGCGCGGCGCCGGTATGGCGCGACGTGATGATGGCGCTTCATGCGCAGGCGCCGGGCCGTGCGCCGGCTCAACCTTCGGGGATCGAGGTGCGGGCGATCCGTTTCACCGGGAATGTCGAGCAGCCGCGCCGCGAATATTTCCTTGCGGGCACGGGAATGAGCGAGGTGGTGGTCGCGCCGCCGGCGTCGCGGCGACCGCGCATCGTCAGCCCCGTCTCGGGCAGCGTCTACGCCCTCGATCCCGACATCCCGGTCGAGCGGCAGCGGATGGCGATCACCGTTTCGGGCGAAGTGACCGGGCATCGGCTGCAACTGGACGGGCGCGATCTGGGCGCTGCGGACGCCCGGCCGATGGTTTTGGCGGGTCCGGGGCAGCATCGGCTGCGGTTGGTCGATCCCGGCGGGCGCGTGGTCGATCAGTTGCTGTTCACGGTGCGCTGAGACGGCAAGCTGGTTCCCGGCCTTTTCCGCCGTGTCCGCCTGTTGCCACTGGGACACGGATTGACGGGAAAGAACCGCCGATTTGACGCAGGTGCGAAGGTGAATCGAACCAAAACGATTCCCGCGCGTTGCGGCAAATGGTCCTACCCTTTCGGGGCCGAAACATGAGTAGGCCGCGCCGGCAGCGTATCCCGCCGGCGCGGCCAATTTTTTGCCCGTGTTCCGCTTACCAGAAGAAGTTGCGGATCACCCGGACGACATAGCCTCGACGGGTATCGACCAGCAGCACATCGTCATAGTGGCGCACCCAGCGCTGCCCATAGCCCGCCGGGGGCAGACGATAGCGCCACGGATCACTGATGTAATAGCGGCTGCCGTAGTAATGCGGGGCGATTCGGACGCCGCTACGGAAGCCATAATAGCGGAACGGCGCGCGCCACTGGCCACGGGCGTAGACGCCGCGATTGCGGTCGCGCCAGCCGCGCCAGTCGTCATTGCCCCAGCGGCGGTTGCGGTCCTCGACCGAATCGCGCAGGTCGCGGCGGGCGTCGCGGACATCCTCGCGCTCGCGGCGCACGTCGCGGGACGAGCCATAGCGTTCGGCACGGCGCAGCTCGCGCTGCTCCTCGCGCAGCTGCTCGCGGTCGCGGCGGACCTCGCGCTGGCTCTGGGCATGGGCGGTCATCGGCGTCATCGCCGGAAGGGCGACGGCGGCGATCAGCGCCGAGATCATGAGCTTCTTCTTCATCACAGCTCCTCCTTGGTTCGGGCCGGAAGCGATCCGGCGTGATCGAGGAGCTAGCGGTATCCGGCTGAACGCCCCGGGAATAAGGCAGTCAGCGAAATGAAAGGCTTACGCCCAGCTCCTTACGGGCCGTCACCCGGCCCGGGTCCGGTGCCCGGCGCGCCGACGGTACCGATATTGCCGAACAGATCCTCGAAGAAGCCGCGCTCGCGGCCCAGCGTCGGGGTCTTCCTGTTCGACGGGTTGATCGACGCGACCTGCTCGACCCCGGTGCGCGTCACGTCGGTGACGTTGCCCTGCGCGTCGAAGCGGATGCGCAGCGTGGTCTGCTCGCGCGGCTTGGGATTGTTGAAGGCATAGTTGCGGGTGTTGCGGCCCACATAATACCATTCGCCCTGGTTGAACTGGCTGGTCAGCGTCGGCTTGCCCAGCGTCGCCAGCACCGATTCGCGATTGTCGACGCCGGGCTGGACCGAGTTCACCAGATCGGCATCGACGACATAGCCCTGATAGCCGCGCAGCGGGGCGCAGGCGCCGGTTCCGAGAAGCGCGGCGCCGCAAGCGGCGGCAAGAAGGGCACGGGCGGAAATCATCAAACTCACTCTCCCAGGGCGGGCAGGCCCATGACGGACGGGCGCCATGCATTGCATCGCAGGCCGTTCGCCTCAATATGCGCCCGCGTCCGCGCAAACAAGTCACGCGGGCGGGTGGAGCATATGAACATGGGATTGTGGCAACGGCTGGCCGGACGCAAGGCGGAAAATCCCGCGGCGGCGCTCTATCAGGCCGTCGTGGCGCGGGGCCGCGCGCCGCACTGGTATGAGGCAGGCGGCGTGCCCGACACGGTCAACGGCCGTTTCGACACGATCGCCAGCGTGCTCGCGGTGGTGCTGCTGCGGCTCGAGGCGGAGCCGGCGGCGGCGGAAGCGTCGGCGCGGCTAATCGAGTGCTTCGTCGACGACATGGACGGCCAGCTGCGCCAGATCGGCATCGGCGACGTGGTGGTCGGCAAGCGCATGGGCAAGATGATGGGCCTGCTCGGCGGGCGGCTGGGCGCCTATCGCGATGCGCTGGTCGCGGGAACCGAGCCGCTCGAACAGGCGCTGCTGCGCAACCTCTATCGCGCCGAGGATCCGGGCGCGGCGGCGCTGGCGCACAGCGCGGGCGAGCTGCGCGCGCTGCACGCGGCGCTGGCCGGGATCGAGCTCGACGCGCTGATGGCGGGGCGGCTGTGACGCCCGAATTCTCCCGCCCGCAGCGGCTCGACACGATCGGCGCGGGCGAGAGCCGGGTGAGCGTGGAGGCAGAGGCGGGCGAGCGCAGCGCGCTGGCGCGCCGCTTCGGGCTGATCGCGATCGATAGCCTCAAGGCGGACTTCACGATCCGGCGCGACGCCGCGGGGATCATCGCGCGTGGGCGCCTGACGGGCGCGGTGGTGCAGCCGTGCAGCGTCACCGGCGATCCGGTGCCGGCGAAGATCGAGGAGGATTTCGCGATCCGCTTCGTGCCCGAGGGCGGCGAGAGCGGCGAGGAGATCGAGCTGAGCGAGGACGATTGCGACACCGTCTTCTATACCGGCGGTGCGATCGACCTGGGCGAGGCGGCGGCGGAGACGCTGGCGCTGGCGCTCGATCCCTTTCCGCGCAGCCCGGGCGCCGCCGCGGCGCTGCGCGAGGCCGGCGTGCTGAGCGAGGAGGAAGCCGGGCCGTTCGCCGCGCTGGCGAAGCTCAGGAAACCCAAGGACTAGGACGGATCGACATTCAGGATCGGGTGTTTTTCAATCCTCCCTGGCGGGGGAGGATTGAGATGGACGCGGGTGCCTAGCGGATCGGCGTCAACGGGGGCCGCGCGGCGAGATAGGCGCGCGCGGGGTCGTCGAACGGGAACCCCTGCGCGGCGAGCGCGCCGAGCAGGCGCCGGATATTGCGCAGGCTGGCGTCGCTCACCGCCTGCGCGGCGGGGTGGGCGAGCCAGGCGGCATCGACGCGAAACCCGCCGCGCCCGCGCACCAGCTGCCCCGTCGCGGTCATCGCGGCAAGATGCCGGCTCGCCGTCGCCGGCGTCACCCCGATCGTCCGCGCGACCGCCAGCGCGGGAACCGGCCGGTCGGCGGGGCTGTGCGCATGGGTGAGCGGATGCGGGCGGCAATTGGCCGCGACCACGGTCGAGAACAGGATCAGGTCGAGCCAGCCGGCATGCTTCTCGCGGTTGGTCTGGATCACTGCCAGCATGACGTCGATCGCGGCGCGCACGCCGGTCTGCATTTCATAGGCCGGGGCGGTGCGCGGCGGCGGCAGCGCCTCGCCGGTGGCTGCCAGATCCTCGACGAAGCGCACGAAGCAATCATGCGCCCAGCGCACCAGCTGCGCGACGCGCGGGCGGCGCAGCCCCTCCGGCGTGACATGGATGCGATTGCCGTGGCGCACGCACAGGCCATCGGCGATCAGCGCGTTCACATGCCGGCGGATCGTCTCATAGGGGCGGCCGAGCGAGGCGGCGAGCGCGTGCGCCGAGGTCGGCACCGTCGCCACCGCCTCCGCATCGGAAAGGCCGGTCACGCGCGTTGCGAGCGTATAGATGATGAACCGGTCGATGCGGCCGCCGAACACCAGCGCGCCCTGCGCGAGCAGGCTGGTCTGCAGCTCGGCGAGCAGGCGAGTGACGGGGCGGACCTGGGCGACGGAAGGTTGCGCCGCGCCGTTCCCGTGCGCGAGCGCGGCGGAGTCCGGCGTCAGCCGCATCGGCGCCATCGGGTTGCGGCATGATGTGGCGGTGCCGCGGGGGGCATATGGGTTGCCGGGACGGCAAGGTCGGGGAGCGCCAGATGCATGGTCCGTTGAAACGCAGCCTGCGCGGGATCCGTTGCCGAGTCAAAGCATCGGCCACCCGAGTTGGTGATGCCGGGATCCTAGCGCACGGGCATCGAATCGATCCATTGCGAGAGCAGCGCGATGCCCTCGTCATGCGCGGTGGCGCGGCCGAGCTCGGGCATGGCGATGCCGGGATCGGTGCTGCGCAGGCGGTAGATCAGGATCGAGGCCTCGGCGTCGCCGGGCTGAATCGCGAAGTCTCGCCCGCCGCTGCCGCGCCCCGCCGCGACCGGGCGCTTGCCGATGCCGATCGTCACCGCTTCCTTGCGGTCGAGCTCGAGGAACAGCCCCGAGTTGGAGGCCGCGCCCGCCGGATTGTGGCAATGCGCGCAGTTGATCTCGAGATAGGCGCGGGCGCGGGCTTCGAGCGGGGCCTTGGCGTCGTCCCAGCGCGCGACGCGCGGGGCGCCAGCCGGCGCGCGGTCTAGCAGGCCGGCGGCGGCGAGCTTCTGCAGCTGGCCATTGTGATTGAGGTAGCGCGCCTTGGGGCCGATCGGGGTGATCTGGCCGGACAGGGCGTGGCAGTCCTTGCACTGGTTCTGGTTGGGCACGGCATAGCTGATCTGGCGCGGCTTGCCCGAAGGATCGGTGAAGGTCACGGCAAGACGCGTGCCGGCGCGCCTGATGACCGCGTCGGTGCCCTCGGCATTCCACACATACGGGATCGCGACCCAGCCCGCGGCGCGGCGCAGCAGCAGCCGGGTCTCGAGCGGCTTGAACGAAGCGCCCTCGCCATAGCCGAAGGTCTTGATGAGCGCGCTGCCGACGGGGAAGTCGAACGCCTTGGCGGGGTCGTAGGTGGCCTTCGCGCCGGCGGGGACGTAGATGAAGCGCTGCTTCGCCGCATAGTCGGAGAAGAGCGCGGTCTCGAGGTCGTAGCCCACGACGCGCCGGGCGGGGGTGCGCCTGGCGAGATCGGTGAAGAAGCCATAGTCGGACAGCTTGGCCGGATAGCCCTCGGCCGTGATCGCCGCATTATTGACCTGCGCCGGTTGCTGTTGCGCCGCGGCGGCGGCGAAGGTCGCCGCCGCAAGTCCCAGCAGCGCCAACCCGGACCGCTTCACTTCGCCGCCGCCTCCATCTCCGCAGGCAGCACCACCGCGGCGGGCTGCGGCACATCGGGCGCGTTCAGCTCGACCCTGGAGGGCTTGGCGCTCTCGACCGGCGCGCCGAGCGCGAGGCCGAGGCCGAGCACCGGCACCTGGTCGGCGACGCGCAGGCCGAGCTCGGCCGCGGCGCCGGTGCCGTCCCACCACACCGGCGGGGCGGCGCCGCCGAACGCAGCGGTCAGGAAGCCGCCGCTCGGCACGTCGGGCGCGAAGCCGGCGCGGCCGTGGCGGTTGCCCGAGACGATGATGCGGCGCGGATAGGGGTTGTACTTCGCGTCCTCGAACTTGGGCCGATAGGAGATGATCATCACGTTCGCAGTCGCGTTCTCCGACAGGTCGTTGTCGAAGACATGGACGCCGTCATTCGCCATCACCAGCACGCCCGTTCCCTTGGGCACGGTCGCGACGATATTGCCCTTGGGCGCGAAGTTCGGCGTGTCGTTCGCCACCACCTTGTTGCCGAACACGCGCACCCCGCCGCCGTTCATGCGGGGCAGGTTGGGCAGGTCGAACACCAGGATGCCGCCGGTATTGCCCGTGGCGGTGTTGCCATGGACGTCGGCCATGTTGCTGTTCTCGATCTCGATCCCGGCGACATTCTGCGACACGGTCGAGTTGCGCACCACGATCCGCTCCGACTGGCCGACATAGATGCCGGCGTCCGACGCGCCCTTCACCGTCACGCCATCGACCAGGATGGTGTGGCTAGAGACGGGATAGACGCCATAGGCGCCGTTCGTGGCCTTGGGACCGCCGGTCCATTCGACGCGGATGTCCTTGTAGACGATGCGGTTCGCCTCCTTGGACTTGATGCCGTCGCCCTTCGTATCCTCGACCGCGAAGCCGCGCAGCACGACATCGTCGGAGGTGACGAGCAAGCCTTCGCCCGCGCCGAGCTGGCCCTTGAAGCTGAGCACCGTCCTGTCCGGCCCGGCGCCGCGCACGGTGACCTTGTCGACATCGAGGCTGAGGCCGTCGGTTAGCTCGAAGCGGCCCGGGCCGATCTGGACGACGTCCCCCGGCCTGGCGTCGAGCAACGCTTCCTGCAGCCGTTCCTGGGCATTGGGGCCGGCGGGGACGTCGATCGTCTTGGCGAGCGCGGCGGACGACGCGAAGGCGAGCAGCAGCACGGTGGCGGTGCGGATCATGAGCCTCTCCCTGTTTTGAGGGCAGCTTAGCCAGTCCGTGGCGTGCGTCCAGCCATTAACAGGGGTGTCAGTATCGTTCGTAAATCCTCCCCCGCCAGGGGGAGGTGGCACGCGCAGCGTGACGGAGGGGGAGGACTCCTGCCGCTTGCCGGTCGCCGCCCGCCCCCTCCGTCGCCTTCGGCGCCACCTCCCCCTGGCGGGGGAGGATTCTCAGGGCGAATCCGTCTACTCCCGCGCGTCGCCCGGCAGCTCGTCCTCGGCGCGCTCGAGCTCCTTGGGCTTGCGCTTCTCGAACACCGCGGCGAGCCGGACCTTGGTCTCCTCGTCGAGATCCCTGGCGGCGGCCGGGAACATCTCCTCCTCTTCCTCCTCGATATGGTGGAGGTAGCGGTGGCGCAGCTCCTTGAAGATCTTCGCCCAGGCGTCGCTCGACGGATCTGCCTCGACCAGCTGGCCGAGATAATCGTCGATCTCCTTGTGCTCGGCGACCGAGTGCCGCGCCTCGTCGCGCAGATCGGGGTTGGCGAGCATCGTCGCGTAGAGCGACTCCTCCTCGGCCGCGGCATGCGCCTGCAGCTCGACGCGGAGCTGCTCGAACAGCACCGCGCGCTCCTCGCTGTCGGGATCGCTCGACACGATCCGCTCGAGCAGGTCGCGGTGGCGGTCGTGATCGCGTTTCAGCTCAGCGAAGATCAGGTCGTCGGCCATCGGGATTCTCCTTTGGCCGCTTCAACCGGTCAAGGCACGGCGAGGTTTCAGGCGCGAATCATTCTCACGCGGTTTCAAGGGTTTGTCGCTCGCGCCGCCAGGCCCGGGCCAGCAGCCCCGCCAGCAGCCCGGCGAGCGCGAGCCAGAGGCCGAGACCGGCCCAGGGCGACCAGCCCCAGAATTCGTTCGGAATGGTGCGGATGTCCCCGGTCAGGAACTTGGGCAGGATGTGCTGGGTGAGCGGCGCGGGGTAGAAATGCGGCGCCTGCACCTCGGCCGCCGCGATGGAGAGGTTGATCGCGGCGCTTGCGGCGAGGAAGCCGCCGCCCAGCCATTTCTCCGAGCGGCTCGCACCCGCCCAGAAGGCGGCGAGGCCGATGGCGAGATAGGCGACCGCGGGCAGCGCATGGCGCGGCCCGGTAGAGTTGCCGCCGTCCCAATAGACATAGGCGGCGTGATAGAGGAACGCGATTCCCGCACCCGCCGCGGCCATCACGCCGATGTCGCGCTTCGCCGGATCGCGCAGCAGCGTCCAGATGCCGAACGGGGCGAGCACCAGCACCGGCGCCACCCACACCATGCCGCGGCGCTTGCCGCCGAGGATCTCCCACAGCACGTCGAGCTTGGGATAGGTCAGGCCGAACAGCCCCTGCTGCATCCCCTCGAACCCCACCACGCCCGAATAGCCGGTCTGGAACGGGTGACCGAACACGGCGAGATTATAGGCGAGGAGCGGGATCGACGCGGCGATGCCGCCGGCGAGCGCCAGCCCGATCGTGCGCCACAGCGCGCCGGCTTCCCAGCCGCGGATGCGCCACAATGCCCAGAGCGCGACCGGCGCGCCGGTGAGGATCGCGCTGTGCTCGATCACCACCGCCCAGCCGAGCGTCAGGCCCGCGATCAGCGCGTGCCGCCCCGGCGATCCGCCGCTGGTGCCGCGCCACACCGCCCACAGGGCGATGGCGAGCAGCGCGGTGGTCGGCGCATGGCCGAAATAGGTGGTGCTCCACCCCCATATCGTCGTGCCGAATGCGACGCCCAGCGCGCCGAACAGCCCGGCATTGCGGCTTCCGGTGATCCCGGTGCCGAGCTGGAGCAGCGCGACCGCCGCCAGCGCGGTGAGGATTGCGCTGGTGAAGCCGACCGCGACGCGCATGCGCAGCCGCAGGAAATCCTCTGCGACGGGATCGAACAACCGGTGCGGAACGTCGGCCGAGGTCTGGCCGGTGACCGTGTTGGTCAGCGCCACCCAGGGCAGCGCCATCAGGGTCATGCCCGGCGCCTTGTCCATGTAGAAATGGCCGTCGAACTGCGCCTTGTCGATCGTCATGTCGGCGAAGTCGTCGATCCGCGCATCGCCCGTCTCGACGATCGCGGCGGCGGCGAGCAGCCGCGTGGCGCTGTTGGGGTTGAACGCCCAGGAGCCGAACCAGGTGCAGGACAGCCAGACCAGCGCGAACAGCAGCGCCGGGACCTGCCAGCGCCTGCGCGCTCCGCCCCCAAACGCCCTGTCTCCGCGCGTCGTCAAGCTCATCGCAATACACCACCCGTGCGTCATCCCCGCGCCGGCAGGGATCCGTTAAGACTGACGTTGCGGCTCTATCTGATCCGTCAACCGGAATGGATCCCCGCCTGCGCGGGGATGACGATCAGTTTGTGAAGCACATTCTAGTCGGGAAGAACCTTCTCGGCGCGCTTGCGCGCGTCGGCCTCGGCCTTGCCGGCCTGGATCTCGCGGCCCGAGCAGCCGATCGAACCGCCGCCACCGACGGTGGTGCAGCTGCCGATGCCGGTATCGCCCGCGGTGAGCGCCGATTGCTGGCGCACCGCCCAGCTCTCATTCTGCGGGGCGACGGTCTGGTCGCGCAGCTCCTTGGGGATGCGAAAGCGCTCCTCGGCGGGGCGGCGGACGCAGATCACGACTTCCTCGCCATCGGCGTTGGTGGGGCATTTGTCGTCGCCATAGATGACGAGCACGCCGTTCTGGGCCGCATTCTGCGCGAGCGCCGGGAGGGGCGCCGCCAGCGGCGTGGCGGCAAGGGCGAGGCCCAGCAGGATCGTCTTCGTCATCGTCAACTCCAAACCCCCGACATTCCTATATCCGTTTCGAGACCGCGATGGCAGCCCTGCAGGCGAGCCGGATCGCCCCCGCCAGCAGCGGATAGGCCGGCGCCGTCTCCGCGCCCGCGGCGAGCGCCGAATCGCGGTGCTCCAGCTCCTCGGCGCGGAACTCGGCGACGGCCTCCGACAGCAGCGGATCGCCGTTGCCCAGCGCGGCGAGCTGCTCCTGGTAGTGAAGGTCGATCTCGGTCTCGACCGCCACCGTGCAGGCCATCGCCGCCGCCGGCCCGATCACCGCGGTCGCCGCGCCGAGCGCAAACCCCGCGACGCTCCACACCGGCTGCAGCGCGGTCGGGCGGACGCCGCGCTGTGCGATCAACGCATCGAAGAAGGCGCGGTGCCGTTCTTCCTGGTTCGCCATGCCCGAAATCGCACGCGCCATGTCGTGCCGGTCGCCCATCACGGCGAGCTGCCCGGCATAGATGCGCGTGGCGCCATATTCGCCCGCCTGATCGACGCGGATCATCGAGGAGACGTCCTCGCGGCGGTCGCCGGGCTTCCAGTTCATCGGCGTTGCTTCCGGAGCATCAGCATCGCGATCACCAACGCGCCAGCGAGCGAAAGGATCGCATTCCATCCCGCGAGCGAGATGCCGAGGAAGTGCCACGGTGCGACGTCGCAACGCACCAGCGGCGCGTTCATGATCGCGTCGAGCGCGCTGCCGCCGCCGAAATGGGTGGCGCACTGGGTGAGCCCTTCCCACCATTTATACTCGACCCCGGCGTGGAAGACGCCGATCGCCCCGCTGATCGCGATGCCCAGCGTGGCGAGCCATACCAGCAGGTCGCGGACCGGCTTGGTCACGAACGACAGTGCGGCGAGCACGATCGCGGCATAATGCGGCCAGCGCTGCCACATGCACATCTCGCACGGGAACAGCTTGCCCACATACTGGCTGTAGAGCGCGCCGCCGATCAGGCCGAGCGGCAGCAGCAGGGCGAGCGCCTGCGCGGTGCGGCGGGGAGCCATCGCGTCCCGCCTCAGCGCCGCGTGCCGGCCTTGGGCGCGCCGCCGCCGGCCATCCGCGCGGGGGGGGCGGTGCGGGCGATGGTCTCCAGCGCATAATGGAGCTGGAAGTCCTCGACGCCCTTCTTCTTGAGGTCGTCGACGCTCGCGGCGAAGCGCGGATCGGGCTTGGTGTCTTCCTCCAGCACCGAATTGTCGACCTTGTCCTGGTTGAGCAAGTGGCGGCGCAGATCGGCCTCGCGCAGCACCGGCCGGGTCTTGTAATCGGGGTCGGAAAGCTGCGGCACGGCGATGTCGGGCGTGATCCCGCCCTCCTGCACCGAATGGCCGGACGGGGTATAGTAGCGCGCCGTGGTCAGGCGCAGCGCGGTGCGCGGCCCCATGTTCAGGATCGACTGGACCGATCCCTTGCCGAAGGTCCGCTCGCCCATCACCAGCGCGCGGTGATGATCCTGCAGCGCGCCGGCGACGATCTCCGAGGCCGAGGCGGTGCCGGCATCGACCAGCACGACCAGCGGCAGCCCGCGGGCAAGGTCGTCGGCCTTGGCGTACCAGCGCTCGATATCCGCCTTGTCGCGCCCGCGCTGCGACACGATCTCGCCATGCTGCAGGAAGGCGTCGGTGACCTCGATCGCCTGGTTGAGCAGGCCGCCGCCATTGGCGCGCAGATCGATCACATAGCCCTTGGGCTTGCCGCCCAGCTGCTTCTCGATCGCCGCGATCCCGGCGCGCATGTCGGCCGCGGTGGTGGCGCTGAAGGTGTTGATGTTGAGGATGCCGATGCCGTCCTTGACCTCCCACTTCACCGCCTTCTGGACGATGATCTCGCGGGTCAGGGTGACGTCGAACGGCTTGTCGCGGCCGGGGCGCACGATGCGGACGACGATCTTGCTGCCCGGCTCGCCGCGCATCTGGGTGACCGCCTCGTCCAGCGTGCCGCCATAGATCAGCTTGCCGTCGAGATGGGTGATGAAGTCGCCCGACTTGATCCCCGCGCGCCAGGCGGGCGTGTCCTCGGTCGGGGTGATCACCTTGACCGCGCCGTCCTCCATCGTCACCGACAGGCCGAGGCCGCCATAGCTGCCCGAGGTCTGGATCTGCAGATTGTCATAGTCGATCCCGTCGGCGAACGAGCTGTGCGGATCGAGGCTGGCGAGCATGCCGTCGATCGCGCCCTTGATCAACGTCTTGTCGTCGACCTGCTCGACATAGTCGGCCTTGACGCGGGCATAGACGTCCATGAACGCGTCGAGCTCGCGATAGCTGGAGGTCTCGACGCTCGCCATCGCGCCGGTGGTGACGGGGACGAGCGCCAACGCGCCGACCGCGGCGGTGACCTGAAGAACGGGACGGATCATACGCAAACTTCCTGAGCGCTATTTGCGGGCAGAATAGACCGGAAAGCCGTGGCCGCAAAGCGGCAAGGGCGAGGCGGGAGGTGGACGCCGATAAATCCTCCCCCGCCAGGGGGAGCTGGCATGCGAAACATGACGGAGGTGGCGGGTGGCGGTGTGCTCCAAAGAGGCGACGGCACCCTTTCCTCCCCCTCCGTCGCCTGCGGCGCTACCTCCCCCTGGCGGGGGAGGATTCGAGCAAGAATCAATCCAGCAATTGCGCGAGATCGACGGGCAGCCCCTTGCGGCGCAGCTCGATCGTGATGCGCGGCGCCTCGCCCTGTGGTGCGCGGCCGAGCGGGGTGCCTTGCACGGGCGCATCGCCGACGCGGACCAGCACGCGATCGAGCCCCGCCACCAGCGAGGTCCAGCCATCGCCATGATCGAGGATCACGATATTGCCGTAGCCGCGGAAGCGGCCGGCATAGATCACCCGCCCCGCCGCGGGGGCGACCACCTGCGCCCCGGCCCAGGTCGAGAGGGTGAGGCCGCGCGCGCGCACGCCCGCTTCGGAGACCTCGCCCATCCCGGTGACAAGGCTGCCTGCAACCGGGAGGCGATAGGGCGGCGGGCGCGACGGCGCTGCGCGCGCGATCGTCTGCTGGCCTTCCGCGCCGGGACGGGGCAGCGGGCCGGGCAGCGCCTCGAGCGCCTCGCGCGTCTGCGCGGCGGCGCCCAGCGTGTCCATCAATTCGACCAGGTCGCGGGCCTGCTCGCCCAGCGCGAGGGCGCGATCGGATTCGACCATCGCCTCGCGCCGATAGCCGGTCGCGCGCAGCCGGTGCCCGGCCTCCATCTGTACCAACGCCAGCCGTTCGGCCTCGAGCCGTTCGCGCCCGTCGCGCAGGCTGCGCGCGGCGATCTGCGCCCCCTCGCGCAGGCGGCGGGTGCGGGCGATCTCGTCGCGCACCCCGGCGCTGCGCGCCTTCACCACGGGCGCGACGCTGCCCAGCACCGCGCGGACATGGACGATATCGGCGGTCGATCCCGGCTGGAGCAGCCCGAGCATCGCCGGCCGGCGCGCGAGCGACTGGAGCGCAGCGATCAGCCGCGCGATCGGCCCTTGCTGTGCTTCGAGCTGCGCCCGCTGCGCGGTCAGCAGCTGGTCGACGATCGCGGTACGCGCCTGCGCCGCGGCGATCTGCGCTTCCGCAGCAGCAATGCTCGCCGCGACCGCTGCCTCGCGGACCTTCGCCCGCCGCGCCTCGTCGCGCTCGCCGGCAGCCGCCTGCTGGAGCCGCCTGGCGCGCGCCTCGGCCTCCTTTGCGGCCTTGTTCGCCGCCTTGAGCTGCCCCTGCTGCGCGGCAAGGTCGGGCGCCCGCGCCGGCAATGCGCTCAACCCGGCAAGCCCGAGCAGCGCGGCGGCGATGGCGATCGGGATCCGGCGCACCCTAGCCCTCGCGATGATAGGGATGGTTGGCGAGGATGCTCGTTGCGCGCCACAATTGCTCGGCGAGCATCGCGCGCGCCATCAGATGCGGCCAGGTCGCGCGGCCGAACGCGATCAGCAGGTCGGCTTCCGCCCGCTCGGCATCGCCGAACCCGTCCGCTGCGCCGATCAGGAAGCGCGTCTCGCGCACCCCGTCGTCGCGCCACGCCTGCAGCCGCTCGGCCAGCACGCGCGAGGGAAGGTTGTCGCCCTTCTCGTCGAGCATCACCCGGCGCGTGCCCGGCGCCAGCTCGGGCAGCTTGCCTCCGGTATCGGGCAGCTCGGTGACCTTGTGCGGCCAGGCCACTCGCTTCATGTAGCGCTCGACCAGCTCCGCCTCGGGCCCGCGCCCGATGCGCCCGCGCGCCACGATATGCAGCAGCATGTTTCGTCAGGCTATGCGTCCGTTCGCCCTGAGCTTGCCGAAGGGCTGCCTTGCTTCATCGCGGCGAAGGAAGGCAGGGCTTCGACAGGCTCAGCCCGAACGGGAGAGGAAGGCGGCACCGCTCAGGCGTTGCCGACGGGGGGCGTGTCGCCGAACGCCCACATGCGCTCGAGATTGTAGAAGCTGCGCACTTCCGGGCGGAACAGGTGGACGATCACGTCGCCTGCGTCGATCAGCACCCAGTCGGCGGTCGGCAGCCCCTCGATCCGCGGATTGCGGCCGAACTCCGCCTTGATCTTCTCGGCCAGCTTGTTGGCCATCGATGCGACCTGCCGCGTCGACTTGCCGCTGGCGACGACCATATAGTCGGCGATGCTGCTCTTGCCCGCGAGCGGGATCGAGACGGTCTCGACCGCCTGATCGTCGTCGAGCGAGCTCAGGACGAGCGTGTGGAGAGCCTCCGCCTCGTTCGGGGAACCCTGAGGCTCGGGACTACGCGAAACATGGGGCGATGCGTTCAAGATTGCTCCTGGCGTCCGGGGACGCGCGTGCGGTGATGTGGGGACGGCGCATAGCGCCGGTGCCAAGCGGGATCGGCGGCGCGCAGGCGTGTCGCCGAAGTCGGGTCGGGGCGGAAGCGCAACAGCACCAGTGCCGGCAAACTCCACTTCGTCCAGTTCTTCGCCTGGCCTGCGGGCCGCACGAAGCGCCGCAGCCAGCCCATCGCAGGACTTGCATGGGCGTCGCGATCATAACCCGGGCGCGCGATCACCGCAATCGCAACCTTCCGCGCGATGCGGCGCCAGCCTTTCCACTGGTCGAATTGCGCGAGATTGTCGGCACCCATCAGCCAGATGAACTGGTGCTTGGGATAGAGCTGCGGCAGCTTGCTCAGCGTATCGACGGTGTAGCGGGTCCTGAGCCGATGCTCGACGGCTGTAGGCCGGATCGGCGCGTGCCTCGCCATCGCGCGGGCCGAGGCCATGCGCGCGGCGAACGGCGCCATGCCTTTCGCCTCCTTGAGCGGATTGCCGGGCGAGACCATCCACCACACCTCGTCCAGCTCCAGCGCGCGCAGGGCGTGGAGCGAGATCGCGCGATGCCCGCGATGGGCCGGGTTGAACGACCCGCCGAGAATGCCGATGCGCTTCAAGGACGCGTCTGTCCCGTCCCCCGCACCACCCATTTATACGTCGTCAGCCCCTCCAGCGCGACCGGGCCCCGCGCGTGCAGGCGGCCGGTGGCGATGCCGATCTCGGCGCCGAGGCCGAACTCGCCGCCATCGGCGAACTGAGTCGAGGCGTTCCACATCACGATCGCGCTGTCGACGCCATTGAGGAATCGCTCGGCGGTTGCCGCGTCTTCGGTGACGATCGCGTCGGTGTGGTGCGATCCGTGCGCCGCGATATGCGCCATCGCGCCATCGACCCCATCGACGCGCTTCACCGACAGGATCGAATCGAGATATTCGGTGTCCCAATCCTCGGCATTGGCCGCGACCACGCGCGGCTCGATCGCACGGATATCGGCGTCGCCGCGCAGCTCGCAGCCGGTGTCGGCGAGCGCCGACAGGATCGGTGCGGGATCGGCGAAGGCGCTGTCGATCAGCAGCGTCTCGGTCGCGCCGCAGATGCCGGTGCGGCGCATCTTGGCGTTGACCGCGAGATCGCGCGCCATGCCAGGGTCGGCGGCGCCGTCGATATAGGTGTGGTTGATGCCGTCGAGATGCGCGAGCACGGGGACGCGCGCTTCTTCCTGCACGCGCGCGACCAGGCTCTTGCCGCCGCGCGGCACGACCAGGTCGATCGCGCCCTCGGCCTTGAGCATCGCGCCGACCGCGGCGCGATCGGTGGTGGGAACGAGCTGGACCGCGTCCACGGGCAGCCCGGCATCGGCGAGGCCGCGGGCGAAGGCGGCGTGGATCGCGCGGTTGCTCTGCACCGCCTCCGATCCGCCGCGCAGGATCGCGGCATTGCCGCTCATCACGCACAAGGCCGCCGCATCGGCGGTGACGTTGGGGCGGCTTTCATAGATGATGCCGATCACCCCGATCGGCACGCGCACGCGGGAAAGCTGCAAGCCGTTGGGCCGCGCGCTGGTGCTGATCGTCTCGCCCACCGGATCGGCGAGCGCGGCGACCGCTTCCACGCCCGCAGCCGCACCTTCGAGCCGCGCGGGATCGAGCCGCAGCCGGTCGAGCAGCGCGCCCGACAGCCCGTTCGCCTCGCCCGCCGCGACATCCTTCGCATTGGCCGCCAGGATCGCATCGGCATCGGCGCGGATCGCCGCGGCGGCGGCGCGCAGGCCCTGCGCCTTGCGCGCCGTCGGCAGCGCGGCGAGCGTCACGGCGGCGGCGCGGGCGCGGGCGCCCATGCCGGCGATCAGGGCTTGCGGTGAGGTTTCGGCGATCGTGTCCATAGGCCGCGGCTAGCACGGGCCGCGGCGAAAGTCCCTATCGCCTCTGCTTTCGCTCTTTGTTAGGTGGGCTTTCATGGGGGAATTCGACGCAGCCGGTGAAGTCGTGAGCGGGGCACTGCTGGGCCGCGCCGTCGAGAGTCATCGCGGCGAGGCCGGACATGGGGGACATGGCGGCATCTGCCTCAACTGCGGCACCACGCTGACCGGCCCCTATTGCCACCGCTGCGGGCAGGCGGGGCATGTCCACCGCACGATCGGCGCGATCTGGCACGAGATCCTGCATGGCGTCGTTCATTTCGAGGGCAAGCTGTGGAACACGCTGCCCATGCTGTTCTTCCGCCCGGGCGAGCTGACCCGGCGCTACATCCATGGCGAGCGTGCGCGCTTCGTCTCGCCGATGGCGATGTTCCTGTTCTCGGTCTTCTCGATGTTCGCGGTGCTCCAGATCATGGGCATCTCTCCGCCGGCCGAGGTCGGCACCGTCGCGCAGTTCGAGCAGGGGCTGACCTTCGCGCGCCAGAACACCGAGAGCGCGATCGCCGACGCCCGCGAATCGCGCGCGAAGGCGGCGCCGGGCAGCGAACGCGCGCAGAAGCTGGACAAGCGCATCGCGGGGCTCGAGCGCGATCTCGACGAGCTCGAGAAGGTGCCGCTCTCGCTGAGCCGGGCGAGCGGCAAGGGCCTCAATTTCAAGACCGGCTGGAAGCGGATCGACAAGGGGATCGAGAAGGCCAACCGGAATCCCGGCCTCGCGCTCTACAAGCTCCAGACCAACAGCTACAAGTTCAGCTGGGCGCTGATCCCGCTGTCGATCCCGTTCGTGTGGCTGCTGTTCTTCTGGAAGCGGCGGTACAAGGGCTACGACCACGCGGTGTTCGTGACCTATTCGCTGGCGTTCAACTCGATCCTGTTCATCCTGCTGACCATTGCCGGCGGGCTCGGCCTCCCCAACGACGCGATCGCGATTGCGGCGATGACGATCACGCCGGTGCACATCTTCTTCCAGATGAAGGGCGCCTATCGCCTGCGCGGGTGGAGCGCGCTGCTGCGCACCTTCGTGCTGCTCCACTTCATCGCCTTCATCCTGGTGCTGTTCGGCCTGCTGCTGCTCGGCCTCGGGCTGCTCGGCTGATCAGCCAGCGGGGCAGGGCCAGCGGCGCTTCATGATCAGGTAGAAGGCGGTCTTCATGCTCATCGATCGCTGGTGCGGCGGGATCTTCTCGAGCTCGGCAAGGAAGTCGGCCGGCTTGATCTTCGCGGCCTCGCTGCCTTCGGGCGGCGGGCAGCTGTGCGGCGCGCGGCCGGCGGCGCGGTCGGCCCGCAGATCGGCGCGATAACTGGTCGCCACCGACTTGATCTCGGCCCTGACCGGCGCGAGATCGGACGAGAAGAGCGCGAGCGGCCCCTTGGCCTTGAGCGCGCGCGCCTTGACCAGGAATTCCTCGACGGTCATCGCCTGCGCGCTCGCCGGGATCAACAGGGCCGCACCGGCAATCAGCCACCAACGCTTCATGAATCTCCCCCGATTCCCCTCTGGACACCAGCACAGGCGCCCCCAGCGCCTGTCGGTCGCCACGATGTTGAAGGGGGAAGGGCAGCGGCGTCAAGGCGAAGTGCGATGGGCACGCCAGCAAAACGAAACGGCCCGCGCTCATCGCGCGGGCCGAAGCGTATTCGACAGGGGCGAGGATCAGGCCCCTTGCGGTGCCGGGTTCCCGAACGGGTCCTTGGGGCGCCGCGTCTTGGGGATCGAGGTACCCGCCGCCGCGATCGGACCCTTGAGCGTGCCCGGATCGGGCCGGCCGATATCGCCATCGGCGAGCAGCTTCTTGATCTCCTCGCCCGACAGCGTCTCGTACTCGAGCAGCGCGCCGGCCAGCGTGTGGAGCTGGTCGAGATGCTGGGTGAGCACTTCGCGCGCCCGGGTGAGCCCGCCTTCGACGGTCGCGCGGATCTCATGGTCGATCAGCTGCTGCGTCTCGTTCGACATATGCCGCGGCTGCGACGCCGAATAGCCGAGGAACGATTCGCCCTCGGGCTGGGCGTACTCGACCGGGCCGACCTTGTCCGACATGCCCCACTTGGTGATCATGTCGCGGGCGAGGCCGGTCGCGTACTGGATGTCGCCGCTCGCGCCCGACGAGACCTTGTCGTAGCCGAAGATGATCTCCTCGGCGACGCGGCCGCCCATCGCCACGGCGAGGTTCGCGTACATCTTGTCGCGGTGATACGAATAGCTGTCCCGCTCGGGCAGGCGCATGACCATGCCCAGCGCGCGGCCGCGCGGGATGATCGTCGCCTTGTGGATCGGGTCCGACGCCGGCTCGTGCAGGCTGACGATGGCATGGCCGGCCTCGTGATAAGCGGTCATCCGCTTCTCGTCGTCGGTCATGACCATCGAGCGCCGCTCGGCGCCCATCATCACCTTGTCCTTGGCTTCCTCGAACTCCTGCATCGCGACCAGGCGCTTGCCTTTCCGCGCGGCCATCAGCGCGGCTTCGTTGACGAGGTTGGCGAGGTCGGCGCCCGAGAAGCCCGGCGTGCCGCGCGCGATGGTGCGCGCATCGACGTCGGGCGCCAGCGGCACCTTCTTCATATGGACCTGCAGGATCTTGACGCGGCCCTCGATGTCGGGGCGCGGCACCACCACCTGGCGGTCGAAGCGGCCCGGGCGCAGCAGCGCCGGATCGAGCACGTCGGGGCGGTTGGTCGCGGCGACGATGATGATGCCCTCGTTGGCCTCGAAGCCGTCCATCTCGACCAGCAGCTGGTTCAGCGTCTGCTCGCGCTCGTCGTTTCCGTTGCCGAGGCCCGCGCCGCGATGGCGGCCGACCGCGTCGATCTCGTCGATGAAGACGATGCACGGCGCGCTTTTCTTGGCCTGCTCGAACATGTCGCGCACGCGGCTCGCGCCGACGCCGACGAACATCTCGACGAAGTCCGAGCCGGAGATGGTGAAGAAGGGCACGCCCGCCTCGCCCGCGATCGCGCGGGCGAGCAGCGTCTTGCCGGTGCCGGGCGAGCCGACCAGCAGCGCGCCCTTGGGGATCTTGCCGCCGAGGCGGGCGAACTTGGTCGGGTCCTTGAGGAACTCGACGACCTCCTCCAGCTCCTCGCGCGCCTCGTCGATGCCGGCGACGTCGGCGAAGGTGACCTTGCCCTCCTTCTGCGTCAGCAGCTTGGCGCGCGACTTGCCGAAGCCCATCGCGCCCGAGCCCGAGCCCTTCTGCATCTGGCGCAGCACGAAGAAAGCGATGCCGAGGAAGAGCAGGAACGGCAGCGAGTTGTACAGCATGTACATCCAGATCGACGGCCCTTCCTCGGGCCGCGCGCTGATCGTCACGCCCTTCTCGCGCAGCGCGGGGATGAGCTGCGGATCGGGCACGGTGTTGGTGCGGAACTTGGTGTCGTTGGTGAGCGTGCCGGTGATCACCGTCTGGCTGACATTGACCTCCTTGACCTCGCCGCCCTGCACCTTGTCGAGGAATGCCGAATAGGGGATCGTCGTCCCGGCGGTCTGCCCCGGCTGGTTCATCAGCGAAACGAACAGCGCGAGCGCGGCCAGGATGCCCACCCAGATGAGCAGGCTCTTCATCCAGGGATTGCCGTTATTCTCGGGGCCCTGCTGCTTGTCGTTGTCGTTCATTCCGATTCCGGTGCCATGATTCCCCGATAAGATAGGGTGTGGCAGGTTAATGGCAATGGAACAGCTTCGATCAGAGTGATCGGCGGGGCGGGGCGGGGGTAAAGCGCCAGCGGCCGTCGCGTTCGGGCGAGACCAGCACGCCCGCCTGCGTCGCGGCCGTTCCGGCTGCCAACGCGTCGAGCAGCGGTTCGATATTGGACGCGTCGGAAAAGCCGGGGGCGGAAATGGCGTTCGCGCTGCGCACCTCCGCGATCGCGGCGCGGGTCAGCCGGCGCTGGATCTCGCGCGGCAGCCCGGCGGCGCGCAACAGCCCCTTGCCCGGCGACCAGCGCTCGGCGCGGAGCGTTCCGGCGAGCGCGTCGAGCGCCGCCTCGGCCTCGCCCAGATGGGCCGCGGACCTCGCCAGCGCCGCCGGATCGAGCAGGGGCTGCTGCGCCAGCAATGCGCGGAACCGCGTGCGGTCGTGGCGCTGATCGGCGTTGGAGGGGTCTTCGACCCAGCGCACGCCCGCATCCGCCGCAATCGCGCGCAGTTCGTCGCGCCGCCATGCCAGCAGCGGCCGCAATAGCAGCATATCGGCTGCGAAGCGCCAGGACCGGATGCCGCTGAGCCCGGCGATCCCCGAGGCGCGATTGAGCCGCATCAGCAGCGTTTCGGCCTGATCGTCGGCATGGTGCGCGGTCAGCAGCGCGTTGGCGCCCGTCGCCTGCGCCCAGGCGGTCAGCGCCGCGTAGCGCGCCTCGCGCGCACCCTTCTGCACGCTGCTCCCGGTGATCGGGATGGCCGGCGTCAATGTCGCATGAGGCACCGCCAGCCGCGCACAGGCGTCCGCCACCAGTGCCGCCTCGTCCGCCGCTTCGGGGCGCAGGCCATGATCGACCGTTGCGGCGGCGATGCGCCCGGGAAAGGCGGCCGCGGCGAGCGCCAGCATCGCCATGCTGTCGGCGCCGCCCGATACGGCGAGCGCCAGCGCCGCACCGGAAGGCAGGCTCTCCCCGGCCGCTTCCGCGAACAGGCGGTTCAGCGCCGCGGAGAACCGCGCGACCGCTTCCGGATCGGGCGGCGTCAGCGCGTCACTTGCACTTGCTGGCGGTGCGGCCGGCGGCGACATCTTTCTTCATCGCGTCGGAGAGGCGGTCGCCATAGACCTGGCTCAGCTCGTCATAGACCTTGCATACCTCGCTCGCCGGCTTCTTCATCTTCACCAGCGACTGGGCGAGATAATAGAGCGAATCCGGCGCGCGCTCGCCATTCGGCATCTTCTGATAGCTCTCGAAGAAGGCGGTCGCGGCGAGCGCGGGCTTGCCGGAATCGAGCAACGCGCGGCCGAGCAGGTTCTGCGAATAGCTGGCGCGGCGGTGCTTGGGATATTTCTGGACGACCGCGCGCAGCTCGGGGATCGCCTTGTCATACTGCTTGGCCTGCCACAGGCGATAGCCATAGACATAGCCGTCCTCGGCCGGGTCGTCGCTCCTGGGCCGCTCGACCGCAACCGCGGGCACGGGCGCGGCGGGGCCGCCGACCGCGGGGCGGACGGGGGCGGGACGCGTGCCGGTCACCGGCGGCTCCTCCTCGGCCGGGGCGGCGCCGGCCTCGAGCGCCTTGAGGCGCGCGTCGGTCGAGCGCTTGTAGGCGTTGAACGATTCCTCGAGCTGGCGCAGGCGATACTGGGTCTGCTCGATCTGCCCGGTCATCGATGTGAGCTGCGATTCCACCGCGCTGACCCGGGCGTTGAGATCGGCCACGGCGCTGGTCGCGGGGATGCCGGGCGCACCCGGCTGCTGCTGGGGCGCGGTGATCTGCGGCTCGACCGTCTGGCCGGCGCCGCCCGGGAACACCTTGCGCTGCACCGCGCGCATCTCGCGCTCAAGCCGGTCGACCCGGCCCTCGAGCGGGTCACGCCCGCTTTGCGCCGCCACCGGCACCGCCACGCTCGCCAGCGCGGCAACCGCCGTGCCCAGCAACGCCATCTTTCCCATCAATCGCATCGAAATCCCCGCAGGCGCAAATATCCTCAACGCCTTATACATCACATGCCGAATCTGTCGCCACGCTTTACCGCATGGCTTCACGGAGCGGTCGAGTTCCCGTCCGCGCGGAAGGCCGGGGGCAGCGGCCGCTGCGTCCCGGCAGGGGGGCTCGCCGCCGGCGCCGGGCTGGGCGCGACCGCGGGCGCAGCGCCGGTGCCGCGCGCGCGCAGCGCCTCGGCGCTGATCGGCACGTCCTTGATCGCGCGGCCCGGCGTGCCGAGCGGGGCGACGTCCGACCCGTTGATCGTCACGCGGATCGCCTCGGGCCGGCCAAGGTTGATCATCGGCGCGTTGGCGGCCTGCGGCACGTCGTAGCGCTCGCCTGCCGCCATCTCCTTCTCGAACAGGCGCGTGCCGGCCGCATCATAGACGCGCAGCCACACCGGCTGGGTCGCGATCAGCGTGACCTGGCCGTTGCCCGCCACCGGTGCGGCGGTGGGGGAGGGTTCGTCCGTTGGCGTGGCCAGCGGGGTCTCGGTCGGGGCCGGCTCGGGAGCGGCGCCGCTGCTGCGGAACAGGTCGGTGCCGTACCACAGGCCGACCCCGGCCAGCAGCAGCACCGCGATGATCGCGCCTGCCCAGACGAGCCCGCTCGACGGCTCGCGCACCGGATCCTCGGGATCGTAGCTCTCATAGGCCTCGCGCGCGGCGAACAGGCTCGAGGTCTCGGCGCGCAGCTCCCTGGCCAGCGCCACCTCGTCGGCGCCGATCGCGCGGGCATAGGATTTGACGAAGCCGACCGCATAGGTGGGCGAGGGCAGCCCCGAATAGTCGGAGGTCTCGATCGCCTGCAGGTGGCGCAGCGGGATGCGCGTGCGCGCGGCGATGTCGGACAGCTCCAGCCCCTGCGCCTGCCGCGCGTCGCGCAGCTTCTCGCCGACCTTCTCGGGGAAGAGCGTCGGGTTCTCGCCGGGTTCGCCGTCCATTCAATCTTACTCCGGTCGCACTGGCGTCAAGCCAGGGGGAATGCAGGCCGTGCGGGGGTGTCCACCACCCGCCTGCCGCTGTCAACGCTGGCGGGGGCGAAAAGCCGCAGGATCAGGCGAGCTCGACCTGGTTATCCTGCGCCCACTGCTCCAGCGCGGCGCGCATGTCCTGCGGCGGCCGTGCGAGCATCCCGGTCATCGCGTCGATCAGCGCGGGGCGGTCGAGCGAGCGGACCATCGCCTTGATCGGCCCGACCGCGGCAGGGGTGATCGACAGCCGCTCGATGCCGAGGCCGATCAGCGCCATCGCCTCCAGCGGCCGCCCGCCCATCTCGCCGCACACCGCGAGCGGCACGCCGGCCTGCGCGGCCTCGCCCGCGACGCGGCGCAGGAAGCGCAGGATCGAGGGGCTGAGCCAGTCGTAGCGCACCGCGAGCTTGGGGTGCGCGCGATCGGCGGCGAACAGGAATTGCGTGAGGTCGTTGGTGCCGACCGACAGGAAATCGAGGTTGGGCAGCAGCAGATCGAGCACCTCGGCCAGCGCCGGCACTTCGAGCATCGCGCCATAGCGGATGAGCAGCGGCAGCTTGTGCCCGCGCGCCTCAAGCCAGGCGCGCTGGCTCTCGAACAGCGCGCGCGCCTGGTCGAACTCCCACGGCTCGGAGACCATCGGGAACATGACGTTGAGCGTGCGACCGGCAGAGGCCTCGAGCAGCGCGCGCGCCTGCACCTTCATCAGCCCTTCGCGGTCGAGCGCCAGGCGCAGCGCGCGCCAGCCCATCGCCGGGTTCTCCTCCTCGCCATTCTCGTCATGGTCGAGATAGGGCAGCGCCTTGTCGCCGCCGATGTCGACGGTGCGGAAGGTGACCGGCCGATCGCCCGCGGCTTCCAGCACATCCTTGTACAGCCGCCTTTGCCCTTCGCGCTGGGGCAGCGTCGCGGAGACGAGGAACTGGAACTCGGTGCGGAACAGCCCGATCCCGTCCGCGCCGGTGAGGTCGAGCGCCGCGACGTCGTCGCGCAGGCCGGCATTGACCATCACGGTGACGCGATGCCCGTCCTTCGTCACCGGCGCTTCGCCCTTCAGCGCGGCGAAGGCGGCGCGGCGCTTCTGGGTGACGAGCAGCTTGGCGTCGAAAGCCTCCTCCATCGCGGCCGTGGGCCGGATGATCAGCGCGTCCTCGGTCACGTCGACCAGCAGGCGGTCGCCTTCGGCGATCAGGCGGCGAATGTCCTTGACGCGGCCCAGCACCGGAACGCCCATCGCGCGCGCGACGATGGTGACGTGCGCGGTCAGCGACCCTTCCTCGAGCACCACGCCCTTGAGGCGGCGGCGGTCATATTCGAGCAGCTCGGCGGGACCCAGGTTGCGCGCGATCAGGATCGAATCCTGCCTGAGGCCCAACTGCGCCGCGGTGCCGAGCTGGCCGGAGACGATGCGCAGCAGCCGGTTGGACAGATCCTCCAGGTCGTGCATGCGATCGCGCAGCAGCGGATCGTCGATCTGCCGCATGCGCATCCGCGTGCGCTGCTGGACGCGCTCGATCGCCGCCTCGGCGGTGAGGCCGGAGTCGATCGCCTCGTTGATGCGGCGGCTCCAGCCCTCGTCATAGGCGAACATCTTGTAGGTCTCGAGGACCTCCTCATGCTCGCCGCCCACGCCGAACTCGGCCTGGCTGGTCATGCGGTCGATCTGCTCGCGCATCTTGTCGAACGCGGCATAGACGCGGTGGCGCTCGGCCTCGATGTCCTCGGCGACCGTGTGCTCGATCGTGATGCGCGGCTGGTGGAACACCGCGGCGCCCGCGGCCATGCCCTCGACAAGCTTGAAACCCGAGACGCGCGCCGTCGCGGTCGATTGCGGACGCGTCGATCCGCCCCCGCCCGCGGGATCGATCAGCCCGGCATTGGCGATCAGCTCGCTCAGCACCATCGCGACCGTCTGCAGCGCCTCGATCTCGACTTCTTCGTATTTGCGCGGCTCGGCATGCTGCACCGCCAGCACACCGACCGCGCGCTCCTTGCGGATGATCGGCACGCCGGCATAGCTGTGGAACCGGTCCTCGCCCGTCTCGGGGCGGTAGGCGAAGTCGGGATGGCTCGCCGCCTCGTCGAGGTTGAGCGTCTCGACATTCGCCGCGATCGTGCCGGTCAGCCCCTCGCCCAGCGCAAGCTTGGTGACGTGGACCGCCTCCTGCGCCAGGCCGCGCGTCGCGAACAGCTCGAGCACGCCCTCGCGCAGCAGGTAGATCGAGCAGACCTCGCTATCCAGCGCCTCGCCGATGATGTTGACCACCGAATTGAGCTTCGCCTGCGCCGCCGATCGCGACGCCATCACATCGTGGAGGCGCGTCAGGATCTCGCGGGCGGAGGCGGCGGCGGAAACGGGCATGGGCTTGCGCTATCAGATCGGCGCGGGCGCGCCAATCGGTTCGGCGCGCTCACCGCACCGATCGACGACGCTTTATTCTGCCTGCCGGCCGGCGTCAGCGTGCGGCGAGGACGGTCCCGCCGCCGGTAACCCGGGTGTTCGCCGAGAACACCGTGCGGTCATAGGGCAGCTGAGGCCCGGCGGGAGCCGTTGCGGCCAGCCGGGGTGCAGCCGGCGTCCCCGCCCGCCACGCCGCCAGGTCGGTGCGGTAGGCATCGTAGCGCGCGTAGAAGTCGCCGAACGGCCGGTCGATCGCCGCCAGCGCCGCCGGGGCGAACCCGTCGAGCGATCCGGCGGAGAGCGCCGCTGCCTGATGCAGCAGCGGCCCGGCCTGCGCGCAGAAGCGCGGCAGCACAGGGGGCTGCGCGAAATAATTGTACAGCCGGGTCATCGCCGGATCGAACGACGCCATGCCGCCATGCTCGGCGGTCAATGTCCGGTGCGCCGCGGCAAGCGCCTGGCGATGCCCCGCCAGCAGCCGGTTGTAGGCAGCGGCGAGCGTCGCATCCGGGCAGCTCAGCGCCGCCACGTTGAACGCCGCGCGCAGATGCCAGACCGCGCCCGCCGCCGAGACGTTGCGATTGGGTGTGGCGTAGCTGCCGTCGGCGAGCTTCGCCGGGATCGTCAGCCCAGCCGCCGCGCCTTCGGGCGGCAGCGGCGGCGCGGCACGCACCGGCGTGGGGAGCGGGACCGGAAGCGGCGCAGGCGCCGCTGCCTGTTTCCGTCCGGCACACCCCGAAAGGGCGGCCAGCACGGCAAGCGGAATGAGGACGCGGTACGACATGCCGCCATCCAATCACGGCAAGGTAAAGGCCGCGTTAACCGCCATTACGTTTCTGGATCAGCTTTCAATCCTCCCCGCCAGGGGGAGGTGGCGCGCGAAGCGCGACGGAGGGGGAGGAGGCCCAGTCCCCGATATCGTGTCCGCCCCCTCCGTCAGCCTTCGGCTGCCACTTCCCCCTGGCGGGGGAGGATCGGAATGAGGAGGCCTTTCAGGCTGCGCGCTTCTCCAGCGCGTGCGCGGCCTCGGCCATCAGCTGGGCGATGATCTCGGCGACCGGCTCCTCCTTCGTCACCATGCCGACCGACTGGCCCGCCATCAGCGACCCGTTGTCGACATCGCCCTCGATCACTGCGCGGCGCAGCGCGCCTGCCCAGTAATGCTCGATCTGAAGCTGCGCCTCGAGCATCTCGACCTTGTTCTCGTCGAGCAGCTGCGCAACCTCGCGCTGCTTGGCGGTGAACAGCTCGGACGAGGCGTTCTTGAGCGCGCGCACCGGGATCACCGGCAGGCGCGGATCGATCTGCACACTGGCCACGGCATCGCGCGCGCTGGCGCGGAAGAAGGCCTTCTTGAAATTGGGGTGGGCGATGCTCTCGGTCGCGCAGGCGAAGCGCGTGCCGAGCTGGACGCCCGCGGCGCCCATGTCGAGATAGCCGGCGATCGCCTCGCCCCGGCCGATCCCGCCGGCGACGAACACCGGAACCTGATCGGCGACCTCGGGCAATATCTCCTGCGCCAGCACGCTGGTCGAGACCGGGCCGATATGCCCGCCGGCCTCCATGCCCTCGACCACCAGCGCGTCGACGCCCGAGCGGATCAGCTTCTTGGCGAGGCTCAGCGCGGGGGCGAAGCAGATCAGCTTGGCGCCGTTGCCCTTGATCGCGTCGAGCGACCCGGCCGGGGGCAGCCCGCCCGCGAGCACGATGTGCGAGACATTGTGCCTGGCGCAGACCTCGATCAGCTCGAACAGCTGCGGGTGCATGGTGATGAGGTTGACGCCGAACGGCTTGCCCGTCAGCGCCTTGGTGCCCGCGATCTCGGCGTCGAGCAGCTCGGGCGTCATCGCGCCGCATGCGATCAGCCCGAAGCCGCCCGCGTTGGAGATGGCGGCGACGAGATTGCGCTCGCTCACCCACGACATCGCGCCGCACAGGATCGCGGTCTTGGCTCCCAGAAACTCGATGCCGCGCGCCATGCGGCGCTGAAGGCGCTCTTCCCCGATGCTCATCGCGTTGCCCTAGCGCCGCACGCCCGGTCCCGGCAAGTCTGGCCAGCACGGTGCGCCCGCATTAGAGAGGTCCTGCATGAAACTTCCCGCGCTCGCCGGCCTCGCCCTGCTCGTCCTCGCGCCCGCCGCGGCGGGGCAGGAGCCGTTGTTCGACAATCATGTCCACCTCTGGAAGGGCGAGGAGTCGCTGCGCGAATATCGCGCGCAATCGAAAGCCGCAGGGCTCGATCCGGTTGCGGCGGTGATGTGGTTCGGCGGCCCCAATCAGGCGCGCGAAGGCAAGCCCGAGGCGATCCGTGCCGGCAACGACGCGATCATCGCGCTCGCCAAGGCCAATCCCGGGCTGATGCCCGTCGCGACCGTCCACCCCTATGACGGCGCGGCGGCGATCGTTGAGGTGCGCCGCGTCGCCGCGGCGGGCATAAAGCTGCTCAAGATCCACGCTCACACCCAGAAGTTCGACAATGCCGATCCGCGTGTGCTTGGCCTGGTTCGCGCTGCGGGCGAGGCCGGGCTGGTGGTGCTGATGGACAATGCCAACATCCTGCCCGGCGACAACGAGAAGCTGTTCAATCTCGCGCTCGCCGCGCCGAAGACGAAGTTCATCTTCGCGCATATGGGCGCGATGGGGTTCCGCTTCTGGAACATGCTCAAGGCCGCGCGGACGGCGGAGGGGTTGTTCGGCGAGAATATCTATTTCGACATCTCGGCGACGGTGACGCTGACCGCGGATTCGCCGATCGAGGACGAGTTCGTGTGGACGATGCGCAATGTCGGCATCGACCATATCCTGCTCGGCTCCGACTATCCGCAATTCTCGCTCGCGCAGAATGTCGAGGCGCTGGAGAAGCTCGGCCTCACTCCTGAGGAAGTCGCCAAGATCCGCTACGGCAATGCCCGCAAGCTGTTCGCCCTGCCCGACTGACACGCGTTGCCGTCCGCCCGGCCGCGGCGTAGCAGGGCAGCATGAGTCGCTTGACCCGCCGCACCCTGCTCGCCGCCGCTGCCGCGCTCCCCGCCGCCGCGTGCGCCCCGCGCGCCGCCGCTTCGCGCGCGCCGCTCCGGGTTGCCACCTTCAACATCTGGCACGATGCCGGCAACTGGCCGGTGCGCTTGAAGCTGATCGTGGATGTGCTCCGTGCGACGGATGCCGATGTCATCGCGCTGCAGGAGGTGCTGCAGGATTCGAGGAAGAGCCTGCCCAATCAGGCCGAGACGATCGCCGCCGCGCTGGGCGGCTACGCCGTCCACTTCATGTCGACTTCGCCAGAGGGCGCGGCCAACCGCTACGGCAACGCCATCCTCTCGCGGCTGCCGGTTAGCGCGGTCGACACGGTCAAGCTCGAGCCGCTCGACGATTATCGCACTGCGATCCGCCTGCGTGTCGATGCACGCGGCCAGCCGGTCGATATCGTCAATACGCATCTCGCGTGGAAGCCCGATCAGGGACCGGCGCGCGCGCAGCAGATCCGCGGCCTGCTCGACTGGCTGCCGCAGGATGAGGTGCCGCTGGTGCTGATGGGCGACTTCAACGCCCCGCTCGACGAGGCTGCGCTCGCCCCGCTCGCGATCCATGGCCTCGATCCCGCGCTCCCGCCCGGTGCGGTCGATACCACGCTGGTCACCGCACGCGGCCTGCCCGCACGCGTGATCGACCATATCTTCGTGAATCCGCGCGCCTTCGCCGTCCGCGACGCCCGCCGCATCGGCGATGTCGCGGTGGACGGCGAATATCCGTCGGATCACTTCGGCGTGGCAGCGACGCTCGTGCTGCGCTGAGTTTTGGATTCACGCGAAGGCGCTAAGGCGCGAAGAAGAAGATTTCGCGCAGAGGCGCAGAGGACGCAGAGGCGCAGAGAAGCTGTTCTCGCGCGAAGCGCCCTTACTGCGGGCGCGGCAGGCCGAGCTGTCAGAATTGTGAGAGCCGCTGACGCGGCGGACTACAGCTCCGCGCCTCTGCGTCCTATGCGCGAAAGAACCTTCTTCGCGCCTTAGCGCCTTCGCGTGAATCAAATTCTCCAGCGCAAAGCCGCCCCTAGGCCGCCTCGTCCTCCGGCGCGTCCAGCCCATAGGCGGTGTGCAGCACGCGGACGGCCAGCTCGGTCTCGTCCTCGTGGATCAGCACGCTCACCTTGATCTCGCTGGTGGTGATGGCGAGGATGTTGATGCGGCGCTCGCCCAAAGTCTCGAACATCGTCGCCGCGACGCCGGCATGGCTGCGCATGCCCACGCCCACGACGCTGATCTTGGCGACCTTGGTATCGTGGATCAGCGCGTCATAGCCGATCGGCGCCTTGGCCTTCTCCAGCACGTCGAGCGCGCGCGCCAGCTCGGCGCGGGGAACCGTGAAGGTCACGTCGGTCGATCCCGTCGCATGCGCCACGTTCTGCACGATCATGTCGACGTTGATCCCGGCCTCGGCCAGCGGCGTGAAGATATGACCCACCGCGCCCGGCCGGTCGGGGACGTTGGTGAGCGTCACCTTCGCCTCGTTCTTGTCGTGCGCGATGCCGGTGATCAGCTGGCGTTCCACGTCGTCAATCTCCTCTTCGCCGACGATCAATGTGCCGCGATGGCCCTGTTCGTCATGCGTATCCTCGAACGAGGAAAGCACGCGCACACGCACGCCTTCCTTCATCGCCAGCCCGACCGAGCGGGTCTGGAGCACCTTGGCCCCGACGCTCGCCAGCTCCAGCATCTCCTCATAGGTGACCTTGCTGAGCTTGCGCGCCCGCGGCACGATGCGCGGGTCCGTCGTATAGACCCCGTCGACATCGGTGTAGATGTCGCAGCGGTCGGCCTTCATCGCCGCCGCCACCGCCACCGCGCTGGTGTCCGATCCGCCGCGGCCGAGCGTGGTCACGCGATTGTCCTCGGCCAGCCCCTGGAAGCCCGGGATCACCGCGACATTGCCGTCGGCGAGGCTGGCGTTGAGCTCGACCGTGTCGATCGCGCCGATGCGCGCGCTCGAATGCGCGCTGCTGGTGTGGATCGGCAGCTGCCAGCCGAGCCATGAGCGCGCCGGCACGCCGATCGCCTGCAGCGCGATCGCCAGCAGCCCGCTGGTCACCTGCTCGCCGGCAGAGACCACCGTGTCGTACTCGCGCAGGTCGTAGAGCGGGCTTGCTTCCTTGCAGAAGCCGACCAGCCGGTCGGTCTCGCCCGCCATCGCCGAGACGACGACCGCGACCTGGTTGCCCGTTTCCCATTCGGCTTTCACGCGATTGGCGACGTTGCGAATCCGCTCGATGCCCGCCATCGACGTGCCACCGAACTTCATCACGATGCGTGCCATATATTCTGTCCCCCCTTGAATCCCGGGTTGGGAAGGTGTGGGCGCGCTGATAGGAGGGGGGGATGGCGATGACAAGCAAAGCAACCATTGACCCGCGTGAAGCTGAGCATTTCGGCCGGCTCGCGGCAGACTGGTGGAACCCCAAGGGCAGCTCGGCGATGCTCCACCGGCTCAACCCGCCGCGGTTGCGCTATATCCGCGAAGCGGTCGATGCGCATTGGGGCGGCGATCCCAACGGCTTCACCCCGCTCGCCGGCAAGACCGCGCTCGATGTCGGCTGCGGCGCCGGGCTGCTGTGCGAGCCGCTGGCCCGGCTCGGCGCCGAGGTTACCGGAGTCGACGCCGCGCCCGAGAATATCGGCGCTGCGCGCGCGCATGCCGACGCCTCGGGCCTTGCCATCGACTATCGTGCGGGCGAGTTCGAGGTCGCGGTCGAGGGCCGGACCTTCGACCTCGTCACCTCGATGGAGGTGATCGAGCATGTCGCCGACCCCGCCGCCTTCGTCGCCGGCCTCGCCGCGGCGCTGGCGCCGGGCGGGCTGATGATCCTCTCCACCCCCAACCGCACGCCCTTGTCGCGGCTCGCGATGATCACGGTGGGCGAGGGGCTGGGCATGATCCCGCGCGGCACCCACGACCACGCCAAGTTCATCACCCCGGACGAGCTGTCCGGGCTGCTCGCCGATGCCGGGATGAAGGTCGCCGACCTGCGCGGCCTCAGCTTATCGCCCGGCGCGGGCTTCCACCTCTCGGACGACACCAGCCTCAACTATCTGTTGACGGCGCGGCGGTCGGCATAGCAGCCTTCACAGGTTCCCACCCTTGAGCTGTCATCCCCGCGCAGGCGGGGATCCATTCTGGCTCGTTGAGGATCGACCCGCTCGGTCACGGCCAATGGATTCCCGCCTTCGCGGGAATGACGAAGGAAGAGGTTGCAGGCTTTGCGCGCCGTTCGGCATAGCGGTCCGGGATACGTGGCGAGCGGTGGATGCGCTCGAACAGCCGTGCGCGCTCCTCCTCGGTCAGCGGCTCGGTCAGCTTGCGCGTGCCGTTCATCGCCGGTCGCCTGACAGGCCGAACAGCGTTCCCGCCACCGCCCACAGCCCGGTATAGAAGCCGGTCAGGAAGATCACGTCCCTAGGCCAGTTCGGGTCTTCGGTGCCTAGGCCGCCCGCCACCGCGATCACGCCCACCGCCAGCTGCGCCAGCGCGGCAGCGTACAGCGCGCGCTTCATTCCCGCCGGCCTGAACCGGGCGAGGCATGCGCCGCCCACCCCGATCGCGATCACCGCGATGAACATCATATTGGCGTCGTTATTCTCCGTGCCGATGACGCCGACCGCCATGTTCATCCAGATCAGCAGGAACAGCCCCAGCGTCGCCGCCACCGACGCTGCGCGATAGGCGGTGCCCGGCGCCCGGCTCGCGAGGAACTCATATGCGCCGAGGAGCGCCGCGAGCAGCGTTCCCATCACCACGAAGTCGCTGGCGGTCCAGACGACCTCGCCGGTGAAGCGCATCGCGATCGCCGGCACGCACAGCAGCGCCGCCGCCGCGCTCAACCGTCCGATCCGCCACCAGTTGCGGTTGGTTTTCACTTCTGCCGTCGCCGTCATTCGTCTTGCTCCATCTCGCTGGGGCTTGATCGCTCGCACCGGCGCGGATGAACGTCATGAGCGGCGGATGAGGCTTTGCTGAGCAATGCGCGAGGCTGACCAGCCCCGCCTTCGGGGGCTGCCTCGCGCAGTGCATGTGGAGTTTTCCTACAGCGCCGTTGTCGTGATATCTGGCCTGTCCCATGCGTATCCGGGACGCCTCGCTCCGCGCATCAGCACGCCGCCGCGCCGCGTCACCGGCGCATGGCTGTCGCTCGGGTGCCGCCTCGCCGTCGCGCGAGTGGCGCGCCGGTGGCGCTTTGCCGGCGCGCAACTGGCGCGGCGGTGACGCGCGCGCGGCGCCTTGCCAGCGCATTTCCGGCGCGTCACCGGCGCGGTTCAGGCGCTTTTGCCGCGAAACCCCGTTTTCCTGCCAACTTCGTCAACCGCGCCGGTCAGAACAGCCGCCCGCCGTTCGGCACCGTGACGCTGGGGTGGAACAGCACGACCTTGCCGTCCGCATCGGGGAAGCCCAGCGTCAGCACCTCGGACATCATCGGGCCGATCTGGCGCGGCGGGAAGTTGACCACCGCCGCGACCTGCCGCCCCGGCAGGTCGTCGAGGCCGTAATGCTCGGTGATCTGCGCCGAGGATCTTTTGATCCCGATCGCAGGGCCGAAATCGATCGTCAGCTTGTAGGCCGGCTTGCGCGCCTCGGGAAACGGCTCCGCGGCGATGATCGTCCCGACGCGGATGTCCACCGCCAGGAACTGGTCGAACGAAATCTCGGGCGCAGCCGGCGCGGCCGCATCATGGCTCATGTGCATGCGGAACTCCTTACCCATATCCTCCCCCGCCAGGGGGAGGTGGCGCCGAAGGCGACGGAGGGGGAGGACGGCGACAACGTTGATCGTCGTGCTTCCTCCCCCTCCGTCAGCCCCGGAACAGGTCCAGGGCTGCCACCTCCCCCTGGCGGGGGAGGGTGGGGACATCTAGAGGCTCGCCCCGTCGAACTTGTGGATGGTCAGCGAATCGAGGTCGATGCCGTCGGCGCAGCGCAGATTGACGGCTGCCATCTGCTTGCCGTCCGGCCCGGTGCCCTTGCCATAGGGCGCGCAGCCGCACGCCTTGCAGAAGGTGTGCTCGATATTGTGCTTGTTGAACTGATAGACGGTCACCGCTTGCGGGTCGCCGTGCAGCGTCAGCGTGTCGAGCGGCGCGAAGTGCAGCAGATAGCCCTTGCGCCGGCAGATCGAGCAGTTGCACGCCATCGCCGCGGTGGGCGTATCGCCTTCGAGCGTATAGCTCACATTGCCGCAATGGCAGCTTCCGGTGACGGGCATTTGCGCTCTCCCTCGTTGACAGGCTCGCGCTGGTTCGCACAGTCGCGCCCGGAAGGAAACCGCATGGCCGTGAAGCTGCATCCCGATTGGCTCGAACCGCTCCAGCGCGAGTTCGACGCGCCGTACATGGCGTCGCTGCGCCAGTTCCTGGTCGACGAGAAGGCGGCGGGCAAGCGCATCTTCCCCAAGGGCGGCGACTGGTTCCGCGCGCTCGACCTCACCCCGCCGCAGGACGTGCGCGTCGTGATCCTGGGGCAGGATCCCTATCATGGCGAGGGGCAGGCGCATGGCCTGTGCTTCTCGGTCCAGCCCGGCGTCCGCGTGCCGCCGAGCCTCGTCAACATCTACAAGGAATTGCAGTCCGACCTCGGCATCCCGCCGGCGCGCCACGGTTTCCTGGAGCATTGGGCGAAGCAGGGGGTGCTGCTGCTCAACAATTGTCTGACGGTCGAGATGGGCCGCGCGGCCTCGCACCAGGGCCGCGGCTGGGAGAAGTTCACCGACGCGGTGGTCGCGCACGTCAACGCCAGCGAGAAGCCTGTGGTGTTCATGCTGTGGGGCAGCCATGCGCAGAAGAAGGCACCGTCGGTCGATCCGCGCCACCTCGTGCTCAAGTCGGTCCACCCCTCGCCGCTCTCGGCGCATGGCGGCTTCTTCGGCTGCCGCCATTTCTCGAAGGCGAATGAGTTCCTCGAGGCCAACGGCCGCGGCACGATCGATTGGAGGCTGCCCGAAACGCCTTAGAAGCTGAACCGCGCCGCCACGCGGATGTCGCGCCCGGCGAGTGGCACGAAATCCTTGGTGAACGAGGCATGCCGCCGTGCCTCGACGTCGAAGATGTTGTCGGCGGAGAGGATCAGCGCGGTCTCGCGCTTCTCGCCGAACGGGTGCCAGGTGAGCGAGGCATTGACGAGGGTGAAGGCCGGGGTCTCGGTCTCGAACGCGGCGATGCGCGACTGCCTGGTGACGTGCTCGACCTCGACCCGCCCGCCGAACGGGCCTTGGCTGGCGTCGAGCCCGGCGAGGACGCGGAACGGCGGGATGCGGGGGACGGCGCTGCCGTCCTCCAGCGTCGCACGAACATAGTCGGCGACCACATTGCCGCCGAGCGTGAACTCGCCATGCTTGAGCAGCGTCGCCGAGACCTCGCCCTCGACGCCGAGATAGCGGGCATCGGCCTGCCGGTACTGGAACACCGGCAGCTCGTCGATCTCGAGGCCGGTCTCGGTCTCGTAGATATAGTCGGTGAACCAGTTGGCATAGCCGGCGAGCTGGAACTTGAGCCCGCCGATCGCGCCGCGGGCATAGACTTCGCCGCCCCAGCTCTTCTCGGTGCGGAAATTGGGGTCGCCGACCTCATAGGCCTGGGTCGCGACATGCGGCCCGTTGGAGAACAGCTCCTCGGCCGAGGGGGCGCGGACGGCGCGCGAGGCGTTGATGCCGACCTTGACCAGCGGCCCGACCGCGTAGGACAGACCCACCGCACCCGAAAAGGCGTCGAACCCGCGATCGATGCGCCCGATCGGCGCATCCTCTTCGAGTCCCAGCCTGACCGAATTGGAGCGGACATTGGTGCGCTCGTAGCGCAGCGCGCCCTCGAGCCCGAGCTTGCCGAGATTGACCTCCTGCAGCGTGAACAGCCCGTACTGGTCGGTCGTGTTCTCGGGCACGAAGGCTTCCTCGCCGATCGCGGAGAAGTCGCGCGTCATCCCCTGGAAGCCGATCACCCCGCGCCAGCCGCCACGGTCGGCCTGCACCAGCTCGAGCCGCCCTTCGAACCCGGTCGAGTTGAACACGGTGCCGGTCTCGGTCCCCTCGAACTCGGTGTGCTTGTAATCCGAAAAGCCCGCGCGGACGCGGATGCTGTCGAGGAACCCGCCCCCGGTCTTCACCTCGCCGCGCATGTCGGCGCGGAGCTGGTGGAGGCCGATGGTGACATGCTCCTCGCCCTCGTCCTCCGCGCCGCCGTCATGCGCATGGCCCGCGCCGGGCCGCGCCGGCACGCCATAATTGGTGTCGTAATAGCCGACCGAGAAGCCCAGGCTCCCGCCGTCGTTGATCAGGGAGAGCCCGCCACCCAGCGTATAGGTGCGCGTGCCGCTGTTGGGCAGGCGCCCGCGCTGGCTGGCGAGCGCGGTCGCTTCGGCTGCCTCGTCGAGATGTCCTTCGGCGCTCTCCTCTGCGGCGATGGCGAGTTGCTCGGCACGCAGCGGGGCGCTCAGGATATAGCCGCCGGTGCGGACATCGTCGGTCTTGCGGTAGCTGCCGTCGAGGTGGAGGACGAACTGGTGGTCGAGCGCCACGTCCACCGCCGCCCCGCCGCTGCGCTCCTCGGCCGCAGAGCCATAGGTGCCGATCGCGTCGACATGGAATCCGTTCTCGGGCAGTGCGCGCGGGATGCGGCGGTCAAGCACGTTGACCGCGCCGCCGATCGCCTGGCTGCCGAACAGCAGCACCGCGGGGCCGCGCAGCACCTCGATCCGCTCGGCGGTGAGCGGATCGATCGATACGGCATGGTCGGTCGAGGTGTTGGAGACGTCGAGCGTGCCCAGGCCATCGGACAAGACGCGCACGCGCTCGCCCTGGAAGCCGCGCAGCACCGGCCGCGACGCGCCGGGGCTGAACGAGGTGGCCGAGACGCCCGGAACCCGGGTCAGCGTGTCGCCGATCTGCCCGCGGATATCGCGCACCAGTTCGTCGCCGGACACCACCGAGGCGCCGGCGAGCAGATCGAGATCGGCGACATAGGGGGCGGTGATCACCACGTCGGCGTCCGAGTCGCCATGCACAGCGCTGCGGCTGCTGGCGTCGCGCTCGGCATGCGTCGCGGTCTGCGCCATGGCGGAGGATGCGAGGATCGGGTGGGTGAGCAGGGTGGAGGCGAGTAGGGCGGCGCTACGCTTCATGGATACACGTCCTGCAACTGGAAACGCGCCCCTTTATTAGCAATGTTACATCATCACAAGTGCCAGTCTGCGCAGGAAGCGGGGTCCAGCGCGATTATTGCGGCGCGGGGACATGATCGGCGACCACATCCTCGAACCGCTCCCCGGTCCAGATCGATGCGGTGAAGCTGCGGCTGCCGTCCGTGCCCGCCGACCATTTCCAGCGCAGCGATCCGTCGCGTGAGGCGCTTGCGCCATTGTCAGGGCCGGGCATCGCGGGTCCCAGAGGCGGCACGTCGCTGCACGCCGCGTGACGCACCCTCGGCTGTTCGGGCAGTGCACGCGGGGTCGTCAGCGCATCGCCGCCGTCATAGATCCATTTCCAGCCGCCATCCTCCTGCCGGAGCCATACGGTGGTGAAGAACCCCGATCCGCGCGGCGACGCCCATGGGCCGGTGTTCACCGCCACCGTCCCGTCGCACGAGACATAGCTTTCGGCCGGCCACCATTGCACTGCGACCGGCGGATCCTTGCGGTCCTTGAGGAACGCCTGCGCGTTGACCGGCCCGGGCACGAACATCACCGCGTTCCCCGTCGCGTAGCGGCGGAAGGCGGTCCATTGACCCTGCGTCTGCGCGACGCGGTTGAACTCGCGCTCGGCCTCGATCGCAGTCCCCGCCTGCGCCAGCAGCAGGGCGGCGAGGATCACAGCGCCGTGAGGTCCAGCGCCAGCCCTTCGCGGCGATGCGCGGCGACCAGCGTGTTGCGCAGCAGGCAGGCGATCGTCATCGGCCCGACCCCGCCCGGCACCGGGGTGATCGCGCCGGCGACCGATGCCGCGCTGTCGAACTCGACATCGCCGGTCAGACCGTCGTCGGTGCGGTTGATGCCGACATCGATCACCGTCGCGCCGGGTTTCAGCCACTCGCCCTTGACGAAGCCCGCGCGGCCCACCGCCGCGACGACGATGTCCGCGCGCGAGACATGGCCGGGCAGGTCCCTGGTCCGCGAATGGGCGAGCGTCACGGTGCAGCTCGCCGCGGTGAGCAGCGCGGCCATCGGCTTGCCGACGATGTTGGAGCGGCCGATCACCACCGCGTCGAGCCCGGAAAGGTCGCCCAGCTGATCCTTGAGCAGCATCAGGCAGCCGAGCGGCGTGCACGGCACGAAGCCGTCGATGCCGGTGGCGAGGCGGCCGGCATTGACCGGGTGAAAGCCGTCGACATCCTTGTCGGGGTCGATCCGCAGCAGCACGGCTTGCTCGTCGAGATGGCCGGGCAGCGGAAGCTGGACAAGGATGCCGTCCACCGCCGGATCGGCGTTGAGCTGATCGACCAGCGCGATCAGCGTCGCCTGATCGGTATCGGCGGGCAGGCGATGCTCGAAGCTCGCCATGTTGGCGGCGAGCGTCGCCTTGCCCTTGCTGCGGACATAGACCGCCGAAGCTGGATCCTCGCCCACCAGCACCACGGCAAGGCCGGCCTTGCGCCCCGCCTGCGCCTCGAACGCGGCCGCCGCCTCGCCCACGCGGGCGCGCAGCCCAGCTGCAAATGCCTTGCCGTCGATGATCTCAGCCGTCATGGCCAGCCCCATATAGGTCTGCCGCGATTCCCGCCAGCACCGAAGCGTCGCCCGCGATGGACAGCCGCTTGATCCGGGAGGTCTCGCCCGCGATCAGCGATACGTCGCGCCTCGCCACGCCAAAGGTCCTTGCGACGAGGGCGATCAGCGCCGCGTTGGCTGCTCCCTCGACAGGCGGGGCGGCGAGCCGGGCGGCGAAATGCTCGGTCGTGCCGCCGAGAAACACGTCCCTCGACGCCCGCGGCGTCACCCGCACGGCGATCCGGATGCCTCCGGCGGCCGCCTGCCAGGGCCGGGTCACGTCAGGGACTGATCAGCGCCACTGCCAGGTTGGGGATCACGACATAGCTGATGATACCGATCAGGATCAGCACCACGAACGGCGCGAAATCCATCGGCCCGGTATCGGGCAGAACGCGCCGGATCGGGCGATAGAGCGGCTCGGTCAGCGTGTTGAGCCCGCGCCACAGCGCGCTCACGAAATCATTATAGGTGTTGATCACGTTGAACGCGATCAGCACCGAGAGGACCGCCTGCACGACGATGATCCACCACAGGACGTTGAGCAAGACCTGTGCGGCGCCGAAGGTGATATTGAGAAAGGTGTCCAACAGGGGCCTCCGGATTTTTCTGGCGCTTCTACCGGAAAGCCGCGCGCGGCGGCAACCGTATCAGCGATATAATACGCCTCAGCGATGCACCAAGGTGCCGGCGCCCTGGGTGGTGAAGATTTCGAGCAGCATCGAATGCGGCACGCGCCCATCCAGGATGACCGCGGCGTCGACCCCGGCATCGACCGCGGCGACGCAGGTCTCGACCTTGGGGATCATGCCGCCGCTGATCGTGCCGTCGGCCTTCAATGCGGCGATCCGGCCGGGATCGAGATCGGTGAGCAGCTCCTTGTCCTTGCTCAGCACGCCCGGCACGTCGGTGAGCAGGAAGAAGCGCGACGCACCCAGCGCGCCGGCGATCGCGCCCGCCATGGTGTCGGCGTTGATGTTGTAGGTGTGGCCGTCCGCGCCGAGCGCGATCGGCGCGATCACCGGGATGAAGCCCTGCGCCGACAGCGTGGTCAGCACGCTGGCGTCGACCGCGACCGGCTCGCCGACGAAGCCGAGATCGACATGCCGCTCGATCCCCTGCAACGGATCGGCTTCGCTGCGCGACACCTTCTTCGCGGTGACCAGGCCCGAATCCTTGCCCGAGATGCCGATCGCCTTGCCCCCCGCGGCGCTGATCCAGCTGACGATCTCCTTGTTGATCGATCCGGCGAGGACCATCTCGGCGATTCGCGCGGTCTCCGCATCGGTGACGCGCAGGCCGCCGACGAACTGCGATTCGACGCCGAGCCGCTTGAGCATCTGCCCGATCTGCGGGCCGCCGCCATGGACGACCACCGGGTTGATGCCGACCGCTTTCAGCAGCACGACATCCTCGGCGAAGTCGCGCGCCAGCTCCGGATCGCCCATCGCGTGGCCGCCATATTTCACGACGAAGGTCTTGCCCGCATAGCGCTGCATATAGGGCAGCGCGTCGGTCAGCGTCTCCGCCTTGGCGAGCATCCGGGGATCGGGGGCATGATCGGTCATGGCGCGCCCTTAGCGTGAGTTGCCGGGATGCGAAAGCGGTGGAGGCGGCGGTGGCACTGCGAAGTTGCCAGCACCGTCGCGAAGTTGACGATGTTGCGCGGAACGCGATTCATTCTGTCAACTTCGGCGCCCTTGTCCGGTGGGTGTCCGGTAGGCCATCGGCAGTGTGGATTCGACGAAATCAAAGAGCGGTGTTTGGCACCGCATGATGCAAGCAAATGAATTCCAACATTGCAAGCGGGACGAGGAGCGGTGTCCTCAAGCCCCCCGATCGAGACTCCGCCCGATCGCGACGAAGCCTGCGATCAGCGCCGGGATCAGCACGATCGACAGTACGACCTTGGCGAGCATCTGTCCCATCAGCAGATGGCCGATCGGGAATTCGCCATAGAAGGCGACGGTGATGAAGATCAGCGTGTCGACGATCTGGCTCAGCACGCCTGCGATCGCGCCGCGCAGCCACATCATCTTGCCGCCCTCGCGCTTGAGCGCGCTGAAGATGGTGACGTTGAGCAATTGCGACGCGCCATAGGCGGTGATCCCGCCCAGCCAAATGCGCCAGGTGCCGCCCATCATCATCTCGAACGCCTGGCGGCGCTCGGCCGGCATGTCGGCGGCGGGCGGGAGGGTCAGCACCAGAGCGGTCAGCACGATCGAGGCGAGCAGGGGCACGAAGCCGAGCAGCACCAGCTTGTTCGCCACCGCACGCCCGTGCATCTCGGCGACCGCGCTCGAGACCGCCACCAGCAAGAGGAAGGCGAAGATCCCCGCCTCCACCGCGAGCGGCCCCAGCGCCACCTGCTTGTTGCCGAGCACGCCGGCGATGCAGACCATGCCGCCGTAGAAGATCGAAAGGGTGAAGAGCGAGCGCGTCAGCGGGGCCGGTGTGGTCATGGGCGTTGCTAACGCGGTTTCAGCGGATACGGAAGCACCTAGCGATGCGCGATTCCCTCGCTATGGTGCAGCCCCATATGCCGCGCGAACGATGCGGCGCATGGGGGCCTTCCACTTGAACAATCTTCCGATCGGTATCCTGGGCGTCGCCGCGATTCTCGCGATCGCCTTTGCGCTTTCGTCGAACCGCCGCGCGATCCGGCTGCGCGTCGTCGGCGCGGCGTTCGCACTGCAGGCGGGAATCGCCGTCCTCGTCCTCTATGTCCCCGCCGGGCGGGCGGTGATCGAGGGCATGTCGCGCGGCGTGTCGGCGCTGCTCGGCTATGCGCAGGCGGGGACCGACTTCATCTTCGGCCCGCTCGCCAAGCCCGAAATGGGCGGGCACAGCTTCGCGATCGCCGCGCTGCCGGTGATCATCTTCTTCGCCAGCCTGGTCTCGATCCTCTATTATCTGCGCATCATGCCGCTGGTGATCCGGTGGATCGGCGGCGCGATCGAGAAGGTGACCGGGGTGAGCAAGGTGGAGTCGCTGTGCTCGGCGGCGAACATCTTCGTCGGGCAGAGCGAATCGCCGCTGGTCATCCGGCCCTATCTGGCGGGCCTCACCCCCGCGCAGATGTTCGCGGTGATGAGCGTCGGCATGGCCGGGGTCGCGGGCACGATCCTGGCGGCGTACGCGGCGATGGGGATCAACATCCAGTATCTGCTCGCCGCATCCTTCATGGCCGCGCCCGGCGGGCTGCTGATGGCCAAGATCATGATGCCCGACGAGCCGGTGAAGCAGGCCGAGCTCCCGCTCGACGGTGACGCCACGGCCGATCCGGAGGAGGCCGCGATCCGCGCGGTCGAGAAGGATCTGGACGAGGAGCGCCCCGCCAACATCATCATGGCCGCGGCGATGGGCGCGCAGATCGGCGTCAAGATCGCGGTGGCGGTCGGCGCGATGGTGCTCGCCTTCGTCGCGCTGGTCGCGCTCGCCAACGGGCTGCTCGGCGTGGTCGGCGGCTGGTTCGGCTATGGCGACCTCACCTTTCAGGGGGTGATCGGCACCGTCTTTGCGCCGGTGATGTTCCTGATCGGCATCCCCTGGGCCGAGAGCGGCGCGGCAGGCAGCCTGTTCGGCACCAAGATGGTGCTCAACGAATTCGTCGCCTTCCTCAACCTCGGCTCCACCCAGGGGCTGAGCCCGCGCAGCGTCGCGATCATCACCTTCGCGCTGTGCGGCTTCGCCAATTTCAGCTCGATCGCGATCCAGATGGCGGCGGCCGGCAGCCTCGCCCCCAACCAGCGCCCGGTGATCGCGCGGCTCGGCATCAAGGCGCTGATCGCGGGCAGCCTCGCCAACCTCATGTCGGCGGCGCTGGCGGGGCTGCTGCTGCCGTGACTCTGAATTGAGCCGCACCGCCGCACCGCTTCCCAACCGCCGTCATCCCCGCGCAGGCGGGGATCCATTCTGGCTGACGCATCGGATCGAACCGCAACGGTGACCTCAATGGATCCCCGCCTGCGCGGCGATGACGAACGGAGAGAGGCAAGCTATCGCGTCGGCACCGGCTCCGCGCCCGAATAGTCGTAGAAGCCGCGCCCGCTCTTCCGCCCGTACCAGCCCGCCTCGACATATTTGACGAGCAGCGGGGCGGGGCGGAACTTGGGATCGCCGGTGCCCTCGAACAGCACGCGCGTGATCTCGAGGCAGGTGTCGAGGCCGATGAAGTCGGCCAGCGTGAACGGCCCCATCGGGTGGTTGAGGCCGAGCTGGATCGCCGCGTCGATATCGGGGATCGTCGCCACGCCCTCGCCGAGCGCGAAGCACGCCTCGTTGAGGAAGGGCATCAGCACGCGGTTGACGATGAAGCCGGGCGCATCGTTGGCATGGACGATGCGCTTGTTCAGCGTCTTGCCATAGGCCTCGACCGCGGCGACGGTCGCATCGCTGGTGGCGAGGCCGCGGATCAGCTCGATCAGGCCCATCACCGGCACCGGGTTGAAGAAATGCACGCCCATGAAGCGCGCGGGATCGGGCGAGGCCTGCGCGAGCCGGGTGATCGGGATCGACGAGGTGTTGCTGGCGAGGATCGCGCTGTCCGACAGCACCTTGCCGACATTGGCGAAGATCTCGCGCTTGATCGCTTCGCGCTCGGTCGCCGCCTCGATGACGAGGTCGCACGGCGCGAAGGCGCCGGTGCCGCCGACGCATTCGATGTTGGCGAGCGCGGCCTCGGCGGCATCCGCGGTGATCTTCTCCTTCTCGACCGCCCGCGCAAGCTGCCTCGCGATGCCGCCCTTGCCCTTCTCGGCGCGCGCCACGTCCATGTCCGACAGCAGCACGCGATAGCCGGCCTGCGCCGAAACCTGGGCGATGCCCGCCCCCATCTGCCCCGCGCCGATCACGCCAACCGTCTTCATGCATGTCCTCCGGAATCTGATATGCAGGCGTCCTACCGACTCGCTTGCGAAACGGCTAGAAGGGGGAATTCCATGCTGACGATCGCGCTGCTCGCTTTGGCTCAGGCGGCTGCTCCGCAACCGGCCCCGAAGCAGGGGCCGATCAAGAGCTTCGGCGCATGGGTGGTCGCGTGCGACAATGCCAGGCGGTGCGGGATGACCTCGATCTGGCCCGACGACAATCAGCCCGAGGAAGGCTCGCCCTACGATCAGGTCTCGGTGTCGATCGATCGCGCGGCGGGACCCGCGGGCGGCTTCACGGTCGAGATCCAGCTTCCCAGCAAGTCGGGCAGCGATCCGGTGCAGGTGAGCACCGCGGAGGGCTTCAGCATCCGGGCGGTGCCGAAGAACGACCTGCTCCGCTTTACCGGCGCCGAGGCGGCGCGGATCATCGCGGCGATGGTCGACGGCACCGACCTGCGCGTCGGCTCCGAGGTCGATGTCACCGGCATGGCCTCGCTCAAGGGCTCGGCGGCGGCGCTGCGCTTCATCGATGCCGAGCAGGGGCGTGCCGGAACGGTGACCGCCGCGGTGGCGAAAGGCGGCAAGCCGGCGAGCGCGGTGCCCGCGCCGCCCGCGCTGCCCCGGATCGGCTATGTCCGCCCGGCGGGTGCCGCCGCGCCGTTCACCCCGGCGATGCGCAAGGCACTAGACAAGTCGAGCGAGTGCGGCAGCGTCTATGAGGGCGGCACCGGCCCCTGGCCCGAAGCCGAGGTGCATGCGCTCGGCGGGGGCAGGACGCTGGTGCTGCTCCCCTGCGGCAGCGGCGCCTATAATTTCTCGACCGAGCCTTATATTCTCGCCGCCGGCGCGAAGCCGGTGCCGGCGAAATTCGATTCGCCGCCCGGATTCACCGAAGCGGACGGCGGCCGCCCGTCGCTGGTCAATGCCAGCTTCGACGCGAAGACCGGGCGGCTCGAAAGCTACAACAAGGGGCGCGGCATCGGCGATTGCGGCAGCGCGGAGGCCTATGTCTGGGACGGCGCGATGTTCCGGCTGGTCGAGGCGCGATCGATGCCCGAATGCCGCGGATCGGTGGACTGGCTCACGACCTGGCGGGCCGAAGCGGTCGCGAAGTAGAATCTAGCTGCCCCCCGGCAGCGCGATCTCGAACAACCTGGGCCAGCGCTTGCCGGTGACGTAGAGCTTGCCGGCCCGGTCGTCCCAGGCGATGCCGTTGAGCACCGCTTCGCTGTCGCTCACCGCGACCGATGCGGCGACCGCGCGCAGGTCGATCACGCCCTTGATCGCTCCGCTCGCCGGATCGATTCGCACGATCAGGTCGCTGTGCCAGATATTCGCCAGCACCTCGCCGCGCACATATTCGAGCTCGTTGAGCTGCCGCACCGGCCGTCCGCGCCAGGTGACGGTGATCCGCCTGCGCTCGGCAAAGGTCGCGGGGTCGAGGAAGCGCAGCGCGCTGGTGCCGTCGGACAGGATCAGGCTCCTGCCGTCCTGCGTCAGCCCCCAGCCCTCGCCGGCATAGGTGAATTCGCCGAGCTTGCGGAAGCTGTCGCGGTCCCAGCGGAATCCCTTGCCATGCTTCCAGGTGAGGCTGACGATCGTCTTGCCCCAGCCGGTGCTGCCTTCGCCAAAATACTGGGCGGGCAGCTTCGCCGCGCGCTTCACCTTTCCGGTGGCGAGCTCGAGCTCGCGCACCGCCGATTCGCCCTCTTGCCCGGTGCTCTCGAACAACCGCCCGTCGCTGAAGAACAGCCCCTGGGTGAATGCGGCGGTATCGTGCGGGTAGGTTGCGATGACCTGTGCGGCTTCGACCGGCGGTGCGGGCGCCGGATCGGCGGCCTGCGGTGCCGGGAAAGGTGCGACAGGCGCTGAAACAATCGGGGCCGCCCCGGCCAGCACGGCCAGGGCGACCCCCATTGCACCTCCGCGCCCGGCCGCGATCAGCCGGAGCATGGCGTGGTTACTGCGACGGCGTCAGGTTGACCGCGGCGTATTTGCCGCGGCGATCGACCTCCAGCTCGAACTCGAGCCGGTCGCCTTCGTTGAGCGTCGGCATGCCGGCGCGCTCGACGGCACTGATGTGCACGAACGCGTCGGGCTGGCCGTCGTCGCGCTGAATGAAGCCGAAGCCCTTCATCGCGTTGAAGAACTTGACCGTGCCGGTCGCCGTCTCGCCGGTCAGCTGGCGCTGCGGGCCGCCGGCGCCGCCACGCGGGCCGGCGCGGTCGCGCGGCGGGCCGCGATCCTCGACCGGGAGCGGCTCGCCCTCGATCTTGAGCTCCGTCGCGCTGATGCGGCCGCCACGGTCGACCAGCGTGAAGCCCAGCGGCTGGCCCTCGGCCAGGCCGGTGAGGCCTGCCTGCTCGACCGCGCTGATGTGCACGAACACGTCCTCGCCGCCATCGTCGCGGACGACGAAGCCGAAGCCCTTCTGGCTGTTGAAGAACTTGACCACGCCGGTGCCTTCGCCAACGACCTGCGGGGGCATGCCGCCACCGCCGCGGCCGCCGCCGAAGCCGCCGCCACCACCGCCGCGAGAGCCGCCGCCCCCGCCGCCGCCGACGCCGCCGCGATCGCCGAAGCCGCCGCCGCCGAAGCCGCCACGGTCACCGAAGCCGCCGCCGAAGCCGCCGCGATCACCGAAGCCGCCACCACCGAAATCGTCGCCGCCGAAACCGTCGCGCTTGTCTCTGCCGCGCCCGCCGCGATCCCCGCGGCGCCCTCGATCAAAACTCATTGCCCTGTTCGTCTTCCCGGTCGCCCAACTCAATCTCGAAAGTCATACGCCGGACGAAGACGCAGACATTCCGGCGCTCCAAAGACACGCCCATGGAATCGGGTCATAACCCAGGAAGGGACAAGACGCGAACGAATTCGTCGCGATTTCGGCACCTTTCCAACAGATACTTGCGCATGCGTCGCAGGGACGGCAGAGCAATTGCCCATGGATATCGCCGCTTTGATCGCCGATCCGGCCGCCTGGGCCGCGCTCATCACCCTGATCGTGATGGAGGTGGTGCTGGGGATCGACAACCTCATCTTCATCTCGATCCTGACCAACAAGCTGCCCGAGCATCAGCAGCAGAAGGCGCGCCGAATCGGCATCGGCCTGGCGCTCATCATGCGCATCCTGCTGCTGTCGATGATCTGGATCATCGTCTCGCTGACCACGCCGGTGTTCGACCTCGGCATCCAGGGTGCGCCGGGCGCGCATGGCGAGCCGAGCTTCGAGACCGCCTTCTCGTGGCGCGACCTGATCCTGATCGCGGGCGGCCTGTTCCTGCTGTGGAAGGCGACCAAGGAGATCCACCACACGATCGATCCGGTGCCGAGCGACGACGAGATCCTCGACAAGAAGCAGGTGGTGGGCCTGAACTTCGGCAGCGCGATCTTCCAGATCATCCTGCTCGACATGGTCTTCTCGGTCGATTCGATCCTGACCGCGGTCGGCATGACCGACGAGATCGCGATCATGGTCACCGCGGTGCTGGTCACCGTCGGCGTGATGCTGGTCGCGGCCGATCCGCTGGCGAACTTCATCAAGCGCAACCCGACGGTGGTGATGCTCGCGCTCGGCTTCCTGCTGATGATCGGCGCGGTGCTGATCGCCGACGGCTTCGGCGTGCATGTGCCCAAGGGCTATATCTATGCCGCCATGGCCTTCTCGGCGCTGGTCGAATCGCTCAACATGGTCGCGCGCCGCGCCAAGCTGAAGCGCGAGGGAGCGGGGACGCCGCCCGCAGGCCATTGAGCGTTCAGGTGTAAACGGCTAGGCGGGCGCATGGCCGTTTACCTGCACGAAGAAGATATTCCCGAAGGGCTGTTCGCCCCCGGCGCCGACATCGCCGTCGATACCGAGACGATGGGGCTGATCACCCCGCGCGATCGCCTGTGCGTCGTCCAGCTTTCCGATGGCGGCGCGGACGAGCATCTCGTCCGTTTCGCCCCGGCCAGCACCTATGCCGCGCCCAATCTGCGCGCGCTGCTCGCCGATCCGGCGCGGGTGAAGCTCTATCACTTCGCACGCTTCGACCTTGCGGCGATCCGCCACTATCTCGGCGTCACCGCCGCGCCGGTCTATTGCACCAAGATCGCCTCGCGGCTGGTGCGCACCTATACCGACCGGCACGGGCTCAAGGATCTGGTGCGCGAGCTGCTCGGCCAGGAAATCTCCAAGCAGCAGCAATCGTCCGACTGGGGCGGGCCGGTGCTGAGCGACGCGCAGAAGGACTATGCCGCGTCGGACGTGCGCTATCTCCATGCGATGCGCGAGGAGCTCGACCGCCGTCTCGCGCGCGAGGGGCGGGCGGAACTTGCCGCGGCGTGCTTCGCTTTCCTTCCGCACCGCGCGGAACTGGATCTCGCCGGTTGGCCAGAGATTGACATCTTCGCCCATGCCTGAGCTTGTTGATTTCCGGCCCCGGCCCGCTCGCTTGCGAGAACAAGAATGTCTGAGATCGCCCGCAAGGAACGTTCCCGACGCAAATTCTGGGCGCGTCCTGGGGGAAGCCACGACCATATCGTCCGCACGGTATTGCTGATCCTGCCCGCCGGGATCGGCGTACTCGGCGCGTTCCTGGTGATGGCGCCGCTGTTCATGGGCGGCGACGTCTCGTTCGTGCTCGACAAGAACAAGGTCGATGTCGCGAACGAGCGGCTGAAGATCCAGTCGGCGCGCTATCGCGGCGCCGATGCCAAGGGCCAGCCCTTCGTGCTGACGGCAGGCTCGGCGGTGCAGAAGAGCTCGGCCGAGCCGGTGGTGCAGCTCAGCAACCTTGCCGCCGGCATCCGCCTGTCCGACGGCCCGGCCGAGGTCCGCGCCGAGCGCGGGCGATACGACATGGATACCGAGCAGGTCGCGATCGACGGCCCGATCGCGTTCCGCAGCGCGGACGGCTACCAGCTCGACACGCGCGATTCGACGATCGATCTCAAGAGCCGGCGCCTGACCGGCACTGGCCAGATCGACGGCAAGACACCGCTCGGCGCGTTCAGCGGCGACAGCATGACCGCCGACCTCGACAAGCGAACCGTGCGGATCGATGGCAATGCCCGCTTGCGGATCGATCCCAAGCGCGCAAATAGGTGAACATGGCCCGCCCGCTCCTCATCGCTTCGATCGCTGCGATCGCCACCACCGCTGCGATCGGAACCGCGGCGCTGGGGCAGGTGCGCCACGATTCGAACGCGCCGATCGATTTCGCCGCGCCGCATGCGGAGCTGCAGGACCGGTCTGGCCGCGCGATCCTGTGGGGCGGGGTGCGCCTGAGCCAGGGCAACATGACGCTGACCGCCGCGCGCGTCACGGTCACCTATACCGGCCAGATCACCGACGGCTCGCCTTCGGTGTCGCGCTTCGACGCGGCGGGCGGCGTCACCGTCACCCGGCCCGACCAGACCGCGCGCGCGCAATATGGCGTGTACGACATCAACAAGCGCACCATCACGATGATGGGCAACGTCTCGTTGACCCAGGGCAGCAACCGGGTGAGCGGCGGGCGGCTGACGCTCAACCTCGATACCGGCCGCGCGTCGATGGACGGTTCGGGCGTGGGCACGACCAAGGCGCCCGACGGCAGCGTGATCCAGTCGGGCGGTCGCGTGACCGGCCGCTTCACCGTCCCCAAGCGCGATTGACCGCAGGCGGGGTTTCACTCCGCGATGTTCGCACCTAACTCGCGCATGCATAAAACTTGCCAAGTGACTGGGCGGCAAGGAATCGCTAAGCATCGCATGCGATCAGGAAGGGCGTCATGGCAGATATCGAAACGCTGGAACCGGTAGCCGTGGACGCGGGCGCTCCGCCGTCATCGGGCCTTGCCGTGGTGTCGATCGCCAAATCCTATGACAAGCGAGTCGTGCTGTCGGACGTGTCGCTCTCGGTCGGCAAGGGCGAGGTGGTCGGCCTGCTCGGCCCCAACGGCGCGGGCAAGACGACCTGCTTCTATTCGGTGATGGGGCTGGTGAAGCCCGATGCCGGGCGCATCATGCTCGACGGCGTCGATATCACCCCGCTGCCGATGTACCGCCGGGCGATCCTGGGCCTTGGCTATCTCCCCCAGGAAACCTCGATCTTCCGCGGCCTCACCGTCGCCAAGAACATCTCCGCCGTGCTCGAGCTGTCGGAGCCGGACAAGCATGCCCGTGCCGAGCGGCTCGACAAGCTGCTCGACGAATTCGGCCTGACCCGGCTGCGCGACGCGCCGGCGATGGCGCTGTCGGGCGGCGAGCGCCGCCGCGCTGAGATCGCCCGTGCGCTCGCCGCCGATCCCTCGATCATGTTGCTCGACGAGCCGTTCGCAGGCATCGACCCGATCTCGATCGCCGACATCCGCGATCTGGTGAAGGAGCTGAAGACGCGCAACATCGGCGTGCTCATCACCGATCACAATGTCCGCGAGACGCTCGACATCGTCGACCGCGCGTCGATCATCTATGACGGCCGCGTGCTGTTCGCCGGGTCGCCGGCCGATCTGGTCGCCGACGCCAATGTCCGCCGCCTCTATCTCGGCGAGGGCTTCTCGCTCTAGGATATGTCGCGCCGCCTCCTCCCCCTCCGTCACCCCGGCGAAAGCTGGGGTCTTGCGGTTTCGGAGCGCGCGCTTGCCGCACGAGACCCCAGCTTTCGCTGGGGTGACGGGCAGCACCCATGAGCCTCGCCCCGCGCCTCGATCTGCGGCAGTCCCAATCGCTGGTGATGACGCCGCAGCTGCAGCAGGCGATCAAGCTGCTGGCGCTGTCGAACCTCGAGATCGAGACCTTCATCGCCGAGGAGCTGGAGAAGAACCCGCTGCTCGATGCGGGCGGCGGCGAGGAGCGTGACGCGCCGGACGCGCCCGATCCCGAACCCGCGGTCGAGCGGGACGGCCCCGCCGATTCGACCGAGCTGCTCGACGGTGGCGACGCGACGGGTGAAGCCGCGCTCGACGTCGATTTCACGGCCGAGACTTTCCATCACGACAGCGCCGCGGATTCGGTCGGCGGGTTCGATGGCGGCCTGGGTCTGAGCGGCGCGGGCGGCGGCGGGCTGGGCGAGGACGGCCCGGATTTCGACAGCTTCTCCGCGCCCGACCTCAGCCTCGCCGATCACCTGCTCGCCCAGGCCGGCGCGGTGGTCGACGGCGCGGACCTGTTCATCGCCCAGCATCTGATCGACCAGATCGACGAGGCGGGCTACCTCACCGCCTCGCTGCTCGATATCGCGACCCGGCTCGGCGTGCCGCTGGCACGGGTCGAGGCGGTGCTGGCGGTGATCCAGACGCTCGACCCGACCGGCGTCGGCGCGCGCGACCTGGCCGAATGCCTCGCGCTGCAGGCCAAGGAGGCCGATCGCTACGATCCGTGCATGGCCGCGCTGATCGCCAATCTGGACCTGCTCGCGCGCGGCGAGCTGGCGCGCCTCAAGCGCATCTGCAGCGTCGATGACGAGGATATGGCGGACATGATCCGCGAGCTGCGCGGCTATGACCCCAAGCCCGGCTGCCGCTTCGGTGGCGATCCGGTGGCGAGCGTGACGCCCGACATCTTCGTCGCGCCGCGCGGCATGGGCTGGGCGGTCGAGCTCAACAGCGCGACGCTGCCGCGCGTCCTCGTCAACCGCGCCTATTATGCCGAAGTGTCGGCGGGGCCGCAGGACAAGTCGAGCAAGGCCTGGCTCAGCGACATGCTCGCCAGCGCCAACTGGCTGGTGAAAGCGCTCGACCAGCGCCAGCGCACGATCATCAAGGTGGCGAGCGAGATCGTGAAGCAGCAGGAGGCGTTCTTCCGCCACGGCGTCAGCCACTTGAAGCCGCTCACGCTGCGCCAGATCGCCGATGCGATCGAGATGCACGAATCGACCGTCAGTCGCGTGACGTCGAACAAATATCTCTCCTGCGCGCGGGGTCTGTTCGAGCTCAAATATTTCTTCACCTCGGCGATCCAGTCGGCGGACGGCGGCGACGCGGTCTCCGCCGAAGCGGTCAAGAGCGCGATCCGCGCGTTGATCCAGGCCGAGGATCCCAGGAAGATCCTCTCGGACGACACGCTGGTCGAGATGCTCAATTCCAGAGGCTTCGACATCGCCCGGCGCACCGTCGCCAAATATCGCGAGGCGATGGGCATCGGCAGCTCGGTCCAGCGCCGCCGGCAAAAGGCGCTGGAGGGCGCGGGCTAGGGACTAGTCGGTCCGTCCAGCCTCCGCCGCGATGGCATCGAGCTCCCGGTCGAACAGCCGCGCCGCGAGCAGCGCGGTTGCCGCCGAGCGGGCGAAGAAGTCCCGGGGGATCGCTGCGAAATCGTCGGTCGGCTTGTGATAGTCGGGATAATCCTCCACCCCGAGATAGGCGAACGGGATGCCTTTCTCGTGGAACACGAAATGGTCCGATCCGCCGGTCCAGTCGTCATTCCCCTTCCACGGCGGGCCGTCATGCCCGAGCTTGAGTGAAACCGGCGCCTGTGCCGCGAGCTGCTCGAAGCGTGCGCGCAGGAAGGGCGAATGATGCGCGCCCGCCAGCCACAGCTCGTTGCGGTCGCTGCGGCTCATCATGTCGAGGTTGAGGTTCATCGCGATGCGCGACAACGGCATGGGCGGTTCCTTGGCGAACGCCTTCGCGCCGTAGAAGCCCTGCTCCTCGGCGTCCCACAGCGCGAAGACGACATCATGGTCGGGCCGCTCGCGCGCGAACTGCTCGGCGATCGACAGCAGCACCGCGACGCCCGAGGCATTGTCGTCCGCGCCGTTCAGGACCTTGCCGTCGCGCACCCCGAAATGATCGTAGTGCGCGCCGATCAGCAGCACCCGGTCGCTCTTGCCCGCGCCGCGGATCCGGCCGATCAGGTTGACGCCCTTCAGCACCGCGCCCTCATGCTGCGCCTCGAAAGGCTGCTCGAACGTCGCAAAGGCCGGTTCGAGGCCGATCGCCCGCAGCCGTTCGAGCAGATAGGTGCGTGCCCTGGCCGAGCCCGGCGTGCCGACCAGCCGTCCCTCCATGCGGTCCGCCGCGAGGATGCGGACATCCTCATAGAGCTGATGCGGCGGCGCCGGATCGGTGGCGGCGATGGTCAGGCAGGCCCCGGCCAGGGCAAGAAGTCGGGCGATCATCCCGCTGCTTTGCCGCGCGCGCGCTGGACGGCAAGCGAAAAGGGCTGCGGCCTGCATCCGCTATCGCGCGCCCCGTCAATTCCTCTGTTGCGCTTCCCCTGTTCCCCCGCCAAGCAACGCCAATGACCAGCATCGGTATCTATGGCAGCCTCGGCCGGATGGGCGTGGCGATCCGCGACATCCTTGCCGAGCAGGGCGTCAAGTTCGCCGGCGGCGCCGATGCGGGCGATGATCCTGCGACCGTCGCGGCCGCGGCGGATGCGCTGGTCGATTTCTCGACCCCGGCCGCGCTCGAGGCGCATCTCGCCGCCGCGCGCGCCGCGGGCACGCCGATCGTGATCGGCACCACCGGCCTTGCCGCCCAGCATCACGCGCTGATCGACGATGCCGCGCGCGAGATCGCGGTGCTTCAGACCGGCAACACCTCATTGGGCGTAGTGCTGCTCGCGCGGCTGGTGCGCGAGGCGGCGGCGCGGCTCGGCCCCGACTGGGATATCGAGATCGCCGAGATGCACCACCGGCAGAAGGTCGACGCGCCATCGGGCACCGCGCTGATGCTGGGCGAGGCCGCGGCGGCGGGGCGCGAGGTCGCGCTGGGCGAGGTCCGCGTCGCCGACCGCGCAGGCCTGATCGGCGCACGCGCGGAGGGAACGATCGGCTTCGCCTCGCTGCGCGGCGGCACGGTGATCGGCGATCACATGGTCGTGCTCGCCGGCACGGGCGAGCGGATCGAGCTGACCCACCGCGCCGAGGAGCGCGCCATCTTCGCGCGCGGCGCGGTCAGGGCGGCGCTGTGGCTCGCCGGCAAGCCTGCCGGGCGCTACGCGATGGATGCGGTGCTGGGCCTTTGAGGAAGGCGGACGTCTTCCATTTCTTCGAGCGGCTGGCCGAAGCCAATCCGCACCCGGAGACCGAGCTCGAATCGGTCAACGACTACACCCTGCTCGTCGCGGTGGTGCTCTCGGCGCAGGCGACCGACGCCGGGGTCAACAAGGCGACGCGGCGCCTGTTTGCGCAGGTCGATACGCCCGAGAAGATGGTCGCGCTGGGCGAGGAGGGCCTCAAGCAGCACATCAAGACGATCGGGCTGTTCAATAGCAAGGCGAAGAACGTCATCGCGCTGTCCCAGGCGCTGATCGCCGAGCATGGCAGCCGGGTCCCCGCCGATCGCGATGCGCTGGAGAAGCTCCCCGGCGTCGGCCGCAAGACCGCCAATGTGGTGATGAACGTCGCGTTCGGGGCCGAGACCTTCGCCGTCGACACGCACATCTTCCGCGTCGGCAACCGCACCGGCCTCGCGCCGGGCAAGACCCCGCTGGCGGTCGAGAAGCAGCTCGAGAAGAAGGTGCCGCAGCCTTTCCGCCTCCACGCGCATCACTGGCTGATCCTGCACGGCCGCTATGTCTGCAAGGCGCGCACCCCCGAATGCTGGCGCTGCATCGTCGCCGATCTGTGCGCCTACAAGCCCAAGACCCCGCCGCCAAAAGGCTGGAAAGCACCCGCCGTTTAGCGCTGGCGCGGGCGCGCACGCTTTGCTAGGCGCTTGTCCCCACGCACCCGTAGCTCAGCTGGATAGAGCGCTGCCCTCCGAAGGCAGAGGCCACAGGTTCGAATCCTGTCGGGTGCGCCACCTCTCAACAAGTTCGACGGTGCATCCGAATCGGTGGCCAGGCTCGCCTCCGCATCAGGCCGGCTGTTCCGCATCGCCGCGCGTGACACCGGCTTCCGCTCCCCGCCGTCCGTACCGCGCGTAGAGTGTCGGCAGGACGAACAGAGTGAGCAGCGTCGCCGAGATCAGGCCGCCGATCACGACCGTGGCGAGCGGTTTCTGCACCTCCGCACCCGGCCCGGTCGCGATCGCCATCGGCACGAAGCCGAGCGACGCGACCAGCGCGGTCATCACTACCGGGCGGAGCCGCGCTACGGCGCCCTGGTACGCCGCCTCGGCCCGACTTAGGCCGCGCGCCATCAGGTCCTGGATCGACGTGACCATGACCAGGCCGTTGAGGACGGCGATGCCGGACAGGGCGATCAAGCCGACCGCCGCCGAGATCGAGAAGGGCATGCCGCGCAGGAACAGCGCGAGCACGCCGCCGACCAGCGCCAGCGGCACGCCGGTGAACACGATTGCGGCGTCGCGCAGGCTTCCCAAAGCCCCGAAGAGCAGCAGGATGATGAGCGCGAAACAGGCGGGGACGACCAGCGCGAGACGGGCCGAGGCCGACTTGAGATTCTCGAACTGGCCGCCCCATTCGAGATACTCGCCCGCGGGCAGGCGCACCTGGCGCGCGATCGCCGCCTGGGCCTCCTCGACCACGCCCGCCACGTCGCGCCCGCGCACATTGGCCTGGACGACGACACGCCGCTTGCCGTTCTCGCGGCTGATCTGGTTGGGGCCTGAGGCGACCGCGATGTCGGCGACGCTCTCGAGCGGCACGAACGCGCCGCCCGGCGTCGGCACCGGCACCTGCCCCAGCGTCGCCGGATCGGCCCGCGCCGCGTCGGTGAGCCGGATGGTCACCGCGAAGCGCCGGTCGCCCTCGAAGATCATCCCCGCGTCGCGCCCGCCGACCGCGGCCGAGACCGTATCCTGCATGACCCGCGCGGTGATGCCGAGCCGCGCCATCGCGTCGCGATCGGGGCGGATGTCGAGCATCGGCAGCCCTTCGGTCTGCTCGACCCGCACGTCGGTTGCGCCGCGCACGGTGCGCAGCACGCCCGCGATCTTGCTCGCGGTGTCGTTCATCGTGTCGCTGTCGTCGCCGAACACCTTGACCGCGATGTCGCCGCGAACGCCGGCGATGAGCTCGTTGAAGCGCATCTGGATCGGCTGGCTAATCTCGAACGCATTGCCGGGGAGGGTTTCCAGCGCCTTCTCGATCCTGGCGACGACCTCGGCCTTGGCCAGCCCGGGATCGGGCCAGTCCTTGCGGTCCTTCAGGATGATGAAGGTGTCGGAGATGTTGGGCGGCATCGGGTCCGACGCGAGGTCGGCGGTGCCGGTCTTGGAGAAGACGAACTTGACCTCGGCAATGCCCGAGACCGCGCGTTCGACCTGCAACTGCATCGCCGTGCTCTGCGCGACCGACGTGCCCGGCACGCGCAGCACCTGCGCGGTCACGTCGCCCTCGTCGAGCTGCGGCAGGAACTCCCGGCCCAGCGTCGCATAGGCGCCGACCGCGAGCACGAACGCGCCGGCGGCCGCGGCGATCGTGACGGTCGGGCGCCGCATCGCCTTGCCCAGCCCCGGCTCGTATCGTCTCTTGAGCCAGGTCATGAAGCGCCCTTCCTTCTCCTCCACCGGCTTCGACAGCCAGATCGCGAGCATCGCCGGGACGAAGGTGAGCGAGAGCAGGAAGGCGAAGGCGAGCGCGAGGATGACGGTGAGCGCCATCGGCGTGAACGTCTTGCCCTCGACCCCGGAGAGGGTGAGGAGCGGGACGTAGACGAGGATGATGATCGCCTGCCCATAGACCGAGGGGCGGATCATCTCGCGCGCGGCCGCCGCCACCACCGACAGCCGCTCTTCGCTGGTGAGCGTCCGGCCATGATGGTGCTGCCGCTCGGCGATGCGCCGCAGCGCGTTCTCCACGATGATGACGGCGCCGTCGACGATCAGGCCGAAGTCGAGCGCGCCAAGGCTCATCAGGTTGGCCGAGACGCCGCCGCGCAGCATGCCGAAGCTGGTCAGCAGCATGGTGATCGGGATGACCAGCGCCGCGATCAGCGCCGCGCGGACATTGCCGAGCAGCAGGAACAGCACGACGATGACGAGCAGCGCGCCTTCCGACAGGTTCTTCGCCACCGTCCTGATCGTCGAATTGACCAGGCCCGTGCGGTCGAGCACCGGCTGGATGACGATGTCGGTCGGCAGCGAGGCGTTGATCTCGGCCAGCCGGTTGGCCACCGCGGAGGCGACGTTGCGACTGTTCTCGCCGATCCGCATGATCGCCGTGCCGACGACGACTTCCCTGCCGTTCTCCGACGCCGAGCCCATGCGGATCGCCTGACCCGTACGGACGGTGGCGACCTGATCGAGGAGGATCGGCACGCCCTCGCGCGTTGCGATGACGGTGCGGCCGAGTTGATCGGCATTGGCGATGCGCGCGTCCGAACGCACCGCGAGACCCTCGCCGTTGCGGTCGACCACGCCTGCGCCCACCGCGCGGTTGTTCTCCTCCAGTGCGGCCGCGAGATAGGTGAGGCTGAGCTTGAGCGCGCTCAGCCGCTGCATGTCGGGAACGACCTGGTACTGCTTCACATGGCCGCCGATCGCATCGACGCCGGCAAGGCCGTCGACCGACTTGAGCAGCGGACTGACGATCCAGTCCTGCGCGGTGCGCAGGTAGGTCGCCTTGTCCGCCTCGCTGACCAGCCGCTCGCCTTCGGGCGTGATGTAGCTGCCGTCGGGCTGGATGCCGGGCTCGCCCGGCTTGTGCCTGTCCTCCGGCCGGTGGGCCATGTGGACGGTCCACATATAGACTTCGCCCAGGCCCGTGGCGATCGGCCCCATTTCGGGCGCCGTCCCTTCGGGCAGGCTCTCCTCGGCAGTGCGCAGCCGCTCCGCCACCTGCTGGCGCGCGAAGTAGATGTCGGTCGCGTCGGTGAACACGGCGGTGACCTGCGCGAAGCCGTTGCGGCTCAGCGAGCGGGTATGTTCGAGACCGGGGATCCCCGCGAGCGCGGTCTCGATCGGGAAGGCGACCTGTTTCTCGACCAGCTCGGGCGAGAGCGCCGGGACACGGATGTTGATCTGGACCTGGTTGTTGGTGATGTCGGGGACGGCGTCGATCGGCAGCCGCGACAGCGAGACCGCGCCGACCGCCGCGGCGATGAGCGTCATGAGCAGCACGAACCAGCGCCGCTCGACGGCGAATGTGACGATTCTCTCGATCATGGCTTAATGCCCATGCTCCGCCTCGCCCTTTCCGAGCTCGGCCTTGAGGATGAAGCTGCCCTGACCCGCGATTTCCTCGCGGCCGGTCAGCCCGGATGTGACGGCGACGGTGCCGGCGCCGCGGGCGCCCAGCGTCACCGGCTGCGCGCGGAACCCGCCGGCAGTGCGCACGAACACCATCTGCCGGTTCTCGATCGTCTGGATGGCGCTCGCCGGCACGGTGACGGTGCCGTCGCCCTCGCCGGGTTGCGCGATCGCCGCGGTCACCGGCTCGCCGACGCGCCACTGCCCGGCGCGGTTGTCGATCAGGGCGATCGCGGTGACGAGGCGGGTGGCCTCGTCGAGCACCGGCGAGACGAAGCTGACGCGAGCGCTCGAGCGGCGGTCGCCCGCGCCGATCTCGATCGGGGTGCCGACGCGGATGCGTGCGGCATCGGCCGGAGACAGCGGGACGGTGACGGCGACCCGTGCGAGGTCGGAGACGCGGAACAGCTCGGCATCGGCCGCCACCGTCTGGCCCAGCACGACCGGCCGCGCGACGATCCGGCCCGCGATCGGCGCGGTGACGCCGATGCGGTTGAGCGAGCCCGCGCCGACCCCGGCCGCCGCCACCTGCTGGCGTGCGAGCTGCAGCGCGATGCTGGCCTCGGTCATCGCCGTGCGCGCGGCGATGAGGTCGCGTTCGGGCGAGACGCGCAGCCTGAACAGCCGTTCCTCGCGCTGGAGGTTGGATCGCGCCAGCATTGCGCGGGCCTGTGCGGCCTCGACCTCGGCGCGGATCGTCGCGGCCTCGCGGCTCTCGATTACCGCGACCACCTGGCCCCGCGCGACCGGCTCGCCGAGGTTGCGGTTGAGCGCGACCACGCGCCCGCCGATCGCGGCCGAGACGATCTGCGTGCCCTGCGGGTCGCCTTCGATGGTGGCGGGCAGGGTGAGCGCTCCGCCGCCGCCCGCCGTGACGCGGACCAGCTCGATCCCGGCAGCCCGGATCTGCTGCGGGGTCAGCGCGATTGCGCCTTCGTCCGCCTCGCTTCCCTTGGCCTGGTCTTCCGCGTGCCCAGCCTCGCCTTCGGCACGGGCGGCGCTGTCGTTGGCGCTTTCGTCCCCAGCTCTGCCGCAGCCTGGCAACAGCAAGGCGAGGGCGAGCGGGGCGGCTGCCCCGATGATGTGCTTGTTCATCGTCAATTTCCTGCCGGCGCCGGCAGCCGGGCCGGCGTGGTGAGCCGGGCAAGCCGTGCCGCGGCGTCGTGATATTGCGCGCGCGCGTCGATTGCGGCGGTGCGGGCGTCGAGCAACGCCTGCTCGGCCTCGAGCAGGACGAGCTGGTCGAACTTGCCCGCGCCGTAACCGATCCGCGCGATCCGCGCCGCTTCCTGCGCGGCGGCGATCGTCGGGGCGGAGGCGCGCACGCCTGCCGCCGCGCGGTCGCGGTCGGCGCGGGCCGCGGCGATCGCCTGCTCCGCCTCGAATCGCGCGAGGCGACGGCGCGCCTCCGACTGATCGCGTTGCGCCGCGGCCTGGCGCATCGCCGCGCGGCCATTGTCGAACGCCGGCAGCGGCACCGAGACGCCGAACACCATCGCCATGTCGCCGCTCGCCTGCAGCCGGCGGGTGCCCACGCTGACGGTCAGGTCGGGGATGCGCTGGCTGCGCGCAAGGCGAAGCTGCGCATCGGCGGTGGCGACATCGGCGGTGGCGGCGGCCAGCGCGAGCGTGCCCTCGGCATTGGCCGGGGCCGCGGGGCCATAGGGCGCGGCGTCGAGCCGGTCGAACCATTCCTGATCGAGCGAGGCGGGCGGGAGGCCGCCGATGAGCTGGCCAAGCGCGAGCCGGGTCGCCTCGACCGTGCTGTGAGAGCGCTCCAGCTCGGCCTGCGCGCCGGTAGCGAGCAGTGCCGCGCGCTGCTCGTCGATCGGTGAATTGGCACCCGCCATCACGCGATCGCGGGCAATGCGCAGATTCTCGCCGGTCACGCGAAGCTGATCCTGCGCAACGGCCAGCCGGCGCTGCGCGGACACCGCCCGGATATAGGCTTGGGTGACCTGCAGCCCGAGATCGGCCCCGGCGGCGATCGCGTCGATCCGCGCGCGGGCGATCCGCGTATCGGCCACCGCGATCCGCGCCGCACGCTTGCCGCCCAGTTCCAGCGGCAGCGCGAGCCCGATCGTCGTCTCCACCTCGCCGATGCCCTTGTACGGCCCCGTGCCGAAGGCGTTCTCGACATCGGCGTTGAGGGTCGGGTTGGGCCGCAATCCGGCGACGGTGCGCCCGGCTTGCGCGGCCTCCACCCCCAGCTCGGCGACTTGGCGAGCGGGGGAGATCGCCCCGGCGCGCTGCAACGCTTCCTCGAGCGTGAGCGTGGTTTCAGCCGCCGCCGGCGCGGCTGCTGTCTGCGCCTGCGCGATACCGGCGCAGGACGCCGCGGCGAGCAACGCCGCGATCCCTGATTTCATGTCGTGAAACTCCTGACGAACGAAGACACCGCCAGGCGGATGCCGGCGGCAGATCGATCGTCAGGCTTGCGGCGGTCTCAGCGCAGGATCGCCGGGCGCGGGAACGAGCGCGGCGATCCGGATCGCGGAACGCATGGCGCTCGCCGCCAGCAGCGACGGCACATCCGCTTCATCGGCCAACGCCGCGAAATGATGCGCGTGGCAGCCTGTATGCTGATGGGAGAAATTCTTGTCGGCCCCGTCCGATTCAGATGAGCCTTGATCGCGCTCGGCGCCATGGTCGAGGCTGCCGGCTTCGACGCACACCCTATCCTCCGCCGCGTGCGCAACCGGGCCGATGCCCAAGGAGAGCACCGCGAATGCGCAAAGCAGGATGGTGAGGAACCGTGGCATCTTCGCACGCCGGTTATCTCAATTCAGGCCGATTGTCATGCGCCTACTCGAGAATTCTCAAGTCCGATCAAATTGATACGAGGTAACGTATCGGCAGGCGCGTTCAGCAGCAGCGCCCGCCGCCCCCGCCATAGCGCGCACGCTGGCGGTCGCGGAAGAAGGCGGCGCGATCCATGGCCGGGCGATCGGGATGATGCGCGGCCATGTGGCGAAGATACGCCTCATAGTCGGGCAGGCCGACCATCAGCCGCGCGGTATCGCGCAGCGTGCGGAGCAGCGCGCGGATCATGCCGGCGCCAGCTCGGCCGGGGTCTCGCGCGCGCTCGGCTCGGCCTGGCGCCGCGCGGCGAGCGACGCGCGGATCGCGAAGATCAGGATCGACAGCACCACGCCCAGGAACAGCGCGCACAGGCCCGCGTCGATATAGTCGTTGCGGATGATCTGGCGCATCTCCGCCATCGACTTGGCCGGGGCGAGCAGCTCCCCGCGCGCGAGCGCGTCGGAGAAGCGCGCCGCGTGCGCGAGGAAGCCGACCTTGGGATCGGACGAGACGAGCTTGAGCATGCCCGCGCTGACGGTGCAGACCAGCAGCCAGGCGGTCGGCACCATCGTCACCCAGGCGAAGCGATCGCGCTTCATGCGGAACAGCACGACCGTCGCCAGCATCAGCGCGATCGCCGCCAGCATCTGGTTGGAGATGCCGAACACCGGCCACAGCGTGTTCACCCCGCCCAGCGGATCGGTCACGCCCTGATGCAGGAAGAAGCCCCAGGCGCCGACGCACAATGCCGTCGCGACCACGCCCGGCACCAGCGCATCGGTGCGCTTGAACGCGGGGACCGCGAGGCCGATCAGGTCCTGAAGCATGAAGCGTCCCGCGCGCGTGCCGGCATCGACCGCGGTGAGGATGAACAGCGCCTCGAACAGGATCGCGAAATGATACCAGAAGGCCTTCATCGCCGGTCCGCCCACGGCATGGCTGAAGATCTCGGCCATCGCCACCGCCAGCGTCGGGGCGCCGCCGGTGCGCGAGATGATCGTCGCCTCGCCCACGTCCTTCGCCGCCTGGGTGATGGCCGCGGCGTCGATCGGGAATCCCATCGCGGTCACCGCGGCGGCGGCGCTGGCCGCGTTCGGGCCGAGCACCGCGCCGGGGCTGTTCATCACGAAATAGATGCCGGGATCGAGGATCGCGGCGCCGAGCAGCGCCATGATCGCGACGAACGCTTCCATCAGCATCGCCCCATAGCCGATCAACGGCGCATGGGCTTCGCTGGCGATCAGCTTGGGCGTGGTGCCGCTCGCGATCAGCGCATGGAATCCCGATACCGCGCCGCAGGCGATGGTGATGAACAGGAACGGGAAGAGGTTGCCCGACCAGACCGGCCCGCCGCCGGCGACGAACTGGGTGATCGCCGGCATCCTGAGCGGCGGCGCCATGATGACGATGCCGAGCGCGAGCGCGACGATCGCGCCGATCTTGAGGAAGGTCGAGAGATAGTCGCGCGGCGCGAGCAGCAGCCAGACGGGCAGGACCGAGGCGACCGCGCCATAGCCGATCAGCAGCCAGCACAGCTGGATCGGCGTGAAGGTGAACATCGGCCCCAGCACCGGCGAGGCGGCGACCGACTGGCCGAGCACCAGCGCGGCGAGCAGCCCGGCGATGCCGAGCAGCGAGACCTCGCCGATCCTGCCCGGCCGGATCCACCGGGTATAGACGCCCATCAGGATCGCCAGCGGCACGGTGGCCGCGACCGTGAACATCCCCCACGGGCTTTCCGCGAGCGCCTTGACCACGATCAGCGCGAGCACGGCGAGGATGATCACCATGATCATGAAGGCGCCGAACAGCGCGATCGTGCCCGCGACCTGGCCCATTTCCATGCGGATGAGCTCGCCCAGCGACTTGCCGTCGCGGCGCATCGAGATGAACAGGATCATGAAATCCTGCACCGCGCCTGCCACGACCACGCCGGCCAGGATCCACAGCGTTCCGGGCAGATAGCCCATTTGCGCAGCGAGCACCGGGCCGACGAGCGGGCCAGCACCCGCGATCGCGGCGAAATGGTGGCCGAACAGCACGCTGCGGTCGGTCGCGACATAGTCCAGCCCGTCGGCCAGCCGGATCGCCGGCGTCGCCCGCCGCGGGTCGAGCCGCATCACATGGCGGGCGATGAACAGGGCATAATAGCGATAGGCGATCAGGAACACCGACACCGCCGCCGCGACGATCCACAGCGCGTTGACCGTCTCCCCGCGTGCGATGCCGATCACGGCCAGGGCCACGGCGCCGACCGCGGCCAGCGCGATCCAGGGAAGATGTCGGGTCATGGGTGTCGGCTCCGGTTCGTTCGACGGCTAGGCGCGGTCGCGCTCGAGCAGTTCCTCGCGGATATGCACCGCCTGCAGCGACAGCCGCACCTCGACCAGGAAGGCGACGAGGCCCGCGGTGAGCAGCAGCATCGAGGCGATGAAGGTCACCGCGACCACGCCGCCGATGTCGAGATGCGTCAGCGTCGCGCCGAACATCAGCGCGACGACGAGGCAGATCAGGATCGCGCTGGCGACGCACAGCCAGATCGAGGTGTTGATCACCGCCAGCCGCCGGTCGATCAGCCGCAGCTCCCAGACGTGCCGGTCATGCTCGGCGCCCTGCGAGACCGGGTGGAGCTGCTCGATCTTGCGCGAGCGATCGACCACGCGGGCCATGCGCCCGATTAGCACGTTGAGGATGCCGGCGATGCCCGCCAGCAGGAAGACGGGGGCGATCGAGACCTGGATCGTGGCGGCGACGGTCGAGAGCATCGGTGACATCGCACGCACCTTATGATCGTGCCGCGCATCCGCCAAGCGGGCTTGCACGGCTTGGTAACGCATTGCCGCTATCGCGCGTGCTATGACAAGGCCGATGCCGCTTGCAGAGTTCACCCGCCTGCCTCCGTTGCTCACCGTGAGCACCGGCGAAGGGTTGACGAGCGCGCTCGACGCCGTGGCGGATCATGCTGCCCCGACGCACCGTTTCCTGCGCTATGGCTGGTTCGCGGCGGCGCTTGCCGCCTATGGCGGTTCGGCGCGGACGCTGACCGTCGCGCGTGAAGGCGTGCCGGTGCTCGCGCTGCCGATCGTGCCCAAGGGGCCGGGGTTCCTCGGCATCAGGACCATACCCGGCTGCTACTGGCCGTTCCGCAGCTTCCCCGTCGCTGCCGATGCCGATGCCGCGGCGTTCGAGCTGCTGCTCGACAAGCTCGGCCATGAAGCCGCGGCGCTGCGTATCGGACCCGTCTATGACGGCGATCCGGCGCTCGAAGGGCTGCGCGCGGCGGCGGAGGCGAAGGGTTGGGTCGCGCTCGACCGGTTTGTCGCCGAAAGCTTCCTGCTCGACATGACGACGTTGCGCGCGGAGGGCACCTGGCCGCGCAATTCGACGCTGCGCAAGAACCGCTTCCACGAAAAGCACCTCGCCGAGCATGGCGAGCTCGACTGGAGCTTCGTGTCCGGTGACGACTGGAATGCGGACGCGTTCGACGCGCTCGCCGCGATCGAGCGCAAGAGCTGGATCGCGTCGCGCACCGACGGCAGCGACGCCAAGTTCACCGACGACGGCCATGGCGGCTTCTGGCGCGCCGCCGCCGCCGATCCGGTGATCGCGCGGATGATGTGGGCGGCGCTGCTGCGCATCGACGGCGAGCCGGCCGCCTTCTCGTTCGACATGAACGCGGGCACGCTCAAATATGCGATCGCCAACAGCTACGATCCGCGTGTCGCCAAGCATTCGCCGGGCAAGCTGCTCTATTATCGCAACCTTGCCCGCGCGCTCGACGACGGCATGGCGACGGTCGACTGGGGCGCGGGCGACAGCGGCTACAAGCGCACGATCGGCGCCGAGGCGGGGCCGATGATCCGCGACTGGCTGTTCGTGCGGCCGGGCGTGTCGGGGGTGATCGCGCGGCTGCTTCGCGGCTGGTGGCGCCGGAGCGGCAACAAGCCTGCCTGACCCATGGTTCCTTGCAATGTTGGAATCCGGCTGCCAGCCTCGACCGGCTCTTTCACATCGTCGAATGACCGGATCGCCTCGCGCACGCGTGGCAGTGTGACTTTTAGGACTTTCCGCATGCGGCGCGCATAAAAAAAGCGGCTGCGACGTGGAACGCCGCAGCCGCAGTTCTAGCCACCCCGAGAGGGGGTCTCGTGAACGTCAGACCTTCACCAGCCGGATCGCGATGTACGGCTTGCCCGGCAGCGCGATGCTTGGCCGGGCGGGGTCGTGGACGTCATACTGGTTCTTCTGCTGCATGCGGAACACGCCCTCGACGGGGGTGATCGTCATGTTCCAGGTATCGATGATGTCGATGCGGAAGCTGTTCTTGGGATCGCCGCTGCGGCCCGGCAGCACGACCTGCCATTCGGTCGGCGTCCCGGTGCCGAAATATTTGAGGTAATATTCGTGCGGCACGCCGCCGAGGTGATAGTTCCACCATGGCTGGATCGCGTCGATGCCGGGCGCGGGGCCTTCCTCCATGATCTTTTTGAGGAACGCGAGGCGGGGGGCGCTGGTGCCCTTGAGCACGCCGCCCTGACCCAGCCACGAGAAATCGGCATTCTGCCTGGGGTCGTAGGTCTCGCTATGGCCCACATAGGTGCCGCCGATCAGCCCCCACCAGAAACGCTCGACCATGCCCTGCCCGTCGAGATTGCCCCAGCGCAGGTTGGAATTGCCCTCATAGACGACCTCGTCGAAGATGACGGGCTTCAGCGTCATCGCGCGGTGCAGCTCGGCGCGCAGGTCGTCGAGCACCGCCGCGCCGTTCTGCACGCTGGCATGGGTGATCCACGGCTTGCGGTGATCGTAATAGGTGTTGATCTGGTGGATCGAGCGCAGCCGGTCGTGCGGATCGGCGGCGACGAGTACCTGGAACAGATGGTCCCAGTCGTCCATCGACTTGGTCTTCACCGCATCATATTCGTTGGCCATCGACCACCAGACATGGCGGTATGCGCTCCAGCGCGCGGCGCAGTAGCGGACGAAGCGTTCGTCGTCCGTCCGCTTCATGTCGTTATAGCCGCGCTTCTCGTCATAGGGGTGGAACAGGATGACGTCCGCCTCGATGCCGAGCGCGCCGAGCTTCGCGATGCGGTCCTCGTAGCGGCGGAAATAGTCCGGATCGAAGCGCGTTGCATCCCAGTCGCGCGGCCCCTTGCCGGTGCGGACATAGGGGTTGGTCGCGACCGATTCGACATTGGGCGTGACCAGCATCCGCATCTTGTTGAACGGCGCGGTCCTGAGCGTCTCCAGCGTCTGCGCGCACTTCGCGTCCGACTGGAGCGCCCAGCTGTAGCAGGTGGTGCCGATCTGGCGGAACGGCGTGCCGTCGGCATAGGCGAAGTGAAAACCGTCCTGAGTCACCCGCACCGGGCCGTGATTGCCCGCCGAGGGCGCGACGCAGTCGAAGCTGCCGCGCTTGTGCGCCATCTCGGTCGCGCTGCTCTCGGTCTCCCAGCTCCACTTGCCGAGCTCCGGCGGGCTGAAGCGGATGCGATAGACGCCCTTGCCGTCGTAGAAGCCGGGGACGCGGATGGCCTTTCCCGCGCCCTTGAACACCGCGACGAGCTGGACGTCGTCGAACGGGTTGCCGGTCTGCGGCCCTTCGAACACCAGCTCGTGCACGCCCCAGCGCTCGGTGCGGGCTGTACCCTGCCCGAAGGCCGGGGTGGCGGCGGCGCCGGCGGCGATCAGGCCGGACTTCAGCATATTGCGGCGGGTGATGCTCATGCCGCGCGCTCCGCGTCGAGCTGCTCGAGCGACTTGCCCTCGTTGCGCGGTGCCCAGACGAAGCCGATCACGCCGCTGATCGCGAGGAAGCCGACCAGGATCCAGGCGAGCGTGTGGAAGCCGGTCGCCACCAGCGCCGGCACGAAGAAGCTGAACACGCCCAGCACGATGCGCACGATCGCGAACATCACCCCCTGCGCGGTCGCGCGCAGCGCGGTCGGGAACATCTCCGAGCTCCACAGCTGGAAGAAGCTCTGCGCGCCGAAACCGCCGCCGACCGACATCAGGAAGACGTGGATGATCGCGATCGGCAAGGTGAGCGGGAAGATCGCGAGCAGCGCCATGCCGATCACCTGCGTGATCGCCGAGATGCCGAACAGCAGCCGCTGGTTCACCTTGTCGGCCAGCTTCATGAAGATGAAGAAGATCGACGCCATGCCGAGCATGAAGCTAAGCGTCTGGACCGCGACCGACATCGCCTGGCTCTGATCGCCGACGGTGCTGAGGATATAGGGGAAGAAGAAGCCGTTGGTGCCGGCCCACAGGTTCCAGAACAGATAGGTGCCCGTCAGGAACGCCATCGATCCGATATGCTGGGGGGTGAACAGATCCTGCCAGCGGCCGCGCTGCGCGGTCTCCCCGCTCTGCTGTGCCTCGACCCAGCGCTGCGATTCCTTCATCTTCGAGCGGAGGAAGGTGAGCGCGATGGCAAGGACGGCAAGGTGCGCGAAGATGATGCGCGCGCCCAGCAGCCCGAGGCTGTCGAGCGCCAGCGCGAGCAGCAGGACGACGACCGGGCCGAGATACCACAGCACCTGCGCCACCCCGCTATGCTTGCCGCGTTTGTCGTCGGGCGCCATTTCGGCGATCAGCGACCAGGAGGCGGGGATGTCGGCGCCCACGGCGAGGCCGACCAGGAAGAAGCCGATGATGACCATCCAGGCGTTCATCGAGAACACCAGCCACAGCATGCCGAACGCGTAGAACAGCATATCGTACTGGTAGATCTTCTTGCGGCCGAGCAGGTCGCACAACCGCCCGCCGATCAGCGCGCCGATGCCCGCTGCGATCGCATTCGGGCCGAAGGCGGCGATCAGCCCGAGCAGGCTGTCGTCGAGCCCATATTCCTTCTTCCACAGCGCCAGCGCGACGGCGCCCGCGACGATCGATCCGGCGTCGATATAATTGGCGAGTCCGGCAAGGATCGTGTTCTTCCAGTCCTCCCGATCGGCAGATGCGCTGCTCATTCCGTTTCTCTCCAGGGCTAGTGGCTTGCTGGCCGTTATGTCGCTGCTGCGGCCTCAGCGGAAATCCGAAGACAGAGCGACAGGGGAGGCGCATGGCCTCCCCTGTCTAAGGGGTGCTTCGTCAGAACTTGATGCGGGCACCGGTGTAGAAGCGGCGGCCGATCACGTCGTACACGCCGTTGACGTTGCCGGGCAGGCCGCCCCAGACGGGCGGACGTTCGACGTCGAACAGGTTCTTCACGCCCAGATAGAACTCGAAATGCTCGAGCCCGGTGTAACGGACCTGCAGGTCGGTGTAGATCTTCGAGCCGATGCGGAAATACTTCTCGTCGGGCACCGACCCGTCTGCGAGGCGATACAGCGTCTGGAAGTTCTCATAGTCCAGCACCTGCGGCGCGATGTATTCGGCGTTCACGTTGAAGCCGAAGTCATCATTTTCCCAGCCCGCGCCGACGCTGACCGCGTCGCGCGGCGTGCCGAGCTCGCCCATCGTATTGTCATAGGGATCGCCGGTCAGCGCGCGGAAACCGTTCTTGAGCAGATGTGTCCAGGCCGCCGAGAAGCTTGCCCTGCCGCCCGCAACGGCGTGGTTGTAGTTCAGCGTGAAGTCGAGTCCGCGGCTGAACGAGCCGCCGCTGTTGACCAGGCCGCGAATGACCTGCTCGACCGAACCGGTGCTGTACGCGCCCGAGGCCCCGGTGCGGCGGGTGACGAACTGGCAGAACTCGGCCAGTCCCTCGCGATAGCATTTATTGAGCACCGTCGCGGCCGGCACGCGGCTGATCGCATCCTCCAGCTTGATGTCGAAATAGTCGACGGTCAGCGTCAGGTTGCGCAGCGCGTGGATCGAACGCGGGTTGATCACCGCGCCGAGCGTCAGCGTCTTGCCGGTCTCTTCCTGGATGTTCGGGTTGTTGGCGGTCAGGCCGCCGACGCCCGCGAGATCCGCCTGGGTGAGCGTGAACGATCCGTTTGCGGCGATATTGGCCGCGATCCCCGGTACTGCCCGGCAATTATCGGCGAGCGTGCCAGGCGTGGTCGCGGTGATGCCCTGACACGGATCGGTGATCGAGATGATGCCCGCCGCCGGCGCCGCGAACAGCTCGCCGATGTTCGGCGCGCGGGTCGCATGGGCATAGACCGCGCGGAAGCGGATGTCCTCGATCGGCGCCCATTCGCCGCCGACATTCCACGCATAGAAGGTGCCGACGGTCGAATAATCGGACATGCGGCCTGCCGCGCGCAGCGTCAGGTTATGGAAGAATGGCGTGTCGGACAGGACTGGAACGACGATTTCGCCATAGGCTTCCTTGACGTCGAACTTGCCCGCGGTGTCGGTCAGCTGGACATAGCCGTTGCGCGCCTGATTGGTCAGCGGATCAAAGATGTCGCGGCTTTCCTCCTTGCGATACTCGGCGCCCACGGCGACCTGCACCGGGCCGGCGGGAAGCTGGAACAGCGTGCCGGTCAGGTTGGCGGCCGCGACGTGCATCTGCTGCTTGGAATAGCGGCTCATGCTCGTCTTGATGTACTTGATCGCGTCGGCCGAGATCTTCGACGTGCCGTCGGCATTGAGGCCATAGACGTCGATCGGAACGCAGCCCTGCGCACGTGCCGACGCATTGACGCACACCGCTTCGCTGCGGTTGCCGTCATTGTCATAGTCGTAGACGTCGGGGATCGCCTGCAACGCCTCGGCGAGGTTGTAGAGGTTGGCGAGGCCGCTCATCGACTGGTGCTGCTTGGTAAAGCCGTACTGATAGTAGGCGTCGAGCTTCCAGCTGCTGCCCAGATCCACCGTTCCGCCCAGCACGACGCGGAAATTGTCGCGCTCGGTCGGGATAGTGCGGGTGCCGCCGTCGAACATCGTCGTGCGCAGCAGGAAGCTCAGATCCTTCGAGCTGATCGCGTCGTTGGCGTTGCGGTTGGTCGCCGCGGCGAACACCGCGGCCGGAACCAGCGGGTTGGCGAGACGGCGCACATCGGCTGGGTTGGACGGGTTCGCGACCATGAACTCGATAGGGTAGAAGCCGCCATTGCCGGGGAAGGCGCCCAGCGCGCTGTCGGTGCGCATCGGCGATGCTTCCATGCGGCCCTTGCTGAGCACATTGGTATAGGTCGCCTCCGCGAAGACGTTGGCGTTGTCGGTCACGTCATAGTTGAGGCGTGCCGCAAAGGTGTAGCGCTCCGAAGGCGCGGCCAGCAGCTTGTACTGCTCGCGGTTATAGCCGTCGGTTGCGGCGTTATAGGCGCGGAACGTGCCGTCGGGATTGATGATGCGGTTGGTCTGGCTGCCGATCACGAACACGCCGCCCGGCCCGACGTTCGACGGGTTGTAGAAGGGCGTGAACAGGTTCTGCGCCGCGGTCAGGTTGCGCGCATCGTTGCCCGCGACGCGCTGCGTGGTGCCGAGGCTGGTATAGTCGTAGCGCGCGAAGTCGCGTCCGTCATTCTCGACCACGCCCTCGTTCACATAGCCGCCATAGACCATGATGTTGCCGCGGCCGTCGGCGAAGTTCGCGCCATAGGTGGCGTTGGCGACGAACTGGCGGTCGTCGCCGCGCTCGGAGATGCCGCCCTGGACGTTGAGCTGAAGCCCTTCGTACTTCTTCTTGTAGATGAAGTTGACCACGCCCGCGACCGCGTCCGATCCGTAGACGGCCGATGCGCCGCCGGTGAGCACGTCGACGCGCTCGATGAACGGGGTCGGGATCATCGACAGATCGACCTGCGCGGTGCCGGGCACGCCCGCGACCGAGCGGCGGCCGTCGATCAGCACCAGCGTGCGATCGGCGCCGAGATTGCGCAGGTTGACCGTGGCCAGGCCCGGGTTGGTGCTGGCGCCGTTGGTGGTGCGGCTCTGGCCGGGGATGCCGACGGCGGGGTTCTGCTGCAGCGCTTCCTGGACGTTGACCACGCCCTGGTTCTCGAGCGCCTGGGCGGTCACCACCTGAAGCGGGCTGGGCGAGGTCAGCGCGGGCGATGCGATGCGGCTGCCCGTGACCACGACTTCCTGCTCGGCCTCGGCGGCGGGCTGGCTTTCGGGCGCAACGTCCTGCGCCTGCGCGGCGGTGGCGGCGAGCAGCGTGAGTGCGCTCGCGCCGGTCATCAGCAGCGTGTGACGCGCGCCGCGTGACAGATTGGTTCCTGCAACTTTCATTTCCCCACTCCTTCCCTTGTTGCGCCGGGCCTTGTTCGGCCCTGTTCATCGGGCGGTGATCCGCCTCTCTGTCGTTGTTCCTGTGACCTCAGCCGGGCGGCGCGCGATTGGCGCGGGCGACGACATCGCCGACGCTCTCGCGCCAGTTGCGGCGGATCGTATCGCGCGCGGCTGGTGCGAGTTTCGGCTCGAACCGGTCGGCAGCGGCGGGTGCGCCGGAATCGGTGAGCCCAAGCACCTGCGCCGCCATGCGGGCAACGCCCAGCGCGCTCGCCTCGGCGATCTCGGGCCGGGCGATCGCGCGGCCGGTAAGGTCGGCGAGCAATTGCGCGAGCAGCGGGTTGCGGGCGGCGCCGCCGTCGATCGAGAGTTCGGGCAGTTCGATGTCGAGATCGGCGGCGATCGCGTCGAGCACATCGCCGATCTGAAGCGCGATCGCTTCCAGCGTCGCGCGCGCGACATGCGCCGGACGCGTTGCCAGGGTCATGCCGCTGATCGTGCCGCGCGCGCCCGTCTGCCAGTGCGGCGCGCCAAGACCCGCGAGCGCGGGGACGAAGACGACGCCTGCGCTGTCCTCGACGCTGCCCGCTAGATCGGTGAGCGCCTGTTCGTCGGCGAGGCCCAGCAATGCGGTCGCGAAGGCTGCGGCATGGCCGGAGACGGAGATATTGCCCTCGATCGCGTGCTGTGCGCCGCCGCTGGTACGGCTCCACGCGATCGTGCTCGACAGGCCATGCGACGAGCGCACACGGCCTGCGGTCGCGGCCATCAGCGAACTGCCGGTTCCGATCGTCGCCTTGACGCGGCCCGGCGCGTGGATTCCGTGCGCGAACAGCGCGGCATGGCTGTCGCCCAGCAACACCTGCACCGGCGTGCCCGCGGGCAGCGCGGTGAGGCCCGGCGCGACCGCGCCGAAGCCGCTGTCCGACGGCGCGATGCGCGGCAGGATGGCGAGCGGCACGTCGAAGATGCGCGCGAGCTCCGCATCCCAGTCGAGCGTGTCGAGGTTGAACAGCTGGGTGCGCGACGCGTTGCTGTGATCGGTCGCATGGACCTGACCGCCGGTGAGGTTCCACAGCAGCCAGCTGTCGATCGTCCCTGCCTTGATCGCGCCCGTTGCCGCACGGTCGCGTGCGCCGGGGATCGAGTCGATCAGCCAGGCGATCTTGGCGGCGGGGAAGAGCGGATCGATGCCGAGGCCGCTGCGCGAGACGATCGCGTCCTCATGTCCCCCGGCGCGCAGCGCGGCGCAGCGCTCGGCCGAGCGCGCGCATTGCCAGATCACCGCCGGTGCGATCGGGCGGCCGGTCGCGGCCTCCCACAGCACAACGGTCTCGCGCTGATTGGAGATGGCGAGCGCGGCGATCTCCGTCTCGGGCGCGGCGGCAACCAGCTCGGCGATCAGCGCGGCGACCGCCTCCCAGATGTCCGATGCCGATTGCTCGGCCCAGCCCGGCTGCGGATAGGTCACCTGCATCGCTCGCGAGCGCGAGGCCAACACCGTACCGTCGGGCGCGACGAGCAGCGCCTTGGTGTTGGTCGTGCCCTGGTCGATGGCAAGGATGACCGGGCCGGACATCAGGCGGCCCTTGCTTCCAACAGCGCGCGCGCGGCGGCGGCGATGCCGTCGGCGGTGAGGCCATAGCGCTCCATCAGCCACGACGCCGAACCGGTGGGCAGGAAGCCGGGGAAGCCCAGCATCCGCATCCGCACGGGCGAGTGCTGCGCGCAATATTCGGCGATCGCGCCGCCAAGGCCGCCTTGCGCAAGTCCTTCCTCGGCAGTGACGATCGCCCCGGTCTGTGCCGCGGCCGCGATCAGATCGGTGTCGAGCGGCGACACGGTCGCCATGTTGATCACGCGCGCGGCGATGCCTTCGGCGGCCAGCGCTTCGGCTGCGGCGATCGCGCGATGGACCAGCGTGCCGTTGGTGACGATGGCGATATCGCCGCCCTCGCGCAGCACTTCGCCCTTGCCGATCGCGAAGGCCGCGTCTTCCGGGCGCTCCAGTGCGGGCACGGGCATGCGACTGATCTTGATATAGACCGGGCCGTCATGCGCCGCGGCCGCCTTGATCGCCTCGGCGGTCTCCCACGGATCAGCGGGGACGATCACGGTGAGCTTGTCGATCGCGCGCAGCCAGGCGACGTCCTCGATGCTGTGGTGCGTCGCGCCGAGCTCGCCATAGGCGACGCCCGAGGAGATGCCGCACAGCTTCACATTCTGCTGGCTGTACGCGCAGTCGGCCTTGATCTGCTCCATCGCGCGGGCGGTGAGGAAGCAGCCGGCGCCGCTGACGAACGGGATCTTGCCGCCATTGGCGAGGCCCGCGCCGACGCCGACCATGTTCTGCTCGGCGATGCCGACATTGATCAGCCGGTCGGGAAAGCGCTCACGGAACTTGCCGAGCTTGGACGAGCCGACCGAGTCGTTGACCACCGCGACGATGCGGCTGTCGTTGCTGGCGAGCTCCTCGACCGTGCGGACATAGGCGTCGCGGCAGTCGAACATGCCGGCTGGGGCTGCTGCGGCCGCCATCACTTCATCTCCGCTTCGAGTTCGGCAATCGCCTGGGCGTATTGCTCCGGGTTGGGCACGCCGTGGTGCCAGCCGGCCTGGTCGCGCATGAAGCTGACCCCCTGGCCCTTGTGCGTGTCGGCGATGATGACGAGCGGCTTGCTTCGGGGGGCGCAGGCCGCATCGAGCGTTTCGAGCAGCGCTTCATGGTCGTGCCCGTCGACCCCGGCAACCTCCCAGCCGAAGGCGCGCCATTTGTCGGCGAGCGGCTCGAGGCTGTTGGTGTCCTCGGTCTTCGCGCCCTGCTGCAGCCGGTTGCGATCGACGATCACGGTGAGGTTGCCTAAGGCCCGGTGGCCGGCGAACATCGCCGATTCCCACATGCTGCCTTCCTGCAGCTCGCCGTCGCCGGTGAGCGCGAAGACGCGGTAGTCCGCCTTGTCGATCTGGCCTGCGACGGCGATCCCGACCGCGACGGGCAGCCCGTGGCCGAGTGGGCCGGTATTGGTCTCGACCCCCGGCAGATAGGTGCGGTTCGGGTGACCGTTCAGCCGCGACTCGGGCTTGAGGTACGTGTCGAGCTCCGCTTCGGGAAAGAAGCCCGCCCCGGCGAGCGCCGTGTAGAGAGCCCCGGTGCAATGACCCTTGCTCATCACGAAACGGTCGCGGCCCGGGGCGGCAGGGGAGGACTCGTCGATCCGAAGAATGTCGAAATACAAAGCCGCGATGATATCTGCGGACGAAAGGTCACCGCCGGGATGGCCCTGGCCAGCATCGACGATCATGCGGAGCAGGCGGCGGCGCATCCAGTTGGCGCGTTCGCGGACGTGAGCGGCGCGCGTTTCCAGCGTGCGCGCAACGGCGTCCCGACTCTCCAAACCGACTCTGTTCATCAACCTCTCCTGCCCGCCGCATAACGGATGTTGAAAGCAAACGCAATAATAGTCATATTATATGGGTATCAATCGAAGTTTCGGATTTTTTCGTTTGCTATCGATGAAGCCAAAAATTGACAAGAGCCGAAAGGCCGCGTTAGAAAGGCGGAGGGCTGAATGGTCCCGAATGGGTGCCAGATCAGGTAGATAGGCAGGAACGGGGATGTCGGAATCGTCCAGCTGGCGCGCGGCCATTCTCCGCGACCCGGCGCGCACCGCAGGCCGCGCATGAGCGGCGAGCGGCGAGCGCGGATGCTCGGCGAGGCGCGCCGGAGCAAGATCCTCGAATGGCTTCAGGAGGAAGGCAGCGCGCGCGTGCGCAGCCTGGCCGAAGCGTTCGGGGTCTCGGAAGTCACGGTGCGGCAGGATCTCGAGAAGCTCGAGTCGGACGGCCATATCGTTCGCGAGCATGGCGGCGCTTTCCTCAAGTCGGTGACGCAGCAGGTGCGCGCGATGGCGCTGCAGCATCACGAGAATATGGAAGCCAAGCAGCGCATCGGCCGGGCCGCCGCGGCGCTGGTGGGCGATGGCGAGACGATCATCCTCGATTCTGGATCGACCACGACCGAGGTCGCGGCGCAGCTGAGCGGCCGGCACGACATGACCGTCATCACCAACGCGCTCAACATTGCGTTGATGCTGGGCGCCGAGCCGGGCTTCGACGTCCATATGACCGGCGGGCACTTCAAGGCGCCGACACTGTCGCTGTCAGGGGACCGCTCCGCCGACTATTTCCGCGGGCTGTTCGTCCAGAAGCTGTTCCTGGCGACCGCGGCGATCGATCTGGAGGCGGGCCTCACCTATCCGGCGCTGTCCGACATCCCCGTCAAGCGCGCGATGATCGAGGCGGCGGAGAAGGTCATCCTCGTCGCCGATTCGAGCAAGATCGGGCTGCGCTCCTTCACTGCGCTGGGCGGGATCGAGCTGGTCCACCTGCTGGTGACCGATGCGGGGATCCGCGACGCGGATCGTGCCGCGATCGAGGCCGCAGGCGTCGAGGTGCTGACCGCCTGAAATTTCCGGCGTGCATGCGCCGCACATCCAGAAGGATCGAACACGTGAGCAATCAGAAGTACGGCGCCGGCATCTGGCATTTCGCGACCTTCGTCGATCGCTATGCGACCGACGGTTATGGACCGGCGCGCTCGCTGATCGAGATGATCGACCTTGCCGGGCAGGTCGACGACCTGTCGGTGGTCGACATCAACTATCCCTTCGTCGATCCCAGCCTGTCGCTCGACACGGTCGAGCAAGCGCTCAAGCGCAACAACCTCTCGGTCATCGGCATCACGCCGGAGATCTACACGCGCCAGTTCGCCAAGGGGGCCTTCACCAACCCCGATCCCGGGATTCGCCGCCTCGCCAATGAGATGTGCAACGACGCGGCGAACGTCGTCCGCCGCTTCGGCGCCGATTATGTGAAGCTCTGGCCGGGCCAGGACGGCTGGGACTATCCGTTCCAGGTCGATCACGGGAAGCTGTGGCAGATGAGCGTCGAGGGGATCGGCGAGCTCGCCAGCCAGAACCCCGACCTCAAATTCGTGATCGAGTACAAGCCGCGCGAGCCGCGCTGCCATATGAGCTATGACAGCGTGTCGCGCACGCTGCTCGGCATCGAGCGGATGGGGCTGCCCAATGTCGGCATCCTGCTCGACTTCGGCCATGCGCTGTACGGCGGCGAGAGCCCGGCGGATTCGGCGCAGCTCGCGATCGATCACGGCCGGCTGTTCGGCATGGACGTGAACGACAATTTCCGCGGGTGGGACGACGACCTGATGGCCGGGTCGGTCCACCCGATCGAGCTGTTCGAATTCTTCTACACGCTGCGCAAGAACAAGTGGGAGGGCGTGTGGCAGCTCGACCAGTTCCCGTTCCGCGAGGATTCGGTCGCGGTCGCCAACGGCGCGATCAGCTTCCTCAAGGGCATCGAGAGCGCGCTCGACAAGCTCGACTTCGCCGCGATGCAGGACGCGCAGGACCGGCAGGATGCGGTGACCGCGCTGCGCCTCGCGCGCGAAGCCTTGTTCACTTCCTTCTGACCGGACGACCGTGAGTATCCTTCCCCGTATCGCCGCAGTCGGCGCGCTGAGCCTGGCCTGCCCGGCGCTGGCGCAGAGCGAGATCCCAAAGGTCCCTGCGTTCCCTGGCGCGGAGGGCGCAGGTCGCTTTTCCGAAGGCGGGCGCGGCGGGCGGGTGATCGCGGTCACCAACCTCAACGATTCCGGGCCGGGCAGCCTGCGCGCGGCGCTGGAGGCCGAGCGGCCGCGAACGGTGGTGTTCCATGTTTCGGGCACGATCGCGCTCAAGTCCGACATCGTCGTCACCAACGGGCGGCTGACCATCGCCGGGCAGACCGCGCCGGGCGACGGCATCACGATCCGCGACCGCTCGCTCAACATCGCCGCGAACGACGTGGTGGTGCGCTACATCCGCGCGCGGCTGGGCGCGGCATCGGGGACGCAACAGGACGCGCTGACGATCACGAAAGGCCGGCGGATCATCCTCGATCATGTCTCGGCGAGCTGGTCGATCGACGAGACGCTCTCGGCCTCGACGCATTACGACAAGCCGGGCGACGGGGTGTGGGATCTGACCGTGCAATGGTCGATCATCGCCAATTCGCTGCGCAAGTCGAACCACGACAAGGGCGAGCACGGCTTCGGGAGCCTGATCCGCGCGGCGCGCGGGGCGAAGATCAGCTGGCATCACAATCTCTGGGCCAATCATCTCGACCGCATGCCGCGCCCGGGCAATTATTCGCTGCCGAGCGAGGACGACAAGGGCGGGCTGTTCGAGTTCTGCTCCAACGTCTTCTACAATTGGGGAAAGGATCGCTCGGGCTATAATTACGACGTGTCGACCCATGCCCAGTACAACTTCATCGACAATGCCTATGTCGCCGGACCCGACAGCAAGGGTAATTTCGCGTTCGAGGAGCAGAATCAGCTCGCGCGCGCCTACTGGTCGGGCAACAGCATGAACGGGACCATTCCGGCGGACCAGAAAGCGCTGGTCACGGGCAATATCCCGGCGGGCTATTGGCTCGACGCGCCGCTCGATGTGGGCGCGGTGGCCGCCGATCCGGCGCCGCGCGCGTTCGAGCGCGTGCTGGCGGGCGCAGGCGCCTCGCTGGTCCGCGACGCGATCGACCTCAAGGTGGTTGCGGGCGTGCGCAACCGTTCCGGGCGGATCATCGACAACGAGGCGCAGGATGGCGGCTGGCCGGCGCTGCGTTCGGGCACGGCGCCCGTCGACACCGACCAGGACGGCATGCCCGACGCGTGGGAGCGCGCACGCGGACTCGATCCGGCCCGTGCCGACGGGGCTGCGGACTGCGACCGCGACGGCTACAGCAATCTGGAGGAATATCTGAACGAGCTTGCCGCCGGAAAGGACCGCGCGTGATCATCTCCTCCGCCAACGATTTCCGCGAGGCGGCGCGGCGTCGGATCCCGCGCTTCCTGTTCGACTATGCCGATGGCGGTGCCAATGCCGAGGAAACGCTGCGCCGCAACGTGAGCGACCTTGCGGGCATCGCACTGCGCCAGCGCGTGCTCAAGGACGTCGCCAGCATCGATCTCAAGACGACGCTGTTCGGACGCGAGATCGCGCTGCCCGTCGCGTTGGGGCCGGTCGGCATCAGCGGGATGTACGCCCGCCGTGGCGAGCTGCAGGCGGCGCGCGCGGCGAAGACCGCCGGCATTCCCACCTGCCTCTCGACCGTGTCGATCTGTTCGATCGAGGAAGTGGCGCAGGCGGCCGACCCCTTCTGGTTCCAGCTTTACGTAATTCGCGACCGCGGCTTCATGCGCGACCTGATCGCGCGCGCCAGGGCGGCGGGCGCCGGCGCGCTGGTCTTCACGGTCGATATGCCGGTGCCGGGCGCGCGCTACCGCGATGCACATTCGGGCATGTCCGGACCCTATGGTCCGCTGCGCCGCGTGCTCCAGGCAATGGGCAAGCCGGGCTGGTCGTGGGACGTCGGCCTGCGGGGGCGGCCGCACATGCTGGGCAATCTGCTCCCGGTGCTCGGCAAGGATAGCGGACTCAACGACTATATGGGCTGGCTCGGCGCCAATTTCGATCCGTCCATCCAGTGGAAGGATCTCGACTGGATCCGCGCGGAATGGGGCGGGCCGCTGATCATCAAGGGCATTCTCGACCCTGAGGATGCGCGCGAGGCGGCGGCGATCGGCGCCGACGGCATCGTCGTCTCCAACCATGGCGGACGCCAGCTCGACGGCGTGCTCTCCAGCGCGCGGGCGCTGCCGGCGATCGCCGATGCCGTGGGCGACAAGCTGACCGTGCTCGCCGATGGCGGGGTGCGCAACGGGCTCGACCTGGTGCGGATGCTCGCGCTGGGCGCACAGGGCGTGCTGCTGGGCCGCGCCTGGGTCTATGCGCTCGCGGCGCAGGGCGAGGCGGGGGTGACCAAGCTGCTCGACCTGATCGCGAAGGAAATGAAGGTCGCGATGACGCTGACCGGGGTCAACCGGATCGAAGCGATCGATCGCTCGATCCTCGCTGAGGATGTGAAATGAAGCTTCTTGAAGGCAAGACCGTGCTGGTCACCGGCGGATCGACCGGCATTGGCCGCGCCGCGGCGATCGGCGCCGCGCAGCACGGCGCGAACGTCGCGATCAACTATGCGTCGAGCGACGACAAGGCCGCCTCCTGCGTCGCGGAGATCGAAGCGCTGGGGCGGAAGGGCCTGGCGGTGAAGGGCGACGTCGCCTTGCCCGAGACCGCGACCGATTTCGTCAGCAAGGCGGTCGAGGCATTCGGCCGCGTCGACGTGATGGTCTCCAACGCGGGCATCTGCCCGTTCCATGCGTTCCTCGACATGCCGGTCGAGACGGTCGATCGCACCTTCCGCGTCAACCTGCACGGCGCCTACTACATGGTGCAGGCCGCGGCCAACCAGATGGTCAAGCAGGGCGAGGGGGGCGCGATCGTCGCGGTCTCGTCGATCTCGGCCTTGGTCGGCGGCGAGTTCCAGACGCACTACACCCCGACCAAGGCGGGCGTGCATTCGCTGATGCAGTCGGCGGCGATCGCGCTCGGCAAGCACGGCATCCGCTGCAATTCGGTGCTGCCCGGCACGATCCTGACCGAGATCAACAAGGACGATCTCGCCGATCAGGAAAAACGCGACCGCATGACCGCGCGCATCCCGCTCGGACGGCTGGGCGAGTCCGGGGATCTCGCCGGGCCGATCGTCTTCCTCGCCTCCGACATGGCCGCCTATGTCACCGGGGCGGCGCTGCTGGTCGATGGCGGCGCGTTCGTGAACCTCCAATAGGATCGCGACGGCGTGTCGCTCGTCATGCCTCCGCCCGATGCCGTCACGCTGGCGCGGCGGGCGGAGATCGTGGCGGCGATGCGTAAGATCGTCCCCGGCGAGGGCGTGATCGACGAGCTCGAGGCGCTGCGCCCCTATGAGTCCGATGCGCTCACCGCCTATGCCCAGATCCCGCTGCTGGTCGTGCTGCCCGAGACCGTCGAGCAGGTCGCCGCCGTGCTGCGCTGGTGCCATCAAAACCGGGTGAAGGTCGTGCCGCGCGGCGCGGGAACCTCGCTGTCGGGGGGAGCGCTGCCGCTGGCGGATGGCGTCCTGCTCGGCATGGCCAAGTTCAACCGCGTGCTCGACATCGATTACGCCGACCGCGTCGCGGTGGTGCAGCCCGGCGTCACCAACCTCACCATTACGCGCGCGGTGGAGGAGGCGGGCTTCTACTACGCTCCCGACCCGTCGAGCCAGATCGCCTGCACGATCGGCGGCAATGTCGCCGAGAATTCGGGCGGGGTGCATTGCCTCAAATACGGGCTGACGACCCACAACGTGCTCGGCGTCGAGTTGGTGACGATCGAGGGCGAGGTGGTCCGCCTCGGCGGGCGCGGACTCGAGCCGGCGGGGCTCGACCTGCTCGGGCTGATCGTCGGGTCCGAGGGCCTGCTGGGCGTAGTCACCGAAGTCACCGTGCGCATCCTGCCGCGGCCGGAGACGGCCAAGGCGCTGCTGATCGGCTTCCCCGATGTCGAAAGGGCCGGGGTCTGCGTCGCGCAGGTCATCGCCGCGGGCATCATCCCGGCGGGGATGGAGATGATGGACAGACCAGCCATCCATGCGGCGGAGGCGTTTGTGCAGGTCGGCTATCCGCTCGATGTCGAGGCCTTGCTGATCGTCGAGCTCGACGGGCCGGGCGCGGAGTGCGGGCATTTGACCGGCGAGGTCGAGGCGATCGCGCGGGCGAATGGCGCGGTCTCGGTGCGCGCCTCGGCGGACGAGGCAGAGCGCGTAGCCTTCTGGGCCGGGCGCAAGGCGGCGTTTCCGGCCGCGGGGCGCATCTCGCCCGATTATTACTGCATGGACGGCACCATCCCGCGCCGCCGCCTGCCAGAGGTTCTGACCCGGATGAAGGCGCTGTCCGAGCAATACGGCCTCGGCGTGATCAACGTCTTCCATGCCGGCGACGGCAACCTCCACCCGCTGATCCTCTACGACGCCAACCAGCCGGGCCAGCTCGAACAGGCCGAGGCGTTCGGCGCGGATATCCTCAAACTGTGCGTCGAGGTCGGCGGCGTGCTGACTGGCGAGCATGGCGTGGGGGTGGAGAAGCGCGACCTCATGCACACGATGTTCTCGAAAGCCGATCTTGCTCAGCAGCAGCGAGTGAAATGCGCCTTCGATCCCGAACTGCTGCTCAACCCCGGCAAGATGTTCCCCGAACTCCACCGCTGCGCCGAGCTGGGCCGGATGCACGTCCATCGCGGGCAGGCGCCGTTTCCCGATCTGCCGCGGTTCTGACCGATGACGGATCACCTTCACCCGTTGGCCCTGAGCCTGTCGAAGGGCTGTGCAGTTCGGGCAGAAAGAGGAACGGTGCTTCGACAAGCTCAGCACGAACGGCGGGTGGGATGATTTTCCCCGATTCCGTCGACGCACTCTGCGCGACCGTGGCGGAGGCTCGCGACGCTGGCGGAAAGCTCCGCCTGCGCGGCGGCGGCACCAAGGACGGGATCGGGGCGCCCTGCGATGCGCGGGTGGTGGACATGCGCGGATTCTCCGGCGTGATCGACTACGACCCGCCCGAACTGGTGTTGACCGTGCGCGCCGGAACGCCCCTGGCGGAGATAGGGGCACTGGTCGCGGGCGAGGGACAGATGCTGGCCTTCGACCCGTTCGACCATGGCGCGATGCTCGGCAACGGCGATGGCGCGACGATCGGCGGCGTCATCGCGGCTGGCGTCGCCGGCCCGGCGCGTCTGTCGTGCGGCGGCGCGCGCGATCACTTGCTCGGCTTCACTGCGGTGTCGGGTAGGGGCGAGCGCTTCGTCGCGGGGGCGAAGGTGGTCAAGAACGTCACCGGCTACGACCTGCCCAAGCTGATGGCGGGAAGCTGGGGGCGGCTCGCGGCACTGACCGAGCTGACGCTCAAGGTGCTGCCCGCCCCGCGTACCCGCCTGACGCTGGCGATGCGCGGGCTGGACGCGACGGGTGCGGTCGCGGCGATGGCGCGCGCGATGGGGGCTGCGGCGGAGGTCACCGCTGCGGCGCATCTGCCCGATTGGCGGGGCGAGGCAGTGACCGCGCTGCGGCTCGACGGGTTCGCGGAATCGGTCGCCGCGCGCGCGGCGATGCTGCCCGAATTCGAGCCGATCGAGGAGGGCGATGCGCTCTGGCTCGCGGTGCGCGATGCCACGCCGCTGCCTCGCGAATGGCCGTTGTGGCGGCTGATCGTGGCGCCCGGAAAGGCGCCGGATGTGATCGGCGCACTGCCCGATGCCGAGTGGCTGTTCGACTGGGCGGGCGGCCTGATCTGGCTGGCGAGCACCGCCGATCCCGCCGCGATCCGCGCCGCGGCGGGATCGGCGGGCGGGCATGCCATGCTGGTCCGGGCGAGTGAGGCCATGCGCGGCGCGGTTCCGGCGCTCCACCCGCAACCCTCCGCGCTCGCCGGGATCGAGGCGCGCGTGCGCCGCGCCTTCGACCCCGATGGCGTGTTCGAGACGGGGCGCTTCTGATGCAAACGCGCTTTACTCCCGAACAGCTCGCCGATCCGGCGACGGCATCGTCCGAGGGCGTGATCCGCAAATGCGTGCATTGCGGCTTCTGCACCGCGACCTGCCCGACCTATGCGCTGCTCGGCGACGAGCTCGATAGCCCGCGCGGCCGCATCTACCTGATCAAGGACATGCTGGAGAACCAGCGCAAGCCGGGGCCGGAGACGGTCAAGCATGTCGACCGCTGCCTCTCCTGCCTGTCGTGCATGACGACCTGCCCCTCGGGGGTGAACTACATGCACCTGGTCGATCACGCGCGGGCCTATATCCACGAGAATTACCGGCGCCCCTGGCACGAGCGCGCGGTGCGGCAGGTGCTGGCCTGGGTGCTGCCCTATCCCGCGCGGTTCCGCGCCGCACTGACGCTGGCGAAGCTCGGGCGCCCGTTCGCGCCGCTGATCGCCGGGGTGAAGCCGCTTGCGGCGATGCTGGCGATGGCGCCTGCGCGCGTGCCCGCGCCGGTCCCGGCGGCCAACGCGACCGTCCCAGGCGCTAAGGGCCGCGTCGCGCTGCTTCGGGGCTGCGCCGAACCGGTGCTCAAGCCAGAGTATCGTGCGGCGGCGATCCGCCTGCTCAATCGCGCCGGGTTCGACGTGGTGTTCGCGGCGGGCGAGGGTTGCTGCGGTGCGCTGGTCCATCACCTGGGACGCGAAGCCGATAGCCTCGATGCGGCGCGTCGCAACGTCGACGCATGGATGCGCGAGATCGAGGGCGATGGGCTGGCGGCGATCGTGGTGACCGCGTCCGGCTGCGGCACGACGATCAAGGACTATGGCTTCATGCTGCGGGGTGACCCCGCCTATGCGGAGAGGGCGGCGCGGGTCTCGGCGCTGGCGAAGGATATCTCGGAGCTGCTGGCCGAGTCGGAGCTGCCGCGCGGCAACGGGCGTGGGCTGACCGTTGCCTATCACGCCGCCTGCTCGCTCCAGCACGGGCAGAAGGTGACCGATGCGCCCAAAAAGCTGCTCGCCGCGGCAGGCTATGTGGTGCGCACGCCGGTCGAAGCGCATCTGTGCTGCGGATCGGCGGGCACCTACAACATCCTCCAGCCCGAGATCGCCGGCCAGCTCGGCGCGCGAAAAGCGTCCAATCTGGAACGGCTTCAGGCGGACGTGATCGCGACCGGCAATGTCGGCTGCGTCATGCAGATCGCACGGTTCGGCGAGACGCCGATCGCCCACACGATCGAGCTGCTCGACTGGGCGACCGGCGGCCCCGCACCCGCCGCTTTCGCGCATCGAAACGCTTGACCAAATAATACTATTATATTTAAAATGTACCGATCGAGGCGGCGAGTCCTCGTGTAGACGAAGTTCGCCATTTCGCGGCGGAGCGGGAGAGTGCGGGGATGCCGGCAATGACGAGTGGAATGCGATATCTGCTGGCAGCGCTCGCCGCTTCGGCTGCGATCCCCGCTGCGGCGCAGACGCCGCCGCTCACCGTCTCGGCCAACCACCGCTATCTCGAGGCTGGCGGCAAGCCGTTCTTCTGGCTCGGCGATACCGCCTGGCTGCTGCTCAGCCGCCTCACCCGCGAAGAGACCGAGCATTATCTCGCCACCCGCCAGCGGCAGGGCTTCAACGTCGTCCAGGTGATGGTCCTCCACACCAACAAGATGACCAATCGCTACGACGCGCCCGCGCTGGTCGACGGCGATCCGGGGCGGCCGCGCACCACGCCGGGCAAGGATCCGGCAAAGGCCGGCGAATACGACTATTGGGATCATCTAGACTGGGTGGTCGAGCGCGCCGCTGCGCACGGCATCTATGTCGCGTTGGTGCCCGCCTGGGGCGATCTCGCGATGGAGCGCCAGCTCAACGAGAAGAATGTCGAGAGCTATGGCCGCTTCATGGCCGAGCGCTACGGCAAGGCGCCCAATGTGATCTGGCTCAATGGCGGCGATACGCGGTCGGAGATGCGCACCGCGGTGTGGGACGCGCTCGGCACCACGATCAAGAAGATCGCGCCGCAGCAGCTGATGACCTTCCACCCGATCGGTCGCACGGCGTCGTCGTGGCAATGGCATCAGGCGCTGTGGCTCGACTTCAACATGTTCCAGTCCGGCCACCGCAGCTACGCGCAGGAAGGGCCGAATGCGATCGGCGAGGACAATTGGCGCTATGTCGAGCAGGACCTCGCGCGCACCCCGCCCAAGCCGACGATCGACGGCGAGCCGAGCTACGAGAATATCCCGCACGGCCTGCACGAGCCGAACCAGCCGCGCTGGCAGGCGGCGGACGTGCGCCGCTATGCCTGGTGGGGCGTGATGGCCGGCGCGTTCGGCCACACCTATGGCGAGAACCACGTCATGCAGATGTTCGTGGCCGGCTCGAAGGACGCCAATTTCGAGCCCAATCAGCGCTGGGATGCGTCGCTGGAGGCTCCCGGCGCAAACCAGATGCGCCACCTGCGCACGCTGATCGAATCGCGGCCGATGCTGGAGCGCGTGCCAGATCAGGCGATGATCGCCGACAATAGCGTACGCTACGATCGCGTGCTGGCGAGCCGGGGCAAGGCCTATGCCTTCGCCTACACCTATACCGGCCGCTCCTTCACGATGAAGCTGGGCGCGATCGCCGGCGCCCGGGTCAAGGCGCAATGGTATTCGCCGCGCGACGGCAAGTTCACACCCGCGGGCAGTTTCGCCAACCGCGGCGCGCAAATTTTCGATCCGCCGGGAGAGACCGCGGCGGGCAATGACTGGGTGCTGGTGCTGGACGGTGCCGCACGATGAGCGAAGGGGAATCCGTGGGTCTTCCGAAGATCAAATATGTCCGCGCCTATACGGTGCGCGGCGGTGGCGCCGATTATCACGACCAGGGCGCGGGGCACTGGATCGACGATCACATCGCGACGCCGATGTCGAAATATCCGGAGTATCGCCAGAGCCGCCAGAGCTTCGGCATCAACGTGCTCGGCACGCTGGTCGTCGAGCTGGAGGCCGAGGACGGCACGATCGGCTTTGCGGTGACGACGGGCGGCGAGCCTGCCTGCTTCATCGTCGAGAAGCATCTGTCGCGCTTCCTGATCGGGCGTGACCCGTCGGACTATGAGACGATCTGGGACCAGATGTACTTCGCCAGCCAATATTACGGGCGCAAGGGGCTGGTCGTGAACGCCATTTCGGGCGTCGATCTCGCGGTCTGGGATCTGCTCGGCAAGCTGCGCCAGGAACCGGTCTATCACCTGCTCGGCGGCGCGGTGCGCGACGAGATGCAATTCTACGCCACCGGCGCGCGGCCTGACCTCGCCAAGGAAATGGGCTTCATCGGCGGCAAGCTCCCGCTTCACCACGGCCCGGCCGAGGGTGAGGAGGGGATGGAAAAGAACATCGCGTTGCTCGCCGACATGCGCGCGAAGTGCGGCGACGATTTCTGGCTGATGTACGATTGCTGGATGGCGCTCGACATCGATTACGCCACCCGCCTTGCGCACCGCGCATGGAACGAATGTGGCCTCAAATGGATCGAGGAAGCGCTCTCGCCCGACGATTACTGGGGCTATGCGCAGCTCAAGAAGAACGCGCCCGAGGGCCTGCTCGTCACCACCGGCGAGCATGAATCGACCCGCTGGGGCTTCAGGATGCTGCTCGAGATGGATTGCTGCGACATCATCCAGCCCGATGTCGGCTGGTGCGGCGGCGTGACCGAGCTGATCAAGATCGCCGACGACGCCGACAAGAAGGGCGTGCTGATGGTTCCGCACGGATCGTCGGTCTACAGCTATCACTTCGTGGTGACGCGCCATAACTCGCCCTTCGCCGAGTTCCTGATGATGCATCCGGGGCCGACCGAGGTGGTGCCGATGTTCGCGCCGCAATTGCTGGGCGAGCCGGTGCCGGTCAACGGCCGCATCCGAGCGAGCGAGCTCGACAAGCCCGGCTTCGGCGTCGAGCTCAACCGCGACATTGCGCTGCACCGCCCCTATCCGAACGACTGACATTCAAGACTGAAGGAAGACCCATGAAGCTCTGCCGTTATGGCGCCCCGGGCGCCGAGAAGCCCGGCCTGATCGATGCCGATGGCCGCATCCGCGACCTCTCCGCCCATGTCGCCGACATCGGCCCGGACGCGATCGGCAAGGACGGGCTGGCGAAGCTCGCCGGACTTGATCCCGCCAGCCTGCCGCTGGTCGAGGACGGCGTGCGCTACGGCCCCTGCGTCACCGGCACGCGCCAGTTCGTCGCGATCGGCCTCAACTATGTCGATCATGCGCATGAATCGAACCTGCCGATCCCCGAGGAGCCGGTGGTGTTCAACAAATGGGTGAGCTGTATCCAGGGGCCGAACGACCCGGTGACGATCCCGAAGGATTCCAAGAAGACCGACTGGGAAGTCGAGCTGGGCATCGTGATCGGTACTGCCGCCAATTACGTTTCGGAGGCCGACGCGCTGAACCATGTCGCGGGCTATTGCGTGGTCAACGACGTGTCCGAGCGCCACTGGCAGACCGAGCGGGGCATGACTTGGGACAAGGGCAAGGGCTTCCCGACCTTTGGCCCGATCGGCCCGTGGCTGGTCACCGCCGACGAGGTGGGCGATCCGCAGAACCTATCGATGTGGCTGTCGGTAAACGGCAAGAAGGTGCAGGACGGCAACACGAAGACGATGATCTTCACCGTTGCGCAGATCGTCTCCTACCTCTCGCAGATCATGACACTGCTGCCGGGCGATGTCATCACCACCGGCACCCCGCCGGGCGTGGGCCTCGGCCAGAAGCCCGAGCCCTGGTATCTCAAGGCCGGCGACGTGGTCGAGCTGGGCATCGAGAAGCTGGGCGAGCAGCGCCAGGACTTCGTCGCATGGGAAGCGAAATGAGCGGCGCCTTGGCTGCTTGGGCGGGCCGTTTCGCCGGGCGGACGGCGGTCATCACCGGCGGCGCGTCGGGGCTGGGCAAGGCGGTCGCTAAGCGTATCGTCGCCGAGGGTGGCACGGTCGCGCTGTGGGACCTGAGCGCGGACAATCTCACCGCCGCGAAGAACGAGACCGGCGCGACGCATGTCGAAGCGCTCGACGTGTCGGATGCGGCGGCAGTCGAGGCCGCGGCCAAGGCAAGCGCCGCGGCGCTGGGCGGCAAGGTCGACATCCTCGTCTGCTCGGCAGGCATCACCGGGGCGACCGCGCCGGTGCATGAATATCCGGTCGACAGCTGGCTCAAGGTGTTCGACATCAACGTCAACGGGCTGTTCTACTGCAATCGCGCGATCGCGCCGCTGATGCTCGAAAACGGCTATGGCCGGATCGTCAACATCGCGTCGGTCGCGGGCAAGGAAGGCAACCCCAACGCCAGCGCCTATTCGGCGTCGAAGGCGGCGGTGATCGGCCTCACCAAGTCGCTGGGCAAGGAGCTGGCGGGCAAGGGCGTGATCGCGAACGCACTGACCCCAGCGACCTTCGAGAGCCCGATCCTGGCGCAGCTGCCGCAGAGCCAGGTCGATTACATGCGCTCGAAGATCCCGATGGGGCGCCTGGGCGAAGTGGACGAGAGCGCCGCGATGGTCTGCTTCATGGCGAGCGAGGAGTGCAGCTTCACCACCGCCGCGACCTTCGACACCTCGGGCGGGCGGACGACCTTCTGAGATGAGCCAGCGCCCGCCTCTCGTCGATCCGCACGTCCACCTATGGGACCTGCAGCACATCCGCTACCCGTGGCTGACGGGGCCGTTCAGCGACGACGGCCCCAATGGCAGCGTCGAGCCGATCGCGACGGACTATCCGCTCGATGCCTATCTCGCCGATGCGGCGAAGTGGGACGTGCGCGGTATCGTGCATATCGACGCGGGAGCGGACCCGGCGGATGCGCTCAAGGAGACGCAGTGGTTGCAGGCGATGGCCGACGCCCCCGGGCCATATGGGCTCGGCCTGCCTAGCGGAATCGTCGCCTTCGCCGCACTCGACGATCCGCGGGTCGAGGACCTCCTCGCCGCGCATGTCGAGTATGCCAATGTTCGCGGCATCCGCCACATCATCAACTGGCATCCCGATCCGGCGCGCAGCTACTCGCCGGCGGACGTCACTACGAGCGATGCCTGGGCACGCGGGTTCGGGCTGCTCGGGAAGTTCGATCTGAGCTTCGACCTCCAGGCCTATCCGGGCCAGTTCGCGCATTTAGCTGAGTTGATCGCGAAGCATCCGGACACGCAGATCATCATCAATCATACGGGCATGGCGATCCCGGGCGACGTGAACGGCTGGGGCGAGTGGCGGCGCGGCATGGCGGCGTTTGCGGCGCTGCCCAATGTCGCGGTGAAGATCTCGGGCATGGGTTTCACCTGGCGGCCCTGGGATGCCGAGCAGGCGCGGCCCTATGTGCTCGAGACGATCGAGATGTTCGGGACCGAGCGCGCGATGTTCGCGAGCAATTTCCCGACCGACAAGCTCTTCGGCAGCTTCGACAAGCATTTCGATGCCTATGATGCGATCACCGCGGACTTTTCCGCGGACGAGCGCGCGGCTTTGTTCGGCGGCAACGCCAATCGCATCTACCGGCTGGGGATCGAGCTCTAGGCATGCGCGTCACCGACCTTCGCGCCGAATATACCGTCGACCTGCTGGGGACTCAGGTGCGGCATCCGCGCCTGTCGTGGCGGATCGAGGACGCCGCGGTGCAGACCGGCTACCGCATCCGCGCCGCAGCGAGCGAGGCGGCATTAGGCGCGGGCGAGCTGCTGTGGGACAGCGGCGAGGTCGCGAGCGATGCGACGCTCGATGTCGTCTATGGCGGCCCGGCGCTGGCATCGATGCAGCGCGTGTGGTGGACGGTCGAGGTCAATGGCGCCATCACCTCTGATCCTGCCTGGTTCGAAGCGGGGCTGCTGGCGGCCGAGGACTGGCGCGGCGACTGGATCGAGGCCGAGGACGACAATGCCGCTGCGGATCGCGCCGCCGGGGTAAGCTGGGTGTGGGGCGAGGTTGCGCTCGACGCGCGCCCGCACGCCTTCCGGATCGATTTCGACGCGCCGGAAGACCTCGTCTCGGCGGACGTGCTGATCGCGGGCAAGGATCATCTGCGCGGCGTGTGGGTCAATGGCGTCAAGTCGCCGCTCGACCGGCATTTCGACTGGGACACCTATCTCCCCTTCTGGGGCACGCTGGCGCCGTACGAAGGCGAGGTGAAGCCCGGCCGCAACAGCGTCTGCGCGCTGGTCGAGGCGGACACGCAGGGCTTCTTCCCGGTCGACGGCGGCGCGTTCGCGGCGCTGATCCGCCTCTACCGCGCGGATGGTAGCGTTGAGCGGATCGTAGGAAGCGCGTTCCGGGTGATGCCCGTCGCGCCCGAAGGCTGGACTGACACCGGTTACGACGCGAGCGGCTGGGCGGCGGTGGTGCCGAGCACGAGCTGGGCGCAGGGCGATCCGTGGCCAAGCGAGCCGGCGATGTTGCTGCGCACCGCATTCGAGGTTTCTAAGCCGGTGGTTGCGGCGCGGCTCTACGCGACCGCGCTCGGCGCCTATGATGCGCGCATCAACGGGCAGAAGGTAAGCGAGGCGATCCTCGCGCCCGAGATCACCGTCGCCAAGAGCCACATCCTCTACCAGACCTACGATGTCACCGGCCTGATCGCACAGGGCGGAAATGCGCTTGGTGCGGTGGTCGGGGACGGCTTCTATGCCTCGCCGTTCGGCTGGCGGATCGAGCGTTACGGCTTCGGCCCCGCGCCGCGCCGGTTCCGCGCTATGCTGCGGATCGACTATGCCGACGGGTCGCACGACTGGGTGACGACCGGGCCGGGCTGGAAGATCGCGACATCGCCGATCCTAAAGTCGGAGATCTATGACGGCGAGACGTTCGATGCGCGGCGGATGGTGCCGGGCTGGGCGCTGCCGGGGTTCGATGCGTCGGGCTGGGCGGATGTGAAGGTGGGCGCTGCGCCGAACGCGGCGATCGTCGCCCAGACCTCGCCGCTGCTCGAACGCACCGGCACGCGACGCGCGGTGTCGGTGAGTGAGCCGGTGCCGGGCCGGTTCGTATTCGACTTCGGCCAGAATTTTCCCGGATGGGTGCGCATTCGGGCGGCCGGGCCGGCTGGCAGGACGATCACCGCCAAGTTCGCCGAGCTGCTCAACCCCGACGGCACTGCGGACCTCTCCAATCTGCGCCTTGCCAAGGCGACCGACAGCTTCATCCTCGCCGGGACCGGTGCGACCGAAGCCTTCGAGCCCCACTTCACCTATCACGGCTTCCGCTATGTCGAGGTCGAAGGTTATCCCGGCACGCCGACCGCGGATGATGTCGAGGGTGTGGTCGTCCACAGCGCCTGCCGGGAGGTGGGGCAGATGACCTTCCACGACGCGCCGCTGCTCCAGCAGATCTGGAACAACGCGCTGTGGAGCCAGCGGTCGAACTTCTTCGCCGTGCCGACCGATTGCCCGCAGCGCGACGAGCGGATGGGGTGGATGGGCGACATCCAGGTGTTCCTCGACGCCGCGGCGTTCAACATGGAGGTCGATCCCTTCATCCGCCGCTTCCTGCTCGAGGCGCGCGCGGCGCAGCGGCCCGACGGGGCGTACCCGATCGTGGTGCCGCAGCCCTTGTCCTTCCCCGATGTCGTGACGGCCGGGTGGAGCGAGGCGGGGATCATCCTGCCGTGGCAGCTGTGGCAGCGTTACGGCGACACCGCGGTGATCGACGAGAATTGGGAGGCGATGGAGGCCTGGATGGCGTATGTCGCGCGCACCAACCCCGATCATGTGTGGCGCAACGACCGCGGCCTAGACCTTGGCGACTGGCTGTCGGTGGATGCGATTCTGCCCGACGACGAGACCACGCCGCGCATCCTGTGTGCCACCGCCTATTGGGCCTGGTCGGCCGAGCTGATGGCCGAGATGGCGGCGGCGACCGGACGTGATGCCGACGCGATGCGGTACCGCGCGCTGCACGCGGCGATCGGCGAGGCCTATGCCGCCGAGTTCGTGGGCGCGGACGGGGTGTGCGGCAACGGCAGCCAGACCAGTCAGGTGCTCTCGCTTGCCTTCGGGCTGGTGCCGCAGGACCGGCGCGCGGCGGCGGCGCGGGTGCTGGCGGAGGAGATTCGCGGGCGCGGCATGAAGCTGTCGACCGGCTTCCTCGGCACGCCCTATCTGCTCGACGTGCTCGCCGATGCGGGCCTGTGGGAGGAAGTCAGCGGCCTGCTGCTCCAGACCGGCTATCCGAGCTGGGGCTATATGCCGCAGCAGGGCGGGACGACGGTGTGGGAGCGCTGGAACGGCGACACCGGCGACCTCAGCATGAACAGCTACAACCATTATGCCTTCGGCGCGGTGGTCGGCTTCTTCTACCGGCGGCTGGGGGGAATCGCGCCTGCGGCACCGGGCTTCCGCCGGATCGCGGTGCGGCCGGTGTGGCTGCCCGAGGTGGGTCGGGTTTCGGCTCGGTTCGACTCGCCGGTGGGGCTGATCGCGACCGAGACGGGGGGCGATTCCGAAGGTTTGAAGCGGTTTGCGCTGACCGTGCCGGCGAATGCCGTTGCCGAGGTTGAATTGCCTGGCAACGGCTGGCGCGGGGTGCCGGGCGCGGCAAGCGAAGCCGAGGGACTGACTCGCTTCGAGATCGGTGCGGGCAGCTACGAATTCGTGCGTGGATAGTGAGCTGCCCTCACCCTTCCGGCGCTGCGCGCCTCCCTCCCTCTCCCAATGGGAGAGGGAGGGGTGAGGGCGATCAGGACAAGAGACTGGAGAGGAACATCGATGCCGACGCTGGGACTGGTCCACAACTCGCCGATGCTCGCGGCGGTGTTCAACGAGATCGCGGCGCGGGTGATGCCCGATGTGCGCATCCTGCACTTCGTCGACGAGAGCACGATCAAGAACACGATCGCCGCCGGGCATCTGCAGAAATCGACCATGCGGCAGGTGATCCGGCTGGTCGGATCGACCTTCGACGCCGGGTGCGACGTGGCGATGGTGACCTGCTCGTCGATCGGCCGCGCCGTGGAGATGGCGGCGGAACTCTATGAGCAGCCCGTGCTGCGCGTCGATCGCGCCATGGCGGAGCAGGCGGTGGCGAGCGCCAGGCGGATCGGCGTCGTCGCGACGCTGTCCACCACGCTCGACCCGACCGCCGACCTCGTCCGCCGCGTGGCCGCCGAGCAGGGTAAGGACATCGAGCTGGTCGCGCATCTGTGCGAAGGCGCGTTCGAGGCGGTGATGAAGGGCGACGGCGCGACGCATGACCGCATCGTCGGCGAGGCGCTGACCAACGCGCTGGCCGAGGTCGACGCGATCGTGCTGGCGCAGGCGTCGATGGCGCGCGTCGTCGCGAGCCTGCCCGAAGGCGCGGTCAAGGCGCCGGTGCTGTCGAGCCCCGAGCTCGGCATGCTGCGCGCGGCCGAAGTGCTCAAGGGCCTCGGCCAATGAAGAAGCGGCATGTCGTTCTCGGCCTGCTCGCCGCGCTCTCGGTCATCACCTTCATCGACCGCATGGCGATCGCGGTCACCGGGACTGCGATCCAGAAGGACCTTGGCCTCACGCCGTCGCAATGGGGCTGGGTGCTCGGCGCCTACACCTTCGCCTATGCCGTGTTCGAGGTGCCGTCGGGCGCGATCGGCGACCGCTTCGGCTATCGCAAGGAGCTGACGCGGATCACCGTGTGGTGGTCGTTCTTCACCGCGATCACCGCGGCCTGCATCAATTTCTGGCAGATCACCGCGGCGCGCTTCCTGTTCGGCCTCGGCGCCGCGGGCGCCTATCCCAACATGTCGGGCGTGCTCTACCGCTGGTTCCCCAAGCGCGAGCGCGCGCGCGGGCAGGGCGTGATCTGGGCGGCGAGCCGCCTCGGCGGAGCCCTCGCGCCATTGCTGCTGGTGCCGATGAACGCGCATCTCGGCTGGCAGATGGTATTCGTCATCCTGGGCCTGGTCGGCTTCGTCTGGGCGATCCTGTGGTGGCGCTGGTATCATGACCGCCCGGCCGACCAGCCCGGCATCACGGCGGAGGAAGTGGCCGAGATCGGCGACGACGCGGGCGCCGGCCATTCGGGCACGCCCTGGGGCAAGCTGCTCGGCCTGCCGCAGCTCTGGCTGATCGGCATCGCCTATTTCTTCTACGCGTTCGGCAGCTGGTTCTTCTTCGGCTGGTTCGCGCAGTGGATGACGAACGGCCGCGGGTTCACCCCGGCCGAGATGGCCCTTTATGCGGCGATCCCGTTCCTGCTCGGCATCGTCAGCAACCTGATCGGCGGGGTGCTGAGCGACCGGCTGGGCGCGCGGATCGGGTTCAAGCTCGCCTATCGCCTGATCACCAGCATCTGCCTCGCCGTCACCGCGGCGCTGTTGCTGGCGATGAGCCTGACCCCCGACAAGACCATGGTCGTGGCGCTGGCCGCTGCGAGCTTCGCCGTGATGGACCTGATGCTGCCGTCCGCCTGGGCGATGTGCATGTCGATCGGCGGGCGGTACGGCGGCACCGCGACGGGCTTCATGAACATGCTCGGCAATCTCGGCGGGTTCATCTGCACCGTGGCCACCGGCTACATCATCGCGGGCACCGGCAGCTACGACCTGCCCGTGCAGGGCATCGCCCTGATGGTGCTGATCGCGGCCGGCCTGTTCGCGGCGATCGATAGCTCGAAGGGGTTCGACCAGAAGGCGGCGCCCGCCGCCGCCTGATGCGAGCCCGCGCGAACAAGCGGGCCGTGTCGCAACCGGAAAGGGAGAGCAACATGCGCTGGAAAATCGTGTCCGCGGCCGGTCTCGCGCTGGCGATGACCGCGGCACCCGCGAACGCGCAGGACAAGACGCCCCCGCTCAAGGTCTCGGCCAATGGCCGCTATCTCGAAGCGGGCGGCAAGCCGTTCTTCTGGCTGGGTGATACCGGCTGGCTGATGCTCGGCAAATTGAACCGCGAGGAGACCGAGCGCTATCTCGCGAAGCGTGCGGCGCAGGGCTACAACGTCATCCAGGTGATGATGCTGCACCGGCCGGACATGGCCAATCCGGTCGCTGGCGCGGCACTCGTCGATGGCGATCTGAAGCGCCCGCGCGTCACCCCGGGCAGCGACCTCTCCAGGCCCGGCGAGTACGATTATTGGGATCATCTCGATTGGGTGTTCGATCGTGCGGCGGCGCATGGCCTGTACATCGCGCTGGTGCCGGTATGGGGCGATTTCGCCGACTTCCGCCTGCTCGATGTCGCCAGCGCGCAGGTGATCGGTCGCTTCGTCGCCGAGCGCTACAAGGCCAAGCCCAATCTGATCTGGATGAATGGCGGCGACCGCTATCCCGAGCTGTCGCCGGCGGCATGGGATATGCTGGGCAAGACGATCCGCGCGATCGATCCCCACCACCTGATGACCTATCACCCCGCCGGGCGCGCCAGCTCCTCCTGGATGTTCCACAAGGCCGAGTGGCTCGACTTCAACATGTATCAGTCGGGCCACCAGAGCTACGCGCAGGACCAGCAGTTGTACGCACGCGGCGAGGACAACTGGGTCTATACGGCCGACGATCTGTCACGCTCGCCGCAGAAGCCGACGATCGACGGCGAGCCGAGCTACGAGAATATCCCCCACGGCCTCGACCGCGCGCCCGAACCGCGCTGGCAGGCGGCGGACGTGCGCCGCTATGCCTGGTGGTCTGTGCTCGCGGGTGCATTCGGGCACACCTATGGCGAGAACAGCGTGATGCAGTTCTTCGTGCGCGGCGGAAAGGCCAATGCCTATTGGCCCAAGCTGTCATGGGATGAGGCGCTCGACGCGCCGGGCGGGCAGCAGATGCGGCACCTCAAGGAGCTGATCCTGTCGCGGCCGTTCCTCGAGCGCGTGCCGGACCAGTCGCTGATTATCGGCAACGGCAAGCGCTATGAGCGCGTCGCGGCGACGCGCGGGGCGAGCTACGCGATCGCCTACAGCTACACCGGCAAGCCCTTCACCGTTCAGATGGGCAAGATCAGCGGCAAGCGCGTGCGCGCGGCCTGGTTCGATCCGCGCACGGGCAAATCGCAGGCGATCGGTGTCTTCGCCAACCGCGGCAAGCGCTTGTTCACCCCGCCCGGCACGCCTGCGCCAGGCAATGACTGGGCCCTGGTGCTCGACGACGAAACAGCCGGGAGGCCCTTGTGAAGCGTATATTGACGACCCTTGCCGCTGCATTGCTCGCAGGAACGGCGGCATCCCCCGCGCTGGCGCAGACCGATGCGCCGGCGGGCCAGCAGCAGTTCGAGAAGCTGTGGCTCGGCTCCGCCTGGTATCCCGAGCAATGGCCCGAGGAACGCTGGGCCGAGGACCTCAGGCTGATGAAGGCGCATGGCGCAAACGTCGTGCGCATCGGCGAATATGCCTGGAGCCGGATGGAGCCGGAGGAAGGCAAATACGACATGGACTGGCTGGTCCGCGCGGTGCGGCTGGCGGCGAAATACGACATCAAGGTGGTGATCGGCACGCCGAGCGATACGCCGCCCGCCTGGATGACGCAGAAATATCCCGACGTCTCGCAGATCCAGAGCAACGGCCAGAAGGTCGGCCATGGCGGACGGCGGCAATTCTCGATCTCGTCGAAGCGCTATCGCGACTTTTGCCGCGAGATCGTGACGCGTATGGCGCAGGCGCTGGGCAAGGAGCCCAATGTGATGGGCTGGCAGATCGGCAACGAGCCGACTGACGAGAGCTACGACCCCGAGGCGCGCGCGGCGTGGATCGCCTGGCTCAAGCAGCGCTACGGTACGCTCGACAAGCTCAACGACGCGTGGACCACGCAATATTGGTCGCAGAGCTATACCGCCTGGGAGCAGGTTCCCTTCAGCAACGACAAGGCCAATCCCGGCTGGATGCTGGAGATGAAGCGCTTCATCACCTCGCAATGGGTGGCGTTCCACCGCAACCAGCTCGACGCGATCCGCGCGCATGCCGCGCCGTCGCAGTTCATCACGGTGAATTTCGGCGGGCTCGGCTGGGCCAACCGCTTCGACCGCTACGCCGCCAATCGCAATCTCGATTTCACCTCTTGGGACAATTACGTCGGCAGCGGGCACCTCAAGCCCTATCGCAATGGCGCGACCCATGACCTGGTGCGCGGGTGGAAGCGCAAGAATTTCTGGGTGATGGAGATCCAGCCCGGCTATGTGAACTGGGCGGGGGTGAGCAACATGCTCTACCCCGGCGAGACGCGGCGCATGGCGTGGCAGGCGATCGGCCACGGCTCGGACGGCGTCCTCTACTGGCAGTGGCGCAACGCGCTCAACGGGCAGGAGACGATGCACGGGTCGCTGATCGGCGCCGACGGCAAGCCGGTCCCGGTGTACACCGAAGTGCAGCAGATCGGCCGCGAGATGGCCAAGGCGACGCCGGCGATCGCGGGGACGCATCCGGTGTCGCCGGTCGCGGTGCTGCAGGATTATGCGAGCCGCTGGGCGATCGACTTCCAGCTGCACCACAAGGATTACGACCAGATCGAGGTGCTGCTCGATTACTACCAGCCGCTCAAGGATGCGCTGGGGGCGGTGGACATCGTCGAGGCTGAGGTGGCGCCGCTCGCCGGGTACAAGCTGGTGGTCGCGCCGAGCCTGAACGTGATCAGCGAGACGACGGCGAAGCGGCTGACGGACTATGTGCGCGGCGGCGGGCATCTGATCCTGGGGCCGCGCTCGGGGATGAAGGATTCGTTCAACGCGCTCGAGCCGCAGCGTCAGCCGGGGCCGCTGGCGGAGCTGCTCGGCGGGCGGGTCGAGCAATATTATGCGCTCGACGAGGCGGTCGAGGTGGGCGGCGGAAAGGCGACGATCTGGGCCGAGCAGCTCTCGACCAGCGCGCCGGATACCGAGACGCTGCTGCGCTACGGCAAGGCCAATGGCTGGCTCGATGGCAAGCCCGCGGCGATCAGCCGCAAGGTCGGCAAGGGACGCATCACCTATGTCGGCGCGCTGGTCGACGATGCGGTGATGAAGACGCTGATCGACGGGGCGCTGGCGGGGGCGGGGGTGGCGCGCGACTTCGCGGTGCCGGCGGATGTCGAGCTGATGACGCGCGAGGGGCAGGGGCGGCGGATCGTCATCCTGATCAACCATGGGCGTGCCGCGCAGACCGTGACGCTGCCCGAAGCGATGACCGACATTCTGGCGGGCGGGACCAAGTCGAGCGTGACGCTGCCGGTCGAGGGCGTGGCGGTGCTGCAACGCGGGGGGAAATGATGCGCAACATCCTGCTTGCCGCCGCCGCGGCGCTGGCGTTGGTTCCGGCGGCCTCGGCGCAGACCGTGTTCCCGAACCGCGCGACCGCCTTTGTCGACAAGCCGGCGATCGCGGTCGGCGTCGCCTGGTATCCCGAGCAATGGCCCGAGGAGCGCTGGGAGGTCGATCTCGACCTGATGAAGGCGTCGGGCTTCAACACCGTGCGTATCGGCGAGTTCGCCTGGGCGCGGATGGAGCCCGAGGAAGGCAAGTTCGACTTCGCCTGGATGGACCGCGCGATCGACGCGGCGGTCAAGCGCGGCTTCATGGTGGTGATCGGCACGCCGAGCGCGGCGCCGCCGGCCTGGCTCACGCAGAAATACCCGGACACGCTGCGGGTGGACGAGAACGGCCAGCGCGCCAGCCACGGCGGGCGGCGGCATTTCTCCTTCGCCAGCCAGCGCTATCGCGACCTCTCGCGCCGCATCGCGGTGGAGATGGCGAAGCGCTACGGCAAGCATCCGTCGGTGGTCGGCTGGCAGATCGACAACGAGGTCGGGCCGCCGTCGTGGGACAAGGAATCGGTCACGGCGTGGCATGCGTTCTTGAAGCAGCGCTACGGCACGATCGATGAGCTCAACCGGCGCTGGGCGACGCAATATTGGTCGCAATTCTACAATGATTTCGACCAGGTCCCGCTGCGCCAGACCGGGCAGCAGAACCCCGGCCTGCTGCTCGACTTCCGCCATTTCACCACCGCGGTGTGGACCGATTACGTCCAGAACCAGGCGCGCGCGATCCGGCCGCTGATCAATCCGCGCGCGTGGATCACCACCAACACGATGTTCTGGAATGCGGGCTTCGACCATTTCGTCATGCACCGCGATCTCGATATCGCGAGCTGGGACAATTACATTCCCGACGGGCGGCCCGACTGGGTAGCGAACGGCGCCAATCACGATCTCGTCCGCGGCTACAAGCAGCGCAATTTCTGGCTGATGGAGACTCAGCCTGGCCGGGTCGATTGGGTGCCGGTCAACCGCGCGCTCGATCCCGGGCAGGTGCGCGAGCTGGCGTGGCAGTCTGTGAGTCACGGCTCGGACGGCGTGCTCTACTGGCAGTGGCGCCCGGCGCGGAACGGGCAGGAGACCTATCACGGCGCGGTGCTGGGACAGGACGGCACGCCCAATCCGATCCATGCCGAGATCGTTCAGATCGCGAAGGAACTGACCGCCGCAGCGCCTTTGCTCGCGGATACGGGGCCGGCGGCGAAGGTCGCGATGCTGTGGTCCTATGACAGCCGCTGGGCGATCGACTTGCAGCCGCATCATCGCGAGTTCAACCCGGTCAAGGCGTTCACCGACGTCTATCGCCCGCTGCGCGTGCAGAGCCAGGGCGTGCATGTCGTCTCGCCCGATGCCGAGCTGAAGGCCTATCCCTTGGTGGTCGCGCCTAACCTCAACGTGGTGACTGAGGCGCAGGCCGACCGGCTCGCGGCCTATGTTCGGGGTGGCGGGCATCTCGTACTCGGGCCGCGCTCGGGGATGAAGGACGACGCCAACGCGCTATGGCCGCAGCGCCAGCCGGGGCCGCTCGCGGAGCTGCTCGGCGCGACGGTCGAGCAATATTATGCGCTCGACGAGGCCGTAGGGATCAAGGGCGATCTGGGCGAAGGCAAGGTCGCGATCTGGGCCGAGGAGATCCGGCCCGACGCGGCGGATGTGCGGGTGCTGGCGACCTATACCGATCTCGGCGGCTGGCTGGACGGCAAGCCTGCGGTGGTGACGCGCAAGGCCGGGCGCGGGAGCATCACCTATTTCGGCGCGTGGCTCGATCCGGCGACGATGCAAACGCTGGCGGCGCGGCTGCTGGGCGAGGCGAAGATCGCGCCGCTCGTGCCTGATGCGCATGCCGATCTGGAGATTAGCGAGCGAGCGGGAGGAGGGAAGCGCGTGATGATCGTGATCAACCATGGCAGCGGTGCGCGGCTGCTGATGCCGCCGAAGGGCGCGCGTTTCGTCAGTGGCGATTGGGCGAATGGCCAGATGGAGGCGCACGGCGTGGCGCTGTTCCAGCTCAAATGAGGGTGCTGCTCGCCTCCGCCGCGGCGCTGCTGCTTACCGGCGCGGCCGCGCCCGAGCGCTGGATCGCGGCATGGACTTCGCCGCCGATCGGCTACGAACCCAAGATCCGCGACGGGCTCGGCCGGCCGTATCGCGACGAGACGGTGCGGCAGGTGGTGCGCGCGGGGATCGCCGGGCGCACGCTGCGCATTCGCCTGTCGAACGAGCTGAGCGATGCGCCGCTGAAGCTGGGCGGCGCGTCGATCGTGCGGCTCGATGCCCAGGGAGCACCGGTGCAGGGGAGCCTGCGGGCGCTGAGCTTCGCGGGCGCTGCCGACGTGATCATTCCGGGCCGGGCGCCGTATCTGAGCGATCCGGTCGACTTCCCGGTGGTGGCGGGCGAGCGCTTTGCCGTCTCGGTCCATTATGACGGCGAGAGCGAGGCCGCGGCGCATGCACAGATGGTCGATGTCGCGCCGGGCAACCAGACCGGATCGGTGGTGCTGGCGGACGCCAAGCGGGCGCGCGCGTCGGGCATCGTCTCGGGGATCGAGGTGACCGGCAGCCGCGAGAGCCGCGTGCTCGTCGCGTTCGGCGATTCGATCACCGAGGGCGCGGGGGCGACGCAGAGCAAGGCGATGAGCTGGCCCGATCAGCTCCAGCGGCTGCTCGCGGCCAATTCGCGCGGGCGCTGCTGGGCGGTCGCCAATGCCGGGATCAGCGGCAACCGGCTGCTGAGCAATGGCCGCGGCCCGAATGCGCTGTCGCGCTTCGAGCGCGACGTGCTGAGCGTGCCTGGCGTGACGCATGTCGTGCTGCTCGAGGGGATCAACGACATCGGCAAGATCGCCGATCCGGCGCGCGCGCATGAGCAGGCGACCGCGGCGCAGATCATCGCCGCGCATCGCCAATTGCTGGCGCGGGCCAGGGCGGCGGGGCTCAAGGTGATCGTCGGGACGCTGCTGCCCTATGAGGGCGCGGCCTATGCCGATGCGGCGGGCGAGCAGCGGCGCCAGGCGGTCAATCGCTGGATCCGCGACAATGCGCGCCAGTACGATGCGGTGATCGACTTCGACGCGGCGATGCAGGAGCCGGGCAAGCCCAATGTGATGCGGCTGGCGTGGCAGATCGGGGATCACCTGCACCCCAACGATGCGGGCTATACGACGATGGCGCAGACCGCGCTGCCGATGGTGCTGCGGCAGGGGTGCGGGCGGTAGAAGGGGCTGCTCAATCCTTCGGTACGGGCCGGGCAATTTTGGACCCGATGATGGGACCAGGGGAAGCGATCGAGGCGAAAGTCGACACTAGCTTTACACTATCGCGTGGACGCGCGGCGTTGACGAAGTTGACGGGTTCACGCGGCGGGTGACCCCCGTTCAAAGAGCGGCCGGGACATGCTCCAGCAGCGGGCTCCGGCAGCGGAAGTGGAGCAGGCGAATTCCAACATTGCAAGAGGAGGATTGAGGCGTGGCAGAGTCGCTCACCTCACCCTCACCTCACCACGGCCTCGACCGCGCCACCGCCAGCCCGCGCACGTCGTTCGGCCACTTCCCGCTCACCGCGCAGTAGAAGTGATAGAGCGCCCCGTCGTGCCAGATCACCGCTGGTTTGTGCGCGTATTTCTCGTCGATCGACCCCGACGGACCGACGTCGATCAGCACTTCGTTCGACTTGGCGAAGCTGGTCGGGCCGTCGCCGAGCGCGATCAGGTCGCGCGCGAAGCCGTCGGTCGAGAGGCCGAAATAGAACATCGCCCATTTGCCCTGATGCGTCACCACGACCGGATCGCTGGCGAAGCGGTCGTCGGGCGAGCCCTTGGGGCCGTTGACCAGCAGCGGGCTCGCCGGGTGGCGCGTCCAGGTCTTGAGGTCCTTGGAGATGGCGAGGCCGGTCTGCTCCTTCCACGGGCTCCCGGTGGTCTTGGCGTTGTAATAGAGGTGGAAGGTGTCGCCGACCTTGATGAGGTAGGGCTTGTAGAGCCCGCCGCGCTCCCATTCGGCGCCGTCCTCGGCGCGCAGGATCACGGGCCCGCGCTCCCACTTCATGAAGTCCTTGCTGAAGGCGAGGCCGATCACCGCCGGCCCCTCTTCATAGCCCGGGCTGGGATAGGCGTGCCACGCCGCGACGTACTGTCCGTCGACCTTCACCAGCCGCGCGGGGCTGCGCAACTCGTTCTCGCGCAGGATCGAGGCGCAGGCGATGTTGTGGCGCGTGACCGGATCATTGGGATCGCGCGACATGATCATGCCGAGCCGCTTCCAGTTTACCAGGTCGCGCGATTCGCAGATGCCGGTCTGGTAGCCGGTCCCGTCGAAGCCGACATAGGTGAGGTAGAACTTGCCGTTGGCCGAGAAGACGAAGGGGCAATCGACCGCCTTCTCGTCGAAGCTGCCCTTCACGCCCGATCCGCCGAGGATCAGCCTGGGGTGCTTGTAAGGCGTGCGGTAGGGCGCGAGCGGATCGCCCGCGGCCTGGGCCGGGAGTGCGGCGAGGCCGGCGCCTGCGATGGCACCGCCGATCAGGTTGCGCCGGTCGATCATCGAACTTCTCCCTAGCGGATCACGCGCACGAGATAGGAGGCCGCGGCGGGCGTGCCGACCTCGATCTCCCAGCCCGGCTCGATCATCTTGCCCTTGATCTCGGGCCCGATCGGGCGCGCCGATCCGTCGAGCGGCTGCGCGAACACGCCGACCGCGCCCTCGAGGTCCTTGAGCTGGATCCAGCCGGTGATCGGCTCGATCAGCGTCGGCGCGGTGCCCCAGTCGGTGAGCATCGCGCGGCGCGCGTCCCACTTGGCGCCGCTGTTCTCGACGCGGCCGGTGGCGGTGAGCAGCATCCGGTCCGAGACGTTGATCGGCTTGCCGTCGAGCGAGGACAAGGTGATCGCGGCGAAGTGGTTCCTGATCTCGGCGCCGAGATGCCGGGTCTGCGCGTCGCGATTGGCGGCGACGAAGCCGACCAGCCCCTGGCTCAGCGGGCTGTCGATCCGCACCAGTCCATCCTTGCCGCCCCTGGTCTGCCAGATGAGCTCGCCGGTGTCGGAGACGATCGAGTCGGCGGCGGGCAAGGGCGCGGGGAGCGACGGCTTGCAGTCGACACAGGCGATGCGCGAGCCGTGACGCAGCGGGATCGTCATGTCGAAGCCGGGCGAATAATAGGGCATCGCCGCGCGCGGCATGCGCGCCGCATCGCTGATCTGCCCGGCCGAATAGGAACGGGTGAGTGTCTGCTTCGCCGCCGACACGTCGCCGCGCAGGAAGATCATCGCGCCCGCGGGCATCTGCGCCATCTTCACTGGATCGAGCGTGATGTCGAAATGGTCGCCGATCATCGGCTTCCACTCGCCCGCGATCTTGGTCTCGAACGTGTAGAAGAAGATGCCGTCCCAATCCTGCAGCGCCGCGTAGGACGCGAGGATCGGGATCATCTCTGCGCCATAGTCGCTGGGGAAGGGGTGGTTGACCTCGCTCACCGTGAATGGCTTGCCGACCGCGGCGCTGCGCGCGAGCTTCTGGATGATCGAGAGCTGAGGCGCGTTGACCATCGGCTCGTTGCGGCGGCCATAGATCGCCGGGTGCTGCCAATAGACATGCGCGTCGAGCAGGTCGGCGGCGAGCGCGGTGCGCATCAGCGGCTGGTTGGCGATGAAATAGGTGTGATCGGCGGTCGGGACGATCGGCACCTTCACGCCGATCTCGTCGCGCAGGAAGCGGCGCATGTCGGCGTGGAAGTCCAGTTCGACCTGGGTCACGAACTCGAACTCGGAATCGAAGCGCAGGCGCGGGGCGGCGGGATGGTCGCCGCGGCGCATCAGCGGGATCGGCTGGCCTTCGGCGACGCCCGCCATCGCGCGGATGCTGGCGACTTCCTTGGGCGTGCGGTGCTTACCCAACCAGTCATTGTACATGCCGACCAGCAGCTTCTGGTAGTGCGGGGTCATGTCGAGCTGGGCGTTCTCGCCGCCCGGCACGCGCCCGCCGCGCAGCCAGTTGCGCATCCAGAATTCAAGCAGCGAATTCTCGTTGACCACCTCGACCGTCATCACCGCCGGGTCGTCGGCATAGCGCAGCCCGGTATAGGGATTGGTGTGGCCGAGCAGCTTGCGTGCATAGTCCTTCTGCAGTGCGATCAGCTCGGGGCCGAAATAGGTGAAGCCCTTGAACGGGGCGATCAGATCGGCGTCGGGAACGCCGTCGCCCTTCTTGAAGCGGCGGCCGACATTGAGGTTGAAGTTGACGTAGATGCCGTTCTTCTTGAGCTCGGCGATCCAGAAATCGAGCCGGTCGAGCCGCTCGAGGTTGAAATGCTGGCTGTCGGGCAGGTCGTCGCGGATCAGCCCGCGCGGGCGGTGAGTGAAGGGGCCGGCGGCGGGGCCTCGCGCGGCGCCCTCGTTGCGCACCGGCGCGATGGAATCGGGCATGTCGAGGAAGTGCAAACGGACGCAATTGACGCCGAGCCGCGCCAGCGCCTTGGCATAGGCGGTCGCCGCGCCGTGGGCGGGAATCTCGTCCGATCCCACCGCCCAGCCGGTCATGTTGACGCCCCAGCAGCGAAAGCGCTTGCCGTCGCCGCGCCAGAGCTTGCCGTCGCGCGCCTGGATGAAGCCGTGCCTGCCGGCTGGTCCGTCGAGCAGGAAGCGCGCATCGGCGGGCGAATCGACACGCAGCTCATGGTCCACCGGATAAGGGACGAGCGCGATCTCCTCGGCGGTGGCGGGGACGGCGGCGATTGCTGTGGCCAGCAGCAGCGCCCGCCGCATCACTTCACCCTAACCTTGAGCGCATAGGGCATGCCGCCGCTGGCATCGGCGGGCAGCTTGAGCTCGAGTCCGCGCGGTGTCTGTTTCCAGTCGAGCTTGCCGCCGCCGAGCAGCTCGACGCTCTTGATCGGTGCGGCGAGGTATGGCGTTCCGGCGTAGAGCGTCTTGACCAGCACCGTGCCGTCAGCCGGGCGCTCGAGCCCCATGACGTAGAGCGTGTCGCCCTTGGTGGTGAAGCGGATGTCGGCCGGGGTGAATCCCTTTTGCGCCGACTCCTCGACCTGGCCGCCCACGCGGACCTGGCCCGAGGCCGTCGGCCCCTCGCCGAAATAATGGAAGGGGCGCGTGCCGTAGATCGCCTCGCCATTGACCTTGAGCCAAGCGCCCATGCCCTTGAGCACCGCGGCGATCTCTTCGGGGATGGTGCCGTCGGCCTTCGGCCCGACATTGAGCAGCAGATTTCCGTTCTTGCTGACGATGTCGATCAGGTCGGCGATCAGCGACTTGGGCGTGCGGTAGCTGTCGTTCTGCGCATAGCCCCAGCTATGGATGCTGACCGAGGTGTCGGACTGCCACGGGGTGAGCTTGAGCGCGTCGCTCTTGCCGCGCTCCATGTCGAACATCGCCGAGCCCTCGGCGAATTGCGAGCCCTTGTAGGCGATGATCCCGGGCGCCTTCCAAGCGGCGGAGCGGTTGTAATAATAGGCCGCGGTGTCGCGCATCAGCGGCTCGTAGAGCGGCGCCGAGGTCCACCAGTCGAAATAGATCAGCTCGGGCCGGTATTTGTCGATCAGCTCCGACGTGCGCGCCATCCAGTCGTCGAGGAACTCGCGGCTGGGCGGCATCCAGTTCTGCAGCTGGCTGCTGTCGGGCCAGGCGTCGGGATTGTCGGCAGGGAGGCCGGTCGGGGCGGCGGGGCCGTAGAGGCCGCGATTCTTCGGGTCGGCGACGTCCGACGGAAAGCTGCGGCCCTTGTGATACCACCACCAATGCTCGGCACGGTGCGAGGACAGGCCGAAATGCATGCCCTGCGCGCGCGCCGCCTTGGCGATCTCGCCGGTGACGTCCCGCTTTGGCCCCATGTCGGAGGCGTCCCAGCGGGTGAAGTCCGAGGCGTACATCGCGAAGCCGTCGCAATGCTCCGCGACGGGCACGACATAGCGCGCGCCGGCATCGGCGAAGAGCTGGATCCAGGCGGCGGGGTCGAACTTCTCCGCCTTGAACAGCGGGATGAAATCCTTGTAGCCGAACTTGTCCTGCGGCCCCCAGGTTTTGCGGTGGTGCTCATAGGCCTTGTTGCCCGGCACATACATGTTGCGCGAGTACCATTCGTTGGCAAAGCCCGGCACCGAATAGACGCCCCAATGGATGAAGATGCCGAACTTGGCGTCGCGGAACCATTCGGGGGTGCGATAGCCGCGCAGCGAATCCCAGTCGGGCTCGAACGGGCCGGCGGCGACGCCCTGCTTCACCTTGGCGAGCTGCGCAGCGACCGCTTCGCGCGGCGTTTCCATGGGCCAGGATTGTGCAGTCTGCGCCGATGCCGCGGACATGCTCGCGACGAGCGCGAGCGCAGAAAGCGTGCCAAGCCGTTTCACGCATCCACCTCCCGTTTCTACATATAATAGGATTATTGGATATCAGCGAGACATGCTCGTGGCAACGGCGGGCATCAATAATTTGTCTGAGATATTGGTCCGGCGCTCAGTCCATCGCGGAGCGCGTATCCTGCAGCGCGAGCTCGACCAGCGCGCGCATCGCGGCTTCCGCTGCGTCGGCATCGCCCGCGACGATCGCGTCGCCCACGCGTGCGTGATCGGGCACGGGATCGCGTGGCAGCGCGCGGGTGCGCTGCTTGAACTGGGTGGTCCAGTTGACCGCGGCGCCGATGCTGGCGCTGAGGGTGGTCAGCACGGCATTGCGCGAGGCGCGCAGGATCGTGTCGTGGAAATCGCGATCGGCGGCGCGGCCCGGCTCGGTGGCCAGGGTGTGGCGGCGCATCCGGCTGAGCGCATCGCGCAGCGCGCGGATATCGTCCTTGTCGCGCCGTTCCGCCGCCAGCCGCGCGGCCGCCGGCTCGACGATCGCGCGCAGCTCGAACAGGTCGCGGACATAGCCGATATCGGGCTCGCCGGAGAAGGCCCAGGCGAGCACATCGGGATCGAGCAGGTTCCAGCGGCTGCGCGGCAGCACACGCGTGCCCGCCTTGGTCCGGCTTTCCACGAGTCCCTTGGCAGTGAGCACCTGCACCGCCTCCCGATAGGCGCTGCGCGATACGTTGAGCGCCGCCGCATTGTCGACCTCCCCGGTCAGCCGCTCACCCGGCTGAATCGCCCCGCTGACGATCGCGGTGCCCAGATAGTGCGCGACCGCGCCACGCAGGCGGCGGCCTGTCCCCCGTTCGGTGCGGCGCGGTTGGCCGTCATCCTGATCCTCGATGTCCAACAACAGCTTTCCCGCGGCGTTCGTCCCTGTTCGCCATGGGCATAGCATAATCTTCGGGCAACGCATCAGCCTTGGCATTGCTCCGGATTAAATGTCAGACTAAATCGCCCGTGAATCTGGGAGATACGATGATGCTGAAGCTGCTGCGCTACCGTTCGGAGGATGGCGGCACGCGCCTTGTCGCCGCGACCGACGACGGGGCCGGGTTCGTCCGGGACGTCACCAGTCTCGCAGCACTTGCGGGCGAAGCGATCGCGCAGGGAATCGGCCTTGCGGCGATGGTCGATCGTGTCGGGGTCGAGGGGTCGATCGATCTCGCCGCGGCGCTGGCCGAGGGACGGCTGCTGTCGCCGCTCGATCATGCGGATAGCGCGCATATCGTGCTGAGCGGCACCGGCCTTACCCATCTCGGCTCCGCCGAGGGGCGCGACAAGATGCACCGCGCCGCTGCGGCGGGAGACAAGCTCACCGATTCGATGCGGATGTTCCTGGAGGGAGTCGAGGGCGGCAAGCCTGCGCCGGGCACGGTCGGGCAGCAGCCCGAATGGTTCTACAAGGGCGACGGGTCGCAGCTCGTCGCGCCGGGGGGCGACCTCGTCATGCCGGCCTTCGCGAAGGATGGCGGCGAGGAGCCGGAGCTGGCCGGCATCTACCTGATCGGGCCGGATGGCGCGCCGTGGCGGCTGGGCTTCTGTCTTGCCAACGAGTTCAGCGACCATGTGACCGAGCGGCATAATTATCTGTGGCTCGCGCACTCGAAGCTGCGCCAGGCTGCGCTTGGGCCGGAGCTGCTGCTCGGCGATCTGCCCGCGGACGTGCGCGGCACCAGCCGGATCGTGCGCCACGGCGCGGTGCTATGGGAGAAGCCGTTCCTGTCGGGCGAGGCGAACATGTCGCACAGCATCGCCAACCTCGAGCATCACCATTTCAAATATGCGCTGTTCCGGCGTCCCGGCGACATCCATGTCCATTTCTTCGGCACCGCGACGCTTTCGTTCAGCGAGGGGATCGCGACGCAGCCGGGCGACGTGTTCGAGATCGAGGCGGCGCCGTTCGGCTTGCCCCTGCGCAATCGGCTGGTGAAGGCCGAAGCGGACACGGTGGAGGTACGGACGCTTTAGGCGCTGCCGAGTATCCGGACGAAGCCAATCAAGTTTTGTTCACGCGAAGGCGCGAAGGCGCGAAGATGGCTCTGCCGCGCCAGCGGCCATATCTTGGTGCAAGCACCGGAGATGAAGGAGGCACTTTGTGCCGCAACAACATCTTCGCGCCTTCGCGCCTTAGCGTGAACAAGTCTAATGCCGGCCCGCCCTCAATGGTTGTCGCGTGGCAGGCCGTGTGTTTGTGCGATGCGCTGGAACTTGTCGGAGCCTTCGAGGATGGCGCCGGTGTCCATCTGTCCGACGAGGTTGCGCTGGATCTGTTGCCAAGGGGTCTGGGAGGGCGGATAGCGGTAGCCGCCGGCCGCTTCGAGCGCGGCGCGGCGCTGGGCGAGCTCAGCCTCGGGGATCAGCACATCGGCGGTGCCGCGGCCAAGGTCGATGCGCACGCGGTCGCCGGTGCGGATCAGCGCGAGCCCGCCCATCGCCGCCGCCTCGGGACTGGCGTTGAGGATCGAGGGGGATCCGCTGGTGCCCGAC
>NZ_DASWTG010000007.1:0-9321 GCF_036402235.1 Sphingomonas sp. | reverse complement strand
GATGCAAATGGGCAAATTGCCCTGCTTGTGCGGCGAACCGCATAGCGACTATCCGCCGGCCATGCGCCTCTGCCTGTTCGAGCCTGAGATTGCCGGAAACGTCGGCGCCGTGATGCGGCTCGGCGCCTGCTTGGACGTGCCCGTCGACCTGATCGAGCCAATGGGCTTCGATTGGGACGACAAGAGGGTTCGGCGCACCGCGATGGACTATATCGACCATGTCGAAGTGATGAGGTTCACATCATTCGGGGCTTATCGAGCCGAGGTCCCGGGGAGACTGATCCTGTTCACGACCAAAGGCGACCGCTCACCTTATGAATTCGGCTTCCAGAGCGATGACATATTGCTGTTTGGCAAGGAGAGCGGCGGCGTCCCCGCCGAGGTCGCGGCGATGAGCGACGCGAAGCTGCGCATCCCGATCCGGCCCGAAGTTCGTTCCTTCAACCTCGCCACCTCGGCCGCGCTCGCCCTCGGCGAAGCGCTGCGCCAGACCGGAGGATTGCCCCGATGAAGCCGCTCGACGACCAGCAACAGGCCTGCCGCGACTGGTTCGAGGGCTTGCGCACCCGCATCTGCGACGAGTTCGAGGCGATCGAGCGTGAGGCGGGCAGCGGCGCCAGCTTCGAGTTCATCCCCTGGGAGCGCACCGACGAGGACGGAACGCCCGGCGGCGGGGGCGTGCGCGGGCAGATGGCCGGCAAGATATTCGAGAAGGTCGGGGTCAATGTCTCGACCGTCGGCGGCCGCTTCAGCGAGGAGTTCGCCGCCTCCATCCCCGGCGCCGAGGACGATCCCAGCTTCTTCGCCACCGGCATTAGCTTGGTCGCGCACATGGCCAACCCGCACGTGCCCGCGGTGCACATGAACACGCGTTTCCTGTGCACGACGAAGCGGTGGTTCGGCGGCGGCGCAGACTTGAACCCGCCGATTCCCTATGCGGACGACACCGCCGATTTCCACGCGGCGATGCGCGCGGCATGCGACGCGCACGACCCGGAGCATTATCCGCGCTTCAGCAAATGGGCCGACGACTATTTCTACATCCCCCACCGCAAGGTGCATCGCGGCGTCGGCGGGATCTTCTACGACCACCTCGACAGCGAGGGCGAGGCGTGGGACGCGAATTTCGCCTTCACCCGGGATGTCGGACGCGCGTTCCTCGACATCTTCCCGGCAATCGTGCGGCGGCGGATGGCCATGCCGTTCACCGACGCGGACAAGGCCCGGCAGCTCGAATGGCGCGGGCGCTATGCCGAATTCAACCTCGTCTATGACCGCGGCACCTTGTTCGGACTCAAGACCGGCGGCAATATCGATGCGATCCTGATGAGCCTCCCTCCCGTGGCGACATGGGCCTGATCCCGGTCAAGCCGGGCGAGGTGGCGACGATCGTCACCAGCCTCGAGATGCTCGAGCGGCCCCGTCCCCGCCCACTGCCCGAATCGCCGCTGCGACTCGTGAAGTGGGAAAAGCCCGCGCCCGACAAGTATCGCGCGCTGTTCCGCCGCATCGGCGAGCCATGGCTGTGGTTCTCGCGCCTGACCATGGACGAGGCGCGGCTGACCGGCATCATCCACGACCCCGCCATCGAGATCTTCGCGGTCGCCGATCCGCGCGGAATCGAGATCGGGCTGCTCGAGCTCGACTTCCGCGAGAAGGAAACGTGCGAGCTGTCCTTCGTCGGGCTGGTGCCCGAGCTGGCGGGGCAAGGCCACGGCCGCTGGCTGATGGCGCATGCGCTGATGCGGGCATGGCGGCCCGGCGTGACTCGCGTCTGGGTGCATACCTGCACGCTCGACCACCCGTCCGCGCTGGGCTTCTACCGCGCCTCGGGCTTCGTGCCGTTCGCCCGGGCGATCGAAACCTTCCCCGACCCGCGCCTGTCAGGCCATCTGCCGCGCGAAGCGGCGCCTCACGTCCCGTTGCTCGATCCCGCCAGCCGGCGATAGGCGGCGATCTGCAGCAGCGCGGTCGCCAGCGTCACCGCGCCGCCGGCCAGCGCTGCGATGAGGCCGGTCGCCGCGATTACGACGATCCCCGCCTCCGGTCCGCGCAGCGCGCCCGCCAACAGCGCGACGAGCTGCCCCGGCAGCGACAACAGCATCGCGGCGGTGAACAGCATCCATCCATGGCCGTGCGTCAGCGCGAATCCGCGGGCAAGCGCGGCGAACGGATCGCTCTGCCGCTCCGCCACCATTGCGGCGCCGGCGACGAAGCTGCGGCCCATGACGTAGAAGCCGGGCAGGAAGAACAGCATCAGCCCGCCCCAGGTCAGGATCGCGACGAACGCCGCCAGCACCAGGAACAGCGGGAACAGCCGCAACGCCGCGCCCATCGCCGCGCCGAGCGTCGGCCGCGCCCGATCGAGGCAGAGCGCGAACAGGCTGGCCACGCCGAACAGCTCCACCACGCGCTGCATCGCGATCCAGTGCCAGTTGGCCGCAATGTAGGCGAGCAGCGCCTGGCCGGCGAGGCGCTCGCCCTCGGCCGGCGGCGCGGCTTGCGGCATGAACAGCGTCAGCGCGAGCGCCGGCAGCACGAAGAAGAACGCGCCGAGCGCGATCAGCAGGTCGCGATCCGCGCGCCAGATCGCCGCCGCGTCGGCAAAAATGGTCCCGAATGCCAGTCGCATTATGCCGGGGCGGCCTCTCTGGCTGCGCGCAGCGCGAGGTAGAGCTTGGCGGTGAAGGCGGTGCCGAGCACGGTGAAGGCGGTCGAGACCGCCCCGCCGACGATGACGGTGAGCACCGTCGCCAGCGACAGCCCGTCCTCGCCCCGCCCGGCGATCAGCGTGATGATCGCGCCGAACGCGGTGGTCGCCGCGAGATATGCAACCGACGCGACGATGCCGTAGAGGATCAGCACGCCGACGATCCGGAGCGCCGCGCCGCGCGTCAGCGACCAGCTGCGCGGGATTGCGCCGAACATCGCCTTCTCGCCGGTGATCACGGGAAGGATCACGACAAGGCGGGCCGTCAACCAGAACAGCACGGGCAGGAGCACGAGGAAATAGAGCAGCACCCACAGCCCGGCGGCGGGCGGGATGCGGGGCATCGCGCCGGTGGCGGCAACGCTCAGGTCTGCGCCGCTCAGCGCCATGATGATCCCGACGGGGATGACGAGCAGGAACAGCGCCAGGAACAGCGCGATCGTCACCAGCAGCGCGGCGGGCAGCCGCTGCGTGGCGACCCGCATGGCGGCGCGGCCGATGGCGGGATCAAGCGCCAGCGCGGTGATCGCGAGCTGCCCCCAGAAGGTGACGATCGCGAGCAGCAGCGAGGCGAGTCCCAGCACCGCCCCCAGCCCCGGCGCAGCGCCCTGCTGCAGTCCCGACAGGCTGCCGCTGATCGCCGCCGGCACGAAGATCGCGCCCAGCGCGACCGGCAGGACGATCCCCAGATTGTCGCTCAGAAACTCAGCCGTCCGATCCCAGACGGTACCCATGCTGACCATATCACACCCCTTGTTGCGAACCGTTAGCCGATCCGGCACGCACACGCCACTGTTGCGAAGCAGCAAACGACGCGCCATCTGCGCCCCATGGAGACCCGGAACGGCATCGAATGGCGCGTGGCGGAAGGGCGCGTCCCCTACCCCGAGGCGCTGGCGGCGATGGAAGCGCGCGTCGCGGCGATCCAGCGCGGCGAGGCGGGGGAGCTGATCTGGCTGCTCGAGCATCCGCCGGTCTATACGGCGGGCACCAGCGCCGATCCGGCCGAGCTGATCGACCCGCGCTTCCCGGTGTTCGCGACAGGGCGCGGCGGGCGCTACACCTATCACGGGCCGGGGCAGCGGATCGGCTATGCGATGCTCGACCTTTCCCGCCGCAACAAGGACGTGCGCTGCTATGTCCATGCGCTGGAGGGCTGGGTGATCGCCGCGCTCGCCGAGCTCGGGATCAACGCCTTCCGCGCCGATGGGCGGATCGGCATCTGGACGCGCGACGGCGGGAGCGAGGCGAAGATCGGCGCGATCGGCGTGCGCGTGCGGCGCTGGGTGACGATGCATGGCTTCGCGGTGAACCTCGATCCGGACCTCGCCGATTTCGGGGGGATCGTGCCGTGCGGGCTGCCCGAATTCCCGGTGACCAGCGCCGCCGCTTTGGGCAAGCCGATCTCGCCCGCAACCTTTGACGCGGCCCTCGCGTTTGCGCTTCCGGCTTTCCTCGACGCGCTGGGCGGCAGTTGCGCCACCGACAAGCAGGGTTGAGGGGATGGCCCTTAGCGACTAATGTCCACGCCGGTTTGGGGAATTCGCGGCATGCGTTGCCCGCCCCCGGCCCATATCTAGGGAGCCTCATAGATGCGTGCACTTTTCACCAAGGCTGTTGCCGGTTCGATGATCGCCAGCGCTGCGCTGCTGGTTTCGGCCTGCGGCGAGAAGACCGAGACCACCGTCGACAACACCGCGATCCAGGACGTCAACGCGACCGATCCGGTGCTCGACGGCACCATGAGCGACAACATGACGATGGTCGATGGCGCCACCGGCAACGACACCGGCATGGCGAACGACACCATGGGCAACATGACCATGGGCAACGGCATGTAAGTTCGCGTTCCGCGAACTCGCATTGGGGCCGTCCGGGAAACCGGGCGGCCCTTTCGATTCCGGGCTGCCGCGATTCCGCGCCTTCTTGCGCAGCCACAACGATCTTGGCCAAAAAGCGCTTGGGCGCACGGTAAAAAATCCGTAACCCGGGCCATCACATGGTACTGCGTTCAAGAGGGACAGGATGCTCGTTTCGCGTTTGATATGCGCGGCCGCAGGGGCCGCGGCATTGTTCGGTGCGGCACCCGCGTCGGCGCAATTCTACTTCAAGGGGCCGGACATCGCCGGCCCGCGCATCACCGGCGAGGAGCCGGGCATTCTCGCCCAGGCCTTGCCGGGCGCTACCCAGACCGAGCTGCGCGCCGCGATGGTGTGGAACCTGCGCGCCGCGCTCAACGTCGCCGCGCTGCAGTGCCAGTTCGCCAAGACGCTGCTCACGCTGCCCAACTACAACACCATCCTCAAGGATCACGCCGCCGAGCTCAACAGCTCCTACGCGACGCTAGGCAAGTATTTCACGCGCACGCACAAGACCGCCAAGGCGGGTCAGATGGCGCTCGATCAATATGGCACGCGGGTCTATTCGAGCTTCTCGGCGGTCCATGCCCAGCTCACCTTCTGCGCGACCGCGGATGATATCGCGGGTGAGGTCATCTTCTCGCCCCGCGGCCAGGTCGGCGAGGTCGCGGCGGAACGGCTGCGCACGTTGCGCAACAGCCTGACCAAATGGGGCGAGCATCAGTTCCCCGCCTTGCAAGTCTATTATGTCCCGGTATCGACGCCGCTGTTCGGCAACGAGAAGTGCTGGCGCAAGGGCGTCTACACCCCTTCGCGCTGTCAGAAGCGCTGATTTGAGCGGCAGCTAGCGCAAGCCCAGCGCCTTGTGCGCCTGCAGCGTCAGGCGCCATCTGGGCCGCTCGAGCGCGAAATCGACCGCCGCCTGCATATTGGCGGCGGCGTTGGCATCGTCCATCGACTGGACGAGGAAATGGGCGAAATCCCATGTTTCCAGCGCCTCGACATCGGTGCCGGCTTGCGGCCAGACCAGCTTCAATTCGTCGCCGCTGCGCTGGACGACCTCGCTGCCCGCCTTGGGGCTGATGCACACCCAGTCGATGCCGGGATGCGCCGGCAGGGTTCCGTTGCTCTCGATCGCGATGCGAAAGCCGCGCGCGTGCAGCGCATCGACCAGCGCGTCATCCACCTGAAGCATCGGCTCGCCGCCGGTCAGCACGACGAAGCGGCGCTCGGTGCCCGGCCCCCAGAACCCCTCGACCGCCTCGGCCAGCGCCTCCGCGTCGGCGAACTTGCCGCCGCCAAGGCCATCGGTGCCGACGAAATCGGTGTCGCAGAACTTGCACACCGCCGCAGCGCGATCCTGCTCACGGCCCGACCAGAGATTGCATCCGGCGAAGCGCACGAACACCGCGCGCGCGCCCGCATTCACCCCCTCTCCCTGCAGGGTGAGGAACATCTCCTTGACGGCATAGCGCATGGCCCCGCCTATCCCGCCGTTTCGGCGTAGCGGGTGGGATCGGGCACGCCCGCCTCCTCGAACCCCTTGGCGCGCAACCGGCAGCTGTCGCACAGGCCACAATGGACCCCGCCGGGCGCCGGATCGTAGCACGACCAGCTGAGGCCGAGGTCGAGGCCGAGGCGCATCCCCTCGCGGACGATGTCCGCCTTGCTCATATGTTGCAGCGGGGCGCGGATGCGGAACGGCGCGCCCTCCACCCCCGCCTTGGTGGCGAGCTCGGCCAGCCTCTCGAACCCCTCGATGAATTCCGGACGGCAATCGGGATAGCCCGAATAGTCGAGCGCATTGACGCCGATGTACAGGTCGCGCGCGCCCGCCGCCTCGGCCCAGCCGAGCGCGAGGCTGAGGAAGATCGTGTTGCGCGCCGGAACGTAGGTGACCGGGATATCGTCCCCCACCCCGCCCTTCGGCACGTCGATGTCCGCGGTCAGCGCAGATCCGCCGAACTGCGACAGGTCGAGCGGCAGCACGACATGCCGCTCGGCGCCCAGCGCGTGCGCGATGCGGCGCGCGGCGGCAAGCTCGACATGGTGGCGCTGGTTATAGTCGACCGAGAGCGCGAGCAGGCGATAGCCGTCGGCGCGGGCATGCGCGGCGGAAACGAACGAGTCGAGGCCGCCCGAAACAAGGGCGACGGCAATCTTGCTGTCGGTCATGGCGTCGGGCTAACGGCTTTGCCGTAGCGCGGCAAGGTCAGGCTCAGCGCGCCGTCGCCTTGCACGCGCCGGTGCGGCGGCCTTCATATTCCTCGGTGAAGGGCAGGCCCCGGATGATCCCCTGCGTCTCGATGCGAACGAGGCGCGGGGTTTCCACCGTGATGCGCGTGTCGCTCTTCCCGGTCGGGCAGGAGAAGGTGATGCGGCCCGCATTCGCGCCATTCTCGACCACGAAATTGGTGCAGCCGGTCGAGCGCTCGCGCAGCTGGAGCAGCACGCGCGGATCGGTGACGCAGATCGCACGCGTGCTCCCGTCGGAGGCGCGCAGCGTCCACTCCCCGCGCTCGAGTTGGGCGAGCGCGGTCAGCGTGCCGGACTGGGCCAGCGCATAGCCGCCGCCCCCGACCGAGAGGGCGAGCGCGGCGGCAATGAAGGCGATTCTGCTCATTTCATCGCTCCTCTAGCACGATTCGGCTTTTGCGTGACTGACAATTACAGCCGCCAATTGCGGCTGCAGTCAGGCGGCATCCACCGCGATCGGGAATTTCTGCGCGCAAAAGGCGCAGTCGACCGTGATCACCCCATCCTCGGCCATCTCCGCGCGGTCCTCCGCGCTGAACTTGGCCAGCACCGATTCGATATAAGCGGTGTCGCAGCGGCAACCGCGGACGAGATCGACCCCGCCTTGCACGCGGACCTCCTCTTCCTCGTTGAACAGCCGCCAGACGAGATTCTCGAGCGGAAGCGTGGCATCGGCCAGCTCGTCCGCGCCCATGGTCGAGCCAAGCGCCTCGACATGCTCCCATTCGGGATGCACGTCGCGCGCGTGCAGCCGCTCGCCGCCTTGCTCGCCTTCGGGAAGGTGCTGGAGGAACAGCCCACCGGCGATGCACTTGCCCTGCGCGTCATGACCGATCCCCAGCCGCACCAGCGTCGGGATCTGCTCGGACTGGTCGAAATAATTCTCCGCCGCCTCGGCCAGCGATCCGCCGTCGAGCGGGACGATGCCCTGATAGCGCTCGCCCGTCGCCGCCTGGTCGAAGGTGACCGCGAGATAGCCCTGGTTGAACAGCGCGTAGAGCGAGGGGTTGTCGCCCAGCTCCGCCAGCCGCTCCGCGTCGAACTGGACATAGCCGCGCAGCTCGCCGCCCTTATAGTCGCACACGAGCAGCTTGATGATGCCGCCCTGCGTCTGCGCCTGAAGCGTCAGCTGGCCGCCCGAATTCTTGAGCGTCGAGCCGAGCAAGGCCGTCAGCGTCAGCGCTTCGGCCAGCACGCGCTCGATCGGCGCGGGATAGCCATGCGCCGACAGGATCCGGTCGAGCACCGGGCCCAGCCGCGCGACGCGGCCGCGCGCGTGACGGGCCGGAATCGTGAAATTGACCGTGCGGTCGAGATTGGTGGCGGGGATCGTCATCGTCAAAAATCCGTTCGGGCTGAGCTTGCCGAAGCCCTGCTTTCCTTCTCGCCCAGCCGAAAGAAGGATGAACAGCCCTTCGACAAGCTCGGGGCGAACGGGTTCTTAGGAATGACGGGAAGGTAGGAACGGGATGGCCGCGCTTCAACTCACCCCAGGTCGCTACCGATCTGGCCGAAGCACCAGCGCAGCACCGCCTTCTGGGCGTGGAGACGGTTCTCCGCCTCGGGCCAGATCAGCGACTGCGGCCCGTCGATCACCGCGTCGGTGACTTCCTCGCCGCGGTGTGCGGGGAGGCAGTGGAGGAACTTCGCGTCGGGCTTGGCCTGCGCCATCAGCGCCTCGGTCACCTGATAGGGGGCGAGCGCGGCGAGCTTCGTGTCCGCATGCGCCTGGCCCATCGAGATCCAGGTGTCGGTCACGATCACGTCAGCACCGGCAACGGCTTCGGCCGGATCGTTGACCGTGCGTGCGCGGCCCTTGCCCAGCGCCATCGCCTCCTCGGGCAGCGCAAAGCTCTGCGGGCAGGCGGCGACCACGTCGAAGTGCATCATCCCCGCCGCCTCGACGAGCGAGGCGAGGACGTTGTTGCCGTCGCCGAGCCACGCGACCTTGAGGCCGGGAAGCGCCTTGCCGCTCTCCAGAATCGTCTGGAGATCCGCCATGATCTGGCACGGGTGGCTGTCATCGGTCAGGCCGTTGATGACGGGCACGGTCGCATATTGCGCCATCTCCAGCAGCTTGGCGTGGTCGTCGGTGCGCACCATGATCGCGTCGCAATAGCCCGAGAGCACGCGCGCGGTGTCCGCCACCGTCTCGCCACGGCCGAGCTGGCTGGTCGCGGCGTCGAGCACCACCGCACTGCCGCCAAGCTGACGGATCGCCATCTCGAAGCTGACGCGGGTGCGGGTCGAATTCTTCTCGAACACCATCGCGAGGGTACGGCCGGCGAGCGGCGCGTCGGCGTCGGGCGCGCCCTTGGGCAGGCCCGCACGGGCGTGCTTGCGGTCGATCGCGTCGGCGAGGATCGCGGCGACCCCGTCCGGCCCCGCGTCGGAGAGATTGAGGAAGTTGCGATAGGTCATTCTCAAAATTCCTCCCCTGCACCGCAGGGGAGGGGGACCGCCGCGAAGCGGTGGTGGAGGGGCGGCGACGCAGTC
>NZ_DASWTG010000006.1:0-48576 GCF_036402235.1 Sphingomonas sp. | reverse complement strand
TCGGCGCCACCTCCCCCTGGCGGGGGAGGATTGGGATCAGGGGAAGCGCACCACGATATTCGGCGCGGGCATCGCGGCGGTGACGCGGCGCGGCGTGGCGGGTTGCCAGCGCTCGCCCGAGAAGGCCTGGTCGATCGTCGCCCAGCTGCCGACCTGCTCGAACCCGTCGAGCGCGAAGGGCAGACCCTCGGCGCCGAGCGGCGAATTGGTGCCGGCGACATGGAAGTGGAGGTGCGTGCCGCCGACCTGCCCGGTGGCGCCGACACGGCCGAGCAGCTGGCCGCGGCGCACGCGATCGCCGCGCTTGACCGCGAGGCCCTGTTTCAGATGCTCGTAGAAGACGATGCGACCGTTGCCGATGTCCAGCGCGACATAGTTGCCGGTGGCGTTCTCCGGATTGACCGGGTTCGGGTCGCGCCGTGCCGGATCGGCGAAGTCGTCGCGCGCGGCGACGACGCGACCATCGGCGACTGCGATCACCTCCGCGCCGAAGCCGGGATCGGCGGCGTAGCGGGGTTCCTTGGGGTTGCGCTCGGCATGGAAGAAATCGATCGCATGACGGCCGGGCACGCGCGGGGTGCCGTTGACGGCATAGACGTAGCGGCGGTGGCCGAACTCCATCGCCGGCTGGTAGATCGCCGACCAGGTGCCTCCGCGGATGGGCGGGCCGAACGGGCGCGGCGCCGCGGCGACGGTGCGCGGAGCGGTCTCGACGGTGACGGGCGGGCGATCGCCGGCGGTGTAGGTGAGGCGGTGGCGGACGGCGGTAACGGGGCGATGGACGGGCAGGTTGACGAAGATCAGGGCGTGGCCGGCAGGAGGGACCAGCGTGCGGTCGGCATCCTCGGCAACCCATTGACCGCCGACCAGCGCGGCGAGCTTGTCGCCCTCATAGCGGCCGAGCGGACGGCTTTCGCCATCGAGGATTTCGAGGGCGTGCAGGCGCATGGGTGAGCGGTGGAAGCTCGCAACGCGGATCTCGTAGGCGATCTGGGTGCCGTCCGCGCGGACCAGCGTGGCGGGCGCGGCGGGGAGGGTGAGCTCGGCCGAGATCGGGATCTGCGCGCTTGCCGGAGCGGTGATCGCCAGTGCGGCGAGGGCAAGCGGCGTGCGGATCATGCGGTCTCCAGCAGACGTTCGGCCTGTGCGCGGGCCTCGTCGGTGATCTGGGCGCCGGAGAGCATGCGGGCAATCTCTTCTCGACGAGCGTCGTCATCCAGCGCACGAACGCCAGTGCGGGTGACGAGGCCGTCATGGCTCTTGGCGATGAGCAGGTGATGCCCGCCGCGCGCCGCGACCTGCGGGCTGTGCGTGACGACGAGCAGTTGCGCGTCGGTGGCGAGGCGGGCGAGGCGCTCGCCGATCGCGCTGGCAACCGCGCCGCCAACGCCGCGGTCGATCTCGTCGAAGATCAGCGTGCGCGCGCCGCCCTCTTCGGCGAGCGCGACCTTCAATGCGAGGATGAAGCGCGAGAGCTCGCCACCCGAAGCGATCTTGATCAGCGGGGCGAAGGGCGCGCCGGGATTGGTCGAGACCTCGAACTCCACGCGGTCGCGGCCCGAGGCGGACCATAAGTCGCGCGGGAGCGGATCGACCACGGTGCGGAAGCGCGCAGCGTCGAGCTTGAGCGGGGCGAGTTCGGCAGCGACCGCGGCGTCGAGGCGCGCGGCGGCCGCGGCGCGCGCGGCCGAGAGGGTCTCGGCGGCTTCGGTATAGGCTGCCTCAGCCTGGGTTAGCGCGGTTTCGAGGCGGTGGATCGTGTCCTCGCCGCCCTCGATCCGGGCGAGGCGCGCGGCGAGGCTTTGGGTGAGGTCGGCGAGATCGTCGGGCTGGACGCGGTGTTTCCGCGCAAGCCCGCGCAGCTCGAACAGCCGGGCCTCATCCGCTTCGAGGGCAGCGGGATCGAAGGCGAGCGCCTCGGCCGCCTCGTCGACCTTTTCCTGCGTGGTGCTGCCCTCGATCAGTGCGCGGTCGAGCGCGGCGAGCGATTCGGTGAGGGCGGGGTGATCACCGGCGATGCGCTCGAGGATGCGCGCGGCCTGACGCAGCCGGGTGAGCGCGCCGTCGCTGCCGTCGAGCAGGTCGGCGATCGCCTGAAGCTCGCCCGCGATCTTCTCGCCGCGCTGCATCGAGGCGCGGCGCTCGGCGAGTTGCTCCTCCTCACCCGGCTCAGGGGCGAGGGCGGTGAGCTCGGCGACGGCGTGCTCGAGCCATTCGCGGTCGCGCGCGGCATTCTCCTGCTCCTCGCGCGCGGTGGCGAGCTCGTCCTCGGCGGCGCGGAAGGCACGGTGCGCCTCGGCAACGGCGTCGGTGTCGAGCTTGCCGAAGGTATCGAGCAGCGCGCGGTGACCGCGCGGGTTGAGCAGGCCGCGATCGTCATGCTGGCCGTGGATCTCGACCAGGAAGGCGCCGAGCTCGCGCAGCAGCGCGGCGGAGGCGGGCGAATCGTTGACGAAGGCGCGGCTGCCGCCATCTGCCTTGACGATGCGGCGGATGAGGAGGGGTTCGCTGGGGTCGAAGTCGATGCCGTTCTCGGCAAGCAGAGCGACTGCGGGGGCGGGATCGGCGAGCTCGAAGCTGGCGGTGACCACCGCCTGCGCCGCGCCCTGACGGACCAGACCGCTGTCGGCGCGCATGCCGAGCGCAAGGCCGAGCGAATCGAGCAGGATCGACTTGCCCGCACCCGTCTCCCCCGTCAGCACGCCGAGGCCGGCGCGGAAATCGAGGTCGAGCGCCTCGATCAGCACCACGTCGCGGATATTGAGGCCGGTCAGCATCGGCCGCTGTTACCCCTTTTTGTTCCGCCTTGGGAGAGGTGTTGTTGCGGGCCGCGGCCGTTGCGTAGGTCGGCGATCAGTTGGTGGGTTCTTCGGCCGACTTGGGCTTGGGCACATCGTCGAGCTTGGGCGCAGTGGCGGGGGCCGAGGCTGGGACCGCGACCGGCTCGCCATGCTTGCCGATCAGCTCGTAGGCGCGCTGATACCATTGGGTGCCCGGATAGTTGGCGCCGAGCACCGCCGCCGCCTTTTTCGCCTCGTCCTTCACGCCGAGCGCTAGGTAGGATTCGGTCAGGCGCATCAGCGCCTCGGGCGTGTGGGTGGTCGTCTGATAGGTGTCGATCACGGTGCGGAAGCGCATGATAGAGGCGAGCCACTGGCCGCGCACCTGATAGTAGCGGCCGACCTCCATCTCCTTGCCGGCAAGGTGATCGCGGACCAGATCGACCTTGAGCCGCGCATCGGCGGCGTAGCGGGTGTTGGGATAGCGGCGGTTGAGCTCGCCCAGCGCGTCGAGCGCCTGCTGGGTGATCTTCTGGTCGCGCGTCACGTCGCTGATCTGCTCGTAATAGCTGAGCGCGATCAGATAATAGGCATAGGGCGCGTCGCGGTTGCCGGGGTGGACGGCGAGGAAGCGCTGCGACGACTGGATCGCCTGGGTGTAGTTGCGATCGAGATAATAGGCGAAGGCGCCCATCAGCTGCGCCCGGCGCGCCCAGATGGAATAAGGATGCTGACGCTCGACTTCGTCGAACAGCGCGGCGGCAAGCTTGTACTGGCCGCGGTCGAGCCGGTCCTTGCCCGCGGTGTAGAGCGTGCCGACGTCGCGCGCGACATAGGGCAGGTCGGCGCGCGTGCCGCCGCCACGGTTGCAGCCGGCGAGTGCCACGGCTGCGACGAGAACAAGGGCGAGCGGACGGATCGAAAGCATACGCATGGCGCGGTTCTTAGCCGAGCGATGCGGCCCCGCGAAATGTTTTTTGGCGGTCGCGCGGCAAAGCGGATCGAAGGCGGGCGGTGACGCGTTGCCTGCGCATCCCAAATCCCGCATGGAGACATCATGGCTGCGACGCTTCTCGTCACGCACCGGGTGGAAAAGCCCTGGGGACGGCACCGGCTATGGCCGGGCTTCGCCGATCCGGCGCCTGGTGCCGAGCCGGTGGGGGAGATCTGGTTCCAGACCCCGGGTGACAGCGCGCCGGACCTGCTCGTCAAATATCTCTTCACCAGCGAGAAGCTGTCGGTGCAGGTGCATCCCGACGACGCGCAGGCGCGCGAACGAGGGCTGCCGCGCGGCAAGGACGAATGCTGGGTGATCCTGGCGGCCGAGCCCGATTCGACGATCGCGCTCGGCACCCACCGGCCGGTCGACGCCGATACGCTGCGCGCGGCGGCGCTGGACGGATCGATCGAGGGGCTGCTCGACTGGAAGCCGGTCAAGGCGGGGGATTTCATCTATGCCCCCTCCCGCACGATCCATGCGATCGGCGCGGGCATCACGCTGATCGAGATCCAGCAGAACAGCGAGACCACCTATCGCCTCTACGACTATGGCCGCCCGCGCGAGCTGCATCTGGAGGACGGTGTGGCGGTCGCCGATGCGGTGCCCTTCGTCGCCGCGCCGGTGCCGGGCGAGGTCGCGCCGGGGCGGACGATCTTGGTGGAGGGCCCGAAATTCGTGGTCGAGCGCTGGGCGGGCGGCGAGCGCGTGCTCGAGATGCCCCAGGGCGTCACCGGCTGGCTGGTGCCCGTGCGCGGGCGGGGCGAGATCGGCGGGGTCGCGTGGAAAGCCGGCGAATGCCTGACCGTCACCGGGCGCGTGGCGCTGAGCGCTTCGGGCGACAGCGACCTGCTGTTCGCCTATCCCGGCGGCAAGCGGCTCTAGACAAGGGCGGATCGTGCAACCCGGCCCGGCCCCGCCCGTTGAGGCGGGGTCAGGAGAGAGGAGGACGCAGCGCCCCGGATCAGAAGAAGAAGCCGCCGAGCCACAGCCGGACGAAGCCGACCACCAGCACGACCAGGTTGAGATTGCGGCCGGCATTGGAGTCCGACAGCGCACCCAGCGCCGCGCCCAGCACGGCGAGCGGGATCACCAGATAATTGAGCCAGCCCAGGAACGGGATGAGACCGAGCAGCATCACCGGAAGGGCGACGACGCCGACGACGATAGAGACCAGGTTCAGCATGGGGTTGAAGATGGTTCCTTCCGGACGATCTGACAAGGTGTATTGTTCAAATAACACGCGATTGCCGTCTGGCGAAGATGAACGGACCCGCCGCGCTTGCGACAATCGGCGACACAAAAACACGGCTTTGGTGAAATCGTTGCGACAGGCGGCTCCGATAACGGCATTCGACCGCAGAGCGCGGTCCGGTTCTTGAGTGAGGAGAGCAAAGATGAAGAAGATCGCATTGCTGATCGCCGGCCTCGGCATCGCCGCGGCCACCGTTCCCGCCGCGTCGGCCCAGCAGGCCAACTGGTGGGGCATCAACCAGCGCCAGGCGCAGCTCGACCAGCGGATCGACCGCGGTGTGCGCTCGGGCCAGCTCAACCGGCGCGAGGCCGCGCGGCTGCGGGCCGAATTCCGCAGCATCGCCAACCTCGAATATCGCTACCGCCGCTCGGCCCCCGGCCTGACGATGGCGGAGCGCCGCGACCTTGACCGCCGTTTCGACGTGCTGGCGCGGAAGATCCGCTGGGAGCGCCGCGACTGGGACCGTGGCTATCGCCGCTGAACGGACCAAACGAATGACGGCCTCCGCCCTCCCGGCGGAGGCCGTTTTCGCAGGTCAGCGCAGCGGCTGGCCGCTGTCCTTCCATTTGTCGAGGATCTGCGAATCGGGTGCCGCAGTATATTCGGGGCGAATGTCGCCGCTGCGCGCATATTCCTGCTGGACCGGCGCGGGCGCGGGACGCGGCTGAGCCGCGGGTTCGGGCATGGCGGGCATCGGCACCGTCGCGGCGGCAGCGGCGGCCGCGATTTCAGCCGCGGTGACGGCGCGGGGATGCGGGCCAGGCCAGGGCTCGCCGCCGCGATAGACCTGTTTGAAGGCGGCGCCGGTGCCCCAATAGCCCTTCCACCGGTGGAAGAAATGCGCGCCGAACACGCCCGTCATCACCAGGCTGCGGTTCCACGAGGGGGTGACAGCGTAGGTGTGATAATGCGTCGCCATGCCGACCGGCGCGAACACCTCGCCCGCCAGCGCCGAGGCGGCCACGCGCGACGCGCGCAGCCAGGCGGCGCGCGAGGGGCGGCGCGCCATCGATCCGTCGCAGGCATAGCTGAACTGGCAGCCAACTCGTTCCGATCCCTGGTAGATCACGCCGCAAACGGTGGCGGGAAAGGTGGGATGACGGACGCGGTTGAGGATCACCTGCGCCACCGCGCGCTGGCCGTCATCCGGCTCGTTCGCCGCCTCGTAATAGATGGCGGTGGTGAGGCATTCGAGCGCGCGCGCCTTGTCCTGCGGCGTGCCGCGCAGCACGAACGGCGCGGCAGGGCGCAGCGTGGGATCGGGCGCGGCGTTCTCGGGCTCGGGGCCGCTGGGCAGCGCGACGGTGCCGGTGACGCCGGCGGCGGGCGCGGCGGTCTCATCGCTGGCGAGCTGGTAATAGGCGGCGCCGGGGAAATGATCGTCGGCTTCGTAGCCGGTGGGCACCGGGCCGACCGCGCGCGCGTCGCCTGCGCTGAGCGCGGAGAAGCCGGCGTGCGCGGACATGCCCGCGCCGACCAGCGACACTAGCAGTGCCGCCACGATGCCCCGAAGCTGTAGTCGCGTGAATCGCCGCAGCACGATGGTTTCCCGTGAGAGGCAAGGGCCTCGCCAGGCGGCTGTCATAGCGTGGAAGGGGTGAATTTTCTGCCCCGGATTTGAGGGCGTCCCGTGCTGAGACGGTTGGTGGTTAAGGTAAGGGTTGGGTGGCTTTCCAATCCTCCCCGGCACGGGGAGGGGGACCGCGCCCGAGGGGCGTGGTGGAGGGGCTATCCGTGCCGGACTCCCTTGCCTTGCTCCCCCTCCACCAGCCTGCGGCTGGTCCCCCTCCCCGGGCCGGGGAGGCTTGGACTATGTCAGCGTCGCGCTGTCGAGATTGAGCGCGGTGGCCGGGATCACCTCGAGGTTCGGATGGGTCTTGCGCAGCTCGTCGACGAACAGCTTGGCGTCGCCGACCACGACGATGCTCGCGCCCGTGGGATCGAGCACCTTCTTTGCCGCGGCCTGGACGGCGGCGGGATCGACGCCCTGGATCGAGGGGATGTAGGTGGAGAGCGTATCGAGCGGGACGCCGTCGGCGACATAGTCGACGAGCGCGCCGGCGATGCCGTCGGTGCGCTCGATGCGGCGGCCGAAGCTGCCGACCAGCACCGCCTTGCGCGAATCGAGCTCGGCAGCGGGGACCGGAGCTTCGCCGAGCTTCTTCATCTCGGCGGCGATCAGCGAGACCACCTCGGGTGCCGAGGGGTTCTTGGTCTGGGTCGAGGCGCTGACGATGCCGGGGGCGCGGCGCGCATCGACGCTGCTGCCTGCGCCATAGGCAAGGCCGCGCTTGATGCGGATCTCGCGGTTGAGGCGCGAGGTGAAGCCGACGCCGAGCGTGGCGTTGGCGACCTGCGCGGCGTAGAAATCCTTGTCGGCGCGGGCGATGCCGGGACGGGCGATGACCACGCCGGCCTGGCCTGAGCCGGGCATGTCGACCACGATCACACGGGGATTCGTGACTGGAACGACAGGCGGAGGGACCATGGCGACGTTGGGCCCCTTCCAGTCGCCGAACAGTTTCTGCGCCATGGCGGCCGCGTCCTTGCTGGCGATGTCTCCCACCACGACCAGCGCCGATCGGTCGGGGTTCCATGCCCGGCCATATGCGTTGACGATATCGTCGCGGGTGATGCGCGGGAGCGAGGTGGCGGTGCCGGAGAGGAGATTGCCATAGGCGCGGCTGCCGAACACCGCGCGGCTGGCGACGATGCCCGACAATGCGCCGGGATCCTTGAGCTGGACGGTGACCCCGTCGAGCGACTGTTTGCGCGCGCGCTCGATCTCGGCCTGGGCGAAGGCGGGATTGCGTGCGACGTCTGCCAGGATCGTCAGCGCGGGGTCGACCTGATCGGCCTTGACCGTGACCGTGGCGAAGGCGGCGTCCCAGTCGGCACCGGCGCCGATCGAGCCGCCGAGTGATTCGACCTGCTGCGCGATCTGCTCTGCCGAGCGGGTGGCGGTGCCCTTGGTCAGCAGGTCGGCGGCGAGCGATGCGGTGCCCGCCTTGCCGTCGGGATCGCGTACGCCGCCGGCGGGCGCGACGATCGTGGCGGTGACGATCGGCAGGTCGCGCTTCTCGACCACGATCACGCGCAGGCCGTTGGCGAGCTTCGTTTCCGTGGCTTTCGGGATGACCGGCGAGACGGCGGGGCCGGGCGCGGGGACGGCGATGCGCTGGCCCTCGGGCGCCTGGGTGTGGATGACGACATCGCTCGGCACGATGAGCGGAGCGACCTTGACCGTGGAGGCGACGGCGATGGTGTCGCCCTTCGCGCCCTTGGCCATGGTGTCGGGGAGGTAGATCAGCGCGGCGGACTGGTTGTCGCCGAGATACTTCCGCGCGACGCGCTGGACGTCGGCGGCAGTGACGCGGGCGATCGCGGCGAGCTGCTCGTCGGCCGCCCTGGGATCGCGGCCGACGATGATCGAGGCGGCGAGGGTCGAGGCCTTGCCCTCGGCGGTCTCGCGGCTTTTGAGCGAAGCGGTGAGGATCTCGTTCTTGGCCTCGGCGAGCTCGGCTTCGCTCACCGGCTTGTCGCGCAGATCGGCGATCTCGCGGCGCATCGCCTTCTCGCCCTCCTCGGCCGACTTGCCGCCGGCGAGGATCGCGTACATCGCGTAGGAGCCAGTCTGCTGGCGCGTGTCGAGGAAGGTGTCGGCCTGCGCCGCGAGCTGGTCGCGATAGACGAGGTTGCGGTAGAGCCGCGAATTCTCGCCGCCCGAGAGGATGCCGTCGAGCACCGCGAGCGCGGGCGTGTCGGGATCGTTGTCGGGCGGGAGCTGGTAGCTCAGCAGGACCGCGGGGAGCGGGGTGTTGGCTTCATAGACCGTCTGGCGCGTCGGCGCGGTGCGCGGCGGTTCGGCGACGGTGACGCGCGGGATCGGGCGGTTCGGCTTCGCGATCCCGGCGAAGTATTTGTCTACCCATTTGTCCAGCTGGGCCGGATCGAAATTGCCCGCGACGACCAGCACGGCATTGTCCGGGCGGTAATAGGTCGCGTGGAAGGCGCGGATGTCGCCGATCGTCGCGGCGTCGAGATCCTCGATGCTGCCGATGCCGGGGCGGGCATAGGGATGCGTCGAATAGGAGATGTTCGGGAAGTAGATGTAGAAGAGCTTGCCATAGGGCGAGGCGAGGACGCGGTTGCGCAGCTCCTCCTTCACCACGTCGCGCTCGGACGCGAACACCTTTTCGCTGACCACCAGGCTCGCCATCCGGTCGGCCTCGGCGAACAGCAGCCGCTCGAGATGGTTGGCGGGGACGACCTCGTAGTAATTGGTGTAGTCGGAATTGGTCGAGGCGTTGTTGTAGCCGCCGACATCCTCGGTCAGCCGGTCCATCTGCTCGTCAACCAGGTTGCGCGTGCCCTTGAACATCAGATGCTCGAACATGTGCGCGAAGCCCGACTTGCCGGCAGGATCATCCTTGCTGCCGACATCGTACCAGACCTGGACCGAGACGTTGGCGGTCGAGGTGTCGCGGATCGCGTACACCTTGAGCCCGTTGAGCAGGGTGCGCTCGGTATAGGCAAGCGGGGCGACCCTGATTTCCTTGGCAGCGATCTCCTTCGCCGGTGCCGGCGTGGCCTCCTGCGCCTGCGCGGTAAAGGGGAGCAGGGCGGCGCCGAGGTACAGCGCGGTGCGGGTCAGGCGCATTCGGGTCTCCGGTCAGGAAGGAGGGAGCGGGTCAGTCTTTCTTGCGAGTGCGGGCGGCGTAGATCACCGCGGCGGCGAGCGCGGCGGAACCGATGCCGATGCCGATCCTGGCCAGCGGCCATTTCTTGCCTTCGCCCGGCTTGGGGGTCCCTTCGGCGCGCTCGGCAGTCTCGCGTGCGGCGCGGGCGGCGGCGGTGATCTCGTTGGCGATTTCGTCTTGTTCTTCAGGCTTGGGCGCGTTGGTGTCGGTCACTGGATACTCCTCTGTTGCACAGGAGTAAGACTCCGGAGCCAGCCGCGCAATCAGCCTTTGCCATAATAGGTAGCGCGGAAATCACTGGCGAAGCCGGCGAGGCGGCCTTCGGCGATCGCGGCGCGCAGATCGGCCATCAGCGCCTGGTAGAAGCACAGATTATGCTCGGTCATCAGCATCGCGCCGAGGATCTCGCCGGCGCGGACGAGGTGGTGGACATAGGCGCGGGTGAAAGTGCCGCAGGTCGGGCAGGCGCAGGCGGGATCGAGCGGCCCCTGATCCTCGGCGAACTTCGCGTTGCGGATGTTGATAGGGCCGGCGCGGGTGAACGCCTGACCCGTGCGGCCCGAGCGGGTGGGGAGGACGCAGTCGAACATGTCGATCCCGCGCTCGACGGCGCCAACGATGTCGTCGGGCTTGCCGACGCCCATCAGATAGCGCGGCTTGGCCGGGTCGAGCTGGCCGGGGGCATAGTCGAGCACGCCGAACATCGCCTCCTGCCCCTCGCCGACCGCGAGGCCGCCCACGGCATAGCCGTCGAAGCCGATGTCGAGCAGCGCGTCGGCGCTGGCCTTGCGCAGCCCTTCGTCGAGCGCGCCCTGCTGGATGCCGAACAGCGCATTGTTCTGCGCATGCTCGCCGCCGGCGTCGAAGCCGTCGCGGCTGCGCTTCGCCCAGCGCATCGATCGTTCCATCGCCGCGGCCTGCACCTCACGGGTCGAGGTGGTCGGGACCAGCTCGTCGAACGCCATCACGATGTTCGAGCCGAGCAGCCGCTGGATCTCCATCGAACGCTCGGGGCTGAGCATGTGGCGCGACCCGTCGAGGTGCGATTTGAAGACGATCCCTTCCTCGCTGCGCCTGGTCAGCTCCGACAGGCTCATCACCTGATAGCCGCCACTGTCGGTCAGGATCGGGCGGTCCCAGCCCATGAAGCCGTGCAGCCCGCCGAGGCGGTGGACTCGCTCCGCGCTGGGCCGGAGCATCAGGTGATAGGTGTTGCCGAGCAGGATGTCGGCGCCCGATGCGCGCACGTCCTGCGGCTTCATCGCCTTGACCGTGGCGGCAGTGCCCACGGGCATGAAGGCGGGGGTGCGGATCTCGCCGCGCTGCATGCGGATCGTGCCGGTGCGGGCCTTGCCGTCGGTGGCGTGGATGTGGAAGTCGAAACGGGGAAGCATTTCGCCCGATTGGTGCGTTGGAGGGCCGATGGCAAGCGAGCGTGATGAAGAACTGCGCGAAAGTGCGCGCAATCGGGGGCTCAGGCTCGTCAAGTCGCGGCGGCGCAAGGCGGGTGGGGACTTCGGGAAATACGGGCTCAAGGACGCCGAGGGGAAGGAACTGCTCGGCTTCGGCGAGGCGGGGCTGACCGCGAGCGCAGACGAGATCGAGACGTATCTGCGCGGGGCGATGCGCAGCGATTGGAAGGAGGCGGCGAAGGGGTTGCCCAAACGCAAGCCTCCGCCAAAGCCCAAGGCCCCGCCCAAGCCGAAGCTCAAGAAGCTCAAGGTCGCCAACCTGTTCGCCAAGCTACCCTCGGCGAAGCGGGCCGAGGTGTTCACCGAGCTGCTCGCCCAGGGCGGCGTGCGGATCGAGCGGATCGTGTCGAACGGGCAGGCGACGCCGGAGGACAAGGCGTTCCTGCAGGACGCGGACGAATGGGTCGTTGTGCTTCAGGGCAGCGCGGCGATCCGGCTGGAGGGCTATGCGGAGGCGGCATTGGCTCCCGGGGACCACCTGCTGATCCCGGGCGGAACCAGGCATTGGGTAACCCGGACTGATCCCGGCGCACCGACGGTGTGGCTAGCGGTTCACATCGGTTGAGGTAAGCGCGTCGACCACCGCCTGCGGGGTGGCGAAGGCGATATCGGGTCTGAGATGCTCGAACGCCGCCGGGTTGGCATAGCCCCACAGGACCGCGCCGGCGCGAACGCCGGTGGCGCGGGCGGCATCGATGTCCCGCGTCTCGTCGCCGAGCGAGAGCGCCTGATGCGGCGGGATGCCGCTGGCGTTCAGCACCTTGCGGAACTTGGGCGCCTTGCCGAACAGCGACGCGCCGCACGCCCACCAGCGCACGCGGGCGGCATTGGCCGGGCCGAGCACGGCGCGGGCATTGGCTTCGCTGTTCGAGGTGACGATCGCGATGCCGATGCCGGCCGCGTCGATCGCGGCGAGCATCTCCGCCACGCCCGCGAACAGTTCCACCTGGTGCGTGTGACGGCCGAACAGGCGGCGGACATAGCGCGCGATGAAGGGCAGCTTCCAGCGCGGGATGCCGATATGGCGGATCACGTCGCGCGTGGACATGCGGCGCAGCGGCTCGATCTCGTGCTTGCCGACATGGCGAAAGCCGTAGCGGTCAGCCAGATGATCCATGATCGAGAGGAACCAGCTGCCGCTATCGGAAAGGGTGCCGTCGAAGTCGAAGATCACGAGCCGGGGGGACGGACCCGGTTCAGCCATGCCCGTGGCCGTCATGGTCGTGGCTGGCATGGTCGTGACCGTCGCGGCCGTGGCTGTGCCCTTTGTGAAGGCGGCACGGATCGCCGTCGCCGACCTCGATCTGCAGCGTCGCGTGGCCGATGCCGAAATCCTGCTCGAGCCGCTGCTGGGCACCGTCGAGGAAGGCGTCGCCGGGATGGCCGCCCGGAATCAGCAGATGCGCGGTGAGTGCCGATTCGGTCGTGCTCATCGGCCAGATGTGGAGATCGTGCACACGAGCGACGCCCGGAAGCGCGGCGAGCAGGGCCTCGACCTTTTCCGGATCGATCCCCGCCGGGACCGCGTGGAGCGCCATCGTCACCGAATCGCGCAGCAACCCCCAGGTGCTCCACAGGATCACCGCGACGATGACGAGGCTGATCGCGGGGTCGATCCACGATGCGCTGGTGAGCAGGATCAGGCCGCCGCCCAGCACCACGCCCGCCGAGACCGCAGCGTCGGCGACCATGTGCAGATAGGCGCCGCGGATGTTGATGTCGCCCGCGCGCCCACGCATGAACATGAATGCCGTCGCTCCGTTGATCAGGATGCCGACACCAGCGACGATCATCACCGTCAGCCCCGCGACCGGGGGCGGATCCTGGAAGCGCTGCACCGCTTCGAGCGCGATCGCGCCCACCGCGAACAGCAGCAGCACGGCATTGGCGAGCGCGGCGAGGATGGTCGAGCTGCTGAGGCCATAGGTGAAGCGGCGCGATGCAGGTCGCTTGGCCAGCTCCGCGCCGCCCCAGGCGATCAGCAGGCCGAGGACATCGGAGAGATTGTGCCCGGCGTCCGCGAGCAGCGCCATCGATCCGGTGAGGATGCCCGCCAGCCCCTCGACCAGCACGAAGGCGAGGTTGAGCGTGGTGCCGATCAGGAAGGCACGGCCGAAATCGGCCGGGGCGTGGCTGTGACCCCCATGCGAATGCCCGGCATGCGAGTGGCCGGAATGACTGTGCGAACCGTGCATGGGCATGACCTTAGCCGCTGGCTGCCATGTGATGCTAGGACACTGAAAATGCAATTCGCCGCGCTTGACCCTGACGCAGCGTCATCCCCGATAGGGCGATTCGCGTGAAGATGAGGAACGGCATGCGAACGGTAAGGCAGGTGGCGAAGGCGGCGCGAATCAGCGTGCGCACGCTCCACCATTATGATGCGATCGGCCTGCTCAAGCCGGCGCATGTCGGGGCCAATGGCTATCGCTATTATGGCCGGGCGGAGCTTCTGCGGCTGCAGCAGATCCTGTTCTATCGCGAACTGGGGCTGGCGCTGGCCGAGATCGGCTCGATCCTCGACGATCCCGGCTTCGATCCGCTGACAGCGCTCAAAGGTCACCGCACCGCGTTGGCGGCGCGGATCGACCAGTATCGCGACCTCATCCGCACGATCGACCGCACGATCGCGTCGCTCGAAAAGGATGAGACGATGGAAGACAGTGACTATTATGCCGGCATCGCGCCCGAGACGCGCGAGCGCTGGGAGCGCGAGGCCGTGGATTTCTGGGGCGAGGGCGCGGTGCGCGCGGCACAGGAGAAGGCGCGCGGATTCTCGAAGGAGCAGATCGCGGCGATCCAGGCCGAGATGGAGGCGATCCGCGGCGACTTCCAGCGGCTGTTCGCCGAAGGCGCCGCGCCGGATTCGGAGGCGGCACAGGCGGTGACCGCGCGCCATTATGCCTGGGTCTGCCACAGCTGGACCCCCGATGCCGCGGCGTTCAAGGGGCTGGGGCGCTTCTATGTCGAGAACCCGGAGTTCCGTGGCACCTATGACAATGGCGCGCTGCCGGGCACGGCGGAGTTCATCGCGGCGGCGATGGCGATCTATGCCGATCGTTCGCTGTAGACCCTAGCGGCGTTTCGGGCGGCGATCCTCGTCGCCCGGGCGTCCGCCGGGCTGTGGCATCGGGCGGGTGGTGAGCAGCTCGCTGCGCGTGATCGACCCGTTCTTGTCGCGATCGAAGCGGGAGAAGAACAGGGCGAAGCGCGCCTGGAGCTCAGCCAGGCTGACGCGGTTGTCGCCGTCTTGGTCGACCTCGAACGGGCTGGGCAGGGCGTTGCGGTTGCCGAGCCAGCGTTCGGACCAGTCGCCGAACTGGATATAACCGATCGAGGGCTGACCCTTGGCGATCGCCTCGAAGCTTTTGGCGAGGCCGGCATCATACTCGGCGCGAGTGACGATGCCGTCGCCGTCCGCATCGAACGCGGCGATCGCCATCGCGACCGGCTCGGCGATCATCAGCGGGATCGGCTCGGCGCCGGGTAGTGGCCGCGCGAGCGGCACGGCGGGCGGAGCGGACTGCTGCTGTGCGGCGAGAGAGGCGGCGAGGGCGAGAAGGATCATGCGGGCGTTCCGGGCAGGAGCAGGCTGGCGTCGCCATAGCTATAGAAGCGGTAGCCCGCTGCAATAGCGTGGGCGTAGGCCGCCTGCATCCGGCCGAGCCCCATCAGCGCCGATACCAGCATGAACAGGGTCGAGCGCGGCAGATGGAAATTGGTGACGAGGCCGTCGATGCCGCGGAAGCGGTAGCCCGGGGTGATGAAGATCGCGGTGTCGCCCTCGAACGGGCGGATCACGCCGTCCTTGCCGCAAGCACTCTCGATCAGGCGCAGGCTGGTGGTGCCGACCGCGATCACGCGGCCGCCCGCGGCGCGGACGGCGTTGAGTCTGTCAGCGGTGGCGGCATCGATACGGCCCCATTCGGCGTGCATGCGATGATCGTCCGTGTCGTCCGCCTTTACGGGCAAGAAGGTGCCCGCCCCGACATGGAGGGTAAGGGTGGCGTGCCCAATTCCAGCGGCTTCGAGCGCGGACATCAGACCGGGCGTGAAGTGCAGCGCGGCGGTGGGTGCAGCGACGGCGCCGGGCTCGTTGGCGAACATTGTCTGATAATCGTCGGCGTCGCGCGTGTCGGTGGGGCGCTTGGCGGCGATATAGGGTGGGAGCGGCATCCGGCCCGCACGCTCTAGCAGCAGCTCGACCGGCTCGTCGCCCGGGAAGAACAGGGTGAAGCTGCCGTCGTCGTGGCGCGCCTCGGCAATGGCGGTGACACCATGGCCGAAGTCGATCGTATCGCCGGTGCGCAACCTCTTGGCGTTGCGGATGAAGGCGATCCAGCGGCGTGGCCCCTCGCGCTTGTGGAGGGTGGCGCCGATCTTGGCCTCTCCCCGGTGGCCTTCGAGCTGGGCGGGGATCACGCGGGTGTCGTTGAAGACGAGCAGGTCGCCTGGCGCAAGCAGCGCAGGGAGGTCGCGGACGCTGCGATCTTCGGTATGCGCACCGTCAAGGAGCAGCAGCCGCGCCGAATCGCGTGGGGTCACGGGCCGCAGCGCGATACGCTCGGGCGGCAGTTCGAAATCGAACAGATCGACGTTCATCGGGCCTCAGCGCCCGGCGATGCCGGGCGGTGCGTCACTTCTTGCCCGGACCCGGCGGGAGCGCTGCGGGTTCCTCGACCGGGGCGGGCGGCGGCGGCGGGGTGTATCCGGGCGGGTTGTCCGCCGCGATATAGGCGTGGATGATGCGCGCGGGATTGGCGGGGGGCTCGCCCCGCGGGAGCGCGTCGACATATTCCATGCCGTCAATCACCCGGCCGAACACGCTGTACTTCTGGTCGAGACCGAGCCGGGGCACGAACATGATGAAGAACTGGCTGTTGGCGCTGTCCTCGCTCTGCGCGCGCGCGGCCGAGACCGCACCGCGGACGTGCGGGAGATAGTTGAACTCCTTGGGCAGGTCGGGCTGGTCCGAGCCGCCGGTGCCGTCACCCTTGGGATCGCCACCCTGCGCCATGAAGCCATCGATCACGCGGTGGAAGACAAGGCCGTCGTAGAATTTCTTGCGCGTCAGATCCTTGATCCGCTCGACCATCTTGGGCGCGACATCGGGGCGCAGCCAGATGGTGACACGGCCGCCGGTCGACAGATCGAGCAGCCAGAGATTCTCCTTGTCGGTCGTCGCGGGCGGTGCCGCGCGCCCCGCAGGGCCCGGCACGTACTGGGCGCTCGCCGGCAGGGCAAGGAGCGACGCCACAAAGGCAAGCATCAGGGCAACAAAACGCATCGATATCCTCACGGGACAGGAAGTTGCAGTGGCTTAGAGCAAATCGCGCGCGGCGGCAAAATGATTGCGGCGGGTGGCAGAAATGGGGCGTGTCCTCAACTTAATCCTCCCCGCCAGGGGGAGGGCTAAGGATCAGGACCCCTTGCGCCCGATCACCTCGACCCGCGCCGCGACCTCGTCGCGCACCGCGGGGGTGACGAACTTGCCGATCTCCCCGCCGAACATCGCGATCTCCTTGACCAGCCGGCTGGCGATCGGCTGGAGCGAGACATCGGCCATCAGGAAGACGGTCTCGATCCGGCTGTTGAGCTGCTGGTTCATGCCCGCCATCTGATACTCGTATTCGAAATCGGCGACCGCGCGCAGGCCGCGGACGATGACGCTGGCGCCCTCGCGCTCGGCAAAGTCCATCAGCAGCGAATCGAAGCTGACGACATGGATCTCGCCCGCGATCCCTTCCACCTCGCGCTTCACCATCGCCATCCGCTCCTCGACCGTGAACATCGGGTTCTTTGACGGATTGGTGGTGACGCCGATGACGAGCCGGTCGACCAGCTTCGCGCCGCGGCGGATGATGTCCATATGGCCGAGCGTGATCGGATCGAAGGTGCCGGGGTAAACGCCGGTGCGGATGGTCATGTGTGGACTCCCTGAAGGGTCAGCGATCGCGCTCGAGCACGTAGCGGGCGATGTCGCGCAGCAGGCCGGCTTCCTCGCCATAGGCGTGGAGGTGCGCGATCGCCTGATCGACCAGCAGCCGCGCCTGCTCGCGCGCGCGGTCGGGGCCGAGCAGGGTGAGGAAGGTCTCCTTGCCGGCGTCAGCGTCCTTGCGCAGCTTCTTGCCTGCCGCCTGCTCGTCGCCCTCGGCGTCGAGCAGATCGTCGGCGATCTGGAAGGCGAGGCCGATGTCGCGGGCATAACCGCGCAACCCCGTGCGGCCCTCCGGCGGAACGCGGCCGAGGATCGCCCCGGCCTCGACCGACCAGGCGATCAGCGCGCCGGTCTTGAGCGCCTGGCAGCGGGTGACGGTGGCAAGGTCGAAGCTCGACTGTTCTGCGATCAGGTCCATCATCTGCCCGCCAGCCATCCCGGCAGGCCCCGCGGCGCGGGCGAGCTCGGCGACCAGCTCGGCTCGGACGAAGGGATCGGCGTGGGTGGCGGGATCGGCCAGCACCTCGAAGGCCAGCGCGTGCAGGCAATCGCCGGTGAGGATCGCGGTCGCCTCGTCATAGGCGCGGTGGACGGTCGGCTTGCCGCGGCGCAGATCGTCATTGTCCATTGCGGGCAGATCGTCATGGATCAGCGAATAGACATGGATGCACTCGACCGCGGTGGCCGCGCGCGCCGCGCAGGCGGGATCGACCGCGAACAGGCTGGCGCTGGCGAAGGTAAGCAGCGGGCGGAGCCGCTTGCCGCCGCCGATCGCGGCGTGGCGCATCGCGGCATAAAGGCGCGAGCGCGGATCGGCAGGGACGGGCAGCAGCAGATCGAACTGGCGGTCGATCTCGTCCGCCACGTCGCGCATCGCCGATTCGAGCGCGAGGCTGGCCTGCGCCACGGCCTTCGTCATCCTGCCGCGAACGGCGTGGTGCCGGTGACCCGGCCATCGGCGTCGGCACGGATCGCCTCGATCCGGGCCTGCGCCGCGTCGAGCCGGGCGGCGCATTGCCTGCGCAGCGCGTCGCCGCGCTCGTAGAGCGCGATCGCCTCGTCGAGCAGCGCGTCGCCGCTTTCGAGGCGGGAGACGATTCGTTCGAGTTCCTTGAGCGCATCCTCGAACGAAAGCGCGGCGATGTCGGTCCCCTCGGTCATGCCGCCGCTATGCGCCGCGGGCGGAACCAATTCAACCTCCCGCTATTCGTCTGCCGTCCCTACATGGCCCGCGAAGGAGATCGTGCATGTTCACCAGCATCAATCCGGCAACGGGAGCAGAGGGCGCGACGTTCGAGGCGCTGGAGGACGACGCGATCGACGCTGCGCTGGCACGGGCGGAGGCGGCGTTCCGTTCGTGGCGGGTGACCGGGATCGCGCAGCGCGCCGCCCTGTTGAACGCCATCGCGGACCAGTTCGAGACGAATAAGCTGCACCTTGCCGAGACCGCGACGAAGGAGATGGGCAAGACGCTGTCCTCCGCGGTGGCCGAGGTTGAGAAGTGCGTCGCCGGGTTCCGGCACTATGCCCAAAAGGGTCCGGCCTATCTGGAGCCGGTCGAGACAAAGACCGCGAGCGGGCGGTCGGTCGGGCATTGGCTGCCGCTGGGGCCGGTGCTGGCGGTGATGCCGTGGAACTTCCCCTATTGGCAGGTCGTGCGCTGGCTCGCTCCGACGATCCTTGCGGGCAATGTCGGCCTGCTCAAGCACGCCTCGCTGACGCAGGGGTGTGCGGCGCTGATCCAGCAGATGGTGAGCGCAGCGGGAGCGCCCGACGGGGTGTTCCAGAATTTGGCGATCAAGTCGGACAAGGTGTCGCGGATCATCGCCGACAGGCGCGTGGCGGCGGTGACGCTGACCGGGAGCGAGGGCGCGGGCGCAAAGGTCGCCGAGGCGGCTGGCCGCGCACTCAAGAAGGTCGTGCTCGAGCTGGGCGGATCGGACCCGTTCATCGTCATGCCCTCCGCCGATCTCGACAAGGCGGTGGCGACCGCGGTGAAGGCGCGCGTGCAGAATGCCGGGCAGAGCTGCATCTGCGCCAAGCGGATGATCGTGCACGCACACGTCTACGACGCCTTCCTGGAGAAATTCACCGCCGCGATGCTGGCAGTGAAGATCGGTGATCCAATGGCGGACGGGATCGAGATGGGGCCGCTGTCCAGCGTCGAGCAGCGCGACACGGTGTTGGAGCAGCTGGAGCGAGCGACCGCGGCTGGCGCAAAGCTGGTGGGAGGCGGGAAGATCGAGCGCGACGGCGCGTGGATGAGCGCGGGCGTGCTCACCGATGTCGATCCAGATGCGGACTTCGCGCAGGAGGAGATTTTCGGGCCGGTGGCGATGGTGTTTCGCGCGGACGATCTCGACGCGGCGATCGCGCTCGCCAATGACGTGCCGTTCGGGCTGGGATCGAGCGTGTGGACGCAGGATCAGGCGGAGATCGACCGCTTCGTGCGCGATATCGAAAGCGGGATGACCGCGGTGAACCAGATGCTCGCATCGAGCCCCGAAGCGCCGTTCGGCGGGGTCAAGCTGTCTGGCCATGGCCGCGAGCTGGGGCCATGGGGGCTGCACGAGTTCATGAACCTGAAGGCGGTGATGCTGCCTTCATAAGTCCCTCCGCTTCCAGGGAGGGGGCCTCAAGCGGTCAGCTCGTTCGCGATCTCGATCAGCAGGTCCTTGCGGCTGAGCTTGCCGATCATCGTCTTGGGCAGTTTCTCACGGATCACCACGGCGTCGACGCGCTCATGCTTGCCGATCTGGGGGTTGAGCCAGTCGCGCAGCGCCTCGCCGCTCACCGCATCGGCATCGTCATTGAGCGCGACATAGGCGCGCGGGGTCTCGCCGCGATAGGCGTCGGGCATGCCGACCACGAGCGCCTCCTTCACCGCGGGATGGCGGTAGAGAACTTCCTCGATATGCTTGGGGAAGACCTTGAAGCCGCCGACCGCGATCATGTCCTTCAGGCGATCGACGATGCGGATGAAGCCGTCCTCGTCGATCTGGCCGACATCGCCGGTGCGCAGCCATTTCTGCCCGGCGGCATCGAAGCAGAAGGTGCTGTCGTCGGTTTCGGGGCGATCCCAGTAACCCGCCATGATTTGCGGCCCGGCGACGACGATCTCACCCGGCTCCCCATCGGGAGCGGGCTTCGAAGGGTCTTCCTTGTCCACCAGCCGCACGCGCGTGCCGATGATCGGCTGCCCGATCGTGCCCGGCTTGCCCTCGGCCTTGTAGGGGTTGGCGGAGACGACGCCCGAGCTTTCGGATAGGCCATAGCCCTCGATCAGCACCGCGCCGGTTGCAGCCTCGAAGCGCGTCTTGAGCTCGGCGGGGAGCGGCGCGCCGCCAGAGATGCAGTATTTGAGGCTTGACCAGTCGGTCGACGTCGCCTTGGGATGATCGAGCAGCGCCTGGAACATGGTCGGCACGCCGGGTAGTGCGAGCGGACGGGTGCGGGTGATCGCGGCGAGCGCCTGCGCCGCATCGAAGCGCGGGAGCATCACGATCTCCCCGCCGGTGATCACCGTGCGGTTGAGCACGCAGGTGTTGGCGAAGACGTGGAAGAAGGGGAGGACGCCCAGCACCTTGTCCTTGGTCGTGCCGAGCTCGGGATCGAGCCTGGCCACCTGCCGCGCATTGGCGGTGAGGTTCTGATGCGTGAGCATCGCCCCCTTGGGCACGCCGGTCGTGCCGCCGGTATATTGGATCAGCGCGAGATGGGTTTCGGGATCGATCGCCGCGGTCTCGCACGCGCCGTCATTGGCGATGAGCTGCGAGAAGGCGAGGATGCGCGGATCGTCCGGCTTCTCCGCGACTTCCTTCGCCTTGAACCAGCGATAGAGCAGCGACTTGGCGGGGGGCAGGGCACCGGCGACCGAGCCCACGACCAGCCGCTCGAGGCTGCTCGCCGCCAGCACCTTGAGCGCGGTGGGCAGCAGCGCGGTGGCGCTGAGCGTGAACAGCAGGCGGGTGCCCGAATCCTCGACCTGCGCTTCCAGTTCCTCGACCGAGTAGAGCGGGGAGAAGTTGACGACCGTCGCGCCGAGCTTGAGGATGCCGTAATAGGCCGCGACATAGTGAGGCACGTTGGGCAGGAACAGGCCGATGCGGTCGCCCGGGCCATAGCCCAGCGCCTTGAGCCCGCAGGCGACGCGGTTGGCGCCGTCGAGCGTCTCGGCATAGCTATAGTGCCGGCCCATGAAGTCGAGCAGCGGGGCATTGCCCATGCGCTGCGCGGAATCGTCGAAGGCCGCGGCCATCGACAGCGGCGGCAGGGGCTGATCCCAGGGGCCGGGGTGACGATAGGCGGTGCGCCAGACCTGCTCGGGCCAACCCTGCTCTAAAACGCTCATTTACACGAGTGTAAGCAAGTCGCCGGACGTGTCAACGCGGCGGAACTCAGCGGCCCCCGCGCTTCGCGGTCCAGGTGTAGAGCACCGAAACGGCCATGATCCCGAAATCGACCGCCGCCTGGAACTTGCGCGGCGCGGTATCGGTCACGTCGTGCGTCAGGATGCGGATATCGGCAGAAGGACCGGGCATCGCCACAAGCGCCAGCAATGCCGCACCGCCGCCGGCGAGAGCGATTCTGCGCTTGCTGAACATGTCCATTGCGGCCTCCCTATGCCGCTGGTCATTACGCATGCGCCGGCTGAACGGCAACTGAATTGACCGCTGGTCAGGCGGCTTTCGTTGCGGTGCGGGCGCGGTCACGGCCGGCTGATTTAGCAGCGAAGAGGGCCGTATCGGCGGCGCGATAGAGCGACTTCCAGTCAGACTCGGCCGTGAGCGGGCCGGTGGCGCTGCCGACGCTGGCAGTGACGCGCAGATCGAACGGCATCCGTGTCGCGCGAAGGCGGGAGAGGAGGGTGTTGGGATCGACCGGATCGCCCATGTCGGTGACGATCGCGAATTCCTCGCCCCCGAAGCGCGCGATCAGCGCGCCCGCCGGGGCGATCGTCCGTAGCGTGCGCGCGACGACGCGCAAGACCTCGTCCCCGCCGTCATGACCGAGCGTGTCGTTGACCAGCTTGAAATGGTCGAGGTCGAGAACGAGCAGCGTTTGCGCCCCTTGCCGGCCGATCGCCTGCGCCAGGAAGGAGCGGCGATTGAGCAGGCCGGTGAGCGGATCGGTGTCGGCGAGGCGTCGCGCGACGGTCTCCGCGGCGACCGCGGCGTCGCGCTCACGGCTGAGCAGCCGGATGCGATAGGCGATCGCGACCGAGGAGATCAGCGCCTCTGCCGCCATCGACAGGATGGTCGAATTGTCGAGCCAGAAGTTCCAGCGGATCCACCCCAGATTGGCAAAGGTGCGCAGGCTGGCCGCGAAGATCGGCAGCGCCCAGGCCAGCGCGAACAGCCACAGGAAGTTGGATCGGCCGCGCCAGGCGCTCCACAGCGTCGCCGTGACGCAGATCAGCACGCCCAGGAACACCCAGGAATAGACGCGATCGACGATCTGGACGCCGAGCGGCGCCAGCGTCACGAAGAAGATGCCCGTGCCGACGAGGATCGCGACCGTCGTGCGGATCAGCAGCCGCAGCCGAGGGCCGAACACATGCTCCTCGAAAAAGGCGCGCGCGAACAGCAGTGCGGAGGAGCAGGCCAGGGTCAGCAGCAGATAGTTGAGGCGCAGCCGATCGTTGTTGGCCATGTCGGGCACCATCCAGGCCATCGCCCCGGAGGAGGTGAAGGCATAGGCCATCAGCGCCCCGACCATCAGGCAATAGGCGAGCTGGAACCGGTAGCGGAGCGAGGCCCAGAGCGCGAGATTGTAGATCAGCAGCGCCAGCGCGAGACCGCCAAAGCCGCTGTAGATCGCCGCCATGACGAGGTTGGAGCGGTCGCTCGCCGCCTTGGTCGCGAGGCGCGGGCCGATGACGATGCCGCGCAGGTTGCCGGCCCCCTCGACGTGCCACATCAGCCGCTGCACCGGGGCGCGGGCGTGGGGAATCGGGTAGGCGACGATCGCGCCGAGCTGGATCCGTCGCGTGATGCCGCGATTGTCGTCGGCCATGGTCGCGATCTGGCCATCGGCATAGAGGACATGCAACGACAGGCGTTGCTGCCACACGCTGCCGAGCCGGGCGACGAGCGGGTCGTCGAAGGTCGATGGCTTTCCGATCTCGTTCGAGATCACCCAATAGTCGCCCGGCCCGAATCTGGTCTGCGGGGTGGCGCAATCGAAGCGCTCGGGCTGGCGGATCAGGCGCGCGGGATCGTCGCCCGGATTCGCGCGCAGCACGCATACCTTAAGCGGACGGCCGACCTGGCCCGCTCCCAGATTGGCGAACTGCGCATGTGCCGGGGTCGCGAGCAGCGCGAACGCCGCGACCAGCGCCGCCAGAATGAGTGCCGCGAACCCCCGAGCCATATCGAAGGTCCTACCCCGGGTTTCGCGAATAACTCGTAAAGATAACGAAGCGTTAGCGACAGGTCTCTCGTTCGGGGGTAGCGCTCAGGCCAGGTCGCGGTCGTACCGCTCGCGATTGGCGTAGATCACCGGCAGGTTGCCGAAGGCCCATTCGCCGAGTTGCCTGACCGGACCGGCCAGCGAATGGCCGAGATCGGTCAGCGCATATTCGACCTGTGGCGGCACCGTCGGGTGGACCGTGCGCGTCACCAGCCCGTCGCGCTCCAGCCCCTTGAGCGTGCGCGTCAGCATCTGCTGGGAGATGCCGTCGACGGCGCGCTTGAGCTCATTGAAGCGCCGCGGTTGCTGGCGCAGCGTCATCACGACGAGCACCGACCATTTGTCGCCGACCATGGCGAGGATGCTGCTGACGGCACGGCAATCCTGGTGCTGATGCGGGAGCGGAGCAGTCATTCCGGTGTGACCTGGCCTCAAAAATATGCGTTCTTGGCGTCCCTGGGGTGGTTACATAGCTAGTCCTGGTCACAAATCCAGACCAGGGAAATTGACCCATGAAACTGCTTCACATCGATTCCAGCATCAATGGCCCGGTGTCGGCGAGCCGCGCGGTCAGCGCCGCCATCGCCGAGCGGCTGCAGGCCGAGAATCCCGGAATCGAAGCCGCCTATCACGACCTTGCGGCCCAGCCGCTCCCGCATCTGACGCTCGACGTACTCGGCGACCCCGCAGCCAATGCACATCTGCAGGCGTTTCTCGCCGCCGACATCGTGGTGATCGGTGCCGGCTTCTACAATTTCAGCATTCCGAGCCAGCTCAAGGCGTGGCTCGACCGCATCCTGATCGGAGGGCAAACGTTCAGCTACGGTCCCGAGGGTCCGAAGGGGCTTGCCGGCGGCAAGCGCGTGATCGTCGCGCTGACCCGCGGCGGCCTCTACGGCGAGGGTTCGCCCGCCGCTTCGCTGGAGCATGGCGAGACGTATCTCAAGGCCGTGTTCGGTTTCATCGGGGTCACCCCCGAATTTGTCGTGGCCGAAGGGCTGGCGATGGGTGACGAGGCGCGCGTGGCCGGCATGGCCGCGGCGCTCGACGCGGCGCGCAGCCTTTCCGGTGCAGCCCTCGCGGCCTGAGCGGGTTCCGATGCAAAAAGGGGCGGGAGTGATCCCGCCCCTTTCTCGTTCCTGGTCTAGCCCGTTACTTGGCCTTGGCCGCGACGGTCTTCTTGCCGCCGCCTTTCTTGGGCCGCTTTGGCGCCGCAGGAGTGATAGCGAAGGTCAGCGCGCCGTCCTTCAGCTTCACCTCGACTTCGCCGCCATGGACGAGCTTGCCGAACAGCAGCTCCTCGGCGAGCGGCTGCTTGACCTTCTCCTGGATCAGGCGGCCCATCGGCCGCGCGCCATAGAGCTTGTCGTAACCGCGCTCGGTGAGCCACGCCTTCGCCGCATCGTCGAGCGCGATATGCACGCCGCGATCGGCGAGCTGGAGCTCGAGCTGGAGGATGAACTTCTCCACCACCCGCTCGACCACCTTGGGCGGGAGATAGTCGAACGGCACGATCGCATCGAGGCGGTTGCGGAACTCGGGGGTGAAGAGCTTCTTCACCGCGTCCTCCTGAACGTCCTCGCGGCTGATCTCGCCGAAGCCGATCGATTCCCGCGCCATGTCCGACGCGCCGGCATTGGTGGTCATCACCAGGATGACGTTGCGGAAATCGACGGTCTTGCCGTGGTGGTCGGTGAGCTTGCCGTTGTCCATCACCTGCAACAGGATGTTGAACAGGTCGGGATGCGCCTTCTCGACCTCGTCGAGCAGCAGCACGCAATGCGGGTTCTGGTCGACCGCATCGGTGAGCAGCCCGCCCTGATCATAGCCGACATAGCCCGGCGGTGCGCCGATCAGGCGGCTGACGCTGTGGCGCTCCATATACTCCGACATGTCGAAGCGCTGCAGCGGGATGCCGAGCAGCTCGGCGAGCTGCTTGGTCACCTCGGTCTTGCCGACGCCGGTCGGGCCTGAGAACAGGTAGTTGCCGATCGGCTTCTCGGGATCGCGCAGGCCCGCGCGGCTGAGCTTGATCGCCGAGGACAGCACCTCGATCGCCTTGTCCTGCCCGAACACGACACGCTTCAAGTCCGTCTCAAGGTTAGCGAGCGTCTTGGTGTCGTCGGTCGAGACCGATTTCGGCGGGATGCGCGCCATCGTCGCGATCACCGCCTCGATCTCCTTGGGCGTGATCGTCTTCTTGCGCTTGCTCGGCGGCACCAGCATCTGCATCGCGCCGACCTCGTCGATCACGTCGATCGCCTTGTCGGGCAGCTTGCGGTCGTTGATGTAGCGCGAGCTCAGCTCCACCGCCGACTTGATCGCGTCGGGGGTGTACTTGACCTTGTGATGGTCCTCGAACGCGGTGCGCAGCCCGGCGAGGATCTTGATCGTATCCTCGACCGTCGGCTCGTTGACGTCGATCTTCTGGAACCGGCGCAGCAGGGCGCGGTCTTTCTCGAAATGGTTGCGGAACTCCTTGTACGTCGTCGACCCGATGCAGCGGATCGTGCCGCCCGACAGCGCCGGCTTGAGTAGGTTCGACGCGTCCATCGCGCCGCCGCTGGTCGCGCCCGCGCCGATCACCGTGTGGATCTCGTCGATGAAGAGGACCGCGTGGGGCAGCTTCTCCAGCTCCGACACGACCTGCTTCAGCCGCTCCTCGAAATCGCCGCGATAGCGCGTGCCGGCGAGCAGCGCGCCCATGTCGAGCGAGTAGATCACGGCTTCCTTGAGCACGTCGGGCACGTCGCCCTCGACGATCTTGCGCGCCAGGCCCTCGGCGATCGCGGTCTTGCCGACGCCGGGGTCGCCCACATAGAGCGGGTTGTTCTTCGAGCGGCGGCACAGGATCTGGACGGTGCGGTCGACCTCCGGCCCGCGGCCGATCAGCGGATCGACCTTGCCCGCCTTCGCCTTCTCGTTGAGGTCGACGGTGAACTGCTTGAGCGCGCTCTCGCCCTTCTTGCCGCCCTCGCTCTTCGCCGGCTTCTCCTCCTCGGCCGCGCCTTTGGGCGGCGCGGACTCGGCTTGAGCCGAACCCTTGCCGACGCCATGGCTGATGAAGCTCACCGCGTCGAGCCGGCTCATGTCCTGCTGCTGCAGGAAATAGACGGCATAGCTCTCGCGCTCGCTGAACAGCGCGACCAGCACGTTGGCGCCGGTCACCTCGTCGCGGCCCGAGGACTGGACGTGCAGGATCGCGCGCTGGACCACGCGCTGGAAGCCGCTGGTGGGCGAGGGGTCGGTCGCCTGATCGACGCGCAGCGCCTGAAGCTCAGTGTCGAGATAGTGGGCGACGGTGGTCTTGATCTCGTCGAGATCGACGCCGCACGCGCTCATCACCTTCGATGCGTGCTCGTCGTCCACCAGCGCGAGCAGCAGATGCTCGAGGGTCGCATATTCGTGGCGGCGCGAGCTGGCCGCTTCCAGCGCGCGGTGGAGAGTGGATTCGAGGGCGGATGCGAAACTAGGCATTCGGGAACAACTCCAGTCGGGCCGTCAGGACAAGCCGTAGAGGCAAGGGCCCGTTTCCACCAATGTTGGAAGTGAGGGCTCCCGCATCAAGCGCAGCGTCCTCGCACCGGAGTGTAGCAGCGTTACGCTCCGGCTCGGGTGCGACGCTCATCGCTTGAATAGGGCGTCCGCGCTTGCGCGATGGTTAACGGCGCGCTCCATCTTCTGCCGGCAACGTGCGATCTCGGCTTCGAGCAGCTGGATGCGCTCGCCAAGCTCCTCGACCGAGAGCGGGTCGAGGTCCTGCCGGGCGAGCTGCGCGGCCGGATCGTCGGTGCGACGAGGAAGATCGGCGTCGTCCATTGCGGTGCAGCGTCGGGTGCCGCGGGAGCAATGTCAAGCGGCCCCGGGCGGATAAAACTGGTGATAGATCGGCCCGGTGAAGCCTTGACGTCGTGGCCCCGGCACCCGATTCAGGGGGCAAGGGGGAGCAGCATGACCAGTGTACCGCAGCGTATGACGGCGATCGACCCGGAGATGCCCGGCGGGCCCGAAGTGCTGGTCCCCGTCGACCGGCCGGTGCCGCAACCGGGCGCGGGCGAGGTGCTGATCCGCGTCCATGCCGCGGGCGTGAACCGGCCCGATATCGTCCAGCGGCTGGGTGCCTATCCGCCGCCGCCGGGGGTGACCACGATCCCCGGGCTCGAAGTGGCGGGCAAGGTGGTCGCGGCCGGCGACGGCGTGCCGCGCGAGGTGATCGGCCAGCCGATGTGCGCGTTGGTCGCGGGCGGGGGCTATGCCGAATATGCCGTCGCGCCGGTCGGCCAGTGCCTGGCGGTGCCCCCCGCGCTGACGATGGTCGAGGCGGCGGCGATGCCCGAGACGCTGTTCACCGTATGGACCAATTTGTTCGAGCGCGGCTATGCGAGCGAGGGCGAGACCGCGCTGGTGCATGGCGGCACCAGCGGGATCGGGACGATGGCGATCTCGCTGTGCAAGCTGTTCGGGGTGACCGTGATCGTCACCGCGGGCAGCGATGAAAAGGTCGCCGCCTGCCTCGCCCACGGCGCGGACCATGCGATCAACTACAAGACCGAGGATTTCGTCGCGCGGGTGAAGGACATCACGGAAGGGCGCGGGGTGGATGTCGTGCTCGACATGGTCGGCGGCGACTATGTCGCCCGCAACATCAAGTGCATGGCCGATGACGGGCGCCACGTCTCGATCGCGGCGCAGGGCGGGATGCAGGCGACCGTGCCGGTGTTCGAGATCATGCGCCGCCGCCTCACGCTGACCGGATCGACGCTGCGTGCGCGCGACACCGCGTTCAAGGCGCTGGTCGCCGACGAGCTTGCCCGCAACGTCTGGCCGCACGTCGCGGCGGGCGCGCTCAAGCCGGTGATCGACCGGACCTTCCCGCTCGCCGAGGCCGCCGATGCGCACCGCCACATGGAGAGCGGCGCGCATATGGGCAAGATCGTGCTGGTGACCGGCTAGGATCTGAGGGCGCGCAGGCTTCCAATCCTCCCCCGCCAGGGGAAGGTGTCGGGCGTAGCCTGACGGAGGAGGATTCCAGAATGAGCGTTGGGAAGTCCTCCCCCTCCGCCGCCTTCGGCGCCATCTCCCCCTTGGCGGGGGAAGATCGAGTATAAACAGAATCTAATCGGCGAGCGACGCGTAGCGCGCGTCGATCTGCTTCGCCATGTTCAGCAGGTGCGCGCGGACTTGCTCGAGGTTCGCCGGGCGGGGCGTCCAGTCGGGATCGGGGAACTGCTCGATCGCTCGGGCGAGGCTGGCTTCATCGATGAAGCCGGGGTCCGGGGTCGCCGCGCGCAGATCGTTGAACGGGGCAAGGAAGATGTAGCCGTCGAACAGGTCGGCGAGGGTGAAGTCGCGGTCGCAGATGCCGTAATGGCTATAGTCGCGGATCGATCCCATCGGCGCGTGGCGCAGATCGAACCCCGCGGGGCGGTTGCCGAGGAGGCGCATGATCCGCTCGACCGCGCCGTCGCCGGGTTGCTCGAAGAACGCACGCCGGCCAGGCAGGGCGGGCAGCGACTGGTGCAGCATCACATTGGTGATCCGGGTGCCATAGGCGGCATGCAGCCGGTTGCCGAGCGCGTTGGCGGTGCGCTGGCAGAAACCGTCGCCGTCGCTCTGGGTCTGCCCGGCGGCGAAGCGGGTGAAGGCGTGGAGCGTCCCGGTCAGCACCAGCGCCTTCTGTCGCTTGTCCAGCACCTCGCGCGCGATCCGCTCGGCGCGGAACTGATCAACCATGCCGCGCGGGAAGACATGGCGCAGCGTCTCGGGCGTGCGGGTGCCGGAAAAGCCGCTCCAGTCGAATACATAGCTCATGTTGACGATGCGGAACGGCGGCTTGCCCCGCGGCAGGCTGCGGTTGAACGCCCATACCGCGCGATAGATGTCGCGATAGTCCTGCCAGCTCCACATCACGTTGTAGTTGAACATGATCGCGCGGGCTGCCTGCGCGTCATAGGCGGGTGCGGTGACCAGCCGGTCGAGCCGCGCCTGATCCTCCTGCGCGCCGAACTCCATGACCAGGTTGGTGACGCCCGCCGCGTAGAGTTTGGGGATCGCGTTGGTGACGAAGGCGATGCTCTGGCGGACGGCATGATCCTCGCCCAGCAGCACCACGTCGGCGGTGCGGAATTTTGTGACGAGATAGTCGTCGGGCGCCTGCGCGGTGCGGATCTGCGCGAGGCGGGCGGCATCGGCTTGTGCCTCGCTGTCGCCATCGGGCGAGAGGAGGGGCGCCAGCAGGAAGGTGAGGGGATCGGCAAGACGCGCCCGCCACGCCTTCTCGCTGTGATCGGTGCCGGGATAGACGCGGCTGTCGAACGTCACCCCCTGTTTCCAGCCCGCACGGCGCATGAACGCCTCGAACGGAGCGGTATAGGGCTCGTAGCGCGCGTCGAGCGTCTCGGTGCCGCGGTCGAGATAGATGCGGTGCCGCTCGGGCGAGAGGTGCGCGAGCGAAATATAGGTCTCGAACGCGCGCAGCACTTCGCGCGTGTAAAGCGGGGGCGGGGGAAGTGGCGCGCCCGAATTGCCGAGCAGCCAGTGCATCGACAGTGAGGCGCTGCCGCCGAACACCTCCGGATACTGGATCTGCGCGTAGAGCGAGATGAGGCCGCCCATCGACGAGCCCATCACGAAGGTCGCCGACCGGCCGGTGCGCGTGCGGTAGTGCGTGTCGATGAACGGCTTGAGCTCGCGCACGAGGAAGTTGAGGTACGCGTCGGACTGCGGCGCGCCGCCCCACCCGTCGCGGATCGTCGCGCGGCTCGATTCGGGCAGCAGGTCGAAGATCCGCTGGGGGAGATACTCGCGGCCGCGCGCGCCCGAATTCTCGATGCCGACGATGATGACCGGCGGGATCTTCCCTTCCCGGATCAGCCGGTCCGCCGTCTCGCCCACGCCCCAGCTCTGGCCACCGAATGCGCGTGAGCCTTCATGCAGATTCTGCCCGTCCTGCATGTAGATGACGGGCAGCGGCGGGCCGTCATTGCGATAGCCGTCCGGCAGCCAGACGGTGACGTCGCGCGCCGCCACATGGGCGGACGGGAAGGCGGCGTGACGGACCTGCCTGGGTGCGGCCTCGGCAGCCGCGGCATGGATCAGGCTCATGTAGGCAAGCATCAGGAAGATCGCGTTCCGCAGCCACCGGCCACCAGCTTCCGTCATCCGCTTCCTCCCCTGCAACCCGCGCGGTCTCTGGCCCGCGGATTGCCGCGCGATAGGAAGAGGGGAGTCTTGCGTAAAGCGAGCGGAGGCCTGAATACGTATGTCACGGGCGATGCGCACGGTTTGACCATCGGGGGGTGGGTTTGATGCGGGATTTCGTGTTGGCGGTGCTGGTGATCGCGCTGGGGGCGATCCTCCTGTTTTCGGATCGGGGCTGGCTGCTGAGCGACAAGCGCCGGGTGGTGACGCATGTCGCCGAGGTGCCGAGGACCGGCGAGCCGGGGCTGGCGCAGCTGCCCTATTTCGTGTTCCAGGGCGGCGTGCATGTGCCCAGGGACCGCAGCAAGTTCGAATCGCTGATGCTGCGGGTCACCACGGGTCAGGATCGCTTCGCGCCGACCTATGACGACATGCAGCAATGGCCGTCGCTCGGCTATGCCGTGCGCGAATGGTCGCTGTTCGGGATGCCGTTCGCCTATTTCGCCGAGCTCGAATACGTCCTCTACACCCAGACCCCGCGTGAGACGGTGATGGTGCCCATGGGAGAGGATGGGTTGGCGTTGCTGCGCAAGGAAGTCGGCCGCGATCTGACCGAAGGCTTCGTCTATCCCTTCTGGCGGCATCTGTGGGGCTGGCTGTTCGTCGCGGGGCTGGCGCTGTGGGGCTGGCTGTACCATCGCGGCGTGGTGCGCCGGCGGGCGGAGCTGGGGCTGATCTGAAGCCGGGCGAAACCCGTATGTCGATCCCGGCCGGCGGTGCGTCGATCGCGGTTTGCCCGCGCTGCGGATTGCCCTAGGGCGGCGGCCGCGCGCCTGCGCACCGACAGCAAATGGGGAGGCCGATGGCCATGTTGATCCTGCACGAATATGCCGCGTCCGGTAACTGCTACAAGATCCGGCTCGCCGCGGCGCTGGCGGGGAAGCGGCTCGATCGGCGCGAGTATGACATTCTCAAGGGCGAGACGCGGACTCGGGCATTCCTGGCCAACGTGAATGCGAATGGTCGCATTCCGGTGCTGCAGGCCGGCGACCGGTTCCTGCCTGAGAGCAATGCCGCCGCATTTTATGTCGCCGAAGGCACGGCGCTGATCCCCGGCGATCCGTTCGACCGCGCGGACATGCTGCGCTGGATGTTCTGGGAGCAGTATAATCACGAGCCCAACATCGCGACGGTGCGCTTCTGGATGACGCTGGTCGGGGAGGACAACCTCAATGACCTCCAGCGCGCGATGCTGCCAGGCAAGCGCGAGGGCGGCACTGCGGCGCTCAAGCTGATGGACGAGCATCTGGCGGGGCGCGACTGGTTCGTTGGCGATGCGCCGAGCGTCGCCGACATCTGCCTCTACGCCTACACGCATGTTGCCGCAGAGGGCGGGTTCGACCTTGGCCCCTGGGCGGCGGTGCGGGCATGGATCGCGCGGGTCGAGGGGCAAGAGGGCTATATTCCCATCACTGCGTGACAGGGCGATGACGCCGGAACACGCCTGACTGTAACATTCGCCAGCCATTAGCCGCCGCGGGCAAGGACTTACTCGCGGGGCTCATATGGCCACGATCACTCGGCTGCCGTTCGATGCGGCGGTAACCGATCTCGCAGATTTCACCGCTTCCAATCCGGCGATCCCGGAGCGGGTGATCGGCGGGCGGAAGCAGTATCGCACCATCTGGATCTCCGACATCCATCTGGGGACGCGCGGCTGCAATGCGGAGATGCTGATCGACTTCCTCGATCATGTCGACAGCGATACGATCTACCTCGTCGGCGACATCATCGATATCTGGCAGCTCAAGAAGAAGTTCTACTGGCCGGCAGCGCACAACGACATCGTGTGGCGCGTGCTCAAGCGGGCCAAGCGCGGCGCGCGCGTGATCTATGTGCCGGGCAACCATGACGAGATCTTCCGCCAGTTCAGCGGCCTCAATTTCGGCGGGGTCGAGATCAAGCGCCAGGCGATCCACCAGACCGCCGACGGCCGCCGCCTGCTGGTGCTGCATGGCGATGAGTTCGACGCGATCACCATGTCCCATCGCTGGCTCGCGCATCTCGGCGACGCCGCCTACACCGCGGTGATGGCGCTCAACCGCTGGTGCAACAAATACCGGCGATGGCGCGGGCTGCCCTATTGGTCGCTGAGCAAGCACGCGAAGCAGAAGGTCAAGAACGCGGTCGAGTTCATCTGCGGCTTCGAGGAGATCGTCGCCAAGGAAGCGGGTGCGCGCGGTGTTGACGGGGTGATCGCCGGGCACATCCATACCGCCGAGATGCGCAAGATCGACGGGGTCGAATATTATAACGACGGCGATTGGGTGGAGGGTTGCACCGCGCTGGTCGAGCATTACGATGGCCGGATGGAAATCCTCCATTGGGCCGACGAGATCGCAGCACGCGAGCCCCTCGGCCCCGAACGGGTCGAGGCGCTGGCGGCAGCTTGATCGAAGAAGAGATGCGGATCGCGATCGTGACCGACGCCTGGGAGCCCCAGGTGAACGGCGTCGTCCGCACGCTCCAGTCGGTGCGCAAGGTTTTGGAAGCTCAAGGGCACAAGATCCTCGTGATCTCGCCCGACCTTTTCTACTCGGTGCCCTGCCCGACCTACCCCGAAATCCGCCTCGCCATGGTCCGCAGCCGGACGATCGGGGATCTGCTCGACGAGTTTCAGCCGCATGCAGTGCATCTCGCGACCGAGGGACCGGTATGTGTCGCGGCGCGGCGCTGGTGCCTCAAGCATGATTTCCCCTTCACCACTGCCTATCACACGCAATTCCCTGACTATGTCGAGGCGCGCTCGGGCGTGCCGGCGGAATGGGTGTGGCGCTATATCCGCTGGTTCCACGCGCCTGCGCAGTCGATCCTCGCCTCGACACCATCGATCCGGCAGGCGCTGGTCGATCACGGGCTGACGCAGGTGCGGCATTGGGGGCGGGGCGTCGATCTGGCGAACTTCCGGCCGGGGCTCGAGCCGCATCCGGCGATGGCGGGGCTCGAAGGGCCGGTGCAGCTCTATGTCGGGCGCGTGGCGGTCGAGAAAAATCTCGAGGCGTTCCTCGCGTCGAAGCATCCCGGGCCCAAGGTAGTGGTCGGGGACGGGCCGGCGCGCGCGGCGCTGGCGGCCGAATATGCTCAGGCGATCTTCCTTGGCTCGATGTTCGGCGCCGAGCTGGCGAGCGCCTATGCCGCCGCCGATGTCTTCGTCTTCCCGAGCAAGACCGATACCTTCGGGCTGGTGATGATCGAGGCGCTGGCCTGCGGCACCCCGGTCGCCGCCTATCCGGTGACCGGGCCGGTCGATATCCTGACGCGCGAGACCGGGGCGATGGACGAGGATCTCGACGTGGCGATCGCGGCGGCGCTGACCAAGGACCGCACCGTCTGCGCCGAATATGGTCGCAGCTTCACTTGGGAGGCGAGCGCACACCAGTTCCTGATGGCACTGGTGCCGATCATCGAGGAAGCGCGGGCGGCCTGACCGTCGTTACCAAGTTACGGTATCGCAGAGCAAAGGGATCGGTTGTTGCGCCGCTCCCGGCATCGGCCTATGCGATGCAGCACCTCGCCGTTGACCTGATATAAAGATATCTTTATATCTCTAACCCCATGAAGATCGCTCTCGAAATCTTCCGCGCGCTGGCGGATTCGACGCGGCTGCGCATCCTTGCGCTGCTGCGGTCGATGGAACTGAGTGTGGGCGAACTGGCGCAAGTGCTGGGGCAGAGCCAGCCGCGTGTGTCGCGGCATGTGAAGATCCTGTGCGATGCGGGCCTTGCCGAGCGGCGAAAGGAGGGCAGCTGGGTGTTCGTCGCTCTGGGCAACGATCGCCACGTTCAGCCTGTTCTGGCTGCGCTTGACACGTGGTCGATGGACGACGCCGATCACTGGGCGGTCGCGGACAGCGCGCGGTTGGCGGCGGTGCGCGCCGATCGCGCCGCCGCGGCCGAGGAGTGGTTCGAGGCGCATGCCGGCGAATGGGACGCGATCCGATCGCTCCACGTTGCCGAGGAGCAGGTCGAGGCCGCGATGGTCGCGGCGCTGGGTGACACGGCGATCGAGCGGCTGATCGATATCGGCACCGGCACCGGGCGGATGCTCGAGCTGTTCGCGCCGCGCGCCAGGAGTGCGCTGGGCATCGACCGGTCGTCCGAGATGCTGCGGCTGGCGCGGGCCAAGCTGTCGGGGCAGGGGCTGGCCAATGCCGAGCTGCGGCAGGCCGACCTCTATGCGCTGCCGATGAGCGACAACGAGGCGGATGCGGCGATCCTGCATCACGTCCTCCACTTCGCGCAGCAGCCGGGTGCGGCGATTCGCGAGGCGGCGCGCGTGCTGGGGACAAGCGGGCGGCTGCTGATCGCGGACTTCGCGCCGCATGACCGCGAGGAACTGCGGCAGCGCGAGGGGCATGTGCGGCTCGGCTTCTCCGACGAGCAGATGCTCGGATGGTTCGAGGCCGCGGATATGGCGCCGGTGAAGATCGAGACGCTCGAGGGCGGTGAACTGACGGTGAAATTGTGGCTGGCGCGAAAAGCGGGCCAGCCTCTTGGGAAAGTGAAGGCAGCATGAGTTTGGTTCTGGACCCTGGGGCGCCGCTGTTCGCGGACGTGGCGGGCGATATCGACGTGAGCTTCGAATTCTTCCCGCCCAAGACGGAGAAGATGGAAGAGACGCTGTGGGAGTCGATCCAGACGCTCTCGCCGCTGGGCCCGCGCTTCGTTTCGGTCACCTACGGTGCGGGCGGATCGACGCGCGAGCGCACCCACAACACCGTCGCCCGCATCGCGCGCGAGACGCCGATCGCCGCCGCCGCGCACCTCACCTGCGTGGAGGCAACCCGTGAGGAGATCGATGCGGTCGCCGAGGAATATTGGGCGGCAGGCGTGCGCCATATCGTCGCGCTGCGCGGCGATCCGCCGACGGCGGGCGCGAAGTTCGTGTCGCCGGTTGGCGGCTATGCCAACGCCGCCGATCTGGTCGCGGGCCTGCGCAAGCTGCACCCGTTCGAGATCTCGGTCGCGGCCTATCCCGAATGCCATCCGGACTCGCCCGATGCGGCGCACGACCTCGACAATCTGAAGCGCAAGATCGACGCCGGCGCCAACCGTGCGATCACGCAGTTCTTCTTCGAGCCGGAAACCTTCCTGCGCTTTCGCGATGACGTTGCGGCGGCGGGGATCGACGCCGAGATCGTGCCGGGCATCATGCCGGTGATGAGCTTTGCTGCCGTGCAGAAGATGTCGGCGATGTGCGGCACCGCGGTGCCCGGCTGGATGGCGCGGCTGTTCGACGGGCTGGACGATCATCCCTCGGCGCGGCAGCTCGTCGCGGCGACGCTGGCGGCGGAACTGTGCCGCAAGCTCTATGCGGGCGGGGTGCGCCAGTTCCATTTCTACACGCTCAACCGCGCCGAGCTGAGCTACGCGATCTGCCATCTGTTGGGCGTGCGCCCAAAGGATGCTGCGGGGATCGCCGCAGCTTAACCGTCACCCCAGCGACCCGAAGGGCGACCGAAGGTCAACGCTGGGGTCTCGCGTCACAAGCGGCGCGCCAGAGAGGAGAAAGACCCCAGCTTTCGCTGGGGTGACGAGGTTGGAAGATGACTGCACGTGAAAAGCTGATGGCGGAAGCCGCCAAGCGCATCCTGATCACCGACGGCGCGTTCGGCACCGAGATCCAGAACTGGAAGCTCGACGAGGCGGCCTATGCCGGTGACCTGGGGCTGAGCCATGACCAGAAGGGCAATAACGACATCCTCGCGCTGACCAAGCCCGAGGTGCCCGCGTCGATCCACCGCGCCTATTTCGAGGCGGGGGCGGATATCGCCGAGACCAACACCTTCTCCGCCAACCGGATCAGCCAGGCCGATTACGGCGCCGAGCATCTGGTCCATGCGATCAACTATGAGAGCGCGAAGATGGCGCGCGCCATCGCCGACGAGTTCGAGGCGAAGGACGGGCGCCCCCGTTTCGTTGCCGGCGCGCTGGGGCCGACCAACAAGACGCTGTCGCTGTCGCCCGACGTCAACGACCCCGGCTATCGCGAGATCGACTTCGATCATCTGAAGGACGTGTATCGCGAGCAGATCGATGCGCTGGTCGAGGGCGGGATCGACTTCGTGCTGATCGAGACGGTGTTCGACACGCTCAACGCCAAGGCCGGGATCATGGCGGCGATCGAGGCGGGCACGGCGCTGGGCCGCGACCTGCCGATCATGCTGTCGATGACGTTGACCGACCTGTCGGGGCGCAACCTTTCGGGCCACACGGTTGAGGCGTTCTGGCACGCGGTGCGGCATGCGAAGCCGGTGACGATCGGGCTCAACTGCTCGTTCGGTGCCGAGCAGCTTCGCCCGCATGTGAAGACGTTGAGCAACCTCTGCGATACGCTGATCATGGTCTATCCGAACGCAGGGCTTCCCAACGAGCTCGGCGCCTATGACGAGGCGCCCGCGACCACCGCAAGGCTGGTCGGCGAGTGGGCGGAGCAGGCACAGGTCAATGTGCTGGGCGGGTGCTGCGGTTCGACGCCGGCGCATATCAAGGCGATCGCGGACGCAGTTGCCGGGCTGCCGCCGCGCTCGATTCCCATCCCGGAGGTGCGGACGCGGCTCGCGGGCCTCGAGCCGTTCACGATGGCGGCGTGATCGACCGCCGTCCGCCCTGAGCTTGTCGAAGGGCTGCATTATTTCTTTGAGTGAGAAGGGCAGGGCTTCGACAAGCTCAGCCCGAACGGAATTGAGCTGAGATGACCACCACCTCCTCCACCGCTTTCGTCAACATCGGCGAGCGCACCAACGTCACCGGATCGGCACGCTTCAAGAAGCTGATCATGGCGGGCGACTATACCGCCGCGATCGAGGTCGCGTTGCAGCAGGTGGAGAGCGGCGCGCAGGTGCTCGACGTCAACATGGACGAAGGGCTGCTCGACGCGCACGAGGCGATGACGACCTTCCTGAAGCTCATTCAGGCGGAGCCGGATATCGCGCGCATCCCGGTGATGGTCGACAGCTCGAAATGGGACGTGATCGAGGCTGGCCTCAAGTGCGTCTCGGGCAAGCCGATCGTCAACTCGATCAGCATGAAGGAAGGCGTCGACCAGTTCCTTGAGCATGCGCGCAAGTGCATGGCCTATGGCGCCGCGGTGGTGGTGATGGCGTTCGACGAGGTCGGGCAGGCGGATACGAAGGACCGCAAGGTCGAGATCTGCGAGCGCGCCTACAAGCTGCTCGTCGGGATCGGCTTCCCGCCCGAGGACATCATCTTCGACCCCAATGTGTTCGCGGTGGCGACGGGGATCGAGGAGCACAACAACTACGGCGTCGACTTCATCGAGGCGTGCCGCGAGATCAAGACGCGCTGCCCGCACGTCCATATCTCGGGCGGCCTGTCGAACCTCAGCTTCTCGTTCCGCGGCAACGAGCCGGTGCGCCGGGCGATGCATTCGGTGTTCCTCTACCACGCCATCCCCGCGGGCATGGACATGGCGATCGTCAATGCCGGCCAGCTCGACGTCTATGACCAGATCGAGCCCGAGCTACGCACCGCGTGCGAGGACGTCATCCTCAATCGCGATCCCGAGGCCGGCGAGCGGCTGGTGGCGCTGGCCGAGAAGTTCCGCGGCACCGACGCGGTGGCCGAGAAGCAGGCCGCGGAATGGCGCGGCTGGAGCGTCGAGAAGCGGCTGGAGCATGCGCTGGTCAAGGGCATCGACCAATATGTGGTCGAGGATACCGAGGAGTGCCGCCTGAAGGCCGATCGCCCGATCGAAGTGATCGAAGGCCCGCTGATGGACGGCATGAACGTCGTCGGCGACTTGTTCGGATCGGGCAAGATGTTCCTGCCGCAGGTCGTGAAATCGGCGCGCGTGATGAAGAAGGCGGTGGCGCACCTGTTGCCCTTCATCGAGGCGCAGAAGGAGCCGGGCGCCAAGGGCAAGGGCAAGGTCGTGATGGCGACCGTCAAGGGCGACGTCCACGATATCGGCAAGAACATCGTCGGCGTGGTGCTCCAGTGCAACGGCTTCGAGGTGGTGGACCTCGGCGTGATGGTGCCTTGGTCGAAGATCCTGGAGGCGGCGAACGAGAATGACGCCGACATGATCGGGCTTTCGGGCCTGATCACCCCGTCGCTCGACGAGATGGTGACGGTCGCCGAGGAGATGAAGCGTGCGCAGATGACGATGCCGCTGCTGATCGGCGGCGCGACGACGTCGAAGGTGCATACCGCGCTCAAGATCGCGCCGGCCTATGACGGTCCGGTCGTCCATGTGCTCGACGCGAGCCGTGCGGTGGGCGTGGCGACCACGCTGGTCTCGGAGACGATCCGCGACGATTATGTGACGAAGGTCGCGGCCGAATATGAGGCGGTGCGCCAGGCCCGCGCCAACAAGGGGCAGAGCGAGCTGGTGCCGATCGCGGTCGCACGCGACAATGCGTTCGACGCGGACATGAGCCTGAAGCCCGGCAAGCCGCGCATGCCCGGCGTGCACAGCTTCCCCGACTGGGACCTCAAGGACCTGCGCCAGTATATCGACTGGACGCCGTTTTTCCGCGCCTGGGAGCTGGCGGGCGTCTATCCCGCGATCCTCGAGGACGAGGTGGTGGGCGAGAGCGCGACGTCGCTGTTCGCCGACGCGCAGAAGATGCTCGACCGCATCATCGAGGAGAAGTGGCTGACGGCGCGCGGCGTCGCGGGGCTGTGGCCATGCCGCCGCGAAGGGGACGACATCATCGTCCATGTCGAGGACGAGAAGCATGTCACGCTGCCGATGCTGCGCCAGCAGATCCAGAAGCGCGAGGGGCGGGCCAACATGTGCCTCGCCGACTTCATCGACCGGCAGGGCGACTGGATCGGCGGCTTCGCGGTGTCGATCCACGGCATCGAGCCGCACCTTGCCCGCTTCAAGGCGGCGATCGACGATTACAGCGACATCCTGCTGAAGGCGCTGGCCGACCGGCTCGCCGAGGCGTTCGCCGAGCGGCTGCACCATTATGTGCGCACGGCGCTGTGGGGCTATGCCGAGGGCGAGCAGCTGACCAACGAGGCGCTGATCAAGGAAGAGTATCGCGGCATCCGCCCGGCGCCGGGTTATCCCGCCTGTCCCGAGCACAGCCTCAAGCCGATCCTGTTCGAGATGCTCGACGCGCACCGCAACACCGGCATCAGCCTGACCGAGAGCTTCGCGATGCTCCCGACCGCAGCGGTCAGCGGCTTCTATTTCGGGCATCCGCAGGCGGAGTATTTCGGCGTGGCGCGGGTGGGCCGCGACCAGCTCGAGGAATATGCCGCACGGCGCGGGGTGAGTCTCGAACAGGCCGAGCGCTGGCTGCGGCCGAACCTGGACTAGGGTCTGTCGGGATCGGTTTCTAATCCTCCCCCGCCAAGGGGAGGTGTCAGCGAAGCTGACGGAGGGGGCGGATTCCAGAACGCTGGCCGCGTGGTTCCTCCCCCTCCGTCGCGCTGCGCGCGCCACCTCCCCCTGGCGGGGGAGGATTCTTGAATCCTGGCAGGCCTGCAGGAGCCACGAGTCGCGAGCGGGGCTTTCCTTACCCTGGGCCTCTGCTTTCGCAGGCAATGGTAATCGCTGTCGAACCGCGGTGAGCGTCAACCGGCCGCCAATTGCGATTGCATCGGCTGTGATTCACGCTGATAACGTTGACATAAGCATGGGCCGCATGAGTCCGGCAGGGGAGGCAAGTCGATGACGCCAGCGGAACTCAGCGTCTATTTCTTTGCGCAGCTCGCGATCATCATCGTCGCGGCCCGGGCCATTGGCTGGGCGGCGCGCAAATGGCTGGGGCAGCCGCAGGTCGTCGGCGAGATGATCGCGGGCGTCGTGCTCGGCCCGTCATTGTTCGGCCTGATCCTCCCCGAATTCCAGCAGGCGCTGTTTCCCAAGGACAGCCGCACGCTGCTCTATGTGCTCGCCCAGCTGGGGGTCGGCCTCTACATGTTCCTTGTCGGCCTGCAGTTCCGCGGGGACGAGTTCCGGGCCAACGTCAAGAGCGCGGCGTCGGTCTCGATCGCGGGAATGGCGGCGCCGTTTCTGATCGCGGTGCTGATCGCGCCGCTGCTGCTCGCCAATGGCGGGCTGTTCACGCCGGGCGTGGGCCAGTTCCAAGCGACGCTGTTCACGGGCGCGGCGATCGCGATCACCGCCTTCCCCATGCTCGCGCGGATCATCCACGAGCGCGGATTGAGCGAGACGCGGCTGGGCACGCTGTCGCTGTCGGCGGGCGCGATCGACGACGCGGCGGCGTGGACGGTGCTCGCGATCGTGCTGGCCAGTCTCGGCGCAGGGCCCGTGGTCGCGATCAAGGCGATCGTCGGCGGCGGCCTGCTCGCGCTGTTCATCCTGTTCGCGGGGCCGCGCCTGCTGGCGCCGCTGGGCCGCATCGCCGAGCGCGAGGGCAAGGTCTCGCAGTCGCTGCTCGGCGTGACGCTGATCCTGTTCGCGAGCGCCGCGCTGGGCATGGACTGGGCGGGGCTGCATGCGGTGTTCGGCGGCTTCCTGCTCGGCACGGTGATGCCGCGGGGCGTGTTCGCCAGGGAATTGCGGCGCGTGCTGGAGCCGGTGACGGTGGTGATGCTGCTGCCGATCTTCTTCACCTTCTCGGGCCTCAACACCCAGATGTCGCTGCTCGCCGATCCGTCGATGTTCCTGATCGCGGGCGGCATCCTGGTCGCGTCGATCGCGGCCAAGGGCGTGGCCTGCTGGGGCGCGGCGCGGCTGACCGGGCAGGACAACCCGACCGCGATGGCGATCGGCGCGCTGATGAACGCGCGCGGGCTGATGGAGCTGATCATCATCAACATCGGGCTTCAGCGCGGGATCATCACCCCGGCGCTATTCTCGATCCTGGTGCTGATGGCGATCGTGACGACGTTGATGGCATCGCCGCTGTTCGAGCTGGTCTATGGCCGCAAGGCGCGCGCCGAAGGCTCGCTGGGCGAGCTGGGCGCGGATCAGGCGGAAGAGGTTCAATCCGGACTGAATGTCCCCACGCGGCATCAATCTGCCTAGTTATAACCAAATAGGTTCCACGTGGAACGCGGTGGAAGCCGCGGAAATGCGCCATTCCGAGGGGGTATGGGAGGGCGGCCGAGGGCGGATTAGGAGGGGAAAAGTGGAACATGTCGCGTAACATGTTGGATTTTCCTGCATCGGCGCGTTCTCCTGTCCGTTGAGAAACGGGGAGTATGGCGACCGCGACATCGGCGCAGTGCCCCAGGACGGATCGACATTCGCTCTCCCCGGAAGGAGAGGACCGCGAAGCGGTGGAGGGGCGGCCGCGCAGACGCCGGGAACAGCTCGGCAAAATTCCGCCGTGCTGCGCACGACGGCCCCTCCGTCATCGCTTCGCGATGCCACCTCCCCTGAAGGGGAGGAATTGCCAAATGTCGATCCGCCCTAGCGCATGGCCACGATGCTCGCCGCCACCGCCTCGGCGACCTTGATCCCGTCGATCGCGGCGGAGAGGATGCCGCCGGCATAGCCCGCGCCCTCCCCCGCGGGGAACAGCCGGTCGACATTGAGGCTCTGGAAATCCTTGCCGCGGGTGATGCGGACGGGGGAGGAGGTGCGCGTCTCCACCCCGGTCATCACCGCGTCGGGATGGTCGTAGCGGGCGATCTGGCGGCCGAACACGGGCAGCGCCTCGCGGATCGCATCGATCGCGAAACCCGGGAGGCAGCGCGACAGATCGGTCATCGTCACGCCGGGCTTGTAGCTCGGCGCGACCTCGCCGAGCGCGGTCGAGGGGCGGGCGGCGAGGAAATCGCCGACGCGCTGGCCGGGGGCGTGGTAATTGCCGCCGCCGGCCTCGAAGGCGAGGCTTTCCCAGTGGCGCTGGAATTCGATCCCCGCGAGCGGGCCACCGGGATAGTCGCGGGCCGGATCGATGCCGACGACGAGGCCGGAATTGGCATTGAACTCGGCGCGCGAATATTGGCTCATGCCGTTAGTGACGACGCGGCCTTCCTCGCTGGTCGCCGCGACGACGCGGCCGCCCGGGCACATGCAGAAGCTGTAGACGGTGCGCTCGTTGGAGGCGTGGTGAGCAAGGCTGTAGGCCGCGGCACCGAGATCGGGATGGCCGGCGCACTTGCCGTAGCGCGCCTGATCGACCCAGCTTTGCGGATGCTCGATGCGCACGCCGATCGAGAAGGGCTTGGCTTCGAGGAACACGCCGCGGCGGTGGAGCATCTCGAAGGTCGGGCGGGCGCTGTGGCCGACGGCCATGACGACATGATCCGCTTCGAGGAAGCTGCCGTCATGAAGGTGGAGGCCGCGCAGGCGCTGCCTGCCGTCCGGCAGGCGCTCCAGCTCGAGATCGTCGACGCGGGTTTCCCAGCGATACTCGCCGCCCAGTGCCTCGATGCTCGCGCGCATGCTCTCGACCATGGTGACGAGGCGGAAGGTGCCGATATGCGGGTGCGCCTCCCACAGGATGTCGTCCGGTGCGCCCGACTTCACGAACTCCTCCAGCACCTTGCGGCCGAGGAAGCGCGGGTCCTTGACCCGGCAATAGAGCTTGCCGTCGGAGAAGGTGCCCGCGCCGCCCTCGCCGAACTGGACGTTGCTGTCGGGGTTGAGCCTGGCCTCGCGCCACAGGCCCCAGGTATCCTTCGTCCGCTGGCGGACGACCTTGCCGCGGTCGAGGATGATCGGCCGGAACCCCATCTGGGCGAGGATCAGGCCCGCGAACAGCCCGCACGGCCCCGCGCCGATCACCACCGGGCGCTGGCCGGACCAGCCGTCCGGCGCGGTGACGGGCGGGCGGTACGCCATGTCGGGGGTGGGGCGCACGTCCTTGTCCCCGGCAAGGCGAGCCAGCACCTCGGCCTCGTTCGTCAGCGCGATATCGAGCGTGTAGACGAGCTGGATCGCGTTGCGGCGGCGGGCATCGTTGCCGCGCTTGAACAGCGTCCAGGAGACGAGATCGGCGGGTTGGACGGCGAGCCGCTGGCAGATCGCCGGCGCGATCGCGTCGGCGGGATGATCGAGCGGGAGGGAAAGGCCGGAGAGACGGAGCATGGGAGGGCGATAGTGGGGATTCCAAGCATTTCCAATTCCTCCCCTTCAGGGGAGGGAGACCAGCCGCAGACTGGTGGAGGGGTGACGGGCGTAGCCCGCCGTCTTCGCGGCGGCCCCTCCGTCATCGCTGCGCGATGCCACCTCCCCTGAAGGGGAGGAGTTTCCGGACCTCTTGCCGCTCCCCACCAACCCGCTACACCTTCATCCAAACGGGATTGGGGGATTCTGGATGGCGAGCGTGGCGGAAGGGATCCGGCCCGGGCACGAGCCGAGCAGGAGCGAGATGCGGCAGGTCGTCACCGCCTCGTCGCTAGGCACGGTGTTCGAGTGGTATGATTTCTTCATCTACGGCACGCTCGCCGCATCGGGGATCATCGGCCGCACCTTCTTCGCCATGGGCAACCCGGTGCTCGAGACGCTCTACGCCTGGGCCGGGTTCGCGGTCGGGTTCGGCTTCCGGCCGCTGGGCGCGGTGCTGTTCGGCTATCTGGGCGACAAGCTCGGGCGCAAATACACCTTCCTCGTCACGATCACGCTGATGGGCGTGGCGACAGCGGGGGTGGGGCTCGTGCCCTCCCATGCCGCGATCGGCGCCGCCGCGCCCGCGATCGTGATCGGGCTGCGCATCCTGCAGGGACTGGCGCTGGGCGGCGAATATGGCGGGGCGGCGATCTATGTCTCCGAGCATTCGCCCAAGGGGCGCGCCGGCTATCATACCAGCTTCATCCAGGCGAGCGTGTCGGCGGGCTTCATCCTGAGCCTCGCGGTGGTGCTGATCACCCGCTTCACGATGAGCGAGGGCGTGTGGAACGACTGGGGCTGGCGACTGCCGTTCCTGTTCTCGATCGCCTTGCTCGCAATCTCGCTGTGGATGCGCGTCAAGCTCAGCGAGAGCCCGGTGTTCAGGGCGATGAAGGAAGCGGGCGAAGTGGCGCGGAACCCGTTGAAGGAGAGCTTCACCTATCCCGGCAACTGGAAGCGGCTGTTCGTCGCGCTGTTCGGGATCGCCGCGGGGCTGACGGTGATCTGGTACACCGCGACCTTCTCGGTCCTCTCGTTCCTGCAGGGCACGATGCGCGTCGAACCGGTGACGGCGCAGCTGCTCGCGGCCGGGGGTGCCGCGGCGGGGCTGTTCTGGTTCGTCCTGTTCGGCAGGCTTTCGGACCGGATCGGGCGCAAGAAGCCGATCGTCATCGGATATGGCTTCACGCTGCTGATGCTGTTCCCGCTGTTCTGGATCATGGGCCAGGCCGCCAATCCGGCCCTGTCGGATGCGGCGCGCGATGCGCCGGTGATCGTTTCCGGCCCAGTCTGCGCCTATGATCCGTTCGCGGCGAAGCAGGCCGACACGTGCGGCCAGCTGCTCGACTATCTGTCGAAGAAGGGCGTTCCCTATACCAAGGAGGTGACGCCATCGGCCGCGGTGTCGGTGAACGGGATACCGGTGATCTCGGTCGATCCCGCCGATATCGACAAGGCGCTGGCGGATGCGGGCTACAATCTCGACCGGGTGGTGCCGACCCCGGGCAACATCGTGCGGATCCTGATCGCCATCGTCGCGCTGGCGGCATTGTCGGGCGCGACCTACGGGCCGGTCGCGGCGCTGCTGACCGAGCTGTTCCCGCCGCGCATCCGCTACAGCTCGATGTCGATCCCCTATCATATCGGCACCGGCTATTTCGGGGGATTCCTGCCGCTGATCAGCCAGTATATGGTCGCGAAGAGCGGCAATCCCTATTCGGGGCTGTGGTACACCTGGATCGTCGTGGCGATGGCGCTGGTCGTGACGCTGCTCTTCCTCAGGGAAGGCGATCTGGCGGCGCATCGCAATGGCTGAACGGTCCATTCGCTGCGTGGGACGGATGGCCGCTATGGCGATCCTGGCCCTGGGCGCTCCGGCAATGGGCTGGCAGGCGGCACCTGCACCTGCACCCGCTCCTGCTCCTGCTCCTGCTCCTGCTCCTGCTCCTGCTCTCGTACATCTTCCCGCGGGGGTTCCCGGCGAGTTGGTGCCGTGGATCCGCGCGCAGGGCACGATCCCCGATGCGCATCCCGGCAAGACCTTCTATCTGATCGGTGATCCGGCCCATGCAGCGGTGATCGCGACCCATAACGGGGCGTTCCTGGGCGGGTGGCCGCTCAGCACGCCGAACGAGGTGCTGCGCGTGCTGGCCGACCGCAGGCTGGCCTTCATGTGGCCCGCGCTCGAGACATGGGCAGGGCCGGCGCTCGAGCCGATGCGTGCGCGGATGCTGGCAGACGCACAAGAGCGGTTTCGCAGCGGCACGCCGCTGGCGGCGAAGGGCACCGCCGAATCGAGCGTCCGGCCGATGACGCGTGCGCTGCTCCAGCTCGCCAGCGAGCTCGACGGCGCCGGCAGGACGGCCGAGGCCGCGGCGCTGTTGCGCGAGAGGCTCGCAACGCCGCCCGGCAAGGAGGATTGGCAGCGATCGGAGTTCGCGATGATCTCCCTGCGCCTGGCGAGGATCAACTATGGCCGGGGAAATATCACGAACGCGATCGACGTGCTGCAGGCTGCCAGCATGGCGCTTCCCGACTCGCGCTACAGCCTCAATTTCGACATCAACCGTGCATCCTATCTGGTGCAGGGCGGGCAATATGCGGCGGGGCTTGAGCTGATCGACCGGACGCTGACCCGCTATACGGGGGAATCGGGGGAGAAATGGACCCCAGGCGGTGACCGGGTGCCCGGGAGCATGCGCGAGTTCGCGTTGATCCGTGCCTGTGCCCTCAAGGGCCTGGGCCGGAGCCAGGAAGCGAAGACGGAACTCGATGCGTTGCTGAACGCACCCGAGCCGGCCGATCCCGTATTCGTGCTGACCAACAACGTGACGCTCCGCTTTCGCGCGCTGCTGTGCCAACGCGATATCGAGGCGCTGGCCGGCTTCATCATCGGCTCGCTGAACGGGCCCGCGGTAGCGGACGGGCTGATGGTCTGGCTTCAGCGCGATTTCGAAACCCCGCATCTCGACCCGGCGCTGGTCCAGGCGGTGCGCGCGCACCCCAGGGTCAGGGCGGCGGTCGCGACGCGCGTGCGGACGCTCCCGCCCGAGTTCGGGGCCGTGTTGAATCGAAGGCCGGCGGCGCGCTGAACGCCCCGCTTTGCGCGCGGACTCGAAATCGACTAGCGGCACAGCGGTGATGCCCGCTCCCCTCCGCCTGCGCCTCGACGGCGATGCCCTGATCTCCAACTGGCGGACGCTTGCCGCGATGAGCGGGGCGGCCGCGTGCGGCGCGGCGGTGAAGGCCGATGGCTATGGCCTTGGCGCGCGCGAGGTGGTGCGGCGGCTGGCCGGGGCAGGGTGCCGCGATTTCTTTGTGGCGACGTGGAGCGAGGCGATGGCGCTCGCCGACCTGAACGTGCCGGTGTCGGTGCTGCATGGGCTGCGCGAGGAGGATGTGGCGATCGCGCTGACGGCGGCGACGGCGCGGCCGGTGCTCAACACGGTGCAGCAGGTGCGGCGATGGCGCGAGGCAGGCGGCGGGGCATGCGACGTGATGGTCGACACCGGCATGAACCGGCTGGGCATCCAGCCCGATGACGTGGCGGCCGGGCTGCTTGACGGGCTTCGGGTGGAGACGCTGCTCAGCCACCTTGCCAGCGCGGACGAGGAGGTGCCGCTCAATGCGCTCCAGCGCGAGCGGTTCGCGGCGCTTGCCGGGAAATCGGGGGCAAGGCGGATGAGCCTCGCCAATTCGGCGGGGATCGCGCTGGGGCCGGACTATGCGTTCGACCTGACCCGGCCGGGCATCGCGCTCTATGGCGCGGCACCGGTGGCGGCGCTCGAGGGGCGGATCCGCCAGGTCGTGAGGCCCGAGGTGCAGGTGCTGCAGCGGCGGCTGGTGCCGGCGGGGCAGGGCGTCGGCTACAACATGACCTGGACGGCGGCCGCCGACACCGAAGTGGCGATCGTCAACCTCGGCTATGCCGACGGCTATCTCCGGTGCTTTTCGGGCAAGGGGAGCGCGCAGGCCGGGGGCATCCCGGTGCCGGTGATCGGGCGCGTGTCGATGGATCTGACCGCGCTCGACGTGAGCGCCGCGCCGGACCTGGCCGAGGGCGACTGGGTGGCGATCGACTATGCCTTGCCGGCTGCGGCGGCATTGTCGGGCCTGTCGCAATATGAGCTGCTGACGGGACTTGGTGCGCGGTTCGATCGGATGTGGTATTGATCTGTAACGGTTCATCGCGACGTAAGCTTCGGTTCAGCGCAGCGTAAGCTGAGGGCGAGTACAGAAGTTAGCGCTAGCAAGTAACCTGATACTGAAATCGATTGGAGATTACCGATGCGTAAGTTGTTTGCAGCCGCTGCGCTGGCGCTGATCGCGCTGCCCGGCGCCGCAATGGCGGACGAGAAGGTCAACGCCAAGGGTGAGGCCGAGCTGAGCAAGATGCTCGAGGGCCGCGTGGCCGGCAAGCCGGTCAAGTGCCTGCCGACTCACGCCATGGACAACAGCACGATCATCGACAAGACGGCGATCGTCTATCGCAGCGGATCGAAGCTGTACGTCAACCGACCGCGTTCGGGCGCCGATCAGCTGGACGATGACGATATCCTGCTGACCAAGGTGTTCGGCAGCCAGCTGTGCAACGTCGACAAGGTCGATCTGATCGACCGCGGCTCGCGGATGTGGAGCGGCTTCGTGCTGCTGGGCGATTTCGTGCCCTATGAGAAGGTCAAGACCAGCGCGCGCTGAGCGTGTGACCTGATCGCCGGGCGCGGGCGATCCGCGCCGGCACCTGAACTGAGCGGGGCCGCGCCCGCCGTCATTGACGGCGCGGCCCCGTGTTGGTTGGCGCTCGCCCCGAACCGCGGC
>NZ_DASWTG010000005.1:0-10033 GCF_036402235.1 Sphingomonas sp. | reverse complement strand
AAGCCGTCCCTGGAGCTCCGGCAGCAGATCCGCCGGCTTGGCGAGGTGGAACGCGCCCGAGGCGATGAACAGGATATGGTCCGTCTTAAGCGGTCCGTACTTGGTCGCGACGGTCGTGCCCTCGATCAGCGGCAGGAGGTCGGCGGGCTTGGCGATATGGAACGCGCCGGACGCGATGAAGAGGATGTGATCCGTCTTTAGCGGCCCGTACTTGGTCGCCACCGTCGTGCCCTCGATCAGCGGTAGAAGGTCGCGCTGGACGCCCTCCCGGCTGACCGATCCGCCGCGGACGTCGCTGACCGCGATCTTGTCGATCTCGTCGAGGAAGACGATCCCGTTCGACTCCGCATCGGCGAGCGCCACGCGATTGATGTCGTCGGGGTCGACGCGCTTGTCGGCCTCTTCCTCGGTGAGGCGCTGGAAGGCCTCCGGCACCTTCAGCTTGCGCTTCTTGCCGGGCTGCTGGCCGAACGCCTTGCCCATCATGTCGCTGAGGTTGATCATGCCGACCTGCCCGCCCATGCCCGGGATGTCGAAGGGCATCGAAGGCGCTTCCTTCACCTCGATCTCGACCTCGGCGGCGTTAAGGCTGCCGTCGCGGTAGCGCTGGCGGAAGCTTTCGCGGGTCGCCGCGCTCGAGCCCTTGCCGGTGAGCGCATCGAGCAGCCGCTCCATGGCCGCTTCCTCGGCGCCGGTGCGAACCGCCTCGCGGCGGCGCTCGCGCTCCAGCCGGACCGCCTCCTCGACCAGGTCGCGGGCGATCTGCTCGACGTCGCGGCCGACATAGCCGACCTCGGTGAACTTGGTCGCCTCGACCTTCACGAACGGGGCGTCGGCGAGCTTGGCGAGGCGGCGGCTGATCTCGGTCTTGCCGCAGCCGGTCGGGCCGATCATCAGGATGTTCTTGGGCGTCACTTCGTCGCGCAGGTCCGGCTTGAGCTTCTGGCGGCGCCAGCGGTTGCGCAGCGCGACGGCGACCGCGCGCTTGGCTTCCTTCTGGCCGATGATGTGCGCATCGAGCGCGACGACGATGGCTTTGGGGGTCAGGTTGTCGTTCATTTCGTTTCTTTGGTGAGGAATTTCAGTTGGTGCCCGGCCGCGCGGCGAGCGCCTGCGCGATCGGCTGGTCGATGCGGTCGATGAAGAAGCCGGGATAGTAGCGGCGCTGCGCGCTGACCGCTTCCAGCGCGGCGATCTCGTCCTCGCCGAGCTTGACGTTGACCGCGGCGAGATTGTCGTCGAGCTGGTGCATCCTGGTCGCGCCGATCAGGATGCTCGACACCTGGTCCTTGCTCAGCAGCCAGGCGAGCGCGATCTGGGCGATGCTGACGCCGTGCCCGTCGGCGATGCCGCGGATCACGTCGAGCAGGCGGAAGCCCATTTCCTTGTCGAGCGGGATATCGTCATGGCCGGCGAGGCGATCCTCGGCGCCGCCCGCATTCTCGCGCGTGTACTTGCCGGTGAGGAAGCCGCCGCCGAGCGGGCTCCACGGCGTGATGCCGAGGCCGTAGCGGCGCGCCATCGGCAGGAACTCCTGCTCGATGTCGCGGTGCATCAGCGAATAGAGCATCTGGGCATGGGTGAAGGGCGCCCAGCCATTGGCGCGCTGAAGCTCGATCGCCGCGGCGACCTTCCATGCCGGCCAGTTGGACACGCCGAGATAGCGCGCCTTGCCCGCGCGGACGATCTGATCGAGCGCCTGGAGGCTCTCCTCGAGCGGCGTGTTGCGGTCGTCGCGATGGGCGATGAACACATCCACATAATCGGTGCCGAGACGCTTCAAGCTGTGGTCGATCGACCAGTGGAGATGCGCGGCGGAAAGCCCCGAGCGGTTGAGCGGCTGCCCGGTGCGCCAGCCGGCCTTGGTCGCGAGGATCAGCTCGTCGCGGCGGCCGGCGACGATCTTGCCGAGCATCTCCTCCGACTGGCCTTCCGAATAGACGTCGGCGGTGTCGATGAAGTTGATCCCGGCCTCCAGCGCGCGCTCGACCAGCGCGGCGGCGTCCTTGAGGTCGGTCTTGGCGATCGCGGCGATGCCGGCGCCGCGGGTGAAGGTCATCGTGCCGAGCGACAGGCGCGAAACGATGAGGCCGCTGTCGCCGAGGCGGGAATAGAGCATCGCAGGTTCCTTACGCAGCGGCGTCGAGCGCTTCGACGGTGAGCCGATCGTTGGTGTAGACGCAAACATCGGCGGCGATCTGCATCGCCTTGCGGCAGATCGTCTCGGCATCCTGCTCGTAATCGACCAGCGCGCGGGCGGCCGCCAGCGCATAGTTGCCGCCCGAGCCGATTGCGGCGATCCCGGCCTCGGGCTCGAGCACGTCGCCATTGCCGGTGATGATGAGCGTGATGTCCTTGTCCGCGACGATCAGCATCGCTTCGAGGTTGCGGAGGTATTTGTCGGTGCGCCAGTCCTTGGCGAGCTCGACCGCGGCGCGCATCAGCTGCCCCTGGTGGCGCTCGAGCTTGCCCTCCAGCCGCTCGAACAGGGTGAAGGCGTCGGCGGTGGCCCCCGCAAACCCGGCGATCACCTTGCCGTCGCCCAAGGGGCGGACCTTGCGGGCGTTGGGCTTCATCACGGTGTGGCCCTGGGTCACCTGGCCGTCCCCGGCGATGACCACGCGGCCGTTGCGGCGCACGGAAAGGATGGTCGTGCCGTGCCACTTCAGACTGTCGCTCATGGCGGCGCATATTGGGGGTGCGTCGCACGGGTTCAATCGCGATTTTTCGTGTATAGCGGGCCGGCACGAACAGGGAGGGCCACGGCATGACCGGCGAGACTTCGAGCAATCTGATCGAGCGTTGCAAGAACATCCTGTTGAAACCAAAGGAGGAATGGGCGCGGATCGACACCGAGCCCGCGACCGTCGGCGGGCTGATGACCGGCTGGGTCGTCCCGCTCGCGGCGATCGGGCCGGTCGCGGGCCTGATCGGCGGGCTGGTGTTCGGCTATGGCGGGTTCGGCGTCACCTATCGCCCGAGCGTGACGATGGCGGTGACCAGCGCGGTGGTGGGCTATGCCATGGCGCTGCTCGCCGCGTTCCTGCTCGCCAAGATCATCGAGTTCCTCGCGCCCAATTTCGGCGGGCAGAAGAACAGCGTCCAGGCGATGAAGGTCGCCGCCTATAGCAGCACTGCGGGTTACCTTGCCGGCATCTTCCAGATCATCCCGGCGCTGGCGATCATCGGCGTGCTGCTGAGCCTCTATGGCCTCTATCTGCTTTATCTCGGCCTGCCGCGGCTGATGAAGGCGCCGGAGGAGAAGGCGATGAGCTATGCGGTCGTCACCGTGATCGCGGCGATCGTGCTGTTCCTCGTCGTCGGCGCGGTGACCGGGGCGGTGACCAGTGCGTTCGCACCGCGGCCGGCCATTTCCTATGACGGCGGCAGCCTCACCGTGACCGGCAGCGTCGACGCCGGCGAGACCGTAGCGCGGATGGGCTGAACGGCGATTGGCGGGGAGGGGTTCGCCCCTCCCCAAACTTGACGAAGTTGCGCGGAACGCGCGTCATTATGTCAACTTCGCCGCGTCACCTTTCCACGCCCTTGATCTTCCCCCATTGGCGCGCGGCGGTGTAGCCGAGATAGCCGGTGCCGAAGAGCGCGTAGAGCGGCTCCGGGATGCCGGCGAGATAGGCGTTCATGCCGTTGGCGATGCCCTTCGCCATCTCGGGCTGGACCGCGCCGATCAGGCCCATCGGGATTGCCCAGAGCAGCAGTGCGTACATGACGTAAAGGAAGCTCGGCCGCGCACGGCTGGTCCAGGGATCGACCGACTGCGCCTCGGCGACGATCGCCGAGAGCTGGGTGCGGACGGCCTCCAGCTCCTGGGTGCCTTCGAGCTTGAGCAGCTCGAGCTTGGCGGCGTCGCGCGCCTTGGGATCGGGGATGATCTTGTCGATCAGGCCCGCGATCGGGCCGATGATGCTTTCGATGATGCTCATTTCGGTTTCCTGTCGAAGTTGACACAAAGTTGACGCTATCGAGGTTCATGAACCGATGCGGTTCGCAAGCCAGCCGTAGAGAAAGGCTTCGTTGGCGGGCCGGCGTTCGGCGAGGGCGAGGTAGCGCTCGCCCTGCAGCGCCTCGACCGCCTTGATCAGCACGGTCTCGCCGGAGGGGCCCCGGCGGTCGAGGAACGTGCCGAGCGCGGCGAGCGTCATGGGGCCGATCGCGCCGTCGACGGCCATGTCGGGATAGTCCTTCTCGTTGCGATTGAGCGCGTTGAGCGCGCGCTGGAGGAAGCGCGTAGCGACCGCAGGACCCATGTTGATGCCGGTGTCGAACAGCTCGGCGGCGAGCGATGGTGCGCGTTCGGCGACATCGGCGAGCCGGGGCCGGTGCCAATAGACGCGGCGGTAGATGGCTGCCGCCTCGTCACGCGGGAAGACGCGCATGTCGCCGGTGAAGCCGTGCTGGCGCGCGACCGCCTGGGTGACGCCCCAGCGCGTCGGCCCGCCGCGGTCGGCGGGGTGGTTGGAATAGCCGCCCTCGCGGGCGATCACCTCCTCGATCAGTTCGTCGATGGTCATTCGAATCCTCCTGTTGACGACTCGTGATAACCTATATGGTTCGTTGTAGGAAAATGGATTCTGACGCGAAGCGTCACCCCAGCGGAAGCTGGGGTCTCGTTCGGCAACCGGATCGTTTGCAGACGGAGACCCCAGCTTTCGCTGGGGTGACGACCCGGGTAGAGGGGGGCATGGCCAAGACCCGTCCAGATCAGTTGCTCGTCGAACGCGGGCTGGCGGAGAGCCGGACGCGCGCGCAGGCGCTGATCCTGGCGGGGCTGGTGTTCAGCGGCGACAGGCGCATCGACAAGCCCGGCCAGCCGATCGCGCCGGACGCGCCGCTGGAGGTGAAGGGGCGCGACCATCCCTGGGTGTCGCGCGGCGGGGTCAAGCTGGCGCATGCGCTCGACCATTTCCAGATCGATCCTGCGGGGATGGTGGCGATCGACGTGGGTTCCTCGACCGGCGGGTTCACCGACGTGCTGCTGACCCGCGGCGCGATCCGAGTCTATGCGGTGGACAGCGGCACCAACCAGCTCGCGTGGAAGCTGCGCCAGGACGATCGCGTCATGGTGCACGAGCAGACCAGCGCGCGGGTGCTGACCGCCGAGCATATCCCGGAGCCGGTCGATATCGTGGTGTGCGACGCGAGCTTCATCGGGCTGGCCAAGGTGCTCGAGCGGCCGTTCGCCTTCGTGCGCGAGGGGGCGTGGGTGGTGGCACTGATCAAGCCGCAGTTCGAGGCGGGCCGCGACGAGGTGGGCAAGGGCGGCGTGGTGCGCGACCCCGCGGTGCACGAGCGGGTGTGCGGCGAGGTGGTGGCGTGGTTGGAGGCTGGCGGCTGGATTGTGGAAGGGGTGACGACCAGCCCGATCACCGGGCCGGAGGGGAATGTCGAGTTTCTGGTCGCGGCGCGGGCGGGGAAGGCGGGGGAGTGGGGAGCCTCAAAGGCCGCGCCTGCCGATTGAGGCCCCAGCTTTCGCTGGGGTGACGGCTATCTAACTTCGTCATGCCAGCGAAAGCTGGCATCTCGTTCGGCACGCGGTACGGTGCGGTATGCGGGGCGGGTGGACCTACATCATGGCGAGCAAGCCACGCGGGATGCTGTACATCGGCGTCACCGCGCAATTGGCACAGCGCGTAGACCAGCATCGGCGCGACGTGGGCTCGGCCTATTGCCGCCGCTACGGGATCAAGACGCTGGTGCTGGCTGAATGGCATGATGGCATCGACTATGCGATCACGCGCGAGAAGGCGTTGAAAGCTTGGAAACGTGCTTGGAAGATTGAGTTGATCGAGAAGACGAATCCGGCGTGGGAGGATCTTTTCGACCGGATCGCGTGAGGCGGGAGGCCCCAGCTTTCGCTGGGGCGACGGGTGTTTCAGAGCAGCCGCGCCCGTTCCGCTGCTCTGACGGCAGTCCGCCCCGGCCGCTGGGGGTTCGCCGGATCGGGCCAGGCCGGCGCGGTGGTCCAGCCCAAGTGCGGAAGGCTGACGCTGCGCTTGCCCGACAAGTCGGTGCGGGCGACGATCAGGCCCTTTTCCTCGATGAACGCGATCATGCGCTTGGCGCGGCCCAATGAGCTGGTGCCGTAAAGCGCGGCGATCTGCGCGTCGGACGGGCAGGGCTCGTTCGCGCGGGCGGCGCGGGCGATGCCGAGGAAGGGGGTGAGCATCTCCTCGGGCAAGGACGCGGCGAGGGTGAGGGCGTCGTCCCAGCCCTCCGCATCGGCGATGCCGGCACGGGCGAGCGCGAGCGCGCTGCGGAAGCCGGCGAGGTCCATGCCCGGCTCGACCCCGCGCATGCGGCAACGCACGGTGTAATCCTGGAACACCGCCGGAAGCGGCTGGCGCCCCTCTCCATTGGCGCCCTCGCCCGCGATCTCGGCGAGGATCGCGCGGCGGACCTCAGCCTGCTCGCTTTCCTCCAGCACGGGCATGTCGGGGACCGGCGCGGGAGCGGGCGTGGCGACGGCGCGCATGAGGTCGGCCATCGGCACCGGCGCGGGGGGCGGCGGCGGCGGCGCCTCGTCCTCCGCGGCGGGGGCGAAGAGCATGTCGCGCATGTCCTCGGTCGCGGCGGTGGGAAGCGGCATCAGCTTGGGGCTGACGGCCTTGGAGCCGGTCTTGACCTCGCCGATCCTGACGCTGATCGGGCGGCGGGTGATGGCGGGGCCGAGCGCCAGGAACTCGCCGCGCGCTAGGTCGCGGATCGTGTCGGCCTGGCGCCGCTCCATGCCGAGCAGGTCGGCGGCGCGCGCCATGTCGATGTCGAGGAAGGTGCGGCCCATCAGGAAGTTGCTCGCCTCGGCCGCGACGTTCTTGGCGAGCTTGGCGAGGCGCTGGGTGGCGATGACGCCCGCTAGGCCGCGCTTGCGGCCGCGGCACATGAGGTTGGTCATCGCGGCGAGCGAGGTGCGGCGCGCTTCCTCCGAGACCTCGCCCGCGGCGGCGGGGGCGAAGAGCTGCGCCTCGTCCACCACCGTGAGCACCGGGTACCAATGCTCGCGCGGGGCATCGAACAGCGCAGCGAGGAAGGCGGCGGCGGCGCGCATCTGGCCGTCGATCTCGAGCCCTTCGAGGTTGAGGACGACGCTGGCGCGATGCTCGCGCACGCGCATGGCGAGGCGGCCGAGCTCGGTCAGGCTGTATTCGGCGGCGTCGACCGCGATATGGCCGAAGGCGTCGGCGAGGCTGACGAAATCGCCCTCGGGATCGACCACCACCTGCTGGACATAGCCCGCGCTGCCCTCGAGCAGGCGGCGCAGCAGGTGCGACTTGCCCGAGCCCGAATTGCCCTGGACGAGCAGGCGGGTCGCAAGCAGCTCCTCCAGATCGACGGCAACCGGGTTGCCGCCGCTGTCGAGTCCCATGTCGATGCGGGCAGTCATTGCGGGATGCTTTGGCGCATCGGGGGGAGTCGGGGCAAGGGGTGGGGCGGGAAAATCCTCCCCGGCAGGGGAGGTGGCGCCAGGGGGAGGAAGCACCACCAGCGTTCTGGCATCCTCCCCCTCCGTCATGCTGCGCATGCCACCTCCCCCTGGCGGGGGAGGATTGTTCAGGGCTTCAGCCGCGTCGCCAGGAAGGCCAGCACGTTCGCCTCGGTCGCGGCCTTGGCGGCGGCGTTGGCTTCGACCGACTGGCGGGACTTGGTCGGCGTGTCGTAGCTGTGGGTCGCGCCCTCGAACATGCGCAGGTCGATGTCGTTGCCGGCCGCCTTGCTGCGCTCGACCAGCGTCTGGCAGAGCCTGGGCGAGACCTCCTCGTCGGCGGTGCCCATGAACACGCGGACGGGGTGATAGGGTTTGTAGCCGTCCTTGCTGAAGCGGTTCTTGAGGCCGCAGCCAGGATAGAGCGCGACTCCGGCGGCAAAGCCGATCCTTCGCATGTCGCCGGGCTTGTCGTCGGCCATCGCGGCGAGCGTCGCGCTGCCGCCGTTAGACCAGCCGAGCAATGCGATTCGGTTGGCGATCACGTCGGGACGCGACTGGAGGAAGCGCAGCGCACCATAGGCGTGGAGCGGGCGGAAGTTCACCTCGTCCACCGCGTCGGGCCGGTCCTTGTAGGTGCCCGCCGCGAAGCCCGCGGGGAATCCGACGGCGCCGAAATCGTCGACCATCAGTGCGGCATAGCCATTCTTCGCCAGCAGCTCGCCCCATGCCTTGTGGCGGCTCGATAGGGTGGTGGCGTCATATTTGCCCTTTGCGAGCGAGGAATAGGCGCCGCCGCGGCCGTGAAGCATCACCACAGCGGGGAGCTTGCCCGGCGTATCGGCGGGCCTGAACAGATAGCCCTTCACCTGCGTCTTGCCGTCGCGGCTGAGGAAGCTGACTTCCTCGACTTTCACCTCCTGCGCGGCGGCCGGGACGGCGAAGGCGAGGATCGCGGCGGGCGCGAGGAGGTGGCGCATCGTCATTTCCTTGGCGGGAGGGTGATCGAGCGCGCGACGCCGTCGCGGCGCGGATCGGCGCCGCCGTCGAACTTGCCGTCCCGCAGCATCACGCCGTGCAGGCCGGAATTCTCGCCCGATCCGCCGCGCACGGTGACCCCGCGCTCGGCCATCGCGGCGAGGATCGGCGGCGCGAACTTGCTCGCCTCGCCGTTGAAGCTCGATCCGCGGGCGAAGAGGTTGGGGAGGGCGATCGCATCGGCGACCGGCAAGTTCCACTCGACGATGCCGAGCAGCGCCTTGGAGACATAAGCGAGAATCGCGTTGCCGCCGGGCGAGCCGATCGCGCCGGCGAGGCTGCGGTCGGGGTTCAAGATGATCGTCGGCACCATCGACGAGCGCGGGCGCTTGCCGGGCGCGATCGCGTTCGGGCCTTCGGGGACGAAGGAGAAGTCGGTCATCTGGTTGTTGAGGAAGAAGCCGTCGACCATGCGGCCGCTGCCGAACAGGCTCTCGACCGTGGTCGTCATCGACACGGCATTGCCCTCGCCGTCGATGACGATGAAGTGGGAGGTGCCGGCGACTTCGTTGGTGGCGTCAATGCGCGCGTGGACGGCGCCCGGCGGGGTGCCCGGCTGCGGCGCGGGGCCGGCGCGGTCGCCGATCAATGCGGCGCGGCTGGCGACATAGGCGGGGTCGAGCATGCCCTTGACCGGGACAGCGGGCACGTCGCCGACATAGGCGTCGCGATCGGCATACATGACGCGGCTCGCCTCGGCATATTTGACCCAGGCGACCGGGTCATTGGGGCCGCGCGCGCCGATATCGGTGCGCTCGATCAGCGCCATCAGCTGGAGCAGGCCGACGCCCGAGGAGGGTGGCGGCGGCGCGCAGAGGATGTAGACGCGATAGGGGTTGCACACCGCGTCGCGCACCTCCGGCTTGTAGCCGGCGATATCGGCTTCGGTCATCGAGCTGGCGAGCTCGCCTTCGCGCAGGCGCGCGACGATGCGGCGGGCGGTCTCGCCCTTGTACATGGCGTCGGGGCCTTGCGCAGCGAGGCGGCGGACGAAGGCGGCATAAGCGGGGTTGCGGAGCGTGTCGCCGGCCTTGATCTGCTCGCCGCGCTCGTTGCGGAAATAGGCGACGGCGTCGGCGCCGCGCGCCTGCGGAGCGCGGCTGGCGATCATGCCGGCGAGCCGTTCGGCGACGGTGAAGCCCTGATCGGCGGTGCGGATGACGTCGCCGAACAGGTCCTTCCAGGCGAGCTTGCCGTGCTTTTCCTGCGCCAGCGCCAGCATGCGCACGACGCCGGGAACGCCCGTGGCGCGGCCCGAGACGACCGCGGTGGCGAAGGACAGGGGCTTGCCGTCGGGGCCGAGAAGCATGTCGGGGGTGGCGCCTGCGGGCGCGGTCTCGCGGCCGTTATAGACCGTGATGCCTTTCGTCTTCGCATCGTAGCGGACCATGAAGGCGCCGCCGCCGAGGCCGCTGCTCTGCGGCTCGACCAGGCTCAGCATCGCCTGCACCGCGACCGCGGCGTCGACCGCCGAGCCGCCCTTGCGCAGCACCTCCAGCCCCGCCTCGACCGCCAGCGGATGCGCGGCGGCGACGAAGGCCTGGCGTTCCTTGG
>NZ_DASWTG010000004.1:0-4524 GCF_036402235.1 Sphingomonas sp. | reverse complement strand
GCTGCCGCAACACGCTCTCGCAAATCGTCAGAATAGGCTCGTGCCATCCCTGCTGGCCTCCTGCCCAGCCAGCAGCTTGAATCACAATCACACCCTCTTGGGAATCCCCAATCGATTCAGCATAATCAGGACAGACTCTAGTCCTCCGGCGGCGGGTCGCCGGCCGCGTCGCGTTCGAGCTTGCGCACGCGCTCGCGCGCCTTGACCAGCGCCTTCTCCATCTCGCGGCGGTATTTGGCGATGATCACCTCGCGCTCGCGGTAGCGCTTGCGCCATTTGCGTCCCTCGGGGCTGGTGACCGCGCCGAGCAGCCAGCCGGCGGCGAGCGCCGCGGCGAGCAGGACCCATCCGAAGGGAGAGGTGAAGGGCATCGAACTTCCCTAGCTGGAACGCGGGCGGCGTGACCAGCGGCTATTGAACACCGATCGCGCCCTAGCCACTCATCAACGCGTCGTTGATCGAGCACGCCGCCGGGCCGAGGATCACGACGAACAGCACGGGCAGGATGAACAGGATCAGCGGCACGGTCATGATCGCGGGCAGGCGCGCGGCCTTTTCCTCGGCGCGCATCATGCGCTCGTTGCGGAACTCGCCCGACAGCACGCGCAGCGCCGAGGCGAGCGGGGTGCCGTATTTCTCGGTCTGGATCATGGTCGTCACCACGCCGCGGATCGAATCGAGATCGATGCGCATGGCGAGATTCTCGAACGCCTGCCGCCGGTCGGTGAGGAAGCCGAGCTCGATCGCGGTGAGCGAGAACTCCTCGCCCAGCTCGGGATAGGCCTTGCCCAGCTCCTTGGCGACGCGCCCGAACGCGGCATCGACGGTGAGCCCCGCCTCGGCGCAGATCACCAGCAGGTCGAGCGCGTCGGGAATGCCCTTGCGGATCGCGGCGCTGCGCTTCTGGATCTTGTTCTTGAGATAGATGTCCGGCGCCTTGTAGGCGAGGAGGAAGCTGCCCGCGACCAGACCATAGGATTTGAGCGCCGACCAGTCGGCGAACATATCGGTGCCATAGACGACGAACAGCATGACCCCGCCGATCACGATCGGCAGCACCATCCGGCCGAAGATCACCGCATAGGCATAGTCCTTGGAGCGGATGCCGGCCTGGAGCAGCTTGACCTGCGCGACCTTGACCTGCTCGTCCTGCAGCACCTGCAAGGAGGACAGGAACGAGCGGATGCGGTCGGTGGTGTCGTTCTGGCGGACGAGCTTCGCGCGGCGCTTGCTGGTCGATGCGCTGATGCCCGCCTTGAGCTGCTCGCGGCGCTCGTTGAGCGCCTTGACGCGCTTCGCCATCGGGTCGCGCACCGTGGTCGCGGTATAGACGGCGAGGAGGACGCAGAACGTTGCCACGCCTGCGAGCAGGGTCGCGACGTAGATGACGTCGACGCCAAGGATTGTGGGTCCGTCGGGGCTGCTGATCATCGCGTCAAATCTCGAAACTGATCATTTGCTTCATGATGAAGGCGCCGATGCTCATCCACAGCAGTCCGCCGCCGCCGGCGATCATCAGCCGCTCGTCGACGAAGAACTTCTGCATGTACTCGCCGCTGATGTACCAGATCAGCGCGAACACGATGAAAGGCAGCGAGCCGATGATATAGGCCGACGCCTTGGATTCGGACGACATCGCCTTGATCTTGAGCTTCATCTGCGCGCGCTTGCGCAGCACGTCGGCCAGGTTGGCGAGCGTCTCGGCCAGGTTGCCGCCGGTCTCGCGCTGGATCGCGATGGTGATGCAGAAGAACTGGAACTCGGGCGTGCCTAGGCGATCGGCGGTTTCCTGAAGCGCCTGATCGAGCGTTCGGCCGATCTTCATCTTGTCGGTGATCGTGCGGAACTCCTCGCCCACCGGCCCGTCGATCTCGGCGCCGACGACGCCCATCGTCTCGGTGATCGGAAGGCCCGAGCGCAGGCCGCGGACCAGCAGCTCGATCGCGTCGGGGAATTTGTTGGTGAACTTGTTGATGCGCCGGTTGATGAAGAACCCGACCACCAGATGCGGCAGGCCGATGCCGACGAACAGCCCGATCAGCAGCGCGAGCAGGAAGGGCAGCCCGCGGACCGCCAGCGCGGCGGCGACGACCAGCGTCAGGCCCAGCGTGGCGAGGCCGTACTGGCCGACGGTCCAGCCCTTGCCGGTCATCTCCAGCCGTTTGCCGAGCAGCGCCGGGTTGGGCAGGAAGCGCGCCGCCGCCTTGTCCATGTTGCTGGCGCGCGCGGTCGAGATCCGGCGCATCTGCGCTTCGACAGCCCCCGTGCCGACGACGCCGGCATGACGGTCGCGCAGCGAGGTCAGCCGGCGCGATCCGGCCTTCTGCGCCGACGGCCCCGAAAAGGCGAGGACGAGCAGCAGCAGCACCGTGAAGGCGCCCCCTGCGAGCAGCATGATCGGCAGCATGTCCATGCCTTGCCTCGACTCCGAACCGTGGTGCCCCGATGAGGGGCCTTACTTCTTCTTGCTGGGCAGCTTGATCGACAGGCCGGAAAGCTTGCCGAGCAGCGAGCCGCCCTTGCCCGCGTCACCCTTGGCGCCCCTGCCCTTGGCGTCCTTCCCGTCCTCGGCGGAATCGGTGCAGGCGACGATGCGCTCGGCGATCTCGGCGAGCGGGGCGAGCGCCTTCACGCCCTTGCCCGCTTCGGCCAGCGGCTTGCCGAGCTTGGCGGCCTGCACCGCAGTCTTGGGATCGTAGGGGACGAGATAGTCGATCTTGCGCTCGATCGAGCCCTCGAAGTCCTTGCGGCTGATCTCGAGCTGGCCGCCCGCGGGAACGCGGTTGGCGACCACGATCATCTGGGTGTGCGGGGCGTTCGACTTGAACCAGCTGAGGATGCGGATCGCGTCGCGCGCCGCCGCCAGCGTCAGCTCGGTCACCAGCACCGCGACCTGGACATCGGTGATCAGGTGCGGATAGTTGACCAGCATCGCACGCGGCAGATCGACGACGGTGCACTCGAACGCGCTTCGGATCTCCTCCTGCAGCTGGAAGAACGCCGCGCCGTCGGTCATCACCGGCGCGTTGATCGGCGCCTCGGCCGAGAGCACCGCCAGCTTGTCCGACGCCTTGACCATCGCGCGCTCGATGAACAGCCCGTCGATGCGGCTCGGATTCTCGATCGCGTCGGTGAGGCCGCGGCCCGGCTCCAGGTCCAGCGCGAGCGCGCCGGTGCCGAAATGCACGTCGAGGTCGAGCAGCGCGGTCGAGCGGCCGCCCTTCTCGCTGAGCAGCCATGCGACCGAGGTGGCGAGCGTCGAGGCGCCGACGCCGCCGCGCGTGCCGATCACGGCGACCGCGCAGTGCGGCCGATCTGAGGGCGCGTCGCTCTGCTTGGGCGCATTCAGCGCTGCCTGCGCCTGCACGAAGGTCTCGCGCAGCACGTCGGGGTTGAGTGGCTTCAGCAGATAGTCCTGGATGCCCGAGGCGACGAGGTCGCGGTACAGGCGGACGTCGTTCACCTGGCCCGCCGCGATCACCACTGTGCCCGGCTCGCAGACCTCGGCCAGCGCGTTGATGTCGTTGAGCGGGTCGCCGCTTTCGGAAAGGTCGACGAACAGCACGTTGGGGCTGGCCGACACCGAGAGCGTCTGCACCGCGTTGCGCAGCCCGCCCTTGTTGACCTTTTCGGGGTTCCACCCCTGCTCGATCGCGATCGGGCGGAGCGATTCGGCGGTCGCCTCGTCGCAGACAAAGGCGACGAACGGCTCGCGATGTGCAGTGCGCCCGGCGCTAAAGGGTGCGTTCACTTGCTGCCTCCTGCGCCTTCGGCCTTCACGGTCGTGCCGCCCCCGCCGCTCGGTGCGGCTTCGCGCAGCGCCTTGATCGACTTGTTGATCTGGAACGGATCGGCAGTGCCCGATCCCGGCTCGCCGCGCACGAGATCGGCCGGATTGGCGATCATCGCGGCCAGATTCTTGTTGGTCGCGCAGCCGAAGTTGGAGGTCGTGCTCGCCTGATAGTCGGGCTGATAGGTGCGCGAGAAGTCGGGGCAGCTCGGCACGCTCGCCGTCATCCGCGTCATCACCACGCGCACCGTGCCCGGCGTGATCGTCCCCGCCGTGACCGGCGCATTGTCCGCCAGCATCAGGCCGAAGCGATTGGCCTCCGCGGCGACCTCGGCGCGGCCGGTGACGCCGCCGGCGCCGTCGTCGACCGAGATGCGATCCCCATAGCCCGGCCGCATGGCGCGCAGCCAGCCGCCGAGGCGCTCGCTTTCGCCCGGGGCGAGCGAATCGCCGGCGGCCGCAAGGTCGAGCGCATAGTCGGTGCGCTGGACGACGGGCTGATGGATCGATTCGACCCCGCCATTATAGGTGCCGCAGCCGCCCAGCAGCGCCGCCGGGACCAGGAGAAGGGGAAGGGCGATATGCTTGAACATCTCTGTCTCCTCAGCCGCGCGTCACAAACCGAAGCCCGGTGCGGCGTCGGCGTCTTTCTTCTTGGAGTCGCGCGTGCCCGGCACTGCCTTGGGCTGCTGCTCCGGGGGCTGCGGCGCGGCGGGCGCGTCGGGCGACATCGC
>NZ_DASWTG010000003.1:0-6895 GCF_036402235.1 Sphingomonas sp. | reverse complement strand
CGGAACGTGCGTTGGAGAGTCCTCCCCCTCCGTCGCGCTCCGCGCGCCACCTCCCCCTGGCGGGGGAGGAGTGCTCTGTTGCCTCCCCCCGCGCCACGCCGTAACGCCACGCGCATGAGCGACCCGCTGGACCGCATCGCCGCCGCGCTCGAGCGGCTGGCCCCTCCACCGCCGCCCGTGCCGGATCTCATGGCGCACCCGGCCTATGTATGGCATCGCGGCTTTCTCCAGCCCGCACGCGCCTTCGCCCCGCTCCCGCTCGCCGAGCTGGTCGGCATCGATGCCCAGAAGGAAACCCTGCTCGAGAATGTCCGCCGCCTCGCCGACGACCTTCCGGCGCACGACGTCCTTCTCTGGGGTGCCCGCGGCACCGGCAAGTCGGCGCTCAGCAAGGCCGCGGTCGCCGCGGTTCAGGCCGAGGGCGGCCGGATCGCACTCATCGAAGCGCAAGCCGACGCGCTCGACGCATTGCCCCAGCTGTTCGCGCTGATCGCCGGAGTCCCGCGCGCCTTCGTGATCTTCCTCGACGATCTCGGCTTCGACGCCGCCTCGGATGGCCGCGCGTTGCGCTCGCTGCTCGAGGGCGGGGCCGAGGCGCGGCCTGCCAACGCCCGGTTGTTCGTCACCTCGAACCGCCGCCATCTCATCCCGCGCGACATCGCCGAGCAATCGAGCGCGATCAATCCGCGCGACAGCATCGACGACAATCTCGCGCTCGCCGACCGGTTCGGCCTCAGCCTCGGCTTCCACGCGATCGACCAGGACACCTATGTCGCGATCGTCCAGACCTATGCGCAGGACCACGACCTGCCCTTCGATGCTGCCGAGGCGATCAACTGGGCGACCCGCCGCGGCAGCCGCTCGGGCCGCGTCGCCTGGCAATATGTCGTCGACCTCGCCGGGCGGAACGGGAAGAAGCTCTGAACCTCCTCCCACCTCGCCCGTTGTAACGCCGTGCCAACGAACCTCCCGGTCCCCCGCGAAGCCGTCCTCATCGTCAACGCCCGCTCGCGGCGCGGTGCGAACCTGTTCGAGCAGGCGCGCGCGAAATTCGAGGCGGCGGGAATCCGCCTTATCGCCGCGCACCCCGTCCGCGATCCCGACCTGCTCAACGACACCGTGCGCGAAGCCGTGCGCTCGGGCGCGCCGATGGTGATCGTCGGCGGCGGCGACGGCTCGCTGTCGGGCGTGGTCGACGATGTCGTCGGCAAGGATGTGGTGTTCGCCGTCCTCCCCCTCGGCACCGCCAACAGCTTCGCGCGCACGCTGGGCTTGCCCCTCGACCTCGACGGCGCGGTCCAGGCGATCGCCACCGGCGAGCGCCGCCGCGTCGATCTCGGCATGATCGACGGCGATTATTTCGCCAACGCTGCGGCGATGGGCCTTTCGCCGATGATCGGCGAGAGCGTGCCGCACAACCTCAAGAAGTATCTCGGCCGGGTCGGCTATCTCGGCTGGGCGATCTGGTGCTTCGCGCGCTTCCGCCCGTTCCGCGTGTTCGTCGATGACGGCACCAAGACGCATCGCATGTGGGGCAGCGAGGTGCGCATCCTCAACGGCCGCTTCCACGGCGGCGTCGAGATGAGCGACAATGCCTGCGTCCAGAGTGGCGAGATGCTGATCCAGGTCGTCACGGGCCGCAACCGCTGGCGGCTCGCCTGGGACTGGTATGCCCGCTTCTTCCGCCTGCGCACCCGCGACCAGACGGTGAGCGAGTTCCGCGGCCCGGAGCTGAAGCTCGACACCCGCCCACGTCGCAAGATCTCGATCGACGGCGAAGTGCTGGCACGCACCCCGGTGACGGTGCGCGTGGCGGAACGCGCGATCGACGTGGTTGTGCCTTCTTAGCCCCTCCCCTTCAGGGGAGGGGTTGGGGTGGGGCAGTCGTCCTTGGCGACTGGCTCGGTGAGACTGATACGCCCCACCCCTTACCCCTCCCCTGAAGGGGAGGGGCTTGATCGTTCACCCCAGTCCCTCGACCATCTCCGCCAGCTCCAGCCAGCGCAGCTCCGCCGCATCCTTCTCGTCGCGCGCCTTGGCGATCCCGGCCATGAGCGTGTCGAACTTGCCCGGATTCTTCGCATAGAGGTCCGGATCGGCCAGCGCCGCCTCGTCCTTCGCGATCGCCGCATCCAGCTCCTCGATCCGCTTGGGCAGCAGGTCGTAGTCGCGCTGGTCCTTGTAGCTGAGCTTGGTCTTCGGCCTCGGCGCCTCCGCCACCGGCGCGGCCTTCGCCGCAGCCGCCTTCTTCGCCTCGGGCCGCACCTTGCGCTTGGCTTCCCAGTCGGCATAGCCGCCGACCACCATGTCGACCGTGCCCGACCCGTCGAGGCCGATCGTCATCGTCACCGTGCGGTCGAGAAAGTCGCGATCGTGGCTGACGATCAGCACCGTGCCGTCATAGTCGGCGATCACTTCCTGCAGCAGGTCGAGCGTCTCGAGGTCGAGGTCGTTGGTCGGCTCGTCGAGCACCATCAGATTTGACGGCCGCGCGAACTCGCGCGCCAGCAGCAACCGCGAGCGCTCCCCGCCCGATAGCGTGCCGACCTTGGCGTCGACCATGTTCGGCTCGAACAGGAACTCCTTGAGGTAGCCGTGGATATGCTTGCGCGTGCCAAGCACGTCGATCCACTCGCCGCCGTCGGCGACTACCTCGCGCACCGTCTTCTCGGGCTGCATCCGGCTGCGCTGCTGGTCGATGATCACGGGATCGAGCGTCTTGGCCAGCTTCACGCTGCCCGTGTCCGGCGCGATCTCCCCGGTCAGCAGCTTGAGCAGCGTGGACTTGCCCGCGCCGTTCTTGCCGACGATGCCGATGCGGTCGCCGCGCGTCACCCGCAGCGTGAGGTCGCGGATGATCGTGCGGTCGCCATAGGACTTGGAGGCATGCTTGGCGTCGATCACCACCTTGGTCTTCGAATCGTCAGATGCGGTCGCCAGATTGGCCGCGCCCGCCGGCCCGGTCATCGCGGCCCGCTCGGCGCGCATCTCGATGAGCTTGGTCAGCCGCCCCTGGTTGCGCCGCCGCCGCCCGGTGACGCCGCGCTGAAGCCAATGCTCCTCGAGCTTCAACTTCGCGTCGAGCTTCTCCGCCGCGCGCTGCTCCTCCGCATAGACCTGCTCGGTCCACGCCTCGAACCCGCCGAACCCGATCTCCGCGCGGCGCATCGATCCGCGGTCGAGCCACAGGGTCTGCCGCGTGAGGCGGGTCAGGAAGGTGCGGTCATGGCTGATCACCACGAACGCGCCGCGATAGCGGCCCAGCCACTCCTCCAGCCATTCGATCGCATGGATATCGAGATGGTTGGTCGGCTCGTCCAGCAGCAGCACGTCCGGGTCCTGTGCCAGCGCCCGCGCGATGCCCGCGCGGCGCCGCTCGCCTCCGCTCGCGGTCGCCGCCTCGCGATCGAGATCGATGCCCAGCTGGTCGGCGATCGCCTCCGCCTCGTGCCGCGCGGGCGCGTCGTCGCCCGACAGCACATAGTCCATCAGCGTCACGCACCCGGTCATGCGCGGCTCCTGCTCCAGCATCACCACGCGCGTGCCCGGCTGGATCGTTCGCCGCCCCTCATCGGCATCGACCTGCCCCGCCAGCAGCTTGAGCAGGGTGGTCTTGCCTGCGCCGTTGCGCCCGATCAGCGCCAGCCGGTCGCGCGCGCCGACATAGATGTCGAGGTCGCGGAACAGCCAGCCCGATCCCTGGACCAGACCGAGCTTTTCGTAGGAGAGGACAGGAGCAGCCATAGCGCCGCGCAGGTAGGCGGGCGCGCCGCCCGGAGCAACCCCGCCGCACGTGCCTCGCCGCGCGTCAACGGCTTACGACAGCCTTACGTCCATATTCACCGGCTGTTCAACGGTTCGCACCTATGCCAAGCCCCCATGAAGATGTTCGGGTTTCTCTGTCTCGGCGCGTTCCTCGCCGCCGCTGCGCTCCCTGCGCATGCCTCGCCGCAGGTGCGCCGCAGCGATCAGGAAGCCGCGCGCGAGGGGCGCGCGCAGGGCCGCCTGCTCCCGTTGCGGGAGATCGAGGCCCGCGTCGTCCCTGCCATGTCGCGCAAGGGCGCCCAGTATCTCGGCTTCGATTTCGATTCGGGGACGATGATTTACACGCTAAAGTTCCTGCGCAATGGATCGGTCATCTGGATCGACGTCGATGGCCGCTCGGGCCAGATCGTCGGGCAGTCGGGCCGCTGACGGGACCAAGAAGGGAAGAAGATGCGCGTTCTGATCGTCGAGGACGAACCCAATCTCCGCAACCAGCTTCAGGCGACGCTCGAGGGGGCGGGCTATGCCGTCGACACCGCGGGTGATGGCGAGGAAGGCCATTATCTCGGCTCGACCGAGGCCTATGACGCGATCGTGCTCGATCTCGGCCTGCCCGAAGTCGACGGGCTGACCGTGCTCGATCGCTGGCGCAAGGAGGGCAAGACCACCCCCGTCCTCGTGCTGACGGCGCGCGACAGCTGGTCGGACAAGGTCGCCGGGCTCGACGCCGGCGCCGACGATTATGTCGCCAAGCCGTTCCAGTCGGAGGAGCTGATCGCCCGTCTGCGCGCGCTGATCCGCCGCGCCTCGGGCAACGCCTCGGCTGAGCTGATCGCGGGCGACATCCGCCTCGACACCCGCTCGGGCAAGGTCACCAAGGGCGGTGACCCGGTCAAGCTCACCGCGCAGGAATACAAGCTCCTCTCCTACCTGCTCCACCACAAGGGCAAGGTGGTCAGCCGCACCGAGCTGATCGAGCATATCTACGACCAGGATTTCGACCGCGATTCGAACACGATCGAGGTGTTCGTGACGCGCATCCGCAAGAAGCTCGGCCCCGACGTGATCACCACGATCCGCGGCCTTGGCTACAGCCTCGAGGAACCGGCGGAGGCCGGTGCCTGATCTAGAGACTCATTCTTACTCGTCATCCCCGCGAAGGCGGGGATCCATTGACACTGCCATTGCGGCTCTTGCCGATAGGCCAGCCAAAATGGATCCCCGCCTTCGCGGGGATGACGAACATTGAGAATATGAATCCGCCCTTTAACCTTCCCTTCGGCCTGACGCTCGACCGCCGCTTTCCGTTCGTCCGTCGTGCGGAAAGCGCGGCGGTGCCGGAACTCGCGCTTCAGCCCGGCGATCCTGCGCCGCGGCCCTATGTCCGCACGACCGGGTCCCTGAGCCGCCGCATGATCCTGATCGCGGCGGCGTGGATCACGCTGCTGCTCACCGGCGGCGGCTTCGCGCTCGATCGCGTGCTCACCGGCGCGATCGAACGCAATTTCGACGACGGCCTCGAATATCTGCTCACCTCGCTGATCGTCTCGGCCGAGATCGATTCCGAGGGACAGATCGCGTTCAACCGCCAACTCTCCGACCAGCGCTTCCTCGAGCCCTATTCGGGTCTCTACTGGCAGGTGTCGGGCAAGGGCTACGAGCCCTTTCCCTCGCGCTCGCTATGGGACCGGCAGTTGCGCATCGATCAGGCGCATAATGACGAGGACGTCCACACCTACGATTCGAGCCAGTTCACCGACCATCGCCTGCGCGTGGCGGAGCGCGATGTGGTCCTCCCCGGCTCGCCGGTGCGCTGGCGGTTCCAGGTCGCGCAGACCCGCGACATGCTCGACGCGCAGATCACCGCGCTGCGCCGCACGCTGGTGCGCAGCTTCCTGCTGCTCGCCGCAGGCCTGATCGTCATGGCCGCGCTGCAGACCTGGTACGGCCTATTGCCCCTGCGCAAGCTGCGCCGCGGCATCCAGCAGTTGCGCACCGGCGAGGCGCCGCGGATCGAGGGCGCGATGCCGGCCGAGGTCGCGCCGATGGTCGAGGAACTCAACGCGCTCGTCGCGCACAACGACAAGCAAGCGGAAGAAGCACGCCGCCACGCCGGCAACCTCGCGCATGCGCTCAAGACCCCGCTCACCGTGATCATGAACGCCGCGACGGCGCAGTCGGACGACCTGCCCGCGACCGTGGTGCGCGAGGCGCGCACGATGCGCCGCCAGGTGGATCACCACCTCGCCCGCGCCCGCGCCGTCGGCCGCCGCGGCTCGGCGCATAGCCGCGCGCCAGTGTGGCCCAGCGTCGAATCGGTCGAGCGCGCCGTCGCGCGCCTCTACCCGCATGTCCGCATCGACACCGATGGTCCCAAGGACCTCGTCGCGCATATCGAGCGGCAGGATCTCGACGAGATCATGGGCAACCTCGTCGAGAACGCCGCCAAGTACGGCGGCGGCAGCGTGTTCATCACGGTCTCCGCGCAGGCCGGCTTCGTCGAGATCATGATCGAGGATGACGGCGCCGGCATTCCGGAGGCCGACCGCATCCGCATCTTCGATCGCGGCGTCCGGCTCGACACCGGCAAGCCCGGCACCGGCCTCGGCCTCGCCATCGTCCGCGACGTGGCCGAGATCTATGACGGCACGGTCAGCCTGGAGGAATCCGAGGATCTCGGCGGCCTGCTGGTGCGGTTGAGGCTGCCCGCAGCTGGTTAAATCCGTCGCCCCAGCGAAAGCTGGGGCCTCGTGCGGCAAGCGCTTCGCGTGAGGAAGGAGACCCCAGCTTTCGCTGGGGTGATGGTTTACCCCATCACCCCGACGAACCGCCACCGCCCGGTCACCGGGCTCAGCACCAGGTCGCAGCCGCAATCGCGGCATTTGGTCTCGAACTCGCCGCGGCCGGGCCGGTCGCGGCGGCGTGGCCGGTGGATGCCGAGATGGCATCTGATGGCTGGCTTGGACGCCGACATCACCGTCTGCTCCTCGTTCAGCCCCCTGAACGTGCCCCTGTCGCAAGGGTTGGTGCCCGGCGATCAAGGCAGCTTTCGGGCAGCGGCTTGGTCAAATAGGGCACGAGCCGCAATCGCGAACAATCCTCCCCCGCCAGGGGGAGGTGGCAGGCGCAG
>NZ_DASWTG010000002.1:0-52861 GCF_036402235.1 Sphingomonas sp. | reverse complement strand
CAGGGGGAGGTGTCGCGCAGCGACGGAGGGGGAGGATCCGGGCCATCAGCGTTTCGCCGCCCGCCCCCTCCGTCAGCCTGCGGCTGCCACCTCCCCCTGGCGGGGGAGGATTAGGATTTTACCCGTACACAATCCGCACCTTCCCCGCCGCCTCGGCCGCAATCCGCCGCGCCGCATCGATATCCCCCGCCAGCGCCAGCGCCACGCCCATCCGGCGATAGGGCCGCGTCGTCGGCTTGCCGAAGATGCGCAGGTCGATCTCGCCGCCCGCCACCGCCAGCGCTTCGGCCACGCCTTCGTAGCCGGGCGCCTCGCCGTCGCGATCGGCCAGGATCACCGCCGATGCCGACGGCCCGTACAGCCGCACCTCGGGCACCGGCAGCCCCAGCACCGCGCGGGCATGCAAGTCGAACTCGCTGAGGTTCTGCGAGATCAGCGTCACCATGCCGGTATCGTGCGGCCGCGGCGACAGCTCGGAGAAGATCACTTCCTCGCCCTTGACGAAGAACTCGACCCCGAAGATGCCGTACCCGCCCAGATCGTCGACCACCTTGCGCGCCATGTCCTGCGCGGCGGCGATCGCCGAAGCGGACATCGCCGCCGGCTGCCAGCTCTCCTGATAGTCGCCGCGCTCCTGCCGGTGCCCGATCGGCGGGCAGAAGCTGACGCCCTGCCGCGATCGCACCGTCAGCAGCGTGATCTCGTAATCGAAGTCGATGAACTCCTCGACGATCACCCGCGCCCGATCGCCGCGCATGTTCGCCACGGCATAGTCCCACGCCGCCTCCAGCCCCGCGGCGTCGCGGACGGTGCTCTGCCCCTTGCCCGACGAGGACATCACCGGCTTGATCACGCACGGCAGCCCGGTGTGCGCCGCCCCCGCCAGCACTTCATCGAGGCTTTCGGCATAGCGGTAGCGCGACGTCCTCAGCCCCAGCTCGACCGCCGCCACCTCGCGGATGCCGTCGCGGTTCATCGTCATCTGCGCCGCGCGCGCCGAGGGCACCACCGTAACCCCCTCGGCTTCCACTTCGGCCAGCACTTCGGTGCGGATCGCCTCGACCTCGGGCACGACATAGTCGGGCGCGTGGCGTTCGATCGCCGCGCGCAGCGCCTCGCCGTCGAGCATCGAGAACACCTCATGCCCGTCCGCGACCTGCATAGCCGGGGCATTCGCATAGGAATCGCAAGCGATCACCTGCGCCCCCAGCCTCTTGGCCGAGATCACGAACTCGCGCCCCAGCTCGCCCGATCCGAGCAGCAGGATCTTCGCGGTGAATGCCATGGGTGCCCGTTCCTTCTCGCCAGCGGTCAAGCCCCGCCACTGGCCGGAACGCAGCGGCTTGTCACCCCTTGGCGCGCAGGATGGACACCCTGCTCCCTCTTCCGTCATCCCCGCGCAGGCGGGGATCCACTTCTGGCTGACCGCTCGGCTCGATCCGCACCGCCTGCGCCAATGGATTCCCGCCTGCGCGGGGATGACGATGCCCAGAACGATCCTACCCCTTCACATTCGCCCTCACCGCCGCCTGCACCAGCGCCTTCAGCGCCTCGCCATCGACGGCATCGCCCTCGCGGAAATCGATCGCGCGCCGCGTCCCGCCGTCGAGGCTGGCGTTGAACAGCCCCTTGGGATCCTCCAGCTGCGCGCCCTTGGCGAAGGTCAGCTTGACCTTGTCCTTGTAGGTCTCGCCGGTGATCAGGATGCCGCCCTTCGACCAGGTCGGCACGCCCGAGGGATTGCTCGGCTTGCGCCACTTCACCTCCTCGACCACGTCGGGCACCGCCTCTTTCACCAGCGCGCGCAGCCTGCCGAGCATCGGCCCGCGCCACCCGCCCAGCGCTTCGATCTTCGCGTCGATCTCTCGCGAGGCCGTCGGTTCATCCGCCATGTCGCTCTCCTCTTATTCAATCCTCCCCCGCCAGGGGGAGGATCCGCAGGCTGTCGCCCTACGGCTTCCACCCCGGCAGCGCCGCGGCCTGCCGCACCCAGTCGATCAGCCGCGCCTCATCCCAATCGTCATCCTCATGGATGTGGAAGTAGCGCGTGTCCGGGTCCTTCGACTCCACTGGCGGCTTGGGCTCCAGCGACCCGCCCTTGAAGAACGCGACCTTGATGTATTTGTTGAAGCAGTGGACGCCGAGGAAGAAGGTCGTCTCGTCCGCGCCATAGAGCGGCGAGTTCCACTTCACCGCCTTGCGCACCTCCGGCAGCGCCTTCTCGATCAGCTTGTCGAGCCGCTCCCCCGCCGCACGCTTCCACCCCGGCATCGCGGCGATATAGGCCTGCACCGGCGCATCGCCCTCGCCCTTGGCGATCTGCGGGTTGCCGCCGGAGAGGAGCTTGGGCGCCTTGCTCATCCCGCGCGCCGCCGCACATAGGGCCGGAAGAACATGTACAGCCCTGTGATCAGCAGGAAGGCGAGCGGCGGCAGCGGCAGGTAATAGACCCATTCGACCGGCTCATGCCCCAGCCCCAGCATCGCGAAGATCATGATCACCACCGCCGCGAACACGATCGACACCCAGCGATGGACCACCCGGATCGGCCTGCTCAACCCCATCTGCACCCTCCTGTCGTTATGGTCTCAGCCCAGCCCCGCCAGCACCGTCTCCAGCCGGTCGAGGAAGCGCGGCCACCCGGCCCTAGCGCCATGATAAGCGAGCTTCTGCTCGGGGAGGAAGCCGGTCTGCACCATCGTCAGCCGCGTGCCCCCTGCCACCGGGGTCAGCGTCCATGTCACTACGCTGTCCAGCCCCAGCCCCGCCCAGCGATAGGCCAGCGTCCGCTCGGGCTCGATCTCCAGCACCTCGCAATTCAGGTCGCCCCATTCGGCCTTGAGCCCGAACCGGTGCCCGGCCTCGGGCACGAAATCGTTCGCCATCAGCCATTCGGCGATCAAATGCGGCTCCGTCAGCGCGCGCCAGATGCGCTCGGCCGGATGCGCGATCTCGCGCTCCACCGTCACCGTCCGCGTCTCCACGCCGGCCGCGCTCATTGGTCCATCCTGTTCAGCAGATCCTCCAGCCCGTCGATGCGCGCTTCCCAGAAGCCCTTCATCGCGCGCGCCCAGGCGTCGAGCGGGTCGAGCGCGCGCAGCTCGGCACGGTAGTGCGTCTGCCGCCCCGCCTGCCGGTCGCGCACCAGCCCCGCGCGCTTGAGCACGCCCAGATGCTTCGACACCGCCGGCTGCGACACCCCCGCACCCGCGGTCAGCCCGCTTACCGTCTGCTCGCCCTCGCGGCACAGCCGCTCGAACAGCCTGCGCCGCGTCGGATCGGCGAGCGTGCGGAACAACAGCTCGGGACCGGCGCCGCGCCCGACACATAACTCACGGGTTATCATCCCCGTCGCATAACCATCGGGTTATGGATAAGTCAAGCCGGCCGCGCCCGCGCATCGCGGCGCGCGCGGGCCATCGGCCCAAAGCAACGGGGCGGGCAGCGCCCACCCCGCGCATCTTCCGGATTACAGGCCCTCGACGGCCTTGCTGACCATGATGTTCACCGCGACGCGGCGGTTCTGCGCCTTGCCTTCGGGCGTCGAATTGTCCGCCAGCGGGTCGGCTTCGGCCATCCCGGTCGGGGTCAGCATGCGATAGGGCTTCCACCCGCATGCCTGCTGCAGATAGTTGATGACGCTGCTGGCGCGCTTCTCGCTCAGCGTCTGGTTGAACTCCTGGCTTCCCGTCGAATCGGTGTAGCCGACGACGAGCAGCAGGGCGTTGTCCATCGCCTGGGCCTGCTGCGCCGCGGCGCACAGGTCGGCCTTGGCCTGGGCCGACAGCACCGCCTTGCCGGTGTCGAAGTTCACGTTGGTCGTGCCCTTGACGTTATACTGGTCGATATCGCCCACGCGGCTGCGCAGGGCGTCCGTCGCCGCGGTCTGCTCGGCGAAGCCCTGCTCGGTGCCGGTGCGGATCATCGACGCGGTCCGCAGGTCCTTGTTCTGCAGGTTGATCTGGCTCGCCACCAGCGTATCGCCGGCCTGCAGCGTCTTGATCGTCACCGGCAGGCCGTTGAGCAGCGAGTCCGAGGCCAGCTTGTCGCGGCCGAGGCCCAGGAACCCGCCGCTCCCGCGGATCTTGGTGGCGTCGGTGACCGCGATCACCGTCTTGTTGCCGTCGGCGGTGGTGACCTGAACCTTGTCGTCGCGGCGTGCGGAGATGATGCCCTTGACCTCGGGGCCCTTGGTCATCTCGGCCGGCGCCGGCTCGGCCGTGCCGGTGATGGTCGCCGCGGGATCAGGCACCTGCTCCTGCGCCGCCAGGCCGGCCGGCACCGCAGCGCCGGCCACGGCGGCCAGCAGCAGCATTCGTGAGCTCTTGGAAAAGACACGCATCATATCACTCCTTCAAACTCGACCGGTCGGGCTTGCGTGATCGCAGCCTCGCTTCCAACCGCCGCCCCCGGGCTGGCACAACCGATCGTCAGAAACCCCCTCCATCTCGGTTCACGGGATGCGCGGCACCGATGCCGTTCACGACCCATGAACCTCCGGCGTGTTCGGATTAACCTTTCGCGCAGATGAACAGCTGCCCGACGCTGCCGGTTGTGCCGGTAATTCGAGCGCATCGCGCGCCAGACCGATGCGGAGCGGCCCCGTCCCGCCCCCGCTTCTCGCGCCCGGCGCCACCGCCAGACGCTCGAGAGTGCGGCCGGGAACAACGCGACGCGATGGTCCACGCGCCTGCCTTGCGCCGCAGCTCGCCGCGCAGCTCAGGACCGTGGCGGCCGCACGAAGCCGTCGCCGTCCCCGCCCGCCCCGGCCTGCATCCGCTCCCACGCCTCGGCCTGTTCCAGCAGCTGCCGCCGCTTCTTGCGGGCGAGCCTGTCGAGCAGCTGGGTGAGGTGCGCATCGGTCTCTTCCGGGGTGGCATAGGCCGGCCCGCGCGGCCGCGCCTTGGCCTCCGCCGCCAGCTCGATGCGCCGCGCCGCATGCGCTTCGCGCAGCAGCATGCGCAGCAGCGATTCCGAATAGCGCCGCCGCGTCCCTACCACCTCGCCGCGCACCACCACCGGCTCCTCCCAGCCCTCGACCGCGCGCTCCCACGCGACCTGCTCGAGCATCGGCGCCGATCGCTCCAGCGCCGCCGCCATGTCGCGCGCGAAGCCCGGCGATCGCTTGCGCAGCCGATAGACCGCGGTGTCGGAGATTCCCACCCGCTCGCACGCATCCCTGACCTGACCGGTCTCGGAGAGCGCGCGCAGAAAGGCCCGCCGCCGCAGCCGGCTCCACCCGTCGAAGCGCTCGTGCGGCTCGCCCGGCTCGGCCGCGGCGCCCTGCGCCTCGATCCACGCCGCCTGCTGCTCGGCCACCGCTGCATCCCACCGCGCGCGAAAGCCGGGATCGCGCGAGCGCCGCTTATAGGCCGTGGAAAGCGACCGCCCGATCGCCTCCGCCGCCTTGCGCGCCTGCCCGGTCGCCCGCAGCGCCATCAGAAAGGCGGTCTGCGTATCCGCCGTCCATCGTGAAAAAGGTTTCCGCATATCCCTCGCCCTGCTGAGTCGCATCGAGGGGAGTCCAGTTATACGGAATGCGGCGTGTAGGAAAGAACATTTTGGGAACATGGGGAGTGGGGTTTAGTTCGCTCGACCTACCACCATCAATGATCAACCCGCTGCACCCTTTGGCGCCGAGCTCTTACAGACCTGCTTAAGCTCTGGAACCTCTTTCCTAGAGAGAATTTTTGTGATTCGAAGCGAAAGCTTGCTATCAACTTTCTTAAAGAACGCAGACGACCGGAGAGCACTCTTGAATGATCCAAAGTCCTCATCATAAGCATCAACAGCCGCATCCCAGAAGGCTTCGGCAGAAGCGTCAATATATTTCTCTAGGGCCGACTTGAACTCCTTGCGAGTCATACACTCAAGCGTGATAACCTTTGATGCGAAGTCATTTCTTTTTTCGATAAGCTTCCGAGCTGCATAGCTTATCCAATAGGTACTAGTCACACCTAGCAATCCAGAGTTATCATCATCCTTTAGATCGCTCTGCAGCTTCAGGCGCTTTGCCTCTGCTAGGTTACCAACCAGCCATGCCAGATAAACATCTTTAGCCGTAATTCCCTTAAAAAATATTGTTTGATATGGCTCATCAAACAATTCGCCTTTGTTGGCAATCGCAGGAATAAGGTATTCAGGATACCCTGACGCCAAAAACTGAGCAACTTTATCTAGCTCAATTATAGCCATATCTTTACGACGCCGAGCACCTTCAAGCTTAGGGGCATAGCTCACGCCAATAGACTGAAAATCTTTTCTCAGAGATTTTTGGATATTATCAGCAGATCGCACGCTCCAAATGCGAACCGCATTCTGAGAATTATTATACCTAACAATATCAGTTCTTATATTTTGCTTAGCTGCAATCACGCGAACCAGAACTTTTGCACTAGGAGGAGCATCCGCATGAACCAAGCTTGAGGTAGTTTGGCACCCATTTACAATACTGAACCTCTTTAAGCCAACACGTCTGGGAGATTTATCCACCGTCGTGTCGATAGTATCGGCAACAATGGTGACACCATTATTTAGTGCCCAAAAAAGTCCGGGATGATCTCTAGCAGTTTTAATTATCTGCTCGTTAATCCCGCCTTTTCTAGCTCCAAGGAAAAGGCGAATGTTTCCAGCAAATAGCTCCTGCGGATATGCCTTATGCAACCTTTGCAGTTCGGCAGCACTTACAGATCCAACGATCGCCCGCCCATATTCACCCTTATCTTCAAAATAATCGGCCGCAAAATCGATATAGTCCGAAGAAACGCCTCCACCATCGAGGACAATCGCCTTATATTGCGCCGTAATTTCATCTTGGGCCGAATAAAAATAGGAAACCTCTTGGTCCCCGACTTTACTCACATTAAGAGCGTTAGTAATTTCCTCTGATTTCTGACCGAGGGATATCAGTCCTAATGTCAGAGTAAGGTCACGATGATCCTTGTTAGCACTTTCTATTAAATCTGCTAAATCCGCCCGCCCAGCGTCGCGTAATGCCTTTGGGTTTTTTAGATATGGCAAGCTGGCGAGAACGGCATCCCATTTTGATTTCGGCGTTTGCTTAGTTTGATTTTGAGGGCAGTGCGCTTGAATAACCATCAAGCTTTCGGATGCCTCGTCGATAAAAACGATATCTATGCCTTGATCGTTTCCTCCGTCAGCGGAAGCTGCGTCGAGCGCATCATCCTCGTCAACGGAATAGAAGTTAATGGCGTACCAAGCGGCAAACGCCTTCTCACGGGTTACCTGCCCACGAAACGCAAGTTCATCAATCGATGTAAGGATTTCATCCAAGGTCGGCTTCGCGGCCATTCGAACGCTCCCCAATGCTCTAAATGTTACTGTCCGAAGTGATAGCCAGGAAATCGGAAACGTCCATAGTGGGTGTCACCTCGTTACGCTGCCCTCCCCTTCCCCCCGCCCCCCTCCCCTGCTATCGGCCCTCGCGAATCTTCGCATTCGCATCACACCGGCGCGCCCGTGCGGCTCTGTTTAGCAGCCGCTCCCCCCACGCCGCTCCGGTGGCACTGAGACAAGGGAAAGGGACCCGCACCAATGACAGCCATCGGCCAGGACAGCCTCGGAACGCGCGACACGCTCACCGTGGGCGGCAAGAGCTACAGCTATTACAGCCTCGCCAAGGCCGCGGCGAAATTGGGCGACGTCAGCCGCCTGCCCTTCTCGATGAAGGTGCTGCTGGAGAACATGCTCCGCTTCGAGGACGGCGTCACCGTCACGCCTGACGATGCCCAGGCGATCGTCGACTGGCAGAAGAACCCGGTCGCGCCCGAGCGCGAGATCCAGTACCGCCCGGCGCGCGTGCTGATGCAGGACTTCACCGGCGTGCCCTGCGTGGTCGACCTGGCGGCGATGCGCGACGCGATCACCAAGCTCGGCGGCGACGCGGCGAAGATCAACCCGCAGGTCCCCGTCCACCTCGTCATCGATCACTCGGTGATGGTCGACGAATTCGGCACGCCCAAGGCGTTCGAGGACAATGTCGAGCTCGAGTACCAGCGCAACATGGAGCGCTACGACTTCCTGAAATGGGGCAGCAAGTCGCTCGACAATTTCAAGGTCGTTCCCCCGGGCACCGGCATCTGCCACCAGGTGAACCTTGAGTACATCGCCGACGCGATCTGGAGCTCGCAGGCGGCCGACGGCACCACCGTCGCCTATCCCGACACGCTGGTCGGCACCGACAGCCACACCACGATGGTCAACGGCCTCGGCGTGCTCGGCTGGGGCGTGGGCGGCATCGAGGCAGAGGCCGCGATGCTCGGCCAGCCGGTGTCGATGCTGATCCCGGAGGTGATCGGCTTCAAGCTCACCGGCAAGCTGCAGGAAGGCATCACCGCGACCGACCTGGTGCTGACCGTCACCCAGATGCTGCGCGCCAAGGGCGTGGTCGGCCGCTTCGTCGAGTTCTTCGGCCCCGGCCTCGCGACGATGACCCTCGCCGACCGCGCGACCATCGCCAACATGGCACCCGAATACGGCGCGACCTGCGGCTTCTTCGGCATCGACGACAAGACGCTCGATTACATGCGCCTCACCGGCCGCAGCGACGAGACCATCGCGCTGGTCGAGGCCTATTGCAAGGCGCAGGGCATGTGGCGCCATGACGACATGGCCGATCCGATCTTCACCGACACGCTCGAGCTCGACATGGCGACCGTCACCGCCAGCATCGCCGGCCCCAAGCGCCCGCAGGACCGCGTGTCGCTCAACAAGGTCGATGAGGTGTTCAACGGCGACCTGTTCAAGGTCTACAACAAGGAAAACGGCCATCGCGTGCCGGTCGAGGGCAAGGACCACGATATCGGCGACGGCGACGTCGTGATCGCCGCGATCACCAGCTGCACCAACACCTCCAACCCCTCGGTGCTCATCGCCGCCGGCCTCGTCGCGCGGAAAGCGCGGGCCAAGGGCCTGACGCGCAAGCCCTGGGTCAAGACCTCGCTCGCCCCCGGGTCGCAGGTCGTCACCGACTATCTGAACAAGGCCGGGCTGAGCGAGGATCTCGACGCGATCGGCTTCAACCTCGTCGGCTATGGCTGCACCACTTGCATCGGCAATAGCGGCCCGCTGGCCGAGCCGATCAGCGCGGCGATCAACGGCAACGACATCGTCGCCGCCTCGGTCCTGTCGGGCAATCGCAACTTCGAGGGCCGCGTCTCGCCCGACGTGCGCGCCAACTTCCTCGCCTCGCCGCCGCTCGTGGTCGCCTATGCGCTCAAGGGCACGGTGACCGAGGACATGATCGAGACCCCGATCGGCGAGGGCAATGACGGCCCCGTGTACTTGAAGGACATCTGGCCCACGAACGAGGAAGTCCAGGGCGTGATCAACGCCAACATCGACTCCGACATGTTCCGTACCCGTTATTCCAACGTGTATCTCGGCGACACGCACTGGCAGAAGATCGAGGTCGAGGGCTCGGCCACCTATAGCTGGCCCGCCGCCTCCACCTACATCGCCAACCCGCCCTATTTCGAGGGCATGACGATGACCCCGGCCCCCGTGGCCGACATCGTCGAGGCGAAGCCCTTGGCGATCCTCGGCGATTCGATCACCACCGACCACATCAGCCCTGCCGGCAGCATCAAGGCCGACAGCCCGGCCGGTAAGTGGTTGATGGAGCGTCAGGTTTCCAAGGCGGACTTCAACAGCTACGGCGCGCGCCGCGGCAACGACAACGTCATGGTCCGCGGCACCTTCGCCAATATCCGCATCCGCAACGAGATGGTCCCGGGCGTCGAAGGCGGCATGACGTCGTACAACGGCGAGACCATGCCGATCTATGACGCGGCGATGCGCCACAAGGCCGACGGCACCCCGCTGGTGATCGTCGCGGGCAAGGAATATGGCACCGGCTCGTCGCGCGACTGGGCGGCGAAGGGCACAAATCTCCTTGGAGTCCGGGCGGTCATCACCGAAAGCTTCGAGCGCATCCACCGCTCGAACCTGGTCGGCATGGGCGTTCTCCCCCTCCAGTTCGCCGAAGGCGTCGATCGCCAGACGCTCAAGCTCGACGGCAGCGAGACCTTCACCATCCTCGGCGTGTCGCAGCTGCGCCCGCGCCAGGATGTCGAGGTCAAGCTGACCCGCGCCGACGGATCGAGCGAGACCTTCCTCACCCGTTGCCGCATCGATACCGTCAACGAGCTGGAATATTTCCTCAACGGCGGCATCCTGCAGTACGTGCTGCGGAACCTCGCCAAGTGAGGACAGGGCGCAGGCAGGCGATCGCCGGGGGACTGGCGATCGCCCTGCTTGCGCCGTACGCGGCCGCGACGGAGAGAAGCAACATGTTCGGATTGTTGGGAAAAATGCGCGCCCAGCCCGGCAAGCGCGCGGAGCTCATCGCGATCCTGCTTGAGGGCACCGGCGGGATGCCGGGCTGCAAGGCCTATATCGTCGCCGAGGACGTCAAGGAGCCCGACGCGATCTGGATCACCGAAGTGTGGGACGAGGCCGAGAGCCACAAGGCCTCGCTCCAGCTGCCCGCGGTGCAGGCCGCGATCGCCAAGGGCCGCCCGCTGATCGCCGGCTTCGACAGCCAGGTCGAGCTCAACGTCGCCGGCGGGGTGGGGCTTTAGGTCTTTCCTCAATCCTCCCCCGCCAGGGGGAGGTGGCGTCGGAGGGGAGGACTCCTATCGCTCGCTCACCGCAGACCGCCCCCTCCGTCAGCTGCGCTGACACCTCCCCCTGGCGGGGGAGGATTAGTAGCGGAATGTGATTGCTCCCGGCAGCTTCACCGCCGCGCGATCGGCGCGATCCGGTCGGCCAGCTCGTTGCCCCGCACCACCAGCGCATCGCGCGACCAGTTGCCGACGAAGGTCGTGCGCTCCTTGAACGCGGGCGAGAGCCACGCCTTGTTGCCCTCGATCACCAGCCCCGCCGAGCTGTGCTTGGGACCTTCCGGTGCCACCGCGATCATGGTCGAGTAATTGTCCTTGTTCGGCCCCTGCTCGAACGAATTGCCCGCGATCCGTCCGGTCGCGCCGTTCGAGATGTCGATCGCGTAATTGGTGTTGCGGCCCTGGCTGTCGTCGAAGCTCGAATCAAGGATCTCGATCCGCGGTGCACGCACCTTGACGTAGTGCCCGCCGGTTCCGCGCTCGAACCGCGACTGGACGATGCGCAGCGAGCCATAGTCGCCAATGTACAGCGCATGCGCGCCATTGCCGGTCGGGTCCTTGCCAAGGCCGGCGAAGGTCGAGCGCTCGATCGTGATCCGCCCCTGCGGGAAGCTCGCGGTCAGGATGCCGCACTGGCCGTCGATGAACATCGCGTTGGCGACATGGAGGTCGCCGGTCTCGAGCCGAATCCCCGCGCCGTTGCCGTCCTCGACCAATGTGCGCATGAACACGATGCCGTCGACCTTCGCCCCGCGCCCGCGCAGCACCAACGTCGCCTTGCCCTCGCAGATCGCACGGTCGAACACCGCCTTGCCCGGCACTTCGGAGACGAAGCTGATCTCGCCTGCCTCCTGCACCGCGCAGTCGCCATAGCGGCCCGGCGCGATGCGGATCGTGCCGCGCCCCTCGCCGATCGCCGAGACGGCCTCCTGCAGCGAGCCATAGGACCGGCCGCTCTCCTGCACGGTGAACGGCGCGCCCTGCCCTTGCGGCAGCGCGGGCGCAGTGGTGGCGAGCAGGGCGGCAAGAGCGAAAGCGAGACGCATGCGAAGACTCCGCGGAGGTTTCGCGGGCTTATGGACCCCGAGTTGTCACTACGCCCTTAATCCTCCCCCGCCAGGGGGAGGTGGCAGCCGCAGGCTGACGGAGGGGGAGGACGGAAGCGAACCATCGATAGCGCGTCGCCGCCCGCCCCCTCCGTCGCGCTTCGCGCGCCACCTCCCCCTGGCGGGGGAGGATTGTTACCTGTCACTCCACTGCCGCTTCCAGCTCCTCCGCCAGTGCCGACTTGATCGCGTCCACGAACATCGGGATGTCGCCGGGCTTGCGGCTAGTGATGAGGTTGCCGTCGATCACCACTGCCTCATCCACCACGGTCGCGCCGGCATTGGCGAGATCGGTGCGCACCGAGGGCCAGCTCGTCACGCGCCTGCCGTCGAGAATGTCGGCTTCGGCGAGCAGCCACGGCGCGTGGCAGATCGCGGCGACCACCTTGCCGGCATCGGAAAACGCCTGGACCAGCTCGACCGTGCGCCGGTCGAGCCGCAGCCTGTCGGGGTTGCCGACCCCGCCGGGCAGGACGAGCGCATCGAAATCGTCGCTGTCCATCTCCGCGACCAGTGCGTCGGGCGTGATCGTCGCGCCCTTCTCGCCGCTGCGCTCGCCCTGGATCGGATCGCGCGCGAGCGACGCCAGCGTCACCTTTGCGCCCGCATCCAGCAGCGCCTGGCGCGGCTTCATCAGCTCCGATTCCTCGAACCCGTCGGTCGCGATCATCAGCACGCGTGCCCGCGAGAGGTCGGCCATCTCGTTTCTCCTTGGCTTTCAACCTCTCAACCGGTGCACCGCACGCCGGTTCCGGAACGATGCGCCGGGACGCGCATTCAAAAGGGCATGAAGCGCGGCCTGCGATATTGCGACGACAGCCGGCCGGGCATCACGCGGCGCAAGATGCGGCGCGGCTGGGGCTATTGGGACGCCACGGGCAAGCGCATCACCGACCGCGACGAGATCGAGCGGCTGAACGCCGTCGGCCTGCCCCCGGCCTATACCGACGCCTGGTACTGTCCGCACCCCAACGGCCATCTCCAGGCCACCGGCATCGATGATCGCGGGCGCAAGCAATACCGCTACCACCCCGAATTCCGGGCCGCGCAGGAGGCCGCGAAATATGACCGCTGCGCCGCCTTCGGCCACCTCCTCCCCAAGCTGCGCGCGCGCATCGAGGCCGATCTGCGCAAGCGCTCGCTGTCGAAGGAGCGCGCCGTCGCCGCAGTCGTCCGCCTGCTCGACCGCGGCCATGTCCGCGTCGGGAACGAGGGCTATGCGAAGGCGAACAAGAGCTTCGGCGCGACCACGCTGCGCAAGCGCCACGCCAGGCTCAAGGGCGGCGCGCTGAAGCTGCAATATCGCGCCAAATCGGGCCAGCTGCGCAACCTCACCCTCACCGATGGAAGCCTGCTCAACTTCGTCAAGAGGTGCCAGGACCTGCCAGGCCAGCATCTGTTCGGCTGGCTCGACGAGGCCGGCGAAGCGCGCCCCGTGACCTCGACCGACGTCAACGACTATATCCGCAAGGCGATGGGGGACGAATTCACCGCCAAGCATTTCCGCACCTGGGGGGCGAGCGTGATCGCGTTCGAGGCGCTGGCGGATGCGGACGGGCATATCGGCCTCAAAACGATGCTCGAACCCGTGACGCGGGCGCTCGGCAACACGCCCGCGATCGCGCGCAAATCCTATGTCCATCCCGATCTGGTCGCGCTCGCCAAGGATCGCGAGGCGCAGGCGGCGTTCCGCGACACCCTCGCGCTGCCGCGCGCGACCCGCTATCTCAGCCGCGCCGAACGCGGCCTGATCGCCTTTCTCGAAAGCGCCGGCGTCACTGCCAGCGCAGCCTGACCTCCCGCAAGGAATCCCGATGACCGTCAGCAACACCGCTGCCGCCGCCCAGAAGACCGCCATCGACAAGGGCGAGCTCGTCGAGGCGCAAGCCCGCGCCTTCTTCACCGACAGCATCACCTGGCTCCAGAGCCATTGGCTGCAGATCCTGATCGCCGCGGGCATCGCCACCGTCATCTTCTTTGGCCTCCACATGCTGCGCCGCTGGGGCATGAAGCTGTGCGAGAAGTCGGAGGGGCCGGCCGGCTGGGGCACGATCCTCGGCCGTGCGGTCGCGCGCACCGGCAACTTCTTCATCGTCATGGTCGCCGCGCGGCTGGTCTCGGGCTACGCCAGCACCCCGCCGACGCTCGACAAGACGATCGGCTTCCTCTTCACCGTCGCCGCCGTGTTCCAGGCCGCGCTGTGGGCGCGCGAGATCATCCTCGGCGCGATCGAGAAGCGCACCGAGAGCGAGAATTACCAGGGCGAGGCGCTGCTCTCGGCGCTCGGCCTGATCCGCCTGCTCGTCACCTTCGCGCTGTTCGCGATCGCGCTGGTGGTGGTGCTCGACAATCTCGGGGTCAACGTCACCGGCCTCGTCGCCGGTCTCGGCGTCGGCGGCATCGCCATCGGCCTCGCCGCGCAGGGCATCTTCGCCGACCTGTTCGCCGCGCTCGCGATCATCTTCGACCGCCCGTTCCGCCGCGGCGACAACATCGCCTACGACCAGACCAAGGGCACGATCGAGGCGATAGGCCTCAAGTCCACGCGCATCCGCGCCTTCACCGGCGAGGAGCGGATCATCGCCAACAAGCAGTTGCTGGACAAGGAGATCCAAAACACCAGCCTGCGCGACCATATCCGTATCGCGCTGCCGGTCGGCGTCGCCTACGAGACCCCGCCCGAGACGCTCGAGCGCATCCCCGCGATGCTGCGCGAGATCGTCGAGGCGGCGGGCGCGAAGGTGGCCCGCGCGAGCTACAATGCCTTCGGGGCGAGCTCGGTCGATCTCGTGCTCGAATTCGACCTGCCCGGCAACGACTGGGATACCGCCCACGCCACCCGCGATCGGGTGATGATCGGCATCCTGCGACGTTTCGCCGCGGAGGGCATCACCATCCCCTACCCTACCCAGACCACCTTCACCGCCGCGCCCGACGGCACGCTGATCTATCCCTATCCGGACGAGCAGTGGCCCGGCCGGGCCGGCAAGGATCAGGCCGGGTAGGGCCGATCAGATTTCGTCATGCTCCTCGCGGCGGCCGAACAGCCGGCGGAACATCGCCAATGCGCCGCCGCCGATTGCCACGGCGCCGACCAGGATCAGCTTCCAGAATTTCGCCAGCAGGACGAGGATGCCGGCCTTCTTCGCCACGGCCACGGCTGCGCCGCCGCCGACCAGCCCGGCCAGCCCATAGCCTGCAGCCTTGTCGGTCGCGGCATTATAGTCGGCGTAGCGCGCGCCGGTCTCGAAATCGACCGCCTGCCCAAAGCTGTTGGCTGCCGTGCGCACCTGCGCCAGCATCGGCATCGTCGCGACCATGTTGAGGCTCAGCACGCCCGAACGGCCGAGCAGGCGCACGTCATAGTTGAGGCCGTGGATCTTGCTGTCGCTCGACGCAAGCTCGCGCGCCCAGACCAGCGAATGCGCCCTGGCGTCGTAGGAAGGCGGCTGCGCCCAGCCGACCAGGTTGAGCGTCGGAAAGCCTGCCGCCTTGCGCTGCGCATTCTCCTCCGCCTCGCCGTCCTTCATCGACTGGAGAACCGCCTCATAATCCTGGCTCGCGGCATCGGAGTCGGAAACATAGCCGGTGTCGCGATAGGTGATCACCGCGCCCCAGGCATCGTCGAGCGGCGACTTGCCCTTCTCCATCACCAGCCCCAGCACGTCGCTCACGGCTTCGGGCGGGTTGCCCCACGCTTCCGTCAGCACGCGCTTCGCGTCGGCGGCGGGCAGGAAATAATAGCGATCGCCCAGATGCAGCACCGCCTTCGCCGCATCGATCCGCACGTCGCCGGCAACCGGTCTCAGGCTGCGCAGGAATGCCTTGGCCTCGGCGGAGAGCTTCGAGTCGATCGCGATCGATGCGATGGGCACGGCGGCCCCCTGCTGCGCAAGCACCGGCGGCGCGGCCAGCAGCGCGAGCGCCAGACATGCGGCGCGAGTCGAATAGGTCATGCTGTTCCCCCAATTGCCCCGGCGGGATTGACGCATTCGTGCCCCCCCTCGTCAAGCGCTCAACGCACGAACCTCGCACGAGTCGCGCGCCATAATATTTTAGAATATCGGGTTTGACTGCAATTGCCCTGATTTACGCTACGCAATCTCCTGTTTTCGCGTTTTCAGTAGGCTTCCCCTTGCGGAAAGCAGTGCGTTGCGCCTACATGCCGCGCGAGCATGCCAACAGGAGCCGAAATGGCCGAAGCGGAGACCGTGACGATCCAGCAACTCGCCGCCCGCACGGGCGAGGAACGCGCGTCGGGCTGGGTCGAGGTGACGCAGGCGATGATCGACAAGTTCGCCGAGGCGACCGGCGATCACCAGTTCATCCATGTCGATCCCGCCAAGGCCGCGATGACCCCGTTCGGCGGCACCATCGCCCACGGCTTTCTCACGCTCTCGCTGATGCCCTTGCTCAACTCGCTCACCCCGCAGCCGCGGATCGAGGGGGTGAAGATGGGCGTCAATTATGGCGGCAACAAAGTCCGCTTTCTCACCCCTGTGCGCTCGGGCAAGCGCGTGCGCGGCCGCTTCAAGACGCTCGAGCTGGCCGAGAAGCGCCCCGGCCAGTGGCAGCAGACCGTCGAATTCACCGTCGAGATCGAAGGCGAGGAAAAGCCCGCGATGATCGCCGAATGGATCAGCCAGATTTTCGTCTAACGATCAGAAGAAGGACAGCCACCCATGCGTTCCGCCGTCATCGTCTCCACCGCGCGCACCCCGATCGGCCGCGCCTATCGGGGTGCCTTCAACGCGCTCCCGGCCCAGACGCTCGCCGCAAAATCGATCGAGGCGGCGGTCCAGCGCGCCAGGATCGACGGCGCCGAGGTGCAGGACGTGGTGTTCGGCGCCGCGCTCCAGCAGGGGCATCAGGCCGGCAACATCGCGCGCCAGGCGCTGCTCCGCGCCGGACTGCCGGTCAGCGTCGCGGGCATGTCGGTCGACCGCCAGTGCGCCAGCGGCCTGATGGCGATCGCCACCGCCGCCAAGCAGATCGTCTGCGACAATATGGACATCGCCATCGGCGGCGGCGTCGAGAGCATCAGCCTCGTCCAGACCCCGCAGATGCGCGTCGCCCCCGATCCCGAGCTGCTGGCGATGCACAACGACGTGTACATGCCGATGCTGCAGACCGCCGAGGTGGTCGCGGCGCGCTACGGCATCAGCCGCGAAGCGCAGGACGAGTACAGCCTTCAGTCGCAGCAGCGCACCGCCGCCGCGCAGGCCGCGGGCAAGTTCGACGACGAGATCATCCCCGTCACCGCGACGATGAACGTCGTCAATAAGGAGACCAAGGAGGTCACCCAGAAGGAGGTCACCCTCACCAAGGACGAGGGCAACCGCGCCGACACCACGATCGAGGGGCTGCGCGCGCTCCAGCCGGTGATCCCCAACGGCGTGATCACCGCGGGCAATGCCAGCCAGCTGTCGGACGGCTCCTCGGCCAGCGTGCTGATGGAGGAGAAGCTCGCCGAGAAGCGTGGCCTCACCCCGCTCGGCCGCTATGTCGGCATGGCGGTCGCAGGCACCAAGCCCGACGAGATGGGCATCGGCCCGGTCTTTGCGATCCCCGCCCTGCTCGAGCGCTTCAACCTCAAGATGGACGATATCGGCCTGTGGGAGCTGAATGAGGCGTTCGCGGTGCAGGTGCTTTATTGCCGCGACAAGCTCGGCATCCCGAACGAGCTGCTCAATGTCAATGGCGGCTCGATCTCGATCGGCCACCCCTATGGCATGACCGGCGCGCGCTGCACCGGCCACGCGCTGATCGAGGGCAAGCGCCGCGGCGCGAAGTATGTCGTCGTGACGATGTGCGTCGGCGGCGGCATGGGCGCGGCGGGGCTGTTCGAGGTGCTGTGAGGCCGCCTATTTGAGATAACCTCTGAAATAGTCGAGCGAGGACATGCCGTCCGCTTCGAGATTGGCTTCGACCGCGCGAGCCGCGACCTGGCCGAACTCGAGCGGGCTCATGCTTCGTGGCTCGGTGCCGAGGTCGGCGACCAACGCGTCGAAGCCGTGGCGGAAGCGCTGGTCCTCGCGGCGCATCTCGAACGGCAAGGGGTAGCGCACCACGTAACGGAAATTGCCGACCGGCTTGCCGATCATCGGGATGCGCCCGATTACGCGGTGGCGCTGCCCGTTCGAGATCGCGAACAAGCGCGTAAGCGTCTGCGCCACCACGCTGCGATCATAGTGACTGCGCCGGTCGCGGTCAGTGATATCGATCAGGATACGCCCAGGCCCGGCGCATATGCCAAGGACCGCGTCGGGCGAAACGGGTGGCGGCCAGCGCTCGTTGCGCCGGCGGACCTTGAACAGCTCCCATCCAACGAAGACCGGCATGCGAAAGCCCATGTCGAACTCTACCTCGCAATCCCTATCAAATTGCGCATCGCCTCCCGCCTACTTCACCCGTGCGAAATAATTGGTCCGCATCACCGGCTGGCCGTCGCGGAAATAGACCGCGACCTCGGTCATGGTCTTGCCGTCCGGCGCGGCCGCATAGATGCGGGTCGATGCCGGGATGCCGCCCTTGGCCAGCGCCAGGATCAGCACGTTGCGCTCGGGCAGCCGTGCGGCGGTGGTGTCCGCCTCGAAATTGCCTGCGACCGGCGCGGGCGTGCCGTCGAGGGCATGAGTGCTCGTGGCGCGGTCCGCAGATCCGTCCTGACGGATCACATCGACATTGGTCCGCCACTTGCCGTCGCCAGCGTCGCTATAGGTGATGGTCACGCTTTTCGGGCGCGCCTCGGGCGGGATCGGCAGACGCGAGAGGTCCACCGCCCAGCTTCCCAGCAGCGGCGAAGGCGCCGAGGTCTGCGCCGAAACCGGCGTCGCCATTGCCGCACTGGCAAGCAGCAGGATTGCCACGAACGCTTTCATATGCTCTCTCCTTGGTGACTCGACTAGATGATATATTGTATCATCACTTGAATCAATGAGTGTGGTGCGGTCGTGCGCGATTTCGCGATTCACTCGATCGGCAGTGTCAGCCCGACCTTGGTCCGCCCCATCACCACCGAGGTGCGGAAGCGCCGCACATTCTCGTCCCCGAAGAACAGCCGCCGCGTCAGCTCCTCGAATTCGGCCATGTCGCGGGTGACGCAGACGAGCACGAAGTCCGCCTCGCCCGTCACATAATAGCATTGCTGGACGTGCGGCTCGCGCAGCGCCTTGCGGCGAAAGGCGTCGAGCTGGTCGATCCGCTCGCGCTCCAGCTCGACCATCACGACAAAGCTCATGCCCAGCCCGACCGCCAGCGGATCGATCACCGCCATCTCGCGCGCGATCACGCCGGTCTCGCGCAACCGGCGCAGGCGGCGTTGCACCGACGCCGGCGAAAGCCCCGTCTCGTCCGCCAGCGCGTTGATCGCGATCCTGCTGTCCGCCTGTAGCAGCGACAGCAACCTGCGATCGGCGGTGTCCAGATCAACGCTTATGATCGCTTCCCATCAGCCTCTTCGATATTCTGATCCATCTGGATCGAATTATCGCGCCCATCGCGCGACCCGTGCGCGAATGCGCTATTATCTGCATGCCTCCAAGCCAGGAGACAAGCATGCTCGACCATCTTGAGATCAAGACCCCGGACCTCGCCCGCACGCTCCACTTCTACACGACGCTGCTCGCGCCGCTCGGCTATCGGCTGACGGTCGATGGCGCCGCAAAGGGGTTCGGCGATGGCGCGCGGCTCGACTTCTTCCTGGTCGAGGGCGAAGCGTCCGCGCAGGTCCACTACGCCTTCACCGTGCCCGACCGGCCCGCAGTCGATGCGATCTACGCGATCGGGCGGGATGCCGGCTTCACGCTCGACCGCGCACCCGCGCTCGCGCCGCACATCCACCCCGATTACTATGCCGGCTATCTGCGCGATCCCGACGATCGGCTGGTCGAGTTCGTGTGCCACGCCCCCGCCTAGCGGGAAGGGCGGGTCACGCCTTGGAGCAGCCGGCCGCGTCCACGCCGCGCTTGAGGACGATATTGCCCCATTTGGTATTGCCGGGCCTCTTCGTCGCCTGCCCCCCGTTCTTGACGGTCGCCGTCGCCCTGGGTCCCTGCCGTGCGGCGGCGCTGGGACTCGGCTCGGGCTTTTCACCGACAGTTTCACAGACCGGCTTGGCGGGCGCGGGCTCGACCGACTGGGCCAGCGTGACACCGGCTGCGGCGGAGCCGGCCAGCGCGATTGCTCCAAAGAGAAATGCCGTGCGCATCGCATCCTCCCGAATGACCGTACCCATGCTATCACAACGGATACCCGCCTGCGACGCTTGACCCGGGGACCCTGGCGGACGATCCCATGGCCATGGGGCAATCACTCGCGCACCGCATCCGCGTCGAATCGCACACCGTCTGGCTCGCCGCGCGCGATCCGCGCACGCCGCTCTTCGCCAAGCTGGTGGGGCTGCTGGTCGCCGCCTATGCGCTCTCGCCGATCGACCTGATCCCGGACTTCGTGCCCGTGCTGGGCCTGCTCGACGATGCGATCCTGATCCCGGCGGGCGTGTGGCTGTTCGCGCGTCTCGTGCCACCGGCGCTGCTCGCCGAGCATCGCGCCACCGCTGAGGCCGCAGCCGCGCGTCCGGTGAGCAAATGGGGCATCGCCATTGTCATCGCGATCTGGGCGTTGATCGCGTTGATCGCTTACGAATTCGTGATGCTCGGTTACGACTGATCCACTCGCGGATCAGCTGTGCTTGGCGATCCAGTCTTCCAGCACCGGCGCGATCTTGGTGCGCCACTTGCTGCCGTTGAAGATGCCGTAATGGCCGACGCCCGGCGCCATGTGATATTTCTTCATCCTGGCGGGCAGCTTGGTCGCGATCGTCAGCGCCGCCTTGGTCTGGCCAAGGCCGGAGATATCGTCGCGCTCGCCCTCGACCGCCAGCAGCGCGGTGTCGGTAATCGCGGCGGGATCGACCCGGCGGCCGCGGTGCATCATCTCGCTTTTGGGCAGTGCATGCGCCTGGAACACCACGTCGATCGTCTGGAGGTAGAATTCGGCGGTCATGTCGCACACCGCGCGATATTCGTCATAGAAGCGCATCGTCGATTCCGCGCTCTCGCCGTCGCCCTTCACCAGGTGCTTGAACATCTCCCAGTGGCTGATCATGTGGCTGCCGAGGTTCATCGTCATGAACCCGGCGAGCTGCAGGAAGCCCGGATAGACCCGCCGCCCCGCGCCCGGATAGGTCGCCGGCACCGTCGCGATGACGTTCTGCGCGAACCAGGCATGCGGCCGCTCGGTCGCCAGCGTGTTGACCGCAGTCGGCGCCTCGCGCGTATCGATCGGGCCGCCCATCATGGTCAGCGTGCGCGGGCGGTTGGGGTGCTGGTCGGCATTCATCAGCGCCACTGCGGCATAGACGGGGACCGAGGGCTGGCACACGGCGAGCACGTGCGGGCGGGCGTCACCCTCCGCGCCGATCGCCTCCATGAACTCGATCACGTAATCGACATAGTCGTCGAGGTCGAAGCGCCCGTCGCTGAGCGGCACCTGCCGCGCGTCGCGCCAGTCGGTGATATAGACGTCGGCGCTCGGCAGCATCCGCTCGACCGTGCCGCGCAGCAGCGTGGCGAAGTGCCCGCTCATCGGCGCGACGATCAGCAGCTTGGGACCGCCCTCCACGCCCTCCCGGACGAATCGCTTCAGCTGCCCGAACGGCTTGCGCAGCACGATCTCCTCACGGACATCGATTCGCTTGCCGTCGATGGTCGTGAAACCGAGCCCGAAATCGGGCTTGCCGCGCGGCGCGGCGGCATGGGCGAAGACCTCCAGCGCCGAAGCGAGGATCGGCCCGCCGCCGAAATAAGCAAAGGGATTTGCAGGATTGTTCAGCAGCCCGGCGCTGAAATTGGCCAGTGCGCTGGCGCCCGCCAACATCGACCGCTGCATCTCGTAAGCATCGTACAACATCGTATCGTTACAGTCCCCGCCCGCTACGAACCGCCTGACAACGGTGGCAGGGGGTTATAGCGGCCGGGTGCTGCGGTGCAATGTCCATACATACCGAACTTTCGATGACTTGAAGCGGTTCCCAGGGAATGGGTGAAATGGATTTCCAATTCCTCCCCCGGAGGGGGAGGGGGACCGCCGAAGGCGGTGGAGGGGTAGTTCGCCAAGCAACGAACCGGCCTGCTTGTGGAGACTACCCCTCCACCAGCTTCGCTGGTCCCCCTCCCCCTCCGGGGGAGGAATTGGCGTCCCAGTCTCAAATATCCCACCGTTGCGAAACCGGCCCCCACGCCGTAGGCGGCGCACATGGCCGAGCCTGACCAGAAGCCCGCGAGTCCCCCCGCACCCCGCAAGCTATCGAGCCTGCGCATCGTCTGGCACTATGCGACCCGCTACCCGCTCCAGCTCGGTCTCGCGATCGTCGCGCTGATCCTCGCCGCGGGCGCCACGCTGTGGATTCCGCGCACCTTCAAGGAAGTGGTCGACAAGGGCTTCGGCCCGGCCGCGGACCCATCGCAGATCGGCGCGCATTTCCAGGGGCTGCTGCTGGTGGTCGTCGTGCTCGCCTTCGCGACCGCGATGCGCTTCTATTTCGTCTCCTGGCTCGGCGAGCGCACCGTTGCGGACATGCGCGCCGCGGTCCACCGCAACCTCCTCCGGCTCCCGCCCAAATGGTTCGAGGAGAACCGCCCGTCGGAGATCGCCAGCCGCCTCACCGCAGACACCGCGGTGGTTGAGCAGATCGTCGGCACCACGGTCTCCGTCGCGCTGCGCAACTTGCTCATCGCGATCGGCGGCACCGCCTATCTGTTCGTTCTGGCGCCCAGGATCGCCGCCTATCTCGTCGTCGGCATCCCGGTGATCGTGCTCCCGATCATGTGGCTCGGCGGCCGGGTGCGCCGCTTCTCGCGCACCAGCCAGGATCGCGTCGCCGACATCGGCGCGATCGCCTCGGAAACGCTCGGCGCGATGCGCATCGTCCAGGCCTTCGGGCAGGAAAGGCGCGAGGGCGAGCGCTTCCAGACTGCCGTCGATGCCGGCTTCGCGACTGCGCGCAAGCGCTTCGCCACCCGTGCGGTGATGACCGCTCTGGTCATCTTCGCGCTGTTCACCGCGATCACCCTGATCATGTGGGACGCCGTCTATGGCGTGTCGGAGGGGCGCATCTCCGGCGGTTCGATCACAGCCTTCGTCATTACCGCGGGCCTCGTCACCGGCGCATTCGGCGCGCTCACCGAAGTCTATGGCGACCTGCTCCGCGCCTCGGGCGCCGCCAGCCGCCTCGCCGAATTGCTCGCGCAGCAGCCCGATATCGCCGCCCCCGCCGATCCGGTGCCGCTCCCGGTCCCGCCGCAGGGCGCGATCGAATTCGACCATGTCACCTTCCACTATCCCACCCGCCCCGAAGTCTCGGCGCTGGAGAATTTCACCCTCTCGGTCGCGCCGGGCGAGACGGTCGCGGTGGTCGGCCCCTCGGGCGCCGGCAAGTCCACGCTGTTCCAGCTCGTCCAGCGCTTCTACGACCCCGAGGGCGGCGAAGTACGCGTCGACGGCGTGCCCGTGCGCCGCGCCGATCCGGGCGAGGTCCGCGCGCGCATGGCGATGGTGCCGCAGGAAACGGTGATCTTTGCCGCCACCGCGCGCGACAATCTCCGCTATGGCCGCTGGGACGCCAGCGAAGACCAGATCTGGCAGGCCGCCGAAGCCGCCAATGCCGCCGAATTTCTGCGCGAGCTTCCCGAGGGGCTCGATACCTTCCTCGGCGAGGATGGCGCGCGTCTCTCCGGCGGCCAGCGCCAGCGCCTCGCCATCGCGCGCGCACTGCTGCGCGACGCGCCGATCCTGCTGCTCGACGAGGCGACCAGCGCGCTCGACGCCGAGAGCGAGCGCCTCGTCCAGGACGCCCTCGAGCATCTCATGCAGGGCCGCACCACGCTGGTCATCGCCCACCGCCTCGCCACCGTCCGCGCGGCGAAGCGCATCATCGTGATGGACGAAGGGCGCATCGTCGAGACCGGCACGCACGCGCAGCTGGTCGCGCAGGGCGGCCTCTACGCCAAGCTCGCCTCGCTCCAGTTCAGCGACGCGCCCTAACCGCAGGCTATACTGCCAGAACCTCTGGCGCGTTGTCCGCTCTCCGTGTCCCGCATATCCTCCGCGGCGCTTCACGGGGATATCCATGAACCAGCATCTGTCACGCCGGCGGCTCATCGGCGGTGCACTCGCAAGCGGCCTCGCCATCCGCACGGCGTCGGCCGCATCACCGTCAATCCTGTTTCGTGAAGTCACGCTGGTCGACGGCACCGGCACCCCGCCGCGGCTGGCCGATGTCCTCGTCACCGGCGACCGGATCGCGAGCATCACCGCGCCCTCGCCCATGCCCGTCATCGGCGCGCGCGTGATCGCGGGCGAAGGCCGTATCCTCGCCCCCGGCTTCATCGACACCCACACCCATGGCGATCCGCTGACCGATTCCTATGACGGCTTCCTCGCCATGGGCGTCACCACCATCACGCTCGGCGTCGACGGCAGCGGCCCCCGGCTCGAGGGCGATCTCGACCTGCGCGGCTGGATGCGCGCCGCCGATCGCGCCCCGCTCGACCTCAACGTCGCCACGCTCGCCAGCCACGGCACGCTGCGCCGCGCCGCGAGGATCCCGGATTCGGTCCGCCGCCCGGATGCCGCCGCCATGACCCGCCTCGAGGCCCAGCTCGACGCCGAGCTGCGCGCCGGCGCGTTCGGCCTTTCCTACGGCCTCGAATATGTCCCCGGCATCTATTCGGAGACGGCCGAGCTCGCCGCGCTGGGCCGCGTCGTCGCGCGCCATGGCGGCGTCGCGATGAGCCATATGCGCTCGGAGAATGACGACGAGATCGAGGCGTCGATCGACGAGCTGATCGCCTCCGCCGGCCCCGCGCGCCCGCATATCTCACACCTCAAGGTCGTGTTCGGAAAGGGCGAGGCGCGCGCCCGCGCCCTGCTCGACTTCCTTGCCGCCAGGCGCCGCGCCGGGATCGACCTCACCGCCGACGCCTACCCCTATAATGCGGGCTTCACCGGGATCGCCATCCTGTTCCCGCAATGGGCGCTCCCGCCGACCGACTATGCCGCCGCCCTCGCCACCCGCCGCGCCGAGCTGCGCGACTATCTCGAGAAGCGCATGATCCGCCGCGGCGGGCCGGAGAAGCTGCTGCTCGGCACCGGCAAGCACGCCGGCAAGACCGTCGCGCAGGCGTCGCAGGAAGCCGGCCTCGCTTTCCCCGATTTCCTGATCCAGCTCGGCCCCGGCGGCGGATCGGGCGCGCATTTCACGATGGATCAGGCGCTGCAGGACGTGCTGCTGCTCGACCCGATGGTCGCGATCTCCACCGATGGCGGCCCGACCCAGCGCCACCCCCGCTCGACCGGCACCTATGCCAGGCTGATCGAGGACTATGTCGTGAAGACCAGACGGCTCCCGGTCGAGGAGGCCGTGCGCAAGGCGACGTCCTTCCCCGCCCGCATCCTGCGCCTGCCCGATCGCGGCACGATCCGCCCGGGCGCGAAGGCCGACCTGATCCTGTTCGATCCTGAGAAGGTCCGCGCCCGCTCAACCTATCTCGACCCCTTCGCCCGCGCGCAGGGGTTCGATCTGGTGATGGTGGGCGGCCGGACGGCGCTCGAGAACGGCCAGCGTGTCAGCCGCTCCGGCCGATTGCTCCGCGCGACACCTCGACGCTGAACTCCCGCTCGATCCCGATCGCATCCAGGAAGGCGCGATCGTGGCTCACCACGATCAGCGCCCCGTCATACGCCTTCAGCGCCGCCTCGAGCAGCGCGATCGAATCGATATCGAGGTGATTGGTCGGCTCGTCGAGGATCAGCAGCCACGGTGGGGGTTCCCCCGCCAGCGCGCAGGCAAGCCCCGCACGAAGCCGCTCCCCGCCTGACAGCATGCCGACCAGCTTCAGCGCATCGCGGTTGCGAAAGGCAAGGCGCGCGCAGGCGGCGCGCGCGTCCTGCTCGGTCAGGCCCGGGTTGAGCCGGCGGAAGTTGGCGAGGATGCTCGTCTCCGGATCGAGCATCGCGACATGCTGGTCGAGCATCGCAATCCGCCCCTCGGCGCGGCGAGCGCTGCCGCTGTCCGGTGCGATGCGCCCGGCCGCCACATTGAGCAGCGTCGTCTTGCCCGCGCCGTTCGCGCCGGTCACCGCGATCCGCTCGGGCCCGTGCAGGTCGAGCGTCCATGGCCCAAGCATGCACCCGCCCCGCTCGACGCGTACTGAATCCAGCGCCAGCAGCCTTGCGCCGCCCGGAACGCCGCTCGGGGGGATGGAGATGGCCAGCGGCGTCAGCACCTCGACCCGCGCCCGCGCGGCCTCGGCCTTCGCCACGGCCTCGCCAACCAGCCGCTCGCCCACCAGGCTCGCGCGCGCCCGGCTATTCTCGGCCCGCTCGGCTTGCCTGCCCAGCAGGATTTTCGGCTCCGACCGGCGCGCGGCAAAGGCGCGGCCCGCCTTGTCGCGCCGCGCCTTGCCCTCGCGTTGACGCTGGATGTCGCGCTCCACCCCGCGCAGCGCCATCTCGGATTGCTCGAGCTCGGCCGCGGCCCGCCCGCGTTCGGCCTCGCGCTGCGCGGCAAAGGCCGACCATCCGCCGCCCACGACATGCACGCCCACCGGGGTCAGCTCGACGATGCGGTCCATCGCCTCGAGCAGTGCGCGGTCATGGCTGGCGATCAGCACGCCGCCGCGCCAGCCGCGGAGCAATGCGTCGATCGCCTCTCGCCCGGCAGCGTCGAGATTGTTGGTCGGCTCGTCGAGCAGCAGCAGATCGGGCTTCCCGATCAGCACCCGCGCGATCCCGGCGCGCATCCGCTCTCCGCCCGAAAGCGATCCGATCCGCCGGTCGAGCGCCATATCCGCCAGCCCGGCCTCCGCAAGCGCCCCCTCGATCCGGACGTCCAATGTCCAATCGGCCGCCTCAAGGTCGGCGGCGTCCCCATTACCGGCCAGCACGCGCTCCAGCCGCGCAATCTCCTCGCTCACGCCCAGCACCTCCGCCAGCGTCAGTGCCGGCGGCCAGTCCTGCGCCAGCATCGCGGCAGTGCCGTTCCGATGAACGCTGCCAGAGGCGGCGCGCGTCTCGCCCGCGGCGATCCGCAGCAATGTCGATTTGCCGGAGCCATTGCGACCGACCAGCCCGATCCGCTCATGACCGAGCGCGAGGGTCAGCCCCTCGAACAGAAGCCTGTGGTCAGGGGTGCGTGCGGAAACGGAATCGAAGGTGAGCAGTGCGGACATGGGAAGCCTGAAGATCGGATGCTGCAAAACGGGTCGCTTTGTTCATCCGGTCGTTCACGCCACTAACTCCTCGACTTGGCTGACTGATCTAGGGACCGCCCTCTGCTGCCGCAAGGCGGCCACGGGCTCGGGCCGGCGGCCTAGCCGCGGTAGAGCATGTATGCCAGGCAGGCGATCACGATGCCCAGCGCGATCGCCACCAGCCTCTTGGGGTTGCGCGCGCGCTTGCGGCTCTGCCCCATGCGGTCGAGGTCGAACCAGTAATGCGCCGGCGCCGCCTCACGGATCACGCCCGCATCGCGCAGCCGGTCGAACGCCTTTCGCTCAACCGGGCCTGAGGGCGCATATTCGATCGCATCGCCGGGCGCGAAGGCCCGATGATCGGCGAAATGCCGCTGCACGCGAAACTGCGTCAAATCCGATGACCGGCCGGCCGGCATCCCAGGCTCCCCAAAATGACGCGATCGATAATCGGGGGCTGATCGTAGCGTTTCAAGAGCCCGGCAAAGTAGCTAAGGCATGCGCCAGCTTCACCTGCCCAAAGAATCCCCTGCTCCCCCACAGCCACCGCGCGCGACAAAAGCCACCACCATGCCGTTCCGCCTTTTCCGCCCGATCCTCGCCGGTGCGCGGCCGCTCGATCGCCTTGTCGGCTGCATCGGCGCGGCGGTGTGCCTCGCGCTCACCGTGTTTATCTGCGCGCAGCTTCCGCTCGCCGCGTCGGACCTGCCGCTGATCGTGGCGCCGATGGGCGCCTCGGCGGTGCTGATCTTCGCGGTGCCCGCCAGCCCGCTCGCACAGCCTTGGCCGGTGGTCGGCGGCAACACCCTCTCGGCGCTGGTCGGCGTCGCAGTGTTCCAGCATGTGCCCGATCCGATGCTCGCCGCGGGCCTCTCCGTCGGGCTCGCCATCGGCGCCATGTCGCTGTTCCGCTGCCTCCACCCGCCGGGCGGCGCGGCGGCGCTGACCGCCGTGATCGGCAGCCAGGGCATCCATGCCGCGGGCTATGCCTTCGCCTTCGCGCCGGTCGCGCTCAACTCGATCGCGCTGGTCTCGCTGGCGATGTTCTTCCACCGCGTGTCAGGCCACAGCTACCCGCACATCGCGGCCCCGCTGCCGATGCCGCCCGAGGCCGTCGGCCTCCATCTCGAGGATATCGACAACGCGCTCGCCGAGCTGCCCGACAGCTTCGACATCAGCCGCGAGGATCTCGACGTCCTTCTCTCCAGGGCCGAGGCGCACGCCATCGTCCGCCGCCGCAGGCGCTGAGCCGCCCCTTGCAATGTTGGAGCGCGTCTGCTCCGCTAGCAATCACAGTATGCTTCAAGGCCTGGCGGACTCACGCGTGCAGGACCGTGACCTTTGAGACTTTGGAGATTCGGGTATGGCGCTGGAGGGAGAGGAATGATGGCACGCGAGCTTGATCTGATCGTCTATGGCGCCACCGGCTTCACCGGCCGCCTCGTCGCCGAATATCTCGCCCGGCGTTACGGCGACGGTACCGTGAAATGGGCGATGGCCGGCCGCTCGTTGACCAAGCTCGAGCAGGTGCGCGACGCGATCGCCGCCCCGGCCTCGACCCCGCTCATCGCCGCCAATGCCGACGACCCCGCCGCGCTGCGCGCGATGGCCGAACGGGCCAAGGTCGTCGTCTCCACCGTCGGCCCCTATCAGCTCTACGGCAGCGACCTCGTGGCCGCGTGCGTCGAGACCGGGACCGGCTATGTCGACCTGTGCGGCGAGCCCAACTGGATGCACGACATGATCGCGCAGCACGATGCAGCGGCGAAGGCCAGCGGCGCGCGCATCGTCTTCTCCTGCGGCTTCGACTCGATCCCCTTCGACCTCGGCGTGTGGACCGTGCAGCAGGCGGCGAAGGCCAGGTTCGGCCAGCCCGCCCCGCGCGTGAAGGGCCGCGTGCGGAAGATGCAGGGCACCTTCTCGGGCGGCACCTTCGCCAGCGGCAAGGCGACCGCTGCCGCCGCCGCGAAGAACCCGGCGGTGTTCAAGATACTGCTCGATCCCTTCGCGCTGACCCCCGGCTTCACCGGGCCGGACCAGCCCAAGGGCATCCTGCCCGAATATGACGAGGCGGTCGGCGGCTGGGTCGCGCCGTTCATGATGGCGGTGATCAACACCAAGAACATCCACCGCACCAACTTCCTCGCCCACCACCCCTATGGCCGCGACTTCCGCTACGACGAGATGATGGTCGCGCCGGGCTTGGGCGATCTCGGCAAGGCGGCGGCCGAGGCGATCGCCAGGATGAACCCGATGAACTCGGACAAGGGCCCGGCCCCCGGCGAGGGCCCGTCGAAGGAAGAGCGCGAGGCCGGCTTCTACGAGATCGATTTCATCGCCGAGATGCCCGATGGCGAGCGCCTCACCGCGACCGTCACTGGCGACCGCGATCCCGGCTATGGCTCGACCAGCAAGATGATCGCGGAGGCCGCGCTTTGCTTGCTGCGCGACGTGGACGACGGCGGCGCCATCTGGACCCCCGGCGCGCTCATGGCGGAGCCGCTCAAGAAACGCCTCGAGGCCAATGCCGGCCTCATCTTCACCGTCGCCTAGATACGAATCCTTCCCCGCCAGGGGGAGGTGGCACGCGCAGCGTGACGGAGGGGGAGGAAAACCCGACACAGGTGGGGAATCCTCCCCCTCTGTCGCCTTCGGCGCCACCTCCCCCTGGCGGGGGAGGATAAAATCTTCGACGCCTAACCCGCGTAGAACAGCATCGCCACCACCGCGAGCAGCACCGAAACGGCGATCGCCACCGGCACCAGCTTGCGCCGCCGCAACTCGATCGCCGCCTCATAGGCGCGCAGGTCGAGCCAGTAATAGGCATGCCCCTCCTCGCGGATCAGCCGCTCGGCGAGCAGCGTGTCGAACGCGGCCTTGAGATCGGCGGGCGGCGTGTAGAGGATCGTGTCGTACGGCGTGATCGCATGCTGCGCGCAGAAATGGTCGACCAGCTTGCGCCGTGCCCGCCCCGCTCTGGTGATCGCAACCGACTCCACCGCCATACAGATCCCCCCAGCCCGTCACCCCGGCCTTGTGCCGGGGTCACCGCGAACCACGCGCCGCGCTTCACCTCTCGTCCATCGCTTGCCGCACCGTGGCCCCCGGAACAAGTTCGGCGTGACGGTCAAGGGTCAGCGCTTCTTCCCCTGATGCTTGATGTTCGCCGGCCGCCCGCGCCGCTTGAGCACGCGCGGCGGCCCCGGCTTGCGCGGCCGATCTGGACGCGGCCCCGATCCGCTACCCTTGCCGTCGGGCAGCTCGAAGCGCAGCGCGCCCGACACCGGGTTCGCCTCGACCAGCCGCAACGGCAGCCGTTGTCCCAGCGCGAATGTCTCGCCGGTCTCCTCGCCGACCAGCTGCTGCGCCGCCTCATCATAGCGGAAATATTCGCGGCCCAGGTCGCGCGCCGGCACCAGCCCGTCGCCGCCGACGCCGTCGACCGTCGCGAAGAAGCCGAAATTCTGCACGCCGGTGATCCGCGCCTCCATCACCTCGCCGACATGCGCGGAGAGATAGGCGGCGACATAGCGGTCGATCGTCTCGCGCTCGGCCTCCATCGCCCGCCGCTCGAGCTGGCTGATGGTCTCGCCGGTCTTCTCCATCTCGGGATCGGACGGCAGCTCGCCGCCCGGACCGAGCTTGTTCGATTCGACCAGCGCGCGGTGCACCACCAGATCGGCATAGCGCCGGATCGGCGAGGTGAAGTGCGCATAGCTGCCCAGCGCCAGCCCGAAATGCCCCGCATTCTGCGGGCCGTAATAAGCCTGGGTCTGGGTGCGCAGCACCTGGATCATCACCTCTTCGCGGAACTCGGCCTCGGCCACCCGCGCGATGACATGGTTGAACGTGCTCGGCCGGATCACCTGCCCCAGCGCGAACTCGACCTCGAGCGTCTTGAGATACTCCTTGAGCGCGACCAGCTTCTCGCGGCTCGGCGGCTCGTGGACGCGGTACATCACCGGCGCCTTGCGCGCTTCCAGCGCCTTCGCCGCCGCGACGTTGGCGGCAATCATGTAATCCTCGATCAGCTTGTGCGCATCGAGCCGCTCGCGCGGCGCGACCGACAGGATACGCCCCTTCTCGTCGAGCATGATCCGCCGCTCGGGCAGGTCGAGATCCAATGGCTCGCGCTTCTCGCGCGCCTTGTTGAGCGCGCGCCAGCACGCCCAGAGCGGCCGCAGCGTCGAATCGACCAGCGCGGGATCGACCCCGGCCAGTTCCTCCGCGCTCATCCCGCACGGCGACGAGGCGACGTCCACCTTCTCCCCCGCCACATCGATCGCCGCCTGTGCATCCTCGTAAGCGATGTTGGCCGTCAGCCGCACGACGGCGCGCGTGAAACGCCAGCCCTTGATCTCGCCCTTGGCCGAAATCTGCAGGTGGCACGCCATCGCCGCGCGATCGACGCCCTGCTTCAGCGAGCACACGTCCGCCGACAGCACTTCGGGGAGCATCGGCACCACCCGGTCGGGGAAGTACACCGAATTGCCCCGCTTGCGCGCCTCGCGGTCGAGCAGCGATCCGGGGCGGACATAGAAGCTCACGTCCGCGATCGCGACGATCGCCTTCCAGCCGCCCTCATTCTTGGGGTCGTCGTCGGGCGCCGCCCATACCGCATCGTCATGATCGCGCGCGTCGGACGGGTCGATCGCCACGATCGGGATGTGGCGCAGGTCTTCCCTGCCCTTCCCCAGTTCCTGCTCCGCGACCCGCTCGGCCTCGTCGAGCAGCTCATCGGAAAACACGTTGGGGATGCTGTGGCGGTGGATCGCGATCAGGCTGAAGCTGCGCGGCGCGAAGGGATCGCCCAGCACCTCGGTCACCTTGGCGAAGATGCGCGGGCCGCGCCCGCTCTTTTCCGCCAGCACCAGATCGCCCGGCTCGGCGCCGTTGCGCTCGGAGATGACGTAGCTGTTGCGCTCCTTCTTCTCGACGCCCTGGAGGTAGAGTCGTCCGCCCTCTTCCTTGACCACGCCGAGCATCGCTTCCTCGCCACGGGCGAGCTTCTTCATCGGATGCGCGATCCAGCCGTTGCCGGCCTCCTCGGTGCGCGCAAGGATGCGGTCGCCCACGCCCAGCGCCCCGCGCTTGCCGCGCTCGCGCACGCGCAGCCGCGGCACCGGAACGCCCTCGGCCTCCCAGCGCTCGGGCACCGCCCACACGGTATCGCCGTCGGCGTCGGTCACGCGCAGCACGGTCACCTTGGGCACGCCACCCATCTTGTGGAACGCGCGGCCGGGCGCGCTGTCAATCAGGCCCTCATCGGCCATGTCGCGCAGCAGCGCCTTGAGCGCGATCTTGTCCTGCGCATGCAAGCCGAAGGCGCGCGCGATCTCGCGCTTGCCCGCGGGCTGATCCGAACTTGTGATGAAATCGAGAATCTGTTGCCGCGTCGGCATGCCGGGCGCGGGCTTCTTTGCTTTGTTCTGTTTTGCCATTGGCCCCGAATATAGGGGCTGTGCGGCCGATTCCCAACCGAATAGGCTTGGCGCGTGACCTACGACCTCCTGATCGCCGGCGGCGGCATCAACGGCTGCGCCATCGCCCGCGAGGCCGCCTTGCTCGGGCTATCCGTCCTGCTGGTCGAGAAGGACGACCTCGCCGCCCACACCTCCTCCGCCTCCAGCAAGCTCATCCACGGCGGCCTGCGCTATCTCGAAACCTATGAGTTCCGGCTGGTGCGCGAGGCGCTGCACGAGCGCGAGCGGATGCTCGCCGCCGCGCCGCACCTGATCCGTCCGATGGCGTTCGTCCTGCCGCACGCGCACAGCGTCCGCCCTTGGTGGATGGTCCGCGCCGGGCTGTATCTCTACGACCTGCTCGGCCTCGGCTCCTCGCTCCCGCGCTCGCGCGCGCTACGCCGCGACGACCCCCGCCTCGCACCCATCGCGCACAATGTCGGCGGCTTCCTTTACTGGGATGCGCAGGTCGACGACGACGCTCTGGTCCGGGCCAATGCCGCCGATGCGATCGCCAACGGCGCGCAGATCGAGACCGGCGTCGGCGTTACCGGCGCGGAGCGCGGCGGGGCGGGCTGGCACGTCTTCCTGAGCGACGGCCGCACCATCGACGCGCGCGCGATCGTCAACGCCACCGGGCCATGGGTGAAGGATTTCCTCGCAAGAATCCGCATCCGCAGCGACAGCGGCCTCCAGCTGATCAAGGGCAGCCATATCGTCGTGCCGGCGCTGTGGGAGGGCGACCATGCCTATATCCTGCAGCAGCCCGACCGGCGCGTCGTGTTCGCGACGCCCTGGCGCGGGAGCACGATGATCGGCACCACCGACGTGCCGGTGAAGAACCCCGGGGATGCGGGGATCACGCCGGACGAGATCGACTATCTCTGCGGCGCCGCGAACCGCTATTTCACGCGCCAGATCGCCCCGGCCGACGTCACCGCCACCTGGTCGGGCGTCCGCGCTCTGTACGACAACGGCGCGGGCGAGGCACGCAAGGTCACGCGCGACTATGTGCTCGAGCTCGACACGCGCGGCGCGCCGGTCCTCTCCGTGTTCGGTGGCAAGATCACCACCGCCCGCGCGCTTGCCGAGCACGCCATGGCGAAGCTCGGCCCGGCGATGGGATTCACGGCGCGGCCGATGACGCGCGACCGGCCTTTGCCCTGAAGGACATTTCGCGCCGCAGGGCCGTTGTGGACGCATGGCCGACACCGAAACCGCCCAGAATCTGCTGACCACCTGCATCCAGGACCTGCTCGCGGGCGAGCAGGACCTTGCCGCGCGGCTACCCGCCGTCGCGGCTCAGGCGAAGGACGAGGCGCTTCGCACGACCCTTGGCGAGATCGCCGCCCAGGCGCAGGCTCATGCGCAAAGTCTGGAAGACAGCGGCCGTGCCAAGGGTGGTCCCGACAATCTCTGGATGCGCGGCATCCTCGACGATGCCGAGCGCGATACGCGCACGATCGCCGCCGGCCCCCTGCTCGACACCGCGATGATCGGTGCGGTGCGCAAGGCGCTCGCGGCAAAGCGCGCGTCGTACGAGACCGCGATCGCGATGGCCGAAGCGCTCGCCGAGCGCGAGCTCGCGACGACCGTACGGCGCCTGCATGCCGACGAAGCCGAATCGGACGCCCGCCTCAGCGCGCTGCTCGCCGAAACCGCGGCCGCCGCTGTCGGCGCTTGGGCAGGTCAGCCATAGGCGATCCACCGCCCCAGCGTTCCTACCGTCAGCCACAGCGCGATCGACACCGCCGCCATGGCACGCGCCGCCATCGGGACGCGGCCGCTCCATCCGCCGATCCGGTCGCCCCAACGCCAGCGGAACGCCGCGGCATTGGCCAGCGCCAGCGCGATCAGCATCAGCTTCGTCCGAAAGATCCCCGATCCCGCCAGCGACCGGCCGTCCGCCGCGAACAGCACCAGCCCGCTCGCCGCCATCACCGCCAGCCCGGCGATCGCGACCGGCGTCAGCGCGCGCGACAGCGCCTCTACCGGCAGGCGGCGCCACAATCCGGCGATGCGCAGATCGACCACGCCGATCCCGCCGACCAGCATCACCAGCCCGAGCAGGTGGAAGCTGTTCGCGACCGGATAGACCAGCCCGGAACCGCGCGCCCATGGCCCCACGCCGATCGCGTCGAGCCATTGCGCCGCGGCGAGAAGCAGCCCCTCCAACCCCGCGCCTCAACGCAGCTCGACGGTCTTGCTGCCGATCGTGATCCGCTCGATGCGCATCTCGGCGGTGCCGTCGCGGCGGGCATAGCCGGTCAGGCGGATCTTCTTGCCCGGCGCGACCTCGGCCTGGGTCAGCCCGCGCGCCTCCATGCGCCCGGTCGGCGCCAGGATCACGTCCCAGCTCTTGCCCTGCCAGTTCATCTTCGCGGTGCCGTGCGGGTTGCCCCAGCTAAGCTGGGTGAAGGTCCCGTTGATCGTGAGCGGCTTGCTTTCGTCGTAAGACGACCAGCCATGATGCGCGGCGGCCGGCAGCGCGATGGCGACGGCCGCGGCGAACAGCGTGAGCGAACGCATGTCTATGTCTCCCGATAAGGATGCGGGAGGATACGCGCGAACGCCCGCGCGGTTCAATCAATAGGCCCGCGCCACCAGGATCCGCTCCACCGCGGGCCGTCCGGTGAAGATGCACGTCCCGTCCGCCGCCGCCGCGTCGAGCGGCACGTTGCGGAAGGTGAGCTTGAGCGCCTTGACGCGATCGACCACCTTGTCCAGCTCCTCGCCGGTCGGCCTGGCCCACTGCACCTCGACCCAGCCCGGATATTTGTTCGGCGCCTCGAAATAGGCCTGCAGCGCGTCGAAGCTGTCGACGCCGCGCACGATGTTGGACTCGAGCTTGGCGCGTGCCTCGCGGTGAAGCGTGGCCTGGATTTCCTCCAGCAGCCCCGCCGCCTGCGCGACGAAATCGCCCTTCGCCACGATCGCGCTGTCGAGCTTGCCGTCCTCGCGGTACAGCCGGTCGCGGCGGATCACCGATACGTTGCCGCCCGCCATATCGCGCCCGCCCACCTCGATCACCAGCGGCGCGCCTTTCTTTACCCAGCCCCAGCGCTTGGTCGCCGCCTTGGTCGCGCGCGTATCGAGCAGCACGCGCACCGGCTCGCCGAACGCGGCCAGTCCGGCCAGCTCGGACTTGAGCGCCTCGCAATAGTCGAGCAGCGCGGCATCCTCGTCATTGTCGCGCAGCATCGGCACGATCACCACCTGCCACGGCGCCAGCCGCGGCGGCACGCGCAGCCCGTCATCGTCGCCATGCGTCATGATCAGCCCGCCGATCATCCGCGTCGACATGCCCCAGCTGATCGTGTTGGCATGCTCGAACTCGCCGCTCGCATTCTGGAAGCGGATGTTCTGGGCATGCGCGAAATTGGTGCCGAGGAAATGGCTGGTGCCGGCCTGCAGCGCCTTGCCGTCCTGCATCATAGCCTCGATCGAATAGGTCGCGACCGCGCCCGGGAAGCGCTCATTCTCCGGCTTCTCGCCCGCGATCACCGGGATCGCCGCGACGTCCTCGGCGAAGGCGCGATACATCTCGAGCGCCTTCAGCGTCTCCTCGCGCGCCTGCTCGGGGCTGGCATAGGCGGCATGGCCTTCCTGCCACAGGAATTCGGCGGTGCGCAGGAACATGCGCGTGCGCATCTCCCAGCGCACCACGTTCGCCCATTGGTTGACCTGCACCGGCAGGTCGCGCCACGACTGGATCCAGCGCGAGAAGGCGGTGCCGATCACCGTCTCCGATGTCGGCCGCACCACCAGCGGCTCCTCCAGCTTCGCCTCGGGATCGGGGGTCAGTCCGCCCTTGCCGTCGCCGATCAGCCGGTGGTGAGTGACCACCGCCATCTCCTTGGCGAAGCCCTCGACATGCTCCGCTTCCTTCTCGAAGTACGAAAGCGGGATGAACAGCGGGAAATAGGCGTTGTCATAACCGGCGGCCTTGATCCGGTCGTCGAGCAGCCGCTGGATGCGCTCCCAGATGCCATAGCCCCATGGCCGCATCACCATGCAGCCGCGCACCCCCGATTCCTCGGCCATGTCGGCTTCCGAGATGACGGCCTGGTACCAGGCGGCGAAGTCCGCTTCGCGGGTAAGGTTGAGCGCGTGCTTGATCATGGCCGCGCGGATAACGTGTCTCGCGGCGCGCGTCACCCCGGTTCGCGGCTTGCCCCCATGCGCCGCCGCTCCTAGGCGGTAAGCATGCCCACTGATCGCATCATGCTCGGCCTCGGCCTGCGCCTGCTCGCGATCCTGATGCTCTCGACGATGGGCGCGCTGATCAAGCTGGTCGAGACGCGCGGCGCGCATCTGGTCGAGATCATGCTGTTCCGCCAACTCTTCGCGATCCCCTTCATCCTCGCCTGGGTCGCGATGGGAGCGGGCCTCGCGTCACTGCGCACCCAGCATTTCGGGATGCACGTCACGCGCTCGGCGGTTGGGCTCACCGGCATGGTGTTCAACTTCGGCGCGGTGCTGCTGCTGCCGCTGGCCGAGGCGACTACTTTCGGCTTCACCGTGCCGATCTTCGCCACGATCCTCGGCGCGCTGATCCTCAAGGAATCGACCGGCTGGCATCGCTGGGGCGCCGTGCTCATCGGATTCGCCGGCGTGCTGATCGTCGCTCAGCCGGGCGGCGGCCACATCCCGCTCGGCGGCGCGCTGGTCGGGCTCACCGCGGCGCTGTTCGTCGCGCTGGTCGCGATCCAGCTGCGCCAGATGGCCCGTACCGAGGATCCGCCCACGACCGTCTTCTGGTTCTCCACCCTTTCGGTCCCGCCGCTCGCGATCGGCTATCTGTTCGTCGCCGCGCCGCACGATTGGCAGACCTTCGCGCTGCTGATCGCGATCGGCCTGGTCGGCGGCGCCGCGCAGCTCGCGCTCACCGCATCGCTGCGCTTCGCCCCGGTCTCGGTGGTGGTGCCGATGGACTATTCGAGCCTGATCTGGGCGACGCTCTACGGCTATCTGCTGTTCGGCGCGCTGCCCGGCCCATGGACCTGGGCCGGCGCGCCGCTGATCATCGCGAGCGGCCTCTACATCGTCTGGCGCGAGCGCCAGCGCGGCCTGCCGCGCGCCTCGCCGGTCACCAGCGCGGACGAGCCCGCGCCTAACGTCGATAGATCAGCATGAGGTTGTTGGCAGGCATCTCCACCAGCCGCTCGAACGCCAGCCCGCGCGCCATCGCCGCCGCGCTCACCTCGGCCACGTCGCGCAGCCCCCAGCGCGGATCGCGTGCCTTGAGCGAAGCGTCGAACGCCTCGTTCGACGGCGCCGTCTCGACCTCCGCCCGGCGATAGGGGCCATAGAGAATCAGCGGCGCGCCCGGCACCAGCACCCGCGCCGCGCCGTCGAGCAGTCCCAGCGTCGCCTCCCACGGGCTGATATGCACCATGTTGATGCACAGCAGCGCGTCGGCCCGCTCGATCGGCCAGTCCGGCGCCGCGGCATCGATCGCCAGCGGCGGCGCGACATTCGCCAGCCCCACGCACCACGCCGCAATCGACGCCAGCGCCGACGGCTCCGGATCGCTTGGCTGCCAGTGCAGGCCCGCAAACCGTTCCGCGAAGAACGCGCAATGCTCCCCGCTCCCGCTCGCGATCTCCAGCACTACGCCGGACGCCGGCAGCACCTCATCGAGCACCGCCGCGATCGCCTCGCGGTTGCGCGCCGTCGCCGGCGCATGCTTGCGCACCGCGCCGGTGTCCTCGGCGGCGATCCAGGGCGTCGGATCGGCCACCGTCCCCCCTACTCCGCCGCCTCGGCCTGCGCCGGTTCCTTCCACACCAGCACCGGCTTGCGCGCCGCCTGGGTCTCATCCAGCCGCCGGCGCGGCGCGAAGTGCGGCGCGGACTTGAGCGCCGTGTCGCCCGCCTTGGCCCGCTGCGCGACCGAACGGAACGCGCCGATGAACTGGTCCAGCGCCGCCTTGCTCTCCGTCTCGGTCGGCTCGACCAGCATCGCGCCGTGCACCACCAGCGGGAAATAGACCGTCATCGGGTGGAAGCCCTCGTCGATCAGCCCCTTGGCGATGTCGAGCGTCGAGAAGCCCTCGGGCAGTCCCTTGTCGCTGAAGATCGCCTCATGCATGCACGGCCCGCTCCTGGCGAAGGGCGCGTCGAGCACATCCTCCAGCGCGCGCAGCACATAATTGGCGTTGAGCACCGAATCCTCGGCGACCTGCCGCAACCCGTCCGCGCCGTGGCTGAGGATATAGGTCAGCGCGCGCGTGAACATGCCCATCTGGCCATGGAACGACACCATCCGGCCGAAGCTCTCGGCATGATGCTCGCCCGCGGTCTCTTCCTCGACCAGCACGAACTGGTCGCCCTGCTTCTCGACGAAGGGCAAGGGCGCGTACGGCGCCAGCGCCTCCGACAGCACCACCGGCCCCGAGCCCGGCCCGCCGCCGCCATGCGGGGTGGAGAAGGTCTTGTGCAGGTTGATGTGCATCGCGTCGATGCCAAGGTCGCCGGGGCGGACCCGGCCGACGATCGCGTTGAAGTTGGCGCCGTCGCAATAGACGTATCCGCCCGCTTCATGCACCGCGTCGCTGATCGCCTTCATGTCCGGCTCGAACAGGCCGCAGGTATTGGGGTTGGTGATCATCACCCCCGCCACGTCCGGCCCCAGCCGCGCCTTGAGCGCCTCGAGGTCGACGCGCCCGGCTTCGGTCGCCGGAATATCCTCGACGGTGAAGCCCGCGAACGCGGCGGTCGCCGGGTTGGTGCCATGCGCGCTCTCGGGCACCAGCAGCACCTTCCGCGCCTGCTGGCCCTTGGCGTCGAGCGCCGCGCGGATCGCGAGGACACCGCACAGCTCGCCATGCGCGCCCGCCTTGGGCGACATCGCCACCGAGTGCATGCCCGTCAGCGTCACCAGCCAGTGGGCGAGCTGGTGGATCACCTCGAACGCGCCCTGCACCGTGTCGACCGGTTGGAGCGGGTGGACGTCGGCGAACCCCGGAAGCCGCGCCATCCGCTCGTTGAGCCGCGGATTGTGCTTCATCGTGCAGCTGCCGAGCGGGAACAGGCCCAGGTCGATCGCGTAGTTCTGGCGGCTGAGGCGCGTATAGTGGCGCACCGCCTCCGGCTCGGACAGGCCCGGCAGGCCGATATCCTTGTTGCGCGCGAGGCCGCCGATCCGCGACGCCGCCTTGGGCGCCTCGGCGAAATCCACGCCCGTGGTGTCGAGCGAGCCGATCTCGAAGATCAACGCCTCGTCGAGCATCAGCGCGCGGTTGCCGGTATAGGTCGCGCTGTCGCTGCGCTCGCCGGCGTTCATCTCGGGGCGCCAGCCTGACTGGTTGATGCTCATGCCAGCACCTCCTGAAGCGCGGCGGCAAGCGTCTCGACGTCCTCCGCGGTGGTGGTTTCGGTGACCGCGACGACGAGGCCGTTCTCCAGCGCGTCCTCGCCCGGATAGAGCCGGCCCAGCGACACGCCCGCGAGGATGCCCTTGTCGGCGAGCTCACGAACGATCGGCCGCGCTTCCTTCGACAGCTTCAGCGTGAACTCGTTGAAGAAGACCGGCGTCACCAGCTCGACCCCCGGCACCTTGGCCAGACGGTCCGCAGCCGCACTCGCGCCGGCATGGTTGAGCGCGGCGAGCTGACGCAGCCCCTTCTCGCCCAGCAGCGTCATGTGGATCGACCAGGCCAGCGCACACAGCACGGACGACGTGCAGATATTCGACGTCGCCTTTTCGCGCCGGATATGCTGCTCGCGGGTCGACAGCGTCAGCACGAAGCCGCGCTTGCCCTCGGCATCCACGGTCTCGCCGCACAGGCGGCCCGGCATCTGGCGGACGTACTTTTCCTTGCAGCCGAACAGGCCGACATAAGGCCCGCCGAACTGAAGCCCGACGCCGATCGACTGGCCCTCGCCGACGACGATGTCCGCCCCCATCTCGCCCGGCGACTTGATCGCCCCCAGCGCCACCGGCTCGGTGACCACCGCGACCAGCAGCGCCTTCTTGGCCTGGCACGCCGCGGCGAGGTCGCTGAGGTCCGAAATGCGGCCGAGGATGTCGGGATATTGCACCACGACGCACGAGGTCTCGTCGTCGATCATGCCGATCAGCTTGTCGGTATCCGGCTCGGCGGTCAGCTCGGGCAGCGCGGTCACCAGCTGGTCGCCGGTATATTTCGCCATCGTGTTGGCGACCGACACGTAATGCGGGTGCAGCCCGCCCGACAGGATCGCCTTGGCGCGCCGGGTGATGCGCCGCGCCATGCCGATCGCTTCCCAGCAGGCGGTCGATCCGTCATACATCGAGGCGTTGGCGACATCGGTGCCGAGCAGACGCGCGACCTGCGTCTGGAACTCGAACATCACCTGTAGCGTGCCCTGCGCGATCTCGGGCTGGTAGGGCGTATAGGCGGTCAGGAACTCGCCGCGCTGGATGATGTGATCGACGCTCGCCGGCACATGGTGCCGATACGCCCCGCAGCCGAGGAAGAAGGGCGCTTCCCCCGCCGACAGGTTCTTGCGCGCCAGCGCGGTCATGTGCCGCTCGACCGCGAGCTCGCTGGCATGCGGCGGCAGCCCCGCGATCGGGCCGCTCAGGCGAACGCTCTCGGGGACGTCGACGAACAGATCGTCGATCGCCGCCGCGCCGACCGCCGCGAGCATCGCCTGCCGGTCGTTGGGAGTCAGGGGAAGGTAGCGCATCACGTTTCCTGAAAACGTCACCCCAGCGAAAGCTGGGGTCTCGGGCGGCAAGCGCGGCGGTCTAAACGTCGCGCTCGCGGCGGGAGATGCCAGCTTTCGCTGGCATGACGGTTGATTGTTAGAGCTTGCTCACGAAATCCGCGTACTTGGCCTCGTCCATCAGGCCGTCGAGCTCGCTGACATCGCTCAGCGACATCCTGAAGAACCAGCCCTCGCCCTCGGGGTCCTCGTTGACCAGCGCGGGATTGTCCTCCAGCGCCGGATTGCCCTCGATCACGGTGCCCGAAACCGGCGCATAGACGTCGCTCGCCGCCTTGACGCTCTCGACCACCGCGGCGTCGTCGCCCTTGCCGACCTGCTTGCCCTCTTCGGGCACCTCGACGAACACGATGTCGCCGAGCTGGCCCTGCGCATAATCGGTGATGCCGACCGTCGCGGTGTCGCCGTCGACTTCGATCCACTCATGGTCTTCGGTGAAATAGCGGCTCATTTGGGTCCTCCCTCACGGACGTAACGGTGCGGGACGAAGGGCATCGGCACCACTTCGCCATGATGAATCTTGCCGCGCTGGCTTAGTGTCAACCGAGTGCCAACTTCCGCCATCGCGATCGGGACATAAGCCATCGCGATCGGCTTCTGCACGGTGGGCGCGAAGCCGCCGCTGGTGACGCGCCCGACCTCGTTGCCCTCCTCGTCGAGCACCAGCGCGCCCTCGCGCACCGGCTGGCGCCCTTCGACGATCAGGCCGACGCGGCGCTGGATCGGGCCCTGCTCGCGCTCGAGCAGGATGCGCTCAGCGCCCGGGAAGTTGGCCTCCTCGCGCCGCCGCTTGCTCGCTACCGCAAAGCCCAGCGCCGCCATGATCGGCGTCGTCTCGGTATCGAGGTCGTGCCCGTACAGCGGCAGGTCCGCCTCGAGCCGCAGCGAATCGCGCGCGCCGAGGCCAATCGGCTTCACTTCGGGCTGCGCGGTCAGCGCATCGGCCAGCGCCGCGGCCTTGTCCGCCGGCACCGAGATCTCGAACCCGTCCTCGCCGGTATAGCCCGATCGGCTGATCCACAGGCTGGTGCCGTTCCACTCGAACCGCCCGCCGCGCATGAACACCAGCGCCTCCACGCCCGGCACCAGGCGGCTCAGCGCGTCGACCGCCTTCGGCCCCTGCAGCGCGAGCAGCGCATGCTCGTCCATATGGTTGATCTCGATCGCGTCGGGCAGATGCTCGCGCAGATGCGCGATGTCGTCCCATTTGCACGCGCCGTTGACGACCATGTAGAGGCCATCCTGCCAGCGGGTGAACATGAGGTCGTCGAGGATCCCGCCATTCTCCGCCAGCAGCAGCGAATATTTCTGCCCGTCGACCTTCACCCCCGCGACGTCGGCCGGGATCAGCGCCTCCAGCGCCGCGTCAAGCCCTTCGCCCGACAGGAACAGCTGCCCCATGTGCGACACGTCGAACAGCCCCGCACTCTCGCGCACCCACAGATGCTCGGCCATGATGCCTTCATACTGCACCGGCATCTCGTATCCCGCGAACGGCACCATCCGCCCGCCGCGCGCGCGGTGCCACGCGTCAAGCGGGAGCAGCGCCAGTTCTTCGACGATTTCGGGCTCTTGGGCGTCGCTCATCTTCCGGTCTCCAAAGGAATCGACGGAATAGCCGCAGGATGCGGCATCTTACCGTCGCCCCCTCTGTCACGGAACCTGAGAGCTTTCCCCCGGATCAGGTCCGGGGTTACCCCTTCGGTGGCCCCGGATCGGGTCCGGGGCGCTTTCCAGAGTGTCGTGGCCCCGCGCGGTCCTGGGTGCCTGAGAGATTCCGGGGCGGTTGCTCCTTCGGCGGAGGTGTTTGATCACCCCTGCTCTCCCGCGCGTGCCTTAAGCAGTTGCCCGCCGCCGACGTTTTCCGTCTGCTGCGGCGGACCAACCGAGTCAATCGGGAAGTTGGTTTGTCCACTTGTTTGCGGCACCAGCCCGCTCCCCCACCCGGCCACCCATCAAAGATACCCTGAAGTGGGTGGCCGGGTGGGGGAGCGGGCTGGTGCCGCGCGCCGCGCAAGCGGCGCCTACAACTCAGCGCGTCGCGTTGTACTTCAGCTGCTCGTCGGTCAGCTGGAAGCCGACCAGCGCCTCGAACGTCGCGCGCAGCACCGCCTGGCGGATCTCGGGCCGGGCCAGCGGGTCCACCGCCGCGGTCTCGTCGCCGGCCTTGCGCTTGGCGTTGATCTGGCGGCGGATATCCTCGGGCAGCGTCGCGGCGGCGCGCGAGACGACGGCATAGCCGACGCCGGTCGCCGATGCGCGGCTCTGCCCCTCGGCGAAGCTCAGCGTCACCTGCCCCAGCCGCTTCGACACGACCGAGCTGCCGCCCTGCACCACCGCGACATAATAAGGCAGCGTCACCTGGCGCGCCTCGCTGCCGAAGCGGCGGCTGCCCAGCACCTCGAAGTTGATCACCGTCTGGATATCCTCGCCCGCGTCGTTGCAGGTCGAGGTGACGTTGGTCAGCACCGCGGTCACGTCGATCGCGTTGGCGTCGCGGCTGGTCGGCGAATTGAACAGGGTGACGTCCCCGGTATGGGCGGCCACGCCGACGCGCGGGCAGGCCGAACGCACCTGGGTGATGCCGCCTTCGGCGATGTCGCCCGTTTTCGCGCAGCCCGCGAGTGCCAACATCGTCGTCGCGGCGAGAGCCAGATTGCGGATACGCAAGGGGGACACCTTTCCTGAAACCTTCCTGTGGCCGCCTTCACCCGGAAACCGGCGCGGCCCGTCATAGGAACCGCCTTTCGCCCGCGCAAGCAATCGCGTAGAGCCGCCTCGACATGAGCACCGTTGAGAAACCCGCCCTCGAGCTCCTGATCGCCGCGCCGCGCGGTTTCTGCGCCGGCGTCGATCGCGCGATCCAGATCGTCGAGCGCGCGATTCTGAAGCACGGCGCCCCCGTCTATGTCCGGCACGAGATCGTCCACAACAAGTTCGTCGTGGATTCGCTCAAGGCCAAGGGCGCGGTGTTCGTCGATGAGCTGGACGAGGTGCCCGATGGCGTGCCCGTGGTCTTCTCCGCGCACGGCGTGCCCAAATCGGTGCCGGCCGAGGCGCAGGATCGCGGCCTCGCCTATCTCGACGCCACCTGCCCGCTGGTGTCCAAGGTCCACCGTCAGGCCGAGCGGCTGGTCGCCGCGGGCCGCCACATCCTGTTCATCGGCCATGCCCGCCATCCCGAGGTGATCGGCACCTTCGGCCAAGTGCCCGAGGGCAGCATGACGCTGATCGAGACCGAGGCGGATGCCGAAGCGGTCACGGTGGACGATCCCGATAACCTCGCCTTCCTGACGCAGACCACGCTGTCGGTGGACGATACCGCCGCGATCCTCGTCATCCTCCAGCGCCGCTTCCCCGGCATCGTCGCGCCCAAGGCCGACGATATCTGCTACGCGACCTCGAACCGCCAGGCGGCCGTCCGCGCGATCGCCGAGGCGTGCGATCTGGTGCTGGTGATCGGCGCGCCCAATTCGTCCAACTCGCTGCGGCTGGTCGAGGTGGCGGAGCGCGAGGGCACCGATGCGAAGCTGATCCAGCGCGCCGGCGATCTCGATTTCGGCTGGCTGCGCGGCGTCGGCACGCTCGGCATCACCGCGGGCGCCTCGGCCCCCGAAACGCTGGTGCGCGAGGTGGTGGACAAGCTCGCCACCCGCTTCCAAGTCAGCGAGCGCGAGGTCGAGACGGCGCAGGAAACCATCACCTTCAAGCTGCCCCGCGGCCTCGAAGCGGCGTGATGCAGATGCCAGCCCCCACCCGTCACCCCAGCGAAAGCTGGGGTCTCCCGCCACAAGCCGCGCGCGCGCGTCGCCGCAGCCTGCACCGTCCCTTATCCTCCCCCGCCAGGGGGAGGTGGCACGCGCAGCGTGACGGAGGGGGCGGATGCCAGAACGGCTGTTGGGAGCCCTCCCCCTCCGTCGCCTTCGGCGCCACCTCCCCCTGGCGGGGGAGGATTGCTCGCCCCCTCCCACTGAAATGCCCCGCCGCCCCGTCCCGCGCCCAGGCCGCGGCGCTCCGCTGATGGCAGTCTACACGCAGGTCTCGGCGGAAGCGCTCGCCGCCTTCCTCGCCCGTTATGACGTGGGCGAGCTGGTCTCGGCCAAGGGCATCGCCGAGGGGGTGGAGAACAGCAACTATCTCGTCGAAACGACGCGCGACCGCTTCATCCTGACGCTCTACGAGAAGCGCGTCGATGCCGGCGACCTGCCCTATTTCATGGGCCTGCTCGATCATCTCGCCGACAAGGGGTTGGCGGTGCCGCCCGCGATCAAGGACCGCGACGGCGTCGAGATCCAGGAGCTGAACGGCCGTCCGGCCTGCCTCATCAAGTTCCTGTCGGGCGTCTCGGTCTCGCACCCGACGCCGAATCAGGCGCGCGCCGCGGGCGAGGCGATGGGCCAGATGCACCGCGCCGTCGCCGACTTCGCCCTCGATCGCCCCAATTCGATGGGCGCCGACACCTGGCGCCCGCTGTTCGATCGCTGCGGCGCCAGCCTCGACCAGATCGCATCGGGCCTCCACGCCGATCTCGGCTTCGCGCTCGACGCGACGCTGGCCAACTGGCCCGGCGACGAACTCGACCACTGCGCGATCCATGCCGATCTCTTCCCCGACAATGTCCTGATGCTGGGCGACAAGGTCACCGGCCTCATCGACTTCTACTTCGCCTGCACCGACATCCGCATCTACGACCTCGCGGTGATGCACAGCGCCTGGGCGTTCGACGCCAGCGGCGCGCACTACGACGCCGCGGTCGGCGAAGCGCTGATCGCCGGCTACGAAGCCAGCTTCCCGCTCACGCAAGCCGAGCGCGCAACGTTCGCGACGCTCGCGGCGGGGGCCTGCATCCGCTTCACCTTGTCGCGCGCGTGGGACTGGCTCAACACGCCTGCCGATGCGCTGGTGATGCGCAAGGACCCGCTCGCCTATGTCCGGCGCCTCAGGCACTATGCCCCCGATCTGGTGAAGCACGTCGCATGACCGCCGAGATGCCGCTGGTCGAGATCGCCACCGATGGCGCGTGCAAGGGCAATCCCGGCCGCGGCGGCTGGGGCGTGCTGCTGCGCATGGGCGCGACCGAGAAGGAGCTCTCGGGCGGCGAGGCGCACACCACCAACAACCGCATGGAGCTGATGGCGGCGATCCAGGGGCTGAACGCGCTCAGGAAGCCGTGCCGGGTCAGGCTGTCGACCGACAGCCGCTACGTCATGGACGGCCTGACCAAATGGATCAAAGGCTGGCAGCGCAACGGCTGGAAGACCGCCGACAAGAAGCCGGTGAAGAACGCCGATCTGTGGCAGCAGCTGCTCGACGCCGCCCGGCCGCACCGCATCGAATGGGTCTGGGTCAAGGGCCATGCCGGCCACCCCGACAACGAGCGGGCGGACCAGCTGGCGAGCGACGCGGCGCTAAGGGCCTAGGGATCGGCGGAGCGGCGTCCGCTATGGGTGGAGAGCGGCCATTGATGTTCAGAGAAGCGAGGCAATTTTCGTCCACTGCTCGCGAGTATACCGTCGATACATCCGTTTCTTCAGCCACGACATTGGAGGCAACATGCGGCCCTATCGAAGAGAGCGAAGCATAATTTCCCGCACTTCATCCTCGGTCCAGCTTGTCCATTCCCCGGCTACGTCGAGCAAATTGGTGACGAAGGCAGGTGCAACCTCATCTTCAAAAATCTCTTTCAATAATATGCGGGAATAGGCGGAGTTGCGGAGCGCGGCGTCGATCTCGGTGTAATCCTCGTCCGACAACTTTGTATCCAAAAACACGTCAGACAAGGCATGCCACACGGGCAACCTTTTCTCGATCTCGGCATCAGAATGCACCATGCCGAGAAATTGCCTGACGTGCGATACGTCCGCAATGGGGTCGTTAACGGTCGCCCCTCGCTCCGTCATCCCGGCCTTGTGCCGGGATCCACGGCGCCGCGGGCGATGCGATCGAGCCGCTTGCTTCCAGTTCGCCTCGCGGTGGATCCCGGCACAGGGCCGGGACGACGACTGAATTGCATGCTCGTTATGGGGCGTGCCGCACGGCCCGCTCGTCACGCGATGGTCGTGCGCTCCCACTTGCAGGACGAACAGCCAAGCAACGCGGAGTGGCGAAACCTGCCCAACGCCAACATCGTCCACGACATGTTCTCAACCGGCAGCGGCCCCGCGCCGCCGATTGCGCCCCGTTCTCCGCCGATCCGGCGGCCCCGAGCCTCACGCCACTGCCCTGAAGCCTGCAGAAAGCCCCGCGAAATTACACGACGCTTTCCTACACGAACCTATTTGGTTATAAGGGGGTCAGGACAGCAGCGGAGAAATGCAAAGTGGAATCGATCAGCCTTCCTCGACCGGCGCGCCGGGGCCGTTCTTCAGGATCGATTCGATCGCGTTCTTCGCCGATGCCTTGCTGGTATAGCCTTCGGTCCAGAAGATGATTTCGCTGTTGTACTTGAACTTGGCGACATACTCGCCGGCCTTGTTCTGCTCGATCACGAACTTGTGCGCCATACTCGGCCTCCATCGTTGCGGCTTGCCAACGATAGCCGTTCCGCCGGGCGCGTCTAGTCGCGGAATCGCCGGGCCGAATAGGCGGCGGGATCGAGATGCGCGATGGCAGGATCGGGCGGCGTGCCCAGCAGCATCGACGCGGCGAGCATCGACGCGGCGGGCGCGGTCTGGATGCCGAACCCGCCCTGCCCCGCGCACCAGAACAGCCCCGGCACCAGCGGATCGAAGCCATAGACCGGCTTGCGGTCGCGCGCGAAGCTGCGCAGCCCCGCCCATTTGCGCTCGACCGCCTCGATCCGCCAGTCGACCGCGCCCTGCAGCTTGTCGATCGCAGTCGCGACATCCAGTTCGTCGGGCGCGGCGTCGCACGGCGCGCTCGGGATCTCGTCATGCGGGGAAAGCCATAGCCGCCCGGCCTCGGGCTTGAAGTAGAAGCGGTCGCGCGCGTCGGTCACCAGCGGCAAGCTCGCCTTCACTGGCGGATCGACGCGCAGCTGCACCATCGTGCGGCGCAGCGGCGTGATTCCGATCGCCGGCGCTCCGGCGAGCTGTGCCACCGGATCGGCCCAGGCACCCGCGGCGTTGACCAGCACTTCGCCCTCGAACACCCCGGCGCGGGTCTCGATCCGCCAAGGGCCGCTGCGGCCGGCCGCGGTCACGCCCGCCGAACAAACCAGCTCCGCCCCCGCCCGCCGCGCGGCGGCCAGATAGGCGGCATGCAGCCGCGCGACGTCGATGTCGGAGCAGGTCGGGTCCCACAGCCCCTCGGTCCATTCGGGGCGCAACCCGGGGCAACGCGCCACCGGGTCGGTCTCGCTCAGCGTCACCCCCGCCGCGGCGAACGCAGCCGCGAATCGGTCGAGCACATGCCGGTCGGCGCGGGTGGCGATGAACAGCTGGCCGCGCGGGCCGAGGAAGCTCTCGCCCCCCATGTCCGCCGCCGGGTCGCGCAGGAACGGCGCCGACGCGATCGACAGCGGCTGGATGTCCGGCCCGCCATAGGTTTCGGACCAGAAGGCCGCCGAACGCCCGGTCGCGTGATAGCCGGGCTGCTCCTCCCCCTCGAGCAGCAGCACGCGCGCATGCGGTGCGACCTGCGCGGCAAGGCTGGCCCCGGCGATCCCGGCGCCGATGATCACGATGTCGTAACGGCTCATCGCTGCGGCGTCTGCGCCTCCAGAAACCGGTCGATCTCGCCGATCGCGCGATCCCGCACCGCATCCGCCTCGCGCAGGATCTCGTGTGCGCTTTCCGGTCCGAAACGCACGATCCGCGCGCCGGGAAGCCTGGCGAGCGTGGCGAGCCCGGCCTTCGCATCGACCAGCCCGTCATGCTCCGCGACCAGCGCGAGCAACGGCACGTCCATGTTCGCCAGCGCCGGGCTGTCGCGCAGCTCGCGGGTCGATCGGAACGCCTCGATCAGCCATTTCCAGCTGGGCGGGCCGGTGACATTGGCGGGATTGGCCTTCTGCCACCACAGCTCGTCCTGGTAGCGCTCGCGGTCGTGCGTCAGCAGCGACTGGCGCGATTCGATCGTATAGGGCCGCTCATTGTCCTTCCACGCCGCGCGCGCGGGATCGCCCAGGCCGCCCATCAGCCGCGCGAACCGCTCGCCGAGCGACGCCATGCCGAGCGGCGATCGAAGACCCAGCATCGGCGCCACCAGCACCGCCGCGTCGGGGCGGATCGCCCGCTCGACCAGCGCGCGCAGCACCAGATGCCCGCCCATCGAATGGCCCATCACCACGTGCGGGCCGGGCGTCGTCGCCTGCCACTCGCGCGCGAAGCCGCGATAGTCGGCGACATAGTCGGCGAAATCCTCGATATGGCCGCTCTTCGCGCCGTTGACGCGGCCCGATCCGCTCTGCCCGCGCCAGTCGAACCAGCTGATGTTCCAGCCCTGCGCATGCCAGTGCGCCAGCGTCTCGAGATATTTCTCGACCACATCGCCGCGCCCGCCCTGGAACAGGATCGAACCGCGAACCGGACCGGTCGCAGGCCAGTCGAACCGGCGCAGCGGCCAGCCGTCCTCGGCGTGCCAGACGCCGATCGTGGCCCCTGTGGGAATCGCCCTGCGATCGAATGGTGAAGACGCCATTTGCGCTGGTTACGTTTTGGAAAGCCCGCTCGTCTAGGCATTACTCGAAATGGGGGCGGTCGCATCTTTGATTCTTCTGGTCGTGCTCGGCCTGATCCTGGTCTCCGCCGGGATCGAGGACGCACGCAAGCGCGAGATCGCCAACTGGAAGAACGCCGCCATCGCCCTGCTCGCGGTGCCGTGGTGGATCGCCAACGGCCTCCAGCTGTGGCCCGACATCGCGATCCAGATCGGCGTGGCGATCGCCGTGTTCGCGCTGTTCGCCGGGGCCTTCCATTTCGGGATGATGGGCGGCGGCGACGTCAAGATGATCGGGGCGCTCGCGCTGTGGTTCCCGCTCCAGCCCCTGATCATGATGCTCGTCATCATGTCGCTGGCGGGCGGGGTCATCACGCTGCTGATGCTGATCGACAAATGGCTGCGGCGCCAGAGCGGCCAGCCCGAGGTGCCCTACGGCATCGCGATCGCCATCGCCGCGCTGCTCACAATTCGCGAACCGATTCTTAACCAGTTCTCGTGAATGCTTAACGCCGGTGAAACCCGGTCCTGAAGACTGAAAGGCCTGAGACGTCATGGATGGACGGAAGATCATTCTGCTGGTGGGCGCGCTTGTCATCGCCGCCATCACGGCATTCATGGCCCGGACCCTGATGGTGGGGACCCCTGCCCCGGTGGCCGGTGCGGTCCCTTCCGGCCCTGCGCCGGTCCACGGAGTCGAGGTGCTGGTGGCGACCAAGGCGCTGCCGGTCGGCACGATCCTCGGCCCGGAATCGATCAAGTTCGTGCCCTGGCCCGAAGAGCTGGTCGAGGGCGCCTATTATCGCAAGGCCGAGACCGACCTCAAGACGCTCCAGGGCACGGTGGTGCGCTTCGCGGTTCCCGCGGGCCAGCCGATCACCCAGGGCGGGCTGGTCAAGCCCGGCGACCGCGGCTTCCTCGCCGCCGCGCTCGGCCCGGGCATGCGCGCGGTGACGGTCCCCGTCTCCGCCCAGAGCGCGGTCGCGGGCTTCGTGTTCCCGGGCGACCGGGTCGACCTGCTGCTGACCCAGACGGTGAACGGCGGCGGCGACGGCCCCCCGCTCAAGGCGTCGGAGACGGTGCTGCGCAACCTGCGCGTGCTCGCCACCGACCAGAAGACCGACAAGCAGACCGACGAGAGCGGCAACACTGTCGTCTCCACCTATTCGACCGTCACGGTCGAGGCGACGCCGCGCATCGCCGAGAAGATCGCGGTCGCGCAGACGCTCGGCTCGCTGTCGCTGTCGCTGCGCTCCATCGCCGACAATGCCGGCGACCTCGAGGAAGCGATCGCCGCGGGCGAGGTTTCGGTGCCGGAAGGCAACGATCCCAAGGCTGAGAAGGCGATGCTCGCCCGCGTCGCGGCGCGCCCGATCGAGGGCCGCTCGACCTTCTCGACCGGCGCCGACGTGTCGCGCTTCCAGCGCAGCACCGTGCCGGGCAAGGCATCCGAAGGCACCGCCGTCGCGCCCGGGGGGGCGCTCCCGGCGGCAGCGCCGAAGGTCGAAGGGCCGGTAGTCAAGATTTCACGGGGCAATTCCGTCACGGTGGTCCCGGTTGGGGGGAAGAATTGAGATGCGTTTGAGGGGGAAGCTTGGGGCGCCGCTCGCGCTGGCTGCCGTGGCGGGCATGACCGCCGCCGTGCCGATGCCCGCGATCGGCCAGACCGTTCACGCCGCACCGCGCGACATGGTCCAGATCGCAACCGGACGCGGGCGGATGATCACGCTCGCCGCGCCGATGTCGGATATCTTCGTCGCGAATCCGGAAGTCGCCGACGTCCAGGTCCGCTCGCCCACCCAGCTCTGGGTGTTCGGCAAGAAGGCCGGCGAGACGACCGTCTACGCCACGACCCGGGCCGGCAAGGTGGTCTATTCGGCCACGGTGCGCATCGGCAACAATTTCGACACCGTCGATTCGATGCTGTCGATGGCGATGCCGGACGCGAATATCGCCGCGACGCCGATGAACGGCTTCGTGCTGCTGACCGGCACGGTCGCCACGCCGAACGATGTCGCCGAAGCCGAACGGCTGACCCAGGCGTTCGTCGGCGAGGAGACCAAGGTCATCTCGCGCCTGCGCACCGCGACGCCGCTTCAGGTCAACCTTCAGGTGCGCTTCGCCGAGGTCAGCCGCAGCTTCGTCAAGAATATCGGGGTGAACTTCACCACGAAGGACACGACCGGCGGCTTCCTGTTCGGGCTGGCGCAGGGCCGCAGCCCGGGGTCCTTCACCGAAAGCGACCTCAGCAAATTCCCGATCGCGGAGATTCCGCTGCCCGGCGGCGGCTATGTCAAAGGTCCCTATGATCCGAGCACGGGCAAGTTCCTGAACCCCCGCGCCACCGGCATCACCGACGTGACCCGCGGCGCCGACAACGCGACGATGGGGCTGGCCGGCCGGCTGCTCGGCCTCGACGTGCTTGCCGCGATCGATCTCGGCGAGACAATCGGTCAGGTGACGACGCTCGCCACGCCTAACCTCACCGCCCTGTCGGGCGAGACCGCCAGCTTCCTCGCCGGCGGCGAGATCCCGATCCCGGTGGCGCAGGGCCTCGGCACCACCACCGTCGAGTTCAAGCAATATGGCGTCAGCCTCGCCTTCACCCCGACGGTGCTGGCGGACGGCCGCATCTCGCTGCGCGTGCGCCCGGAGGTGTCGCAGCTTTCGTCGGCCGGGGCGGTGCAGCTCAACGGCGTCACCATTCCCGCGCTCACCACGCGCCGCAGCGAGACCACGGTCGAGCTCGGCTCGGGCCAGAGCATGGTGATCGGCGGCCTGCTGCAGAACGCGCACAACAACAGCATCACCAAGACGCCGGGCCTGGGCGACGTGCCGATCCTCGGCGCGCTGTTCCGCTCGAACGGCTTCCAGCGCAACGAGACCGAGCTGATGATCGTCATCACCCCCTATCTGGTGAAGCCGGTCAACGCGAACGAGATCGTCCTGCCCACCGACGGCTACAAGTCGCCCAGCGACGTCGAGCGCGTGCTGCTCGGCCAGCTCGGCGGAAGCAACAAGGGCGGCGACCGGCCCAAGCCGGTGATGGCGCCGCCGGCCGGC
>NZ_DASWTG010000001.1:0-18568 GCF_036402235.1 Sphingomonas sp. | reverse complement strand
CGTCATGGACGGCGCGGCCCCGTTTTGGTTGGCGCTCGCAGCGAACCGCGGCGGGCAAAAAGAAAGGGCCGCTCCCGAAGGAGCGGCCCTCGCTGTTGGAAGCCGTGGCCGGATTACATCCGGACGCGGAAGCCAGCGTAGAAGTACCGGCCGGTGACCGGCCAGATACCGCTGCCGGCACCGGTGCCGGTGGCGCCGAGCGGCGGCAGCGTGTCGAAGATGTTATCGACGCCGATGTAGAAGCGGTACTTGTTGTCCGCGACCTTAAAGCCGAGCTGCATGTCGTGGTACCACATCGCCGGATACCACGGATCGGCGATGACGTCGCCATTGGTCGGCTGACGGCCCTGATGGGAGAACTGCGTTTCCCACGTGAACACGGTCTGCTTGCCGACATAGCGCAGATCGTAGCCGAGATCCCAGGTCGGGAAGTTCAGGTTGGCGCTGAACTGGCCCTGCCATTCCGGATCGCCGAGCGTGCCGTTGATACGGTCCGAACGGCTCGGGTTGGTGATGTAGGTGAACTGCTCACGCTCGGCCAGCCAGCTGAAGAAGGCGCGTGCACTGAACGTGCCCTCACCGAAAGCGCGCGTCGTGTAGTTCACGTCCACGTCGATGCCCGAGGTCTTCAGCTTCGCATAGTTGAACGGAACCTGGAGGAAGCCGGTGCCCTGGGTCTGGTTGTACGGCGGGCCAAGCAGGTTGAAGTCGGGGAAGCCGTCGAAGCGGCGGCCCGCCTGACCTGCGAAGGTGCCGTTGACCATCGGATCAGACGACGAGCGACGGAAGACCACCGCGCAGAACGGGTTGTCGATGCCGACGGGGTCGTCATAGCAGCGATCGATGATCGCCTGACCCGTCAGGCTGTTGATCGCCTTCTTGATCTCGATGTTGTAGTAATCGACCGTAACCGTCAGACCGCGCACGAAGCTCGGCTGAAACACCATGCCCGCGGTGAAGCTGTGACCAACTTCGGGCTCGAGGTTGATGTTGCCCTGCGAGACGCCCTGGATGCCCGAGGACGGAGCGTTGACCCACGGGCGGGTCGAGCCGTCCGGCAGGGTGATCGTCGTCGGGACGCCGGCCGCGGCGCAGTTGCGGGCGCGGTTGGGGTTCGAGTTGATCGGGGTGCCCTGGCTGCAAGGATCGACCAGGTTGTTCGCGAAGGTGACGCCCGGCGTCGCATAGACGTCCGAAAGGTCAGGCGCGCGGACCGACTTCGCATAGCCGGCGCGGAAGCGCAGGTCGCGGATCGGAGCCCAGACGGCGCCGACATTGTACGCCCAGACTTCCTTTGGCGAGTTGCTGTACTTCGAGACGCGGCCCGAGCCTTCGATCGACAGCTCGTGGAAGAACGGCATGTCGGCCAGCAGCGGGAGGCGGAGCTCCGCAAACGCTTCCTTCACGTCGATCGCGGGCGGATCGAAGGTAGCGAAGCCGTTGAGGAAGGTCGCACCCGACTGGGTCACGTCGTCATAGTCCGAATAGGCGTCTTCACGACGATATTCGGCACCGAGCACCATGCTCACCGGGCCGCCGGGGAGCTTGAAGAAGCCCTCGGTGTCCGCCGAGACGAAGCCGACGAAGTTGAGCTGCTCGGCCCACTGCTTGCGCCACGAGGTGTGGAGCACATAGGCGAGGCCATCCGGCGTGGTCGACGGCGCGCCCTCACCGAACACGTTCAGAGGGCGGCAGTTGGGATCGTCGTTGGTCGTGCTGGCGTCGGCGTTGACGCGGCAGACGATCTGGCCCGCAGGGTTGCGGACTGCGTTCACGGCGCGGTTGAACCTCGCGACATTCACGTTGCCGCCGGTCTCGTAATAGGTCTCGGTGCGGCCGAAGTTGCCCGCGATTTCGTAGCGGAGGTTGCCGGTATCCGACAGGTCGCCACGGAAGCCGCCGACGATGCGGAACGTCTTGCGCTCGTGATCCTCGGAACGGGTGCCGATGTCGTTGTTGAAGCGGAAGAAGGTGAACCCGCCCGTGTCGTAGTTTGCGGTGCCCGGAGCATAGCCCATGATCGTACGAATGGCGTTGCGCGCCTGCGTCGTCAGATAGGGGTTGTCCAGGAAGAACGCCGGCGACAGCGAGCCGTTGATGAAGGTCGGCTGCGTCGAGGTCTGGTTGTTGGTGATATGGACGTACTTGCCCTCGAGGAACACCTCGAACGCCGGCGAGAATTCATACTTGAACAGCAGGTTGGCCGCATAGCGCTCCAGGCCCGGCAGCAGCATGGCGCCTTCGACGCCGGTCGCGCTGCGGCCGCCGAAGCGTCCACCGCCGAGGTAGCGCAGGTCGAGCGCGGGGTTGTCACGGACGAGCGTGCCGTCCGGATTGAACACCCAGCCGTCCGAGAGCAGGCCGCCGGTGTTCGGACCGGTGGTCGCGAGCGCGCCGCGCATGCCGGTGCAGACTGCGGCGATACGGGCGGCGACGATCGGGTCGGCCGAGGTCAGCGCAGGGCAGCTGGTCTGGACCATGCCGCCGAGCGAGATGATGCCGAAGCGGTTGCCCGACGAGCCGATGCCGCCCGGGAAGAAGGTCTGATCGGGGATGCCGTCGCCCATGCCGGTTTCGTTGGCGCTGAACTCCGACGCGAAATAGCCGGGCAGGCCATTGACGGCACCGGTCTGCTCTTCACGATCGGTGAACAGCAGCGTCTTCGACCGGGCATATTCCCCGGCGATCGCGATGTTGCCGCGGCCCTCGGCGAAATTGGTGCCCCAGATCACGCCCAGGCGCTGCGAATCACGGTCGCTGCGGCTCGAGATGCCGCCCTGGCCGACGATCTCGAGGCCCTCATAATCCTGCTTGAGCACGAAGTTCACAACGCCGGCGACGGCGTCCGAACCGTAGGTGGCCGAGTTGCCGCCCGTCACCACGTCGACGCGCTCGAGCAGCTGCACCGGGATGGTGTTGACGTCGACGCCGTACGAGCCGGGGGTCGAGTTGACGTGACGGCGGCCGTTGACGACGACCAGCGTGCGGGCAACGCCCAGGCCGCGAAGGTCGATCAGGTTGAGGCCGGCGGTGCCGATGAAGCGGGTCGAGTTCGCCTGGCTGTACGTGCTGCGCAGCGACGGCAGCTGGTTCAGCGCGTCGCCCAGCGAGAGGTTGCCTGAATCGGTCAGCTCTTCGACGGTGACGCTGGTCACCGGAACCGGCGTGTCGATGCCGGGACGGACGATGCGCGAGCCGGTGACGACGACGTCCTCGGTGGTCTCGGTCTCGTCACCAGTGTCCTGCGCACTCGCGACATGCGGAAATGCGAACGCGGCGCTGGCAAGCGCCGTCGCCGTCAAAAAGCGGCTCAGTTTCATGTGTGCTGCCCCTAATATGGTTCCGGCCCCTGCCGGAATGTCACTATTGAAACCGCCCGTTCATGCTGTGGCAAGCTAAACAGTCACGAACCAGCCACTTCAATGTCTCGCTGTTGCAACAAAGTCACATGACGCGGGACGCTGCGACATTTTTGACCATATTCAGGGGGAGGGGCTTTGCATTTGCTACGCGATGTGCGGGCCTGTCATCGCTCCACGCACATCGCGATGCCCATGCCGCCGCCGATGCAGAGAGTCGCGAGACCCTTCTTCGCGTCGCGGCGCCGCATCTCGTAGAGCAGGGTGGTGAGCACGCGCGCGCCGCTGGCGCCGATCGGGTGGCCGATGGCGATCGCGCCGCCGTTGACGTTGACCTTGTCGGGGTCGAAGCCGAGTTCCTTGCCCACCGACAGCGCCTGTGCGGCGAAGGCCTCGTTGGCCTCGATCAGGTCGAGATCGGCGACGGTCCAGCCGGCCTTCTCCAGCGCTTTCTTCGACGCCGGGACGGGGCCGATGCCCATGATGGACGGGTCGACGCCCGCGGTCGCCCAGCTGCGAATCGTGGCGAGGATCGGTGTGCCGCGCTTCTCGGCCTCCTCGCGGCTCATCACCACCAACGCGGCGGCGCCGTCGTTGAGGCCCGAGGCGTTGCCCGCGGTGACGGTGCCGTCCTTCTTGAAGGCCGGGCGCAGGCCGGCGACGCTGTCGAGCGTCGCGCCGGCGCGGATATATTCGTCCTGATCGACCACGGTGTCGCCCTTGCGGCCCTTGATCGTGACCGGCGCGATCTCGTCCTTGAAGCGGCCTTCGCTGCGCGCTGCCTCCGCGAGGTTCTGCGAGCGGACGGCGAATTCGTCCTGCTCGCCGCGGGTCACCTGATATTGCTCGGCGAGATTTTCGGCGGTGATGCCCATGTGGTAGCCGTTGAACACGTCGGTCAGGCCGTCCTTGATCATCGTGTCGACCAGGCCGACGTCGCCCATCTTGGCCCCGACGCGCAGCGACTGGGCGTGCGCGGAAAGCGACATCGATTCCTGCCCGCCCGCGACGACGATCGTCGCGTCGCCGGTCTGCACCGCCTGCGCCGCGAGCGCGACCGCGCGCAGGCCCGAGCCGCACACCTGGTTGAGGCCCCAGGCGGGGACTTCCTTGGGCACGCCCGCGGCCATCGAGGCCTGGCGTGCCGGATTCTGGCCCTGTGCGGCGGTGAGCACCTGACCCAGGATCACCTCCGACACTTCCTCGCCCTTGACTCCAGCCTGCGCGAGGGCTGCCTCGATCGCGATGCGGCCGAGCTCGTGCGCGGGGGTCGCGGCGAAGGCGCCGAGGAAGCTGCCGACGGGGGTGCGCTTGGCGGCGGTGATCACGACTTCGGTCATTGGGATGCGACTCCTGCTGGGTTTGAGGGCTATCTAAGGCCGGCGAGCCAGTCCGCCAATGGGCGCCACAGCGCCTCCTTCGCCGACGAGCCGACCATCATCCCGACATGGCCCAGCCGCAGCTCGCGCCGGTCGGGCAGGCCCGCGGCGCTGGCCGCGGGGACGATGCGGTCGGTGAGCGAGACGAACTCGACCGTGGGGCAGGGCAGGGTGGCGGGATCGGCGACCGCTCCCGCCACGCGCCATCTGCCGCGGCCGGGCAGGTCGGCAGTGAACAGGTCGTCGAAGATCTGCCGGCCCGCGGCATAGGTGAGCGGCGCGCCGGCATTGGCCCAATCCTCCATCGCGACGAAGGACCTGGCGGCTGCGCTCGCCGGATCGAGGCGGCCGAAGCGCTCGTACTTGGCGATGGTCCGCGCAGGATCGAGCTGCCAGAAACTGGCCTGGAGCACCTCCATCGGGACGAGGCCGAGCCGGTCGCAGGTTTCGTGCGCGCCGTCCCACAGCTGCCCGATCCGCTCGATCGCATCGGGGCCGAAGCCGGAGAATCGCCACGGCGCGGCGATCAGCGCGAGACCGCGCACCGGCACGGCGGCGGCCGCAGCCATCGCCAACGTCCCGCCAAGGCAGTAGCCGGCGAGCGCGGCGGGCTCGCCGATGCTGCGCAGCAGCGGGACCAGCATGTCCTCGATATGCTGCGCGACGTCCTGCGCACGATCTTGCGGGGTCGGCGTGCCCCAGTCGACCAGCAGCGGCCGCACGCCCTGCCGCGACAGCCAGCGCAACAGCGAGCGGCGATAGGGCATGTCGAGGATCAGCGGCGGGTTGATCAGCGAGGGGACGAACACGACCGGCCGCCCGGCGCCGCCATAGTCCCGCAGCACCGCCCGCCCGGCGCGTGCCACCACCGGCATCGGCCGGCGGGAGCGGGGACGGCGCGCGGCCTGATAGGCGGCGAGGCCTGCAAGCGCCGCGGCGCGCCGTTCGGGCGATGTTGCGGTTTCGCTGCGCAGCAGTGCCAGAAAGAGAGGAAGCGGGCGAGGCCCGTGTTGCGGTGCGGTATCAAAGGGTGTTAGGGACATGACAAACACCCGCGGGGGTCCAGATGAAGAAAACGGCGAATACCGACGGCCCGGTCATCATCAAGAAGTACGCGAACCGGCGCCTCTACAATACCGAAACCTCGTCCTACATCACCCTCGATCATCTCGCTGCGATGACGCGCGAGGGCCGCGACTTCAAGGTCGTCGATGCCAAGACCGAAGAGGACATCACCCATAACGTCCTCACCCAGATCATCATGGAAGAGGAAGCGCGCGGCCAGACGTTGCTGCCGGTGAACTTCCTGCGCCAGCTGATCGCGCTCTACGGCGATTCGATGCAGGCGGTGGTGCCGGGCTATCTCGAAGCCTCGATGGACAGCTTCCGCCGCAACCAGGCGCAGTTCAAGTCGGCAGTCGAGGGCGCCTTCGCCAACTCGCCCTTCGCCGAGATCGCCAAGCGCAACATGGCGATGTTCGAGGCCGCGGCCGAGGCGTTCAAGCCGGGCGCGCCCGGCGCCGCTGTGGCGCCCGAGACGAGCAAGGACGACGAGATCGCCGCGCTGAAGGCGCAGCTCGCCTCATTGCAGGACAAGATCGACAAGCTCGGCTGACCTTCATAGTCTCCCCGGAAACGAACCGGGGAGATTATATGAAGACCTTGGCTGCCCTGACCGCGGCGATGCTGCTCGCGGGTGCTGCGCATGCGCAAAGCGCGCAGGTGGATCGCTATATCCATGCCGGCAAGCTGCTCGACCGGCCGGGCCAGGCGCCGCGCGGGGCGAGCACGATCGCGGTGAAGGGCGGCAAGATCGCCGGCGTCTATGACGGCCATGTCGCGCCGCTGGGCGAGGCGCCGGTGATCGACCTCAAGGACCGGACGGTGCTGCCCGGGCTGATCGACAGCCATGTCCATCTGGGTTCGGACCGCGCAGGGCAGGAGGGGCTGCTTGCGGGGTTCACCGAGAGCAAGCAGATGGGCGCGTACGAAGCGTTGTGGAACGCGCAGAAGACGCTGCTGGCGGGCTTCACCACCGTGCGCAATCTGGGCGACGAGGGCGCGACGCTGGCATTGCGCGATGCGATCGCGCGCGGCTGGGTGAGCGGGCCGCGCATCATCGATGCGGGGAGGGGCGTGTCGACCACCGCGGGGCATGGCGATTACCGGCTCGGCGTCGTCGAGGAGCTGCACGAGGCGATCGGCACGATGAACTTGTGCGACGGCGCGGACGAATGCCGCAAGGCGACTCGCGCGCAGATCGGCCGCGGTGCCGATGTGATCAAGATCGCCACCACCGGCGGGGTCAACAGCCGGATCGGCGCGGGCCTGGGCAAGCAGATGTTCGATGAGGAAGCCAGGGCGATCGTCGAGACCGCGCGCCTCTATGGGCGCAAGGTCGCGGCGCACGCGCATGGCGCCGACGGGATCGCGGTGGCGCTGCGCGCCGGAGTCGATTCGATCGAGCATGGCACGCTGATCGATGACGAGAGCATTGCGCTGTTCAAGAAGACCGGTGCCTATTACGTGCCGACGCTGTCGACCGTGAACGGCTATCTCGAGCGGATCGCCAAGGACCCCAACGCCTATCCGCCCGAGGTGCGCGCCAAGATCGACTGGCGCATCACGATCACCGGCAAGGCGCTGGAGAAGGCGGTGCCGGCGGGCGTGAAGATCGCGTTCGGGACCGATGCCGGCGTCTCCAAGCACGGCCGCAACGCGGACGAGTTCGAGCTGATGGTCAAGCACGGCATGACGCCGATGCAGGCGATCCAGGCGGCGACGGTCAACGCCGCCGACCTGCTCGGCCTGGCCAAGGAGGTCGGCAGCATCGAGCCGGGCAAGAGCGCCGACATCATCGCGGTGAGCGGCGATCCGCTGAGCGATGTGCGGGTGCTGAAATCGGTTGGCTTCGTGATGCGCGCAGGGGTGGTACACAAGGGGCCGTAGAATAAGTCGTCACCCCGGCGAAAGCCGGGGTCTCGCGAGGCAGGCTGTTGGGCAGGAGCCGCATGAGGCCCCTGCTTTCGCAGGGGCGACGGATCGGCGGTCAGCTTGCAGGCTTCCTGAACTTGAGGGTCATGCGATCGCTCTCGCCGATCGCTTCGTACTTGGCGCGGTCGGCGTCCTTGAGGGCATAGCTTGGCGGCAGGGTCCACACGCCCTTGGGCCAGTCGGCAGTGTCCTTCGGGTTGGCGTTGATCTCGCTCTCGCCGGCCAGCACGAAGCCGGCATCGGCGGCGAGCTTCTTGATCGTCGAGACCTTGATATAGCCGCTGGTCCGTTCGCGCTCCGCGTCCGCGTTCTCGGGCAGGCGGTGGTCCTCGATGCCGAGCGTGCCGCCGGGCTTGAGCATCGCGAAGATCTGCTTGAACGCCTCCGGGGAATAGTCCGCCTTGTCCTCGCGCTGATAGCCCATCCGCCAGTTGTGCACGTTGCGGAAGGTGAGCACGACGTCGACGCTGTTGTCGCGGATCTTGGGCTCTCCCTCATTCCACACCGGGAAGGCGGCGAAGGCGATCTCGCCATAGGTGGTCGAATCCTTCTGGCGGAGAGTCTGCACGCCCTTGATGCCGTTTGGCCAGGGCGCGGCTGCCCACAGCGTGCCGCGGCCCTTCTTGAGATAGGGCGCGAGGATCTCGGTGTACCAGCCGCCGCCGGGCCACAGCTCGACCACGGTGTCGGTGGGCTTCACGCCGAAGAAGGCGAGCGTCTCGGCGGGGTGACGATATTTGTCGCGCGCGGTCGCCGCTGGCGTGCGGGTGGAGGCGGCGACCGCTTCCTTCAATTCCGGGCTGACGGCGCTCGACTGGGGTGCGCCGGCCGCGGCTGCGCCGATCAGTGCGGTGGCGGCTATGGCCGTGAAGGTCAGGGTGTTGCGCATTCGGGGCTCCTCTCCGATATGGCGACGATTGGTGAAGCGGAGCGTGCGGCGATGCAAGTGCCGTTATGGATTGGCGTGGGCACGTTCGTCGCGGTGGCGGCGGGAAGCGGGCTGGCCGACTGGCGGCGGACGAAGCGGCGCAACCTCGATCGGGTCGGCTGGATGCCGTGGACGCTGATCCAGGTGATGGCGATGCTGGGCGCGGTGGTGACCGCCGCGCTGGCGATCAAGGGTTAGTAGAAGCGCGCGAGCGTCAGGCTGCGCTCGCCGCCGTCGCACAATTGCAGGCGAACGATCCGGCCGGGCGTGCCAGTCGACCAGCTTGCGAGCGGGCTGGCGGCATAGGCGGCGGGAATCGGCGATCCATCGACGGCGCAGATCTCCATGCCCGCATGCCACTCCGCCTCGGCGGGGCTGCCGCGCATGACGTGGAGGACGCGCAGCCGGTCGCCGCGCTGGCCGACCATCAGCCCGCTGGTCGAGCGCGTCACCGGCCAGTCGCTGCGCGCGGCGGGCGCGAGGACCATGCGGCCCGCGCCGGGATCGAGCAGCACGCGATGCCGCCGCAGCAGGCCCCCGCCGAGCCGTCCGGCCGCGCCCTTTCGGCCCGAAAAGCCCGTATCCGGCTCGATCCGCAATTCGACCTCGTTGGCGGGGAGCGCGGCGATGCGCAGCGCGGGGACGATCGTCACCTCGCTCTCGACCTGTCCGCCCATGCCCCAGGCGATCGCGGTGGTGACGGCGCCGCCCGGCTGCTCGATCCCGCGCCAGGCGGTGCGGGTGAGCGTGACCATGCTGCCGTCGCCGGTATCGACGATCATCGGACGGTGCCTGCGCCCGCCCAGCTCCAGCTCGCTGAGATAGAGGCCGGCCGGGCCGGCAAGACGCAGCGGCGCGGTGACGCCGCGGAACGGCAGCCGGCCCGACGGGAGCAAGCGAAAGCGCTGCGCGTCGTAATCGATCTCGAGCGCGTGCGCGGCGAGCAGATCGCCGCCGACGAACAGATCGACCGGCGCAGCGCCGGTGACGCGCGGATCGGCGTCGATGATGGCGATCCGTCCGCCGGTGCGGACGAGGCCGCCGACCTCGATCCGATCGACCGCGCCCCAGTTGAGCGCAACGCTGCCGCCGATCGCATCGGCCTGTCCGGGCACGAGCGGCTTCATCCCGGCCGCGCGGGCGAAGCGTGCCGAGACGGCGGTGTCGCTGACGCCGGTATCGAGGATCGCATCGACCCAGCGGCCGTTGAGCAGGGTGCGGAAACGGATCTGGTTGCCCGCGGTAAGCTCGAACGGCACCCAGCGCGCTTCAGTGTCGGTGGCGAGATGCGACGCAGGGGGCGCGGCCTGCACGTCGGACGCAGGCGTCAGCAGTGCCAGCAGGGCGAGGGCGAGGGCGAGGGTCATGGCCGCGCGGACATCCATGGGCGCGAGCGTATCGCACGCGCGGGCAGGCACCAGCGGTTGCGGGCGTGGTTAATGTCCCGTTTGCAAACGTCCGGTTGCGGGCGAGCGATCAGAGGCACGCCTCGAGAAGCGCCTGATCGAAGCCGAACGAACGCGCCTTTTCGAGCGTGTAGGGGCGCAGGCCCATCGAGCGGTACTCGCCGATGATCTTGCCGTCGGCGCTCTCGTCGAGATACTCGAACTTGAACAGCTCCTGCGTCACGATCACCGGGCCCTCCATCCCGATCACCTCGGTGATGTTGGTGACGCGGCGGCTGCCGTCGCGCAGGCGCTTGACCTGAACGATGAGGTCGACCGAGTCGGCGATCTGGCGGCTGATCGCCTCCTTCGGGATCTTGATGTCGCCCATCATCACCATGTTCTCCATGCGGCCGAGGCATTCGCGGGGGCTGTTGGAGTGGAGCGTGCACATCGAGCCGTCATGGCCGGTGTTCATCGCGGACAGGAGGTCGAAACACTCCGATCCGCGGATTTCGCCGAGGATGATGCGGTCCGGGCGCATGCGCAGCGCGTTCTTGACGAGGTCGCGGATCGTGATCTCGCCCTGACCCTCCAGGTTCGGCGGTCGGGTTTCGAGCGGGAGCCAGTGCGGCTGCTGAAGCCGGAGCTCGGCGGCGTCCTCGATCGTCAGCACGCGCTCGCCGGGGTCGATCATCTTCGACAGCGCGTTGAGCATCGTCGTCTTGCCCGAGCCGGTGCCGCCCGAGATGACGATGTTGAAGCGGCTGGCGCCGGCGATCTTGAGCATCGTCGCCATCTTGGTCGACATCGAGCCGAAGCCGGCCATCATGTCGAGCGTGATCGGCTTGTCGGAGAATTTGCGGATCGAGATCGCCGTGCCGCGCAGCGACAGCGGCGGGACGATGACGTTCACGCGGCTGCCGTCCTTGAGGCGCGCGTCGGCGAGCGGGGTGGTCTGGTCGACGCGGCGGCCGACCGAGTTGCAGATGCGCTGCGCGATCTGGAACAGGTGCTCCTCGTCGCGGAACTGGATGTTGGCGAGCTCGAGCTTGCCCTTGCGCTCGACGAAGGTCTGCTCCGGGCCATTGACCATGATATCGCTGATCGCGCTGTCGGCGAGCAGCTCCTCGAGCGGGCCGAGGCCGAGCAGCTCGTCGACCAGCACCTTTTCGAGCGCGAACTGCTCGCGCCGGTTGAGCGTCAGCTTGAGCTCGGCCAGCACCTCGCCGATGATCGGGCGGAAGTCCTCGGCCAGCTCGTCCTTGTTGAGCGTCGCCGCAGCTTCGGGATCGACGCGTTCGAGCAGGCGCGGGAGCACCTGTTCCTTGATGCGGTGGATCGAGGCCTCGAACCCTTCGACGCGCGAGCTGCCGGCGTCGCCGCTTGCCGCCTGGCGATCGGCGAGGCGCTGCATCGCGTCGGTCGTCGCGGCTGGCGGGGACGCGGCGGGGTCTGCGGGTACCTGGCTGGCGCCGGGCAGGGGGACGTCATGAAAGGGCGGGAACTGCTCGCCGCCCATCGGCTCCGGCCGCGCGGGACCCGGCCCGTGCATGGGGCGCGCCACACCGAACGATGGACGTACGGGCGTGCCCCCGCTTCCTCCGCTCCTCCGTCCAAACGCACTCATTCCACCACCCACTTTCCCGGCCGTCGCAACACGCAACGCTAGGCCGAAACCTTTGAAATTTGACTAACCACATTGCGTGCGTGGCCCTGGGCCTGCGCGGGCGCGTTCGACTTTCCCCCGCGCACCAGTCCGGCGAGCAGGAAGGTGCCGGCGATCGTCGCCACCGCGCCCAGTGCCGCGGCACCCTGAAAGCCGCTGAGATAGGCGAACAGCGCCAGCGCCGACCCGGCCTGCACCAGCAGCGCCGCGGCGCGCGCATCAGGACGGGCGAGAGCCAGCAGGATCGCGATCACGTCCGCGAAGAAGAAGAAGCGCTCGTGCATGCGCGGCAACAGGCCGCAGACGATCAGCGGCGCGAGCGCAGCAGCAGCGAGCAGCACATCCGCGCCGGCGCGGGCGAGGCGCGGCGTGAGCAGGACGAGATACAGCAGGGTGGCGCCAACCGCCGCCGCGAAGGCAAGCCAGGTCAGCGGATGCACCAGCGAGGGGGAGAGGAGCGGCTCGACGATCGACCACAGGTTCGGGGCGTTGAAGGCCAGCCCGTCGTTGTGGCCCGCCTGCCGGAAATAGACCATCGCCAGGTCGCGCGGCGGCCAGCCCATCGCCACGGCGGGCAGCAGCGCGGCGATCGCGGTGAGCGGCGCCAGCGCCCAGAGCCGCAGCGGAACGCGCCGCGCGAGCACCAGCGCGAGGAAGAAGGGCGCGGCGAAGGCTGCCTGAGCCTTGATCGCGAAGGCCAGGCCGCACCAGGCGAACATCGCGGCGTGACGGCGATCGATCGCCGCAGCGGTCGCCATCACCAATGGCGCCGCCCACCAGGCGTCGCACTGGCCCATCAGCCCCGCATTGATGACCACCGAGGGAAGCAGCGCCACTACCAGCGCCTTGCGCCCCGGCGACGGGACCCCGAGCCGCAGCAGCAGATGCCGCGCGGCAAGGGTGAGCATCAGCGTGCCGAGCATCGAGACGAGCTTGATCACGCTCGCATCGGGCATCCAGGCCGCCAGCGGGGACGCCGCCGCGAGCAGATAGAGATAGGGCGGCATGTAGTTCGAGAAGGGCGTCGCGAAGGCTGCGACCGGCCCGGTCGCGCGGATATGGGCGAGCCATGGCAACAGGAACTCGCCCATGTCGACGGTGAGCAGCGGCCACCACCAGACGTGAATCAGCACGCCGAGCCCCAGCACCAGCAGGGACGTCCAGAATTCGGCGGTGCGCAGCGAGCCCGGAACCATTGCCGCGGCTGTAATGGCGCATGGTTTACGACTCGTTGAGGCACTTGCCGCATCTGGACGCGCGCCGCTGCCTGGCGAATAGTCGCACGCCGGGCATCAGGGAGGGGGCGGCATGTTCGGATGGAAGCGACTGGACAGGCGCGGCGTGCGCGCGTGGTACGCAGCGGCGGGCATGTCGGCGCTCCTGCTGCTCGGCGGCGCAGCGCCCGTGGACGCCGAGCCCGGCTGGCTGCAGGGCGAATGGTGCACGGCGGTGGAGAAACGGCGCCAGACCTGCGAGCTATGGGGTCCGGTGCGCGGCGCGGCGATGCTGGGAACGAGCCAGACGGTGCAGGATGGCAAGACGCGCGACTTCGAGTTCATGCGGATCGATCTGTCGGGCGAGACCGCGGTGTTCCACGGATCGCCGCGCGGCGGACCGGCGGTCGCGTTCCGCGCAACCCGGCACGAGCCACGGTCGATCACCTTCGTCAACCCGTCACACGATTACCCGCAGCGCATCGAATACCGGCGGAGCGGCGACACGCTCACCGCGGAGATCTCGCTCGCCGATGGGAGCAGGGCGATGCGGTGGCACTACCGGCGGATGCGGTGAACGCAAAAAGGCCGCGGGTCGCCCCGCGGCCTTCTTCATTTCGTCCGGGCGAACCGGCTTACTCGGCCTTTTCGGCGAGGACCGTCAGGCCGTTCTCGTTCACTTCGGCGAAGCCGCCTTCGATGCGGACGATCTCGGGCGCGTTGTTGCCCGCGGTCTTGTAGATTTCGAGATTGCCGTCGCGGATCGTGGACATGAAGGGCGAATGGCCCTCCAGCACGCCGAAGTCGCCCTCGGTGCCGGGAACGACGACCATATGGACTTCCTCCGAGCGGACGAGGCGTTCCGGGGTGACGAGTTCAAAGTGAAGCGGCATTTTTCTTCTTCCTAGCCCCTCCCCTTCAGGGGAGGGGTTGGGGTGGGGACGTATTCACGCTCTCCACCCTATCACAACTGCCCCACCCCAACCCCTCCCCTGAAGGGAGGGGCTTAGGCAGGATCACGCTTCGGCGGCCAGCTTCTTGGCCTTGGCAACGACGTCGTCGATTCCGCCGACCATGTAGAAGGCCGCTTCGGGCAGGTGGTCATACTCGCCGTTGACCACCGCCTTGAACGACTTGATCGTGTCCTCGATCTGCACAAACGCGCCGGGGATGCCGGTGAAGACCTCGGCGACGTGGAAGGGCTGGCTGAGGAAGCGCTGGATTTTCCGCGCACGGGCGACCGTGAGCTTATCCTCTTCGCTCAGCTCGTCCATGCCGAGGATGGCGATGATGTCCTGCAGCGACTTGTACTTCTGCAGGATCGACTGGACGGCACGCGCGGTGTCGTAATGCTCCTGGCCGACGACGCGCGGCTCGAGCACGCGGCTGGTCGAGTCGAGCGGGTCCACCGCCGGGTAGATGCCCAGCTCCGAGATCGCGCGGTTGAGAACCGTGGTCGCGTCGAGGTGGGCGAACGAAGTCGCCGGCGCCGGGTCGGTCAAATCGTCCGCGGGGACGTACACGGCCTGCACCGAGGTGATCGAGCCCTTGTTGGTCGAGGTGATGCGCTCCTGCAGCGCGCCCATGTCGGTCGACAGGGTCGGCTGGTAGCCCACGGCCGACGGGATGCGGCCGAGCAGCGCCGACACCTCGGCGCCCGCCTGGGTGAAGCGGAAGATGTTGTCGACGAAGAAGAGCACGTCCTGGCCTTCGACGTCGCGGAAATACTCGGCGATCGTCAGGCCCGACAGCGCGACGCGGGCGCGGGCGCCCGGCGGCTCGTTCATCTGGCCATAGACCAGCGCCACCTTCGAGCCTTCGCTGATCGCATTTCCGTCGGTATCCTTGGCGATGACGCCCGCGTCGAGGAACTCGTGATAGAGGTCGTTCCCCTCACGGGTGCGCTCGCCGACGCCCGCGAACACCGAGGTGCCGCCATGGCCCTTGGCGATGTTGTTGATCAGCTCCTGGATGAGCACGGTCTTGCCGACGCCGGCGCCGCCGAACAGGCCGATCTTGCCGCCCTTGGCGTACGGGGCGAGCAGGTCGATGACCTTGATGCCGGTGACGAGGATCGCGCTCTCGGTCGACTGGTCGACGAACAGCGGGGCCTCGGCATGGATCGGCGCCTTGAGGTCGGTCGCTACGGGTCCGCGCTCGTCGATCGGCTCGCCGACGACGTTGAGGATGCGGCCGAGCGTCGCCGGGCCGACCGGCACCTGGATCTGCGCGCCGGTGTTGGTCACCGCCTGGCCGCGGGTCAGGCCCTCGGTCGAGTCCATCGCGATGGTGCGGACGGTGTTCTCGCCGAGATGCTGGGCGACCTCGAGCACGAGGCGGTTGCCGTTATTGTCGGTCTCGAGCGCGGTGAGGATCGCCGGCAGCTCGCCGTCGAACGCCACGTCGACGACCGCGCCGATCACCTGCGCGATGCGGCCCGTGCCGGCTGCGGCGACGGGCGCCGCGGCGACGGTGGCGTCTGCCTTGGGCTTGGCCGCGCGGGGCTTCCGGGCGGGCTTTTCTGCGGGGGCTGCGGTTGCCATGTCTATTGTCCTTGCTTGGCGAATGCTTCGATCAGGGTTGCTGGGTGTTCTGCACCGCCGCTTCGGCCGGGGCCGTAACGGGCAGTCGCTGGAAAGTCACGGCGATGCGGCGGGGACTTTTGTCCTTCTCCACCGCGACGGCCACCGGGAAGTTCCCGATCAGGCCGCTGGCGTCCCGCTCGTTGACGACCGCCTTGGCGATCGCGTCGAGCGTAACTTTGTCTTTGACGCCATACTGAAACAGGAAGGCGTTGACGATGTCGGTAAAGCGCTGCTTCGCGGTATCTGAATTCGCGTCGTCGGTGAGCGCGAGCACAAAGGTAATATGCTCGATCGTCGCCGCTATCTTGCCGGTTACTTCGACCGTCCCGCTGTTCGGATGTGTGGCATCCGACTGCGAGAGGGTGATCGCCGCACCTTTCGCCGCGAAGCTCTCGTCGGCCTGTCTCCGATAGTTATCGAGACGGTAGCCGAACTGGTTGAGCTTTGCGATCGTCTCCGGTGGAAAGGTGAAGGCGGGCCTGAGGTCCCCTGCCTTCTCCACCGCCGCATTCTCCGGCGCAGCGGCGTTCGACCCGCCGGGCTGCGCATTGCAGCCCGCGAGTGCGGTCGCGGCGAAGAGGAGGAGGGCGGCGCTACGCATCGACTTAGAGCGCCTCGGCGCCCGAGATGATCTCGACCAGCTCGGTCGTGATCGCGGCCTGACGGGCGCGGTTATACTGGATCGACAGGCGCTTGATCAGGTCGCCGGCGTTGCGCGTGGCGTTGTCCATCGCGGTCATCTTCGACCCCTGCTCCGACGCGGCGTTCTCCCGCATCGCGCGGTAGAGCTGGATCGCGACGTTGCGGCCGAGCAGGTCGGCGAGGATCTCTTCCTCGCCCGGCTCGTATTCGGTGACGGCCGAAGCGGCGGCATCGCCCTCCGGCGCCGCGGGGATCGCGACCGGGATGATCTGCTGCTCGGTCGGCTCCTGCGTCAGCACCGACTTGAAGTTCGAGTAGAACAGGTGCGCGACGTCGAACTCGCCGGCCTCGAAGCGGGCGATCAGATCGTCGGCATAGCCGCGCGCATCGGCGAAGACGAGCTTGCCGAGGTCGCCCGGCTCGATCGAATGGTGCATGTCCTTCGGGAACAGGCGGTTCAGCACCGCGCGGCCCTTCTTGCCGATGGTGTAGAACTTGACCGTCTTGCCTTCGGCCGCCAGCTCCAGCGCGCGGCGGCGCGCGAGGCGGGCGATGTTGGTGTTGAACGCGCCGGCGAGGCCTTTGTCCGAGGTCGCGACGACGAACAGATGGACCTGATCCTTGCCGGTGCCGGCGAGCAGCTTGTGCGAGGCCTCGCTGATCGTCACCTTGCTGGCGAGCGAGGCGACGACGGCTTCGAGGCGCTGGGCATAGGGACGCCCGGCCTCGGCCGCTTCCTGCGCGCGGCGCAGCTTGGCGGCGGCGACCATTTTCATCGCCTTGGTGATCTTCTGCGTCGACTTCACCGAGCCGATGCGGACCTTGAGGGCTTTCAAACTAGCCATCGTCTTCCTTCAACCTCGTCATCCCAGCGCACGCTGGGATCTCGTGCCACAAGCCGCTCGCCCGCGGCGGGAGACCCCAGCTTTCGCTGGGGTGACGGCTATTACGCGAACGTCTTGCCGAACGCTTCGAGCGCGTCCTTGAGCTTGGCCTTGGTGGCGTCGCTCAGGTCCTTGCTGTCGCGGATGTCCTTGAGGATGCCGGCGTGCTTCGAGCGCATCTCGGCGAGCATCGCGGCCTCGTAGCGGACGACGTCCTGCGTCGGCACGCTGTCGAGATAGCCGCTGGTGCCGGCGAAGATCGACACGGTCTGCTCCTCGAACGGCAGCGGGCTGAACTGCGGCTGCTTGAGCAGCTCGGTCAGGCGCGCGCCGCGATTGAGCAGCTTCTGGGTCGAGGCGTCGAGGTCCGAGCCGAACTGGGCGAACGCCGCCATCTCGCGATACTGGGCGAGCTCGAGCTTGATCGAGCCCGACACCTTCTTCATCGCCTTGGTCTGCGCCGACGAACCGACGCGCGACACCGACAGGCCGACGTTGATCGCCGGGCGGATGCCCGCGAAGAAGAGGTCGGTCTCGAGGAAGATCTGGCCGTCGGTGATCGAGATCACGTTGGTCGGGATATAGGCCGACACGTCGCCCGCCTGGGTCTCGATGATCGGCAGCGCGGTGAGCGAGCCGTTGCCGTTGGCGTCGGTGAGCTTCGCCGCGCGCTCCAGCAGGCGGCGGTGGAGATAGAAGACGTCGCCCGGATAGGCTTCGCGGCCCGGCGGGCGGCGCAGCAGCAGCGACATCTGGCGGTAGGCGACGGCCTGCTTGGACAGGTCGTCATAGGCGATCAGGGCGTGCAGGCCGTTGTCGCGGAAATATTCGCCCATGGCGCAGCCGGCGAACGGCGCGAGGAACTGCATCGGCGCCGGATCGGACGCGGTGGCGGCGACGACGATGGAGTATTCCATCGCGCCCTGCTCTTCGAGCACCTTGACGAACTGCGCGACGGTCGAGCGCTTCTGGCCGATGCAGACATAGATGCAGTAGAGCTTCTTCGACTCGTCGCCGGTAGCGTTCACCGTCTTCTGGTTCAGGAAGGTGTCAATCGCGACCGCGGTCTTGCCGGTCTGGCGGTCGCCGATGATCAGCTCGCGCTGGCCGCGGCCGACCGGCACCAGGCTGTCGATGGCCTTGAGGCCGGTCTGCATCGGCTCGTGCACGGACTTGCGCGCGATGATGCCGGGCGCCTTCACCTCGACGCGCTTGCGCTGCGCATCCTTGATCGGGCCCTTGCCGTCGATCGGGTTGCCGAGCGCGTCAACGACGCGGCCGAGCAGGCCCTTGCCGACGTTGGTCTCGACGATGGCGCCGGTGCGCTTGACCGTGTCGCCTTCCTTGATGGCGCTGTCGTCACCGAAGATGACGACGCCGACGTTGTCGCTCTCGAGGTTGAGGGCCATGCCCTTCACGCCGCCCGGGAACTCCACCATCTCGCCGGCCTGGACCTTGTCGAGGCCGTAGACGCGCGCGATGCCGTCGCCGACCGAGATCACCTGGCCGACCTCCGCGACGTCGGCGCC